>NZ_CP093342.1:1831431-2441908 GCF_022637555.1 Microbacterium sp. H1-D42 | reverse complement strand
GTCATCTGCGACCTGAATGCGGTTCTGCACTCGGCCGGCGACCAGTTCTTCCAGCACCCACGCGAGATAGCCGGGGTGGATGCGGTACATCGTCGAGCAGGGGCAGACCACCGGGTCGAGACAGAAGATCTCGTGCTGAGGATGCTGCGCCGCCAGGCGACGCACCAGGTTGATCTCGGTGCCGATCGCGAAAGTCGTGGGCTCGGTGGCATCGGCGATCGCTCGGCGGATGTAGTCGGTGGAGCCCGCTTCATCGGCGGCATCGACGACCTCCATCGGGCACTCCGGGTGCACGATCACGCGCACATCAGGGTGCTCAGCGCGTGCCGTCTCGATCTGGTCGACGCTGAAGCGGCGGTGCACCGAGCAGAATCCGTGCCACAGGATCACCTGCGAGTCGGTGAGCTGGGCAGCTGACGAGCCGCCCAGTGGGCGACGGGGGTTCCACATCGGCATCCGCTCCAGCGGCACGCCCATCGCCTTCGCGGTGTTGCGGCCGAGGTGTTGGTCGGGGAAGAACAGCACCCGTCGCCCGCGGGCGAACGCCCATTCCAGAACTGTCGCGGCGTTCGACGACGTGCAGACGATGCCGCCGTGCCGGCCGACGAAGCCCTTGATCGCGGCGGAGGAGTTCATGTAGGTGACCGGGATCACCGGGACGAGTCCGTCAGCATCCGCCTCATCCAGAGGGCCTAAGACATCGGCCAGCTGCTCCCAGCAGTCCTCGACCTGATCGATGTCGGCCATGTCGGCCATCGAGCAGCCCGCCGCGAGGTTCGGCAGGATCACCGACTGCTCAGGACGGGAGAGCAGGTCGGCGGTCTCAGCCATGAAGTGCACGCCGCAGAACACGATCGCCTCGGCGTCCGGATGTTCGAGTGCGGCGTTCGCGAGCTGGAACGAGTCGCCGACGTAGTCGGCGTGCCGCACCACCTCCTCGCGCTGGTAGAAGTGGCCGAGCACGACGACGCGGTCGCCGAGGGTCTCCTTCGCGGCGCGGATGCGGTCGTGCAGGTCTTCTTCGTCTGCTTCGCGGTACGCGGTGGGCAGCTCGCCCTGGCGGGGAGCGCCCGTCGGGATCACATCGCCCATCGACGAGCCTGGCCCGTATCCGGGGCGGATGTCGAAGTCCCAGGGACCTGCAGCCAGGTCAGTGGTGCAGGTGCTCTCGATCGAGGCTCCGTCGACGATCGCCTGGATGGCGTGGTCGACCGACGGATCGAGCGTGCTGAGGGGGTGAGTGGACATTCCGGCGCCGCCTTCTGGTCACTTCGACACTTACTGCGTCGTGAACAGATTATGTCGACTTGACCCTAAGTGCAATCCGGCCCCGCACCTCAGGCGTGCGCGACGTAGCGGAACAGCCGCGCCGGGCGGTGCTTGCCGGTGCGGAACGACTCAGTAGGCACCAGTTCGTCCGAGTCAGCCAGCAGGCGGCGGAAGTTCGAGGGATCAAGACGCTCGCCCAGCACGGCCTCATAGACCTCTCGGAGCTCTGTGAGCGTGAACTCGTCCGGCAGCAGACCGGCCGCGATCCGGCTGTAGCCGACCTTGTTGCGCAGCCTGTCCAGCGCGTAGTCGGCGATGCGGTTGTGGTCGAAAGCGAGCGGGGGGAGGGCATCGACGTCGTACCATTCGACGTTCTCCGGCGCGTCGGCCGCGGCGCGCTGTGCATCGACGAGATCCGAGCGCAGCAGCGCCCAGTACACGATCGCGATGGCACGACTGGGTGCGCGATCGACGTCGCCGAACGTGTACAGCTGCTCGAGATAGCTCGGCTTGAGAGCCGTGGTCTCGGCGAGTGTGCGGGATGCTGACGCGTCGAGGTCCTCACGAGGATCCAGCCAGCCACCCGGCAGCGCCCACTGGCCAAGGTGCGGCTCCCTGGTGCGTCGCACGAGCGGCAGCATCAGCCGATCGCCGTCTGAAGAGCCGCGCAGCGAGAAGATCACTGTCGACACGGCGACGCCGATCGCGTCGTCTGCTGGCATCCCTGTCGTCACAGGCACGAGCCTAGAGGGTCGCCTGCGTAGGCTGAGTGGATGCCCGCATCCGACACCACGCCAGGACCGCAGTCGGATGCCGAGATCCCCGCCTACCTCGACGCTCTCGGCGTCCCGGGTCTCGCTGACATCCACGTGCACTTCCTGCCCGACCGGATGCTCGACAAGGTCTGGGCGTACTTCGACGATGCCGAGCGCAACTACGGCAAAGCCTGGCCGATCCACTACCGGGTCAGCACCGAGGAGCGGCTCACGATCGCACGCCGCCTCGGCATGCGCGCGATCCCCGCACTGACCTACCCGCACAAGGCGGGCATGGCGGAATGGCTGAACGACTGGAACCGCGATTTCGCGGTCGCCAACGCCGATGTCGTGCATTGCGGCACGCTGTATGCCGAGCCCGAGGCATCCGACTACGTCCCGGTAGCCCTCGCCGCCGGCGCCCGTCTCTTCAAAGTGCACGTGCAGGTCGGTGGCTTCGCGCCCGACGACCCCGTGCTCGATCCGGCATGGGCCGCGTTCGCCGCGGCGCGCGTGCCGGTCGTGATCCATGCCGGGTCCCAGCCGCTGCCAGGCCAGCACACCGGGCCGGATGCGATCGCGAAAGTGCTCGCACGGTTCCCCGACCTCGGCTTCGTCATCGCGCACATGGGGATGCCCGAATACGACGCCTTTGCAGACCTCGCCGAGCAGTACGAGAACGTGCACCTGGACACCACGATGTTCGCCACCGGGTACTTCGATGAGCCCGCGATTCCGGCGGCGTACCTTGCGCGGCTGGGCCGCCTGCAGCACAAGATCGTGCTCGGCTCCGACTTTCCGAACATCCCCTACGCCTACGCCCGCCAGCTCGCGGGACTCGCCGAACTCGACCTCGGCGACGACTGGATGCGCTCGGTGCTCTGGAGCAATGGCGCACGGCTTCTTGGTCTGAGCGCCGCGACCCCGTAGCGGGGCCGACCTCCCGCTATGCTGTAAGGGCTAACTGAACAGCCAATTCAACAATGGCCGTATGACGTGTGCGGGAGAGCTCGGTGATCGCAGCCGAGCACCGAAGGAGCAAGCCTCCCCGCCAATCTCTCAGGTATCCATACCGCGCATGTCCGGCCGCTCTGGAAAGCGATGCTCCGGCATCCGCCGACGGTGAAAGCCCCACTCCTTCTCGAAGGTCAGGGTGAAGCTCTCAGGCCCGATGACAGAGGGGGAGTTCCGAGGACGACGAAGACGCCGTCCTACCCGATCCTGACCGGGAGAACTCCGTGACCGACCCCCGCTACACCCCGCTCCGCGAACGCCACGAGGCGCTCGGGGCATCCTTCACCGACTTCGGCGGCTGGCAGATGCCGGTGCGCTACACGTCCGACCTCGCCGAGCATCGCGCCGTGCGCGAGGCCGCCGGCATCTTCGACATCTCGCACATGGCCGAGTTCACCGTGCGGGGAGCCGCTGCGGCCGAGTACCTCGACTACGCGCTGGCCGGTCGACTGTCGGTCATGTCCATCGGCAAGGCGAAGTACTCGCTGCTGCTCGCCGAGGACGGCGGCATCATCGACGACGTGATCGTCTACCGCCTGCAGGACGACGACTTCCTGATCATCTCCAACGCCGGCAACCGGGATGCTGTCAGCGCGGCGCTGCAGGAACGTACGGGCGACCTGGCTGTCGCCGCAGAGGACGTCTCAGACGCGTACGGTCTGATCGCCGTGCAGGGGCCGAACTCCGAAGCGATCCTCGCCGCGGTGGCCGGCATCGACGAACTCACCGTGCCGTGGGCGGAGCAGAAGTACTACGCCTGGGCTGCCGCCACCTACAACGGCAAGCCGCTGCTGCTCGCCCGCACCGGCTACACCGGTGAGGACGGCTTCGAGCTGCTCGTGGCTGCAGATGACGCGGCCGCGCTGTGGGATGACGTGGTCGTCGCCGGCGAGCATCACGGACTGGTCGCGGCCGGCCTCGCCGCCCGCGACAGCCTTCGCCTTGAGGCCGGCATGCCGCTGTACGGCAACGAGCTCTCGCGTGACATCCGCCCCGCGCAGGCCGGTTTCGGCCGCGTCGTGGTCGCCGACAAGGAGGACTTCGTCGGCAAGGAGCAGGTGACGCCCGCATCGGATGCCCGCGTGCTGATCGGCCTGACCGCCGAGGGCCGCCGTGCCGGTCGCGCCGGCTACCCCGTCGTGCTCGCTGACGGCACCGTCGTCGGCGAGATCACCAGTGGTGCGCTCAGCCCCACCCTCGGCCACCCGATCGCGATGGCCTACGTCGACCCCTCTTCAGCCGAAGAGGGCACCGAGCTGTTCCTGGATGTGCGGGGCACCAAGATCCCCGCGACCCGTACCGCCCTGCCTTTCTACCGGAGGAAGAAATGACCGATCTCAACAGCCTGAAGTACAGCGAAGAGCACGAGTGGGTGGCCACCGACGGCGCCGTCGCGACGATCGGGATCACCGACTTCGCCGCAGACGCACTCGGTGACATCGTCTTCGTCGAACTGCCGGAGGTGGGCACCGAGCTCAGCCGCGGCGACGTCTTCGGCGAGGCCGAGTCGACCAAGTCGGTCTCCGAGCTCTACGCACCCGTCACCGGCAAGGTCGTCGAGATCAACGACGCCGTCGTCGACGACCCCGCTCTGGTGAACTCCTCGCCGTTCGAGGGCGCCTGGCTCATCAAGGTCGAGATCGCCGACGGCGCGCTCGACGGACTGCTCGACCGCGACGGCTACGTCGCGATCACGGAGGCGTGAGAGTGACCTCATTCGCCGACCGCCACATCGGGACGACGTCTGAGGCGCAGCGGCACATGCTCGACGCGCTGGGCGTCGCCTCTGACCTCGAGCACTGGGATCAGGTCGAGGCGCTGATGCGCCAGGCCGTGCCGGACTCGATCTACATCGGGCCGGACGCCGAGTCCGTCATCCCCGGTGCTGCCTCCGAGGCCGAGGCGCTCGCCGAGCTGCGCGCGCTCGCCTCGCGCAACACGGTCAACCGCGCCATGATCGGCCTTGGTTACCACGGCACGTTCACGCCGAGTGTGATTCAGCGCAACGTGCTCGAGAACCCGTCCTGGTACACGGCGTACACGCCCTACCAGCCCGAGATCTCGCAGGGCCGCCTCGAGGCGCTGATCAACTTCCAGACCATGGTGTCCGACCTCACCGGGCTGTCGACGGCGAACTCCTCGATGCTCGACGAGTCCACGGCCGTGGCCGAGGGGATGCTGCTGGCGCGCCGCGCCGCGAAGTCGAAGTCGAACGTGTTCGTCGTCGACGCCGACGCACTGCCGCAGACCAAGTCACTGCTCGCCACCCGAGCGGATGCTGTCGGCATCGAGCTCGTCGAGCGCGACCTCGCCGCCGGCGAGGAGCTGCCCGCGGAGCTGTTCGGCGTTTTCGTGCAGTACCCGGGCGCCTCCGGTCGCATCTGGGACCCGTCCGCGGTCTTCGATGCCGTGCACGTGGCGAACGGCATCGCGGTCGCCGCCGCCGACCTGCTCGCTCTCACGCTGCTGCGCTCGCCGGGTTCGCTCGGCGCCGATGTGGCAGTCGGCACATCGCAGCGCTTCGGCGTGCCGATGGCGTTCGGTGGCCCGCACGCCGGCTACATGGCCGTGCGCGCCGGACTCGAGCGTCAGCTCCCAGGTCGCCTGGTCGGCGTCTCTCAGGATGCAGTCGGCTACCCCGCCTACCGTCTTGCGCTGCAGACGCGCGAGCAGCACATCCGCCGTGAGAAGGCCACCTCGAACATCTGCACAGCCCAGGTGCTGCTCGCAGTGATGGCCTCGATGTACGCCGTCTACCACGGTCCTGACGGGCTGCGCGCGATCGGCGCGGAGGTCGCCGCCAAGGCCGCGCTCCTGCGCGACTGGCTGGTCGAGGCCGGGGCATCCGTCGCTCACGACGCGTTCTTCGACACCGTCACCGTCACCGTTCCTGGCACGGCGGAGTCGATCGTCTCCGCGGCGCACGCCGGTGGCATCCTGCTGCGGCTGGTGGATGCTGACACCGTGGGCATCTCGGTCGACGAGACCACCACGTTCACCGACCTGCACCGCGTCGCGGTCTTCTTCGGCGGCAAGGAGGAGCGCGTCTTCGGCTTCGTCGGCGCCGGCTCCACCGGGGCTCTGCCCGAGACTCTGCTGCGCGAGGACGAGTACCTCACGCACCCGGTCTTCCACGCGCACCGCTCCGAGACCGCCATGATGCGCTACCTCAAGCAGCTCGCCGACCGTGACTACGCGCTCGATCGCGGCATGATCCCGCTCGGCTCGTGCACGATGAAGCTCAACGCGGCCACCGAGATGGCGGCCATCACCTGGCCCGAGTTCGCGCTGCTGCACCCGTTCGCCCCGCGCGAGGACGTCGAGGGCTCGCTCGCGATGATCGATCAGCTCGAGGCCTGGCTCGCCGAGGTCACCGGCTACGACGCGGTCTCGCTGCAGCCGAATGCCGGCTCGCAGGGCGAGCTCGCCGGGCTGCTGGCGATCCGCGGCTACCACCTCGCCAACGGCGACGATCACCGCACCGTGTGCCTGATCCCATCGTCGGCGCACGGCACGAACGCGGCATCCGCCGTGCTCGCCGGCATGAAGGTCGTCGTGGTGGCCACGGACGAGCTCGGCAACGTCGACCTCGACGATCTGCGCGCCAAGATCGAGGCCAACGCCGAGACGCTCTCCGCTCTGATGATCACGTATCCGTCGACGCACGGCGTGTACGAGGAGCAGGTGACCGACATCACGGCGGCCGTGCACGCGGCCGGCGGCCAGGTGTACGTCGACGGCGCGAACCTCAACGCGCTGCTCGGCTATGCGCGCTTCGGCGACCTCGGCGGCGACGTGTCGCACCTGAACCTGCACAAGACGTTCGCCATCCCGCACGGCGGCGGCGGACCTGGTGTCGGTCCCGTGGCGGCCAAGGCGCACCTCGCGCCCCACCTGCCGGGCCACCCGCAGGCGCAGAGCGACGTGCACGCCGGTGGATTCGTGTTCGACGGCGGCCCCGTCTCGGGAGCACCGTACGGCTCGGCCGGCGTGCTGCCGATCTCGTGGTCGTACGTGCGCATGATGGGAGCCGACGGCCTGCGTCAGGCGACCGCAGCCGCAGTGCTCTCGGCGAACTACATCGCCGCGCGCCTGGTCGACCACTATCCGGTGCTCTACACCGGCGAGCAGGGCCGCGTCGCGCACGAGTGCATCCTCGATCTGCGTCCGCTCAAGGAGGCCACCGGCATCACGGTCGACGACGTCGCCAAGCGACTGATCGACTACGGCTTCCACGCGCCGACCATGTCGTTCCCGGTCGCGGGCACGCTGATGGTCGAGCCGACCGAGTCGGAGGACCTCGGCGAGGTCGACCGCTTCATCGAGGCGATGATCGCGATCAAGGCGGAGGCGGATGCTGTCGCCGCCGGCACCTGGCCCGCCGAGGACAACCCGCTGGTGAATGCTCCGCACACAGCGGAGAGCCTCATCGCGGGGGAGTGGGATCAGGCCTACACCCGCGAGGTGGCGGCCTATCCGGTGCGCTCACTGGTGGCGACGAAGTACTGGCCGCCGGTGCGCCGCATCGATCAGGCCTACGGCGACCGCAATCTGGTGTGCGCCTGCCCGCCCATCGAGGCATTCGCATAGCATCCGCCAGCGCGCTCCGACGCCCCCGCCACATGTGTGGCGGGGGCGTCGTCGTCTGTGAACTCAGTAACGGTTCATTAACGGCGGACCCGTGTCAGGGTGGCGGCCATGTAGCCTTGAGCCATTGCGGGTGCGATCACTGATGGCGCGCCCATGTACCTGTCCACAGGAGGACGCGCAATGAAGCGAAACAAGATCACCCTCGCCGGTGTCGGCCTGCTCACCGCAGGCGTTCTGGCGCTGGCCGGATGCGCTAGCGATAGCGGCAATGGGGATAAAGGCGACAGCGGTGATGCCAAGGCGGATCCGAACGCGATCATCACGGCGAACGGCTCCGAGCCGCAGAACCCGCTGATCCCGACCAACACCAACGAGACCGGTGGCGGCAAGATCCTCGACTCGATCTTCGCCGGCCTCATCGGGTACGCGGCCGACGGCGCCGTCTACAACGATGTCGCCGAAGAGGTCAAGGTCGACGACCCGCAGCACCTCACCGTCAAGATCCGCGAGGGTCTGAAGTTCACCGACGGTGAAGAGGTCACGGCCGACAACTTCATCAAGGCGTGGAACTACGGCGCACTCGCCTCGAACAAGCAGCTCTCCAGCTACTTCTTCGAGGACATCGAGGGCTTCAGTTACGACGCGGACTCCGAGCTGACCGGTCTGAAGCAGGTGGATGACTACACGTTCACCATCGCGCTGAACAAGCCGGCATCCGACTTCGCACAGCGCCTGGGCTACTCGGCCTACTTCCCGCTGCCCGACGTCGCGTGGGACGACCTCGCCGCCTACGGTGAGAACCCGGTCGGCAACGGCCCGTACATGCTCGACGGCGAAGGCGCCTGGAAGCACGACGTGGGCATCGACCTCGTCGTCAACCCCGATTACGACGGCCCTCGCACGCCCGCCAACGGTGGCCTGAACATCAAGTTCTACGCCTCGCAGGACGCTGCTTACGCAGACCTCCAGGGTGACCAGCTCGACGTGCTCGACGCGATCCCGGACTCCGCCTTCGGCACCTTCGAGTCCGACCTCGGAGACCGCGCGGTGAACCAGCCGGCGGCGATCTTCCAGTCGTTCACGATCCCCGAGCGTCTCGCGCACTTCAGCGGCGAAGAGGGCAACCTGCGCCGTCAGGCGCTGTCGATGTCGATCGACCGCAAGGAGATCACCGACGTGATCTTCCAGGGCACCCGCACCCCGGCCAGCGACTTCACCTCGCCGGTCATCGACGGCTGGTCCGACTCGCTCAAGGGCGCTGAGGTTCTCGCATTCGACCCCGACAAGGCCAAGGAGCTGTGGGCCGAGGCTGACAAGATCAGCCCGTGGAGTGGAACCTTCCAGATCGCGTACAACGCCGACGGTGGCCACCAGGCCTGGGTCGACGCGACCGTGAACTCGATCAAGAACGTGCTCGGCATCGACGCATCGGGTGCACCGTACCCGACGTTCGCCGAACTTCGTGGCAAGGTCACCGACCGCACCATCGAGACCGCGTTCCGCACCGGATGGCAGGCCGACTACCCGGGTCTGTACAACTTCCTCGGCCCGCTCTACGCGACCAACGCCGGTTCCAACGACGGTGACTACTCCAGCGCTGACTTCGACAAGCTGCTGTCGGAGGGCATCTCCGCCACCGACCCGGCTGAGGCGAACAAGCTGTTCCAGGAGGCACAGGAGGTTTTGCTGAAGGACCTGCCCGCCATGCCGCTGTGGTACTCCAACGTCGTCGGAGGCTTCGGCAAGAAGGTGGACAACGTCCAGTTCGGCTGGAACTCGGTGCCGCTCTACAACGAGATCACCAAGATCGGCTGACACGCCAGGTGAAGGGGCGGTGGTGACACCACCACCGCCCCTTTTTCCTGTGCTTCCTTACCCGAAGGGAGGTCGAGGGTGGCTCTTTACATCCTCAGACGGATCCTGCAGGCGATCCCGGTGTTCTTTGGCGCCACCCTGCTGATCTATTTCATGGTCTTCGCGATGCCGGGCGATCCGATCGCCGCGCTGTTCGGAGACCGACCGCCGAATCCGGCTCTGCTCGAGAGTCTGCGTGCGCAGTATCACCTCGACGAGCCGTTCCTCGTGCAGTACTTCTACTACATCACCGGCATCTTCCAGGGCGACTTCGGCGTCAGCTTCTCGGGCCAGCCGGTCAGCGAGATCCTTGCGCGGACGTTCCCCGTCACCCTGCGGCTCGCTGTAATGGCAGTCGGCATCGCGTTCGCCCTGGCGATTGTGATCGGCCTGTTCTCGGCGCTCGGCAAGGGCGGCCTCTTCGACAACTCGATGCTCGTGCTGGCGCTCATCTTCGTCGCGCTGCCGATCTTCGTGCTGGCATTCCTCGCGCAGTACTTCCTGGCGATCCAGCTCGGATGGTTCAGACCCACGGTGGGAGCCGACAACGACTGGGGCGATCTCTGGCTGCCGGCAATCGTGCTCGGCTTCAGCGTCTATGCCACCAGCATGCGTCTCACGCGCGCCTCGACGATCGAGACGCTGGGGCAGGACTGGGTGCGCACCGCATACAGCAAGGGCCTGTCGCGTCGCCGGGTCATCCCCGTGCACGTGCTGCGCAACTCGCTGATCCCGATGGTCACCGATCTCGGCACCGTCTTCGGCGTGCTCATGGTCGGTGCGACCGTGACAGAGGGCATCTTCAACGTGCCCGGCGTCGGCAACACGCTCTACCAGGCGATCATCCGCGGAGAGAACCCCACAGTGGTGTCCTTCGTGACCGTTTTCGTCGTCGTATACGTGTTCATCAACATCATCGTGGACCTGATCTACGGCCTGCTCGATCCGAGGATCCGCTATGTCTCGAACTGAATCGAACCAGGAGCACTACGTCGCTCCCATCGACACGACCACCGTCCGGGTGGACGAGGTGCGCATCGACGAGAAGCGCAGCAACCTCTGGCTGGACGCCTGGCGCGACCTGCGTCGTCGCCCGATGTTCTGGATCTCGGCGGCTTTCGTGCTGCTCGTGCTCGTCGTCGCGATCTTCCCGCAGTGGTTCACCAACGTGGCGCCGAACAACGACTGCCAGCTCGCCAACAGCAACGGCGGACCCGAGTCAGGGCATCCGCTCGGATTCACCCGACAGGGCTGTGACGTCTACTCGCGCGTGATCTGGGGTGCCCGCACCTCGATCGTGGTGGGTGTGCTGGCGACGCTGATCGGCACCATCATCGGCGTCATCATGGGTGCCTACGCCGGTTTCTACGGTGGCTGGCTCGACTCGCTGCTCTCCCGCATCGGTGACATCTTCTTCACGATCCCCTACATCATCGCTGCGATCGTCGTGATGTCGGTGATGCCGGTGCGAAACGAGCTGGTGCTCGCCTTCGCCATCGGCGGCTTCGCCTGGGCGGGGACCGCGAGGATCATGCGCGCTGAGATCCTGCGCGTGAAACAGTCAGACTTCGTGATGGGCGCCGAAGCCGTCGGCATGTCGCGCTTCAAGATCCTCTTGTCGCACGTGCTGCCCAACGCCATGGCACCCGTCATCGTCGTCGCCACGCTCGCGCTGGCAGGCGCCATCGTCGCGGAGTCGGTGCTGTCGTTCCTC
This sequence comes from Microbacterium sp. H1-D42, assembly GCF_022637555.1. Lineage (NCBI taxonomy): Bacteria > Bacillati > Actinomycetota > Actinomycetes > Micrococcales > Microbacteriaceae > Microbacterium > Microbacterium sp. H1-D42. The sequence continues at coordinate 2,430,712 of NZ_CP093342.1, read as the reverse complement.
GGCGTCGGACTCGGCGGCGACACGATGTCGTGGGGTCTGGACATCAGCCAGGCGCAGACGAACATCCGCACAGCGCCGATGGCACTGTTCTGGCCGTCACTGGCGCTGACGGTGACCGTGCTGGCATTCATCACCCTCGGCGAGCTTCTGCGCGACGCCGTCGACCCGAAGGCGAGGGCCCAGCGATGAGCGAACCGCTTCTCAGTATCCGCGACCTCAAGGTGGCCTTCCGCACCGGCAAGACTTCGCGCGAGGTCCTGCACGGTGTCAGCTTCGACGTGCTCGCCGGTGAGACGCTGGCGATCGTCGGCGAATCCGGCTCCGGCAAGTCGACCACGGCGGCGGCGATCATCTCCCTGCTTCCCGGGACGGGCGAGGTGACCGGCGGCAGCATCATGCTCGACGGCAAGGACCTCACCAAGGCCGGCCGCAAGGACATGGAGCGCATCCGCGGCCGCGAGATCGGCTACGTGCCCCAGGATCCGATGTCGAACCTGAACCCGGTCTGGTCGATCGGCTTCCAGGTCAAGGAAGCCGTGCGGGCGAACGGACTGGCCAAGGGCAAGAAGCAGGTGAACGATCGGGCGGTCGAGGTGCTGGTGCAGGCCGGCCTCGCCGATGCCGAGCGGCGCATGCATCAGTTCCCGCACCAGTTCTCCGGCGGCATGCGCCAGCGGGCACTGATCGGCATCGGCTTGGCGGCCGACCCGAAGCTGCTGATCGCGGATGAGCCCACCAGTGCGCTCGATGTGACCGTGCAGCGCGTGATCCTCGACCATCTCGCGTCTCTCACCGCCGAGCGGGGCACCTCGGTGCTGCTGATCACGCACGACCTCGGCCTCGCGGCCGAGCGTGCCGATCGCATTCTGGTGATGAACCAGGGCGAGATCGTCGAGGCGGGGCCGAGTCAGGAGATCCTCGCCAACCCCCAGCATCCGTACACCCAGCGGCTGGTCGCCGCGGCGCCGAGCCTCGCTTCGCAGCGGATCGGTGCAGGTTCGCACGGGTCGGCGGAGTCGATCGAGCACGCCCCGACGGTCGTCGAGGTGCGCGAGCTGGTCAAGGACTACGCGATCCGCACCGGCGGCCTGCGCAGCGAGCAGTTCCGCGCGGTCGACAAGGTGTCGTTCACGATCCCGCGCGGCAAGACGCTGGCGCTGGTGGGGGAGTCGGGCTCCGGCAAGTCCACCGTCGCGAAGATGCTGCTGCAGCTGGAGAAGCCCACTGACGGTGAGATCCTCATCGACGGGCAGGCGACGAGCACGATGTCGCGCGCTGATGTCTTCAAGCTGCGCCGCCGCATGCAGCCGGTCTTCCAGGATCCGTACGGGTCTCTGGATCCGCTCCGCAGCATCGGCAGCCTGATCTCAGAGCCGCTGCAGGTGCACGGCATCGGCACCAGTGAAGAGCAGCACCAGCGCTCTCTCGAGCTGCTCGAGCAGGTGGCGCTGCCGCGCGAGCTCGCGTGGCGGTACCCGAACGAGCTCTCGGGCGGACAGCGGCAGCGTGTCGCGATCGCGCGGGCGCTGGCGCTCAAGCCGGACATCGTCGTGCTCGACGAAGCCGTCTCGGCGCTCGACGTGCTGGTGCAGGATCAGATCCTGCACCTGCTGTCGGACCTGCAGCGCGACCTCGGCCTCACGTACCTGTTCATCACGCACGACCTCGCCGTGGTCCGCGTCGCGGCCGACCTGGTATGCGTCATGGAGCAGGGGCGCATCGTGGAGCAGGGCACGGTCGACGAGATCTTCGCCAACCCGCAGGAGGAGTACACCAAGCGGCTGCTGGATGCCATCCCCGGAGCGTCGCTGACGCTCGGCGGCGTCTGACGGCAGACTGGACGTATGAGCGACACGCGGCCACCACGGATCTTCCGGGTCACCGGAGCACTTGTGCTCCTCGGGCTCGTCACCGTGGTGGCCGTGCTGCTGCTGGTCGATGCCGTGGTGCGCTCCGGTTTCGCGAACATGCTGCTGCTGGCGCCCTGGCCGCTGCTGATCGTCTGGTGCGTCTATGTGGTCGGTGTCGTCTCGGATGTCCGCGCAGATGCGACGGGCGTGCAGGTGCAGAACCTGCTGCGTCGCATCTGGATCCCGTGGGCGCGCGTGAAGCGCATCGAGATGCGGTGGCAGCTGGAGCTGGTCCTCGATGACGGCGCGCTCGTGCGCAGCTTCGGCGGGCCCGCGCGCACGCGCGATCGACGCCTGTCTCCTGGACGCGTCAAAGAGCACGGCGTGGCTGAGACCGACGACGGCATCGCGCGACTGAACCGACTGCGTGCCGAGGCGGCGGCGTCGCCCCGATCGGATGCCGTGGTCGTGCGCACCTGGGACTGGATGGCGATCGCCGCGTTCGGCGTTCTGCTGCTGTGGGCGATCGTGGCGGTGGTCGTCACCCGCTGAGTGGGCTGGTTCCGTCTCGGGTGTCAGCCGGGCAGTCCGAACAGAGCCGGCCATGTCGCCGCCGCCCACGGGTAGCCCACGAACACCGAGGCGTCGATGAGGAAGTGCGCCACCAGGAACGGCAGCAGCCGTCCGGTGCGCGCGAACAGCCACCCGAACAGCAGTCCCATGGCGAGGTTGCCGACGAAGGCGCCTGGCCCCTGGTACAGGTGGTAGCTGGCACGCAGCACACTTGTCGCGATGATGATCGGCCACGGCCCCCAACCCAGCTGTCGCAGGCGGGCGAACAGATAGCCGAGCACGACGAACTCCTCCTGGATCGACGCGCGAGCCGCCGACAGCAGCAGGATCGGCACCGTCCACCAGTGCGTGTCAAGGCCACCGGGGTTCACTGCGACGAACCACCCCAGCGAGCGGCCGAGCAGGTACAGGCCGATGCCGGGGATGCCGATGGCGAGCACCAGCAGTGCGCCCCAGCCGACATCCCTCGCAGGCTTCGCGCCATCCAGCCCAAGCGCGCCGAGGTGCGGGCGGCGAGACTGCCACAGCAGGAAACAGACCAGCAGAACGGGCACGATCCCGAACCCGATGGACAGCACCTGATAGATGAAGTCGAAGATCTCGCGGTCGCTGCGCGGCGGGTTCAAGGTCGCCGTCTGATCAGCCAGAGGGATCGGGTCCGTGAGCCGGTACGCCAGCTGCACGATCGCATACACGGCGGACTGACCGAGCCCCAATGCCAGCACGATCGCGATCTCCCACCAGAGGCGGGCACGAGACGGAGCGGGTACTGACGAGGTCACAGCTCTGATGCTACGACCTCCCGCTCAGGAAGCACTTCCGGCCATACGGTATCCTGGAACGTCACTTCGTCTCGCTCAAGCTCTCTCAGCACAGGCACTTCGTCTCGCTGGAGCTCGCTCAGCACAAGCGGCAACCTCCATCCCACACATCCTTTAGGACTCCTGAATGGCGCACGCCCTCCGCTCTGATCTCCGCAACGTCGCAATCGTCGCGCACGTCGACCACGGCAAGACCACGCTCGTCGAGGCAATGCTGCGCCAGACCGGCTCGTTCGGCGAGCACGCGCACCTCGAAGAGCGCTCGATGGACTCCGGTGACCTCGAGCGTGAGAAGGGGATCACGATCCTCGCGAAGAACACCGCGATCACGTACAACGGGCTGCACACCGAGACGCCGGTGACGATCAACGTCATCGACACCCCCGGTCACGCAGACTTCGGCGGTGAGGTCGAGCGCGGTCTGTCGATGGTCGACGGCGTGGTGCTGCTGGTCGACGCGTCCGAGGGTCCGCTGCCGCAGACCCGCTTCGTGCTGCGCAAGGCACTCGAGGCGAAGCTGCCCGTGATCCTCCTGGTCAACAAGACCGACCGCCCTGACGCTCGCATCGCCGAGGTCGAGGCCGAGGCGCAGGACCTGCTGCTCGGCCTGGCATCCGACCTCGTCGACGACGTGCCCGACCTCGATGTCGATGCGCTGCTCGACGTGCCCGTCGTCTACGCGTCCGGCCGCGCCGGCGCTGCCTCCGGCAACCGCCCCGACAACGGCGCGCTACCTGACAACGACGACCTCGAGCCTCTGTTCGAAGCGATCCTCGAGCACATCCCGGCACCCTCATACGACGACGAGGCGCCGCTGCAGGCGTGGGTGACCAACCTCGACTCGAGCCCGTTCCTCGGGCGGCTCGCGCTGCTGCGCGTCTTCAACGGCACGCTGCAGAAGGGCCAGACGGTCGCCTGGGTGCGCGCCGACGGCACCACCAGCAGCGCCCGCATCACCGAGCTGCTGATGACCCGCGCCCTGGAGCGCTACCCGGCCGAGTCCGCCGGCCCCGGCGACATCGTGGCCATCGCCGGCTTCGCCGACATCACGATCGGTGAGACGATCGCCGACCCCAACGACGTGCGCGCTCTGCCGCAGATCCACGTCGATGACCCCGCGATCTCGATGACGATCGGCACCAACACCTCGCCGCTGGTCGGCAAGGTGCGCGGCCACAAGCTCACCGCTCGCATGGTGAAGGACCGCCTCGACCGCGAGCTGATCGGTAACGTCTCGCTCAAGGTCGTCGACATCGGCCGTCCGGATGCCTGGGAGGTGCAGGGCCGCGGTGAGCTGGCGCTGGCCATCCTCGTCGAGAACATGCGCCGCGAGGGCTTCGAGCTCACCGTCGGCAAGCCCCAGGTGGTCACGAAGAAGGTCGACGGCAAGACGTTCGAGCCGTTCGAGCACCTCACCATCGACGCCCCCGAGGAGTACCTCGGCGCGATCACGCAGCTGCTCGCGAACCGCAAGGGACGCATGGAGGGCATGACGAACCACGGCACCGGCTGGGTGCGCATGGAGTTCGTCGTTCCCGCGCGCGGTCTGATCGGCTTCCGCACCGAGTTCATGACCACCACGCGTGGTACCGGTATCGCCAACAGCATCTCGCACGGCTACGAGGCTTGGGCTGGTCACATCTCGACCCGCCAGAACGGTTCGATCGTCGCTGACCGCACTGGTGTCGTCACCCCGTTCGCGATGATCGCCCTGCAGGAGCGAATGTCGTTCTTCGTCAAGCCCACGCAGGAGGTCTACGAGGGCATGGTGATCGGCGAGAACTCGCGCGCGGACGACATGGACGTGAACATCACCAAGGAGAAGAAGCTCACGAACATGCGTGCGGCGAGCTCTGATTCCTTCGAGTCGATGACGCCTCCGCGCGACCTTTCGCTCGAGGAGAGCCTCGAGTTCGCCCGGGATGATGAATGCGTCGAGGTGACCCCCGAGGTCGTGCGCATCCGCAAGGTGATCCTGGACCAGACGACCCGTGGCCGCGAGACCTCGCGCCAGAAGCGTCAGGACGCGAACGTCTGATCAGCACTCCACATGCGTGCGAAGGCCCCGGTTACGACCGGGGCCTTCGTCGTTCTCGCCGCGGCTCCGAAGCCGAAGATAACGAACCCATAACATACTTCACCTGAATGCTGATGCCTGGATTCCCGGGAAGCCACCACGGAATGCCCAGGTCGGCGAGGGGTTCTGCCCAGGTCGACCCGACAGACTCGTTCTTCGTGCCCGGGAAGCCGCTCCCGATGAGCAACCCCCATGCGGGTCCGGGCCGACGACGACCCGAAAGTCGAACCCATGCTTCATCACCAGAACACCCGTGTGTCCCGCCGGGTGGCCGCCGCCGCTTCCGCGAACACCGCAATGCGCCGCCCGCTGATCGGCATCGCCGTCGGTGCGGCCCTCGTCGCCGCCGCAGCAGCCGGCATCGTATATGCCCCCGCCGCCCTGGCTGCATCCGATACCGCGCTCGCGAGCGCGTCGGACGCCGTCGATGACGGCAAGATCGCGCTGACCTACGCCGAAGCGCTGAACAATGTCGTGGCAGCATCCGACGTGCAGCCGGGCACGGTGTCGACCGCAGTGAACATCACAGGCCTGAAGGCCGATGTCAAGGCCCTGGCTGCGACGGACGGCCTGTCGGCAGTCGCCCTTGCCGGACTCACCGACGACGTCGCCCAGGAGACCGCCGCCGTGCAGAGCCACACCACCGCGCTGCGCAACGCGCTCGCGACGGCGAAGCGCGACAAGGTCGCCGAGGATGCCAGGCTGAAGGCCGAGGCGGAGCGGATCGCGGCCGAGAGGGCCGCGGCGAAGGCCGCAGCGGACGCCAAGCGCGCCGCTGAGGCACTGGCCGCTGTCAACACTCCCGACGGGGCCAAGGTCGCCGCACGCAAGATGGCGGCCGAGCGCTACGGCTGGGGCGACGGCGAGTTCTCATGCCTCGCATCGCTGTGGACCAAGGAGTCCGGCTGGAACTACCAGGCGTACAACAACAACGGCGGAGCCACTGGCATCCCGCAGGCGCTGCCCGGCAGCAAGATGGCCACTGCCGGCAGTGACTGGCAGACCAACGCTGCCACCCAGATTTCCTGGGGCCTGGACTACATCCAGCGCGCGTACGGTTCGCCGTGCTCCGCGTGGGGGCACTCGCAGTCCGTCAACTGGTACTGATCCCGCATCACCGCAGCTCGGTGACGAGCACGGCACTCGTGCCAGGAAGGCGCGCCTCGAACACATGAGGCGCGTCTCCTGCGTATGAGAGGTAATCGCCGGGATGCATGAGCTCCGGCGTTTCGGCGGGGCCGATGAGCGCCTCGCCGCTGACCAGGACGACGTGCTCCGTGGTGCCGGCGTGGTGGGGGAGTGACCGACGAGGCTCACCGGGCTCGGCCTGAATGAGGTAGATGTCGCGTCGTGCACCAGGTGCGGCCGCCGACAGCAGTGTCGCCAGATAGGGCGAGGCGGCAGAGGGCACACCGGCATGGTCGCCCATTCGGATCAGCCGGGGGGCGTTCACGCGCTCCTCGACGAGCGTGGCGAAGGGGATGCCGAGGGCGTCGCCGATCGCCCAGAGCGTCTCCACGCTGGGGTTGCCTGACCCGCTTTCCAGTTGGGAGATCGTGGCTTTCGACACCCCGGCGCGACGCGCCAGCTCTGACACCGACAATTCGGCGGATTCCCGCTCTCGGCGCAGTGAGCGGGCGAGTCGTTCGCGCAGATCCATGTCGTTCAGTATTGCAAACGATCGTTCGACTTGACTGACGATGTGTCGCCGTTCAGAATGATACGCATGCGTTCAGCAGATCGAACAGTCGAGGATGTCGACGGTGATCGCGTCGGCACCCGAGAGGTGTGGCGCGAGGGGCTCGGCGTTGCCATCGCCACCAGCGCCTACGGCATCTCGTTCGGCGCGCTCGCGGTGGCATCCGGGCTCGACGTCTGGCAGACCTGCGTGCTGAGCGTGCTGATGTTCACCGGCGGCTCGCAGTTCGCCTTCATCGGGGTGTTCGGAGCCGGCGGCCTGGCTGCTCTTCCCTCAGCCGTCGCCTCGGCGGCGCTGCTCGGCGTGCGCAACGTCGCCTACGGCATGCGCATGTCGTCGATCATCGGCGACGGATTCTGGCGCCGCGCCGCCGCGGCTCAGGTCACCATCGACGAGTCCACCGCCGTCGCCATCTCGCAGAGCTCCACGCGGCTGCGTCGCCTCGGGTTCTGGATCACCGGTCTCGGCGTCTTCATAGGCTGGAACCTCACCACCCTCGCCGGGGCGCTGCTGGGCGACGTGCTCGGCGACCCCAAGGCGTGGGGCCTGGATGCTGCGGCTGCGGCCGCCTTCCTCGCCCTGCTCTGGCCGCGCCTGAAGCAGCGCCAGGCGGTGGCCGTGGGGGTCGCCGCGGCCGTGGTCGCCGGCTCGCTCACGCCGTTCCTCATGCCGGGGCTGCCGGTGCTCGTCGCTGAGGCCGTCGCGATCCTCGTCGGCTGGTTCAACTGGCTGGGCCGCGATGACGTCGAGCCGGCGAAGGAGGTGGCACTGTGAGCGTGTGGAGTGCGGTGCTGCTGGCCGCGTGCATCTGCGTGGCGCTGAAGGCGTTCGGGTACCTGATCCCCGCGCACCTGCTCGAGGCGCCGCGCCCTGCCCGGATCTCCGATCTGCTCACGGTCGCGCTGCTGGGAGCGCTGGTCGCGGTGCAGACATTGGGTGCGGGGCAGGCGGTGGTGGTGGATGCCCGAGTGCCGGCGGTCCTCGTCGCCGCCGGTCTGCTGTGGATGCGGCAGTCGTTCCTCGTCGTGGTCGTGGCGGCTGCCGCCGTCGCTGCGCTGCTGCGGCTCGTCGGCTGGGCCGTCTGATCGAGGCTGGTCGGGTGGCTAGGCTGTTTCTGTGCGCAGCATCCTCACCCGCGGCCTGTCCTGGCTCGCCGCCGCCCTCGTCGGTGCCGTCTACGGCATCGCGGCCACCATCGCACACAGCTTCATGCTGGGACCTGTGCCCGTCGGGCTGATCGTCGGCGCCATCGGCTGTGCGGCACTGCTCATCGCATTGCGCGCGCTGACCGGTGATCGATGGGCCGCCCTGGCTGCGGGGCTCGGCATGATGGTGCTCATCCTGGTCATCTCGCAGCGCGGACCCGGCGGGTCGATCGTGGTGCCCGACACTCCGCTCGGCAACATCTGGATGTATGTCGCCTCCGGCATCGTGCTGCTCGTGGTCGCGTGGCCGGACATGGCCAGGCTCCGAGCGCTGTCACAGCCGCCCGTGCCCCCGCAGGCGTCCGGCACCCCGCCCCGAGAGACCGGCACTGCTGAGGGGTCGTAGACTGATCACGTGACGTACGTGATCGCCCTTCCCTGTGTCGATGTCAAGGACCGCGCCTGCGTCGACGAATGTCCCGTGGACTGCATCTACGAGGGTGAGCGGATGCTGTACATCCACCCCGACGAGTGCGTGGACTGCGGTGCCTGCGAGCCGGTCTGCCCTGTGGAGGCGATCTACTACGAGGACGACCTCCCCGAGGAATGGTCGGACTACTACAAGGCCAACGTCGAGTTCTTCAATGAGATCGGCTCGCCCGGCGGCGCCGCGAAGGTCGGCGTGTACGACTTCGACCACCCCGTCGTCTCCGTCTTGCCCCCGCAGGGGGAGTAGGTGAGCGTCCGGGACCTCGCGGACTATCCCTGGGACGCGGTCGTCCCGTACCGGGAGCGCGCAGCCCAGCATCCCGACGGCCTCGTCGACCTCTCGATCGGCTCGCCGGTCGATCCGACGCCAGCGGTGATCCGTGCGGCTCTCGCCGAGGCGACCGACGCGCATTCCTATCCGCAGACCGTGGGCACACCGGCCGTGAGAGAGGCCATCGTCGACTGGTACGCGCGGCGTCGCGGCGTGCCTGATCTGACCGTCGCGAACGTGCTGCCCACGATCGGCTCGAAGGAGCTCGTAGCGCTGCTGCCCACCCTGCTCGGCCTCGGGGCCGGTGACATCGTCGTGCATCCGAGGGTCGCATACCCGACGTACGCCGTCGGCGCGACGGTGGCGGGTGCCACCCCTGTCGCCGCCGATGACCCGGCCGAGTGGCCGGAGGGCGCGAAGCTGATCTGGATCAACACGCCGGGCAATCCGGACGGTCGGACCTGGACCGTCGACGAACTCGCCGCCGCAGTGCGCCGCGCGCGCGAACTGGGTGCTGTGCTGGCCAGCGACGAATGCTATGCGGAGCTCGGCTGGGAGGGCCAGTGGGAGAGTGAGCCGATCCCCTCGGTGCTCGACCCGCGGGTGACCGGAGGCACCCGTGCGGGACTTCTCAGCGTCTACTCGCTGAGCAAGCAGTCCAACCTGGCCGGCTATCGGGCCGCATTCATCGCCGGCTGCGCCCGGATCGTCGGCGACGTGCTCACCGCCCGCAAGCACCTGGGGCTGATGCCGCCGGAGCCAGTGCAGCACGCCATGGCCGTGGCTCTGGGCGACGACGCGCACGTCGCGGCCCAGAAGGACCTCTACCGGCAGCGGCGGGATGCCCTCGCGCCGGCGCTGCGGCAGGCCGGCTTCCGGATCGACGGCTCAGAGGCGGGGCTGTACCTGTGGGTGACGGAGGGGCGCGACGCCTGGGAGTCGATCGACCGCCTCGCGCGGCTCGGCATCCTCGCCGGCCCCGGCCACTTCTACGGCGACCACTCCGCACAGCACGTGCGCCTGTCGCTGACCGCGCCACTGGAGCGCGTGCAGCAGGCGGCGGCCCGGCTGACAGCATCCGATTCGTGAAAGTCCTTCGCATCCTGCGGAGGCCTTTGTGTGGATCACTGCCAGAATCGGCGATCTCTTGGCGGATGTCACAGTAGGCCGGAGGCGCGGCTAGGCTGTAAAAGCGATGTGATCGCGTTCGGCTCCATGCCACGCGACCCGGTGCCACGTGCCAGCCATCGCCCCATGACGATTCAGACGCAGCAGGAGGTTGGCGTGAGCGCAGCTCAGCCCGAGAAGGCGACCCTCTCGATCGGTGACACGACGGCGGAGTTCCCTCTCTTGCGTTCCACCAGCGGAACCAACAGCATCGACTTCTCGACGCTCACTCGCCAGACCGGGTACACCGGTCTCGACTACGGGTTCGTGAACACGGCATCGACCAAGTCGGCCGTCACCTTCATCGACGGCGACAAGGGCATCCTGCGCTATCGCGGCTACCCGATCGAGCAGATCGCGAAGAACTGCACGTACCTCGAGGTCGCCTGGCTGCTCATCTACGGTGAGCTGCCCACCCCGGCCGAGCTCGCCGACTTCGACGAGCGCATCCGCCGGCACACATTGCTGCACGAGGACCTGAAGCACTTCTTCTCGGCGCTGCCGCACACCGCGCACCCGATGTCGGTGCTCTCTTCGGCCGTGGCCGCGCTGTCGACCTACTACGAGGGTCAGACCGACCCGAACAACCCCGAGCACGTCGAGATCAACATGATCCGCATGCTCGCGAAGCTTCCGGTGATCGCGGCGTACGCGCACAAGAAGAGCGTGGGACAGGCCTTCCTGTACCCCGACAACTCGCTGAGCTTCGTCGACAACTTCCTCAAGTTGAACTTCGGCGTGCACTCCGAGCCGTACGAGGTCAACCCGGTGATGTCGAAGGCGCTCGAACTGCTGCTGATCCTGCACGAGGACCACGAGCAGAACGCCTCGACCTCGACGGTCCGCCTGGTCGGCTCCACAGGGGCGAACCAGTTCGCGTCGATCTCCGCCGGCATCCAGGCGCTCTCCGGCCCGCTGCACGGCGGTGCGAACGAGGCCGTGCTGACCATGCTCGGTCAGATCCGCGAGTCGGGCGAGAGCATGCAGCGCTTCGTCGAGCGCGTGAAGAACAAGGAAGACGGCGTGAAGCTGATGGGCTTCGGGCACCGCGTCTACAAGAACTACGATCCGCGCGCGAAGCTCGTCAAGGATGCCGCAGACGAGGTGCTCGCCTCGCTCGGCGTCAGCGACCCGCTGCTCGATCTCGCGAAGGAGCTCGAGGAGATCGCGCTCGCAGACGACTACTTCAAGGAGCGTCGCCTATACCCGAACGTCGACTTCTACACCGGCGTGATCTACAAGGCCATGGGCTTCCCGACCCGCATGTTCACTGTGCTGTTCGCGATCGGTCGCCTGCCGGGCTGGCTGGCGCAGTACCGCGAGCTGAACCTCGACCCGCAGACGAAGATCGGCCGCCCGCAGCAGCTGTACACGGGATCGCCGGAGCGGCAGTTCCCCACCCGCTGATCCCTGCGGTCGTCCGTGAGCCGGCGCGGGGTGTAGCGTTCACGCATGGATGATGTGATGTTCGAAGCCGCGCCCGATCTGATGGGCGTCTTCTTCGTGCTGTTCGGCGTGCTCTTCGTCGGCGCCGTGATCTTCATCATCGTGGTCAGCGTGCGCAACTGGAGAGTCGCCAAGCAAGCCGGCTACGACCCGCTCGCCATGGAGACGCAGCTGGCCGCCCAGGTCGGCCGCAGCGCTCTTCTGGCGCCTGCAGGAGCCACGGCGGCATCCTCGCCTGCGAAGTCGATCGAGGAGCGTCTGATCGAGCTCGACGGCCTGCACGCACGTGGTGTGATCTCAGACGGCGAACTCGCCGCTGCCCGTGCGAAAGCGCTCGAAGGCTGACGCTTCGGCGCTGTTCCGGTCGCGATTTCTCTCGCTCGGATGCTGACCCGCGCCACTCGGGTCGCAAAAAGTCCCGCTCGGCGGTGAGCCGAACGGGACATTCTGCGACGGGAGCGTCACTGGCGCGCAGCGCCGGATGACGCGGACGTGGATGCTGGTCAGCGGCCCTGCGGGCGGCTGGCGCGACGGGAACCCTGCGTGCGAGGTGCGCCCTGCGTGGGACCGCCGTGCGCGGGACGCGAGGACCCGCCCTGGCTGCGCTCACCGCGGGGAGCGTTCTGGCCGCGGGCGGCCTGATCCCGCTGTCCCTGGGCGCGACCGCCCTGATTGCCCTGGCTCTGCCCGCCCTGGCCGCGCTGGCCCTGACGCTGCGACTGCCCGGCGGATGCCGCACCGCCCTGACCGCCGGCGGCCTGGCCACCGGAGCGACGACGGCGCGAACCACCGGCCGCCTGCTGCCCGCCACCGGCGGACTGCCCACGGCCTGCACCGCGACCGCCACCCTGCTTGGGCTGGCTCTGCTGCTGCGGGGGAGCAGGCTTCACGTGCGGGGCGCGCTCGCCCACGAGCTCGTCGACAGCGGCGGCGGTCGCGGGCTCGGGCGCGACCTTGATCGCGGCCTTGCGCAGCAGGTCGTGCACATCCTTGCGCTGCTCAGGCAGCATCAGGGTGACCACGGTGCCGGCGGCACCGGCGCGCGCCGTGCGGCCGGAGCGGTGCAGGTACGCCTTGTGCTCGACGGGCGGGTCGACATGCACGACCAGCTCGACATCATCGACGTGCACGCCGCGCGCAGCGACGTCCGTCGCGACGAGCACACGCACGCCGCCGTCGGCCGGGTCGGCGCTGAAGGCCGCGAGGTTGCGCTCACGGGCGTTCTGGCCGAGGTTTCCGTGCAGGTCGACCGAGGGGATGCCGGCGGCGGTGAGCACCTTCGCCAGCTTCTTGGCCTGGTGCTTGGTGCGCGTGAACATGATGCGGCGGCCGAGGCCGGATGCCATGTCCTGCACGAGCTTCTTCTTGGCATCCGCGTCGGCGGCGACGAGCACCCGGTGGGTCATCTCGCCGACCGGCACGCTGGCCTCGTCGACCTCGTGGCTGACCGGGTTGTGCAGGAAGCGCTTGGCGAGCGAATCGATGCCACGGTCGAGCGTGGCGCTGAACAGCAGGCGCTGCCCGTTCGCCGGCGTGGCCGACAGGATGCGGGTCACGCCGGGCAGGAAGCCGAGGTCGGCCATGTGGTCGGCCTCGTCGAGCACGGCGATCTCGACGTCCTTCAGCGAGACGACGCCCTGCTTCATGAGGTCTTCGAGACGGCCAGGGCAGGCGACGACGATGTCGACGCCATTGCGCATGGCCGTCTCCTGCGGGCGCTGGCTCACGCCGCCGAAGATGGTGGTCACGCGCATGTTCGCTGCGGCAGCGAGCGGCGAGATGGTCGCCGCGATCTGCGTGGCGAGCTCGCGCGTCGGGGCGAGCACGAGGCCACGCGGGCGGCCGGGCTGGCGCTTGCTGGCGGATGCTGCCAGTCGCGCCACCAGGGGCAGCGCGAACGCGATGGTCTTGCCGCTGCCGGTGCGGCCGCGGCCGAGCAGGTCGCGTCCCGCGAGGGAGTCGGGCAGCGTGTCGCGCTGGATGGCGAACGCTTCAGTCTTGCCGTCGGCCGCGAGAACGTTCGCGAGGGCGGCGGGCACGCCGAGGTCGAGGAAGGTAGGCATAGGTGTAGCTCCGTGAAAGGCGCAGGAATTCTGCGGGAAGTGGGCGACGGCGCGGGATCGCGCATCGTTTCGCCGCTCGATAAGACCGCTGCCGGATGCCGGTGCGGAAGTGTTTCGACGACGCAGACGTCTCGCTTGGCGAGGGGCGTCAGGATCAAGGGTAGCAGTCCTGAGTGGCTGACCCTGTGAACGGACCGCTCAGGCGTGCAGTGCGTCGTTCAGAGTCACGCCCGAGCCCGCACGCGACTTCGCCTCGATGGCGCCGGTCAGCGAGTTGCGCCAGAACAGCACACCGGCGCGTCCGGAGAGCTCTGCGGCCTTCACCGTCGGCTTCGCACCGAAGGCATCCACCGGCCCATCGCTGAGCACGACCTTCGACCCGGCCGTCACGTACAGACCGGCCTCGACGACACTGTCATCGCCCAGCGAGATGCCGATGCCGGCGTTCGCGCCGAGCAGGGCGCGCTCGCCGATCGAGACGCGGTGACTGCCGCCGCCCGAGAGGGTGCCCATGATCGAGGCGCCGGCGCCGATGTCGCTGTTCGCGCCGACGACGACGCCCTGCGAGATGCGGCCCTCGACCATCGCAGGCCCGAGGGTGCCGGCGTTGAAGTTCACGAAACCCTCATGCATCACGGTGGTGCCAGGTGCGAGGTGCGCACCAAGGCGCACGCGCGACGCATCGGCGATGCGCACGCCCTCGGGCTGGACGTAGTCGGTCAGTCGCGGGAACTTGTCGAGCCCCTGCACCTGGATGCCGTGCCGAAGCAGCGCAGGGCGCAGGCGGGCGGCGTCGGCGGGCAGCATCGGCCCGGCATTGGTCCAGGCGTTCGTGGGCAGGTGCCCGAAGATCCCGTCGAGATTGACCTCGTTGGGGCGCACCAGGAGGTGCGAGAGAGCGTGCAGGCGCAGGTAGGCGTCGGGCGTGGATGCCACGGATGCGTCGAGATCGATCGTGAGTCCGATGACCTCGGTGCGCACCGCGCGCCGCTCATCCGTGCCGGCGTGCTGCTCGAGGGCGGCTGCGTCGCCGGCATCCGACTCCCCGAAGCGGACCGTGGGGAACCAGGCATCCAGCACTGTCTCGTCCGACGCGATCGTCGCCAGTCCCATTGCCGATACGGTGCGCTCGCTGCTCATCCGTCTACGGTAACGCGCGGATGGCCCGCGTCGGTACGCCGGGTCACGCTGTGGGGCCAGGGCCGGTGCCGCGTCGATAGGGTGGAGGACATGGTGCTCGATCTGACCGCATCCGCCGCCGACCTCACTCGCGCCCTCTGCGACATGGACAGCGTGTCCGGGGGTGAGGGGCCGCTGGCCGACGACATCGAACGGGCCGCATCGGCGTACGACCATCTCGAGGTGATCCGGCACGGCAACACCGTCGTCGCCCGCACCAACCTCGGGCGCCCGCAGCGCGTCGTCATCGCAGGACACATCGACACCGTGCCGATCAACGGCAATGTGCCGACCCGCGACATCGAGATCGACGGCGTGCCGCACATCTGGGGACGCGGCACTGTCGACATGAAGGCCGGTGTCGCGGTGCAGCTGAAGCTCGCCGCCGAGCTCACCGAGCCGGCCGTCGACATCACCTGGATGTGGTACGACAACGAAGAGGTCGACGAGTCGAAGAACGGCCTGTTCCTGCTCTCGTCAGCGCGTCCCGACCTGTTCGCAGCGGACTTCGCGATCCTCGGCGAGCCGTCCGACGGACGGGTCGAGGGCGGATGCAACGGAACACTGCGCGCGATCGTGCGCACCCACGGTGTCCGCGCACACAGCGCGCGCTCCTGGGTCGGCGAGAACGCGATCCACGGTGCTGCGCCGATCCTCGCCCGCCTCGCCGAATACCGAGCGCGTGAGATCGAGGTGGAGGGCCTTGGGTACCGAGAGGGACTCAACGCCGTCGCGATCCGTGGCGGGATCGCCGGCAATGTGATCCCGGACCTCTGCGAGGTCGAGGTCAACTACCGCTTCGCGCCGATCAAGAGCATCGACGACGCGCAGGCGCATGTGCGCGGCGTCTTCGCCGGCTTCGAGGTCGAGTTCACGGATGCCGCCGCCGGCGCCCGCCCAGGACTCGACGCACCCATCGCGCAGCGGTTCCTCGCTGCAGTCGGCGGTGAAGCGCACGCGAAGTACGGCTGGACGGACGTCGCCCGGTTCTCGGCGATGGGGGTGCCCGCTGTCAACTACGGCCCTGGCGACCCGCACCTGGCTCACCACGACGAAGAGCGCGTCCCGCTCGCGCAGATCGATGACGTCGAACGCGGACTGCGGGCGTGGCTGAGCGGGTCCTGACCTCGGGCAGCACCAGCCCGTGGCGCTCGACGGTGCGCGGCTGGGCGCGGCTGCCGGTCACGGGGCGCATCGCGATCGTCTACCTGCTCGCCCGGCTGGTGACGACCGGATTCCTGGTGCTGGCCGGCACTCTGTCGACGTCAGCCTCGCGGTTCGGGGTCGACCCGACCCTCGGCGAGTACGTGCTCGGCTGGGATGCCCAGTGGTACTGGTGGGTGGCCGAGAACGGCTACCCGCAGACGCTGCCGCGGACACCGTCCGGAGAGGTCACCGAGAACGCCTGGGCGTTCATGCCCGTGTACGCCTACCTCGCCAAGTTCGCCGGCTTCGGCGACTGGGGGGCTGGTGCGCTGCTGATCTCACTGGCAGCCGGCTTCCTCGCCTGCCTTGCGCTGCACCGCCTGCTGCGACCGCGGATCGGAGCGGGGGCGGCGATGTGGGCGGTGGTGTTCTTCGCGAACGGCCCGCTGGCGGCGCTGTTCCAGGTCGGATACGCCGAGACGCTGTTCGTCCTGTTGCTGCTGGTCGCGCTGGATCTCGCCTCGCGTCACCGCTACCCGCTGCTGTACCTGATGATCCCGGTGATGGGCTTCACCCGTCCTGGCATCCTCGCCTTCGCGCTGTTCCTCGGACTGCACGGCATCTCGCGCTGGCTGCGCCGGGGGCGTGAACCGCTGCCGGTGCGCGACATGGTGCACATCGTCGCGCTGGGCGCGCTGGCGACCGTCGTCGGCTTCAGCTGGCAGGTGATCGCCGGCGTCGTCACCGGCGACCCCGGCGCGTACTTGAAGACCGAGTTGTCCTGGCGGCGCAACTGGCTCGCGGAGCCGAGCCCCGAGTTCTTCCCGTTCGAGGGCTTCGTGCGCGGGGCGGAGTTCTGGGCGAGGCAGTGGGGGATGCCGGCATGGGCGGGCTGGATCCTGCTGATAGCACTGGTGGTCGGCCTGGCCCTCATGCTGCTGCGCGCGCGCAGCGTGCGTCGGCTCGGAATCGACATCCGGCTGTGGAGCGCCAGCTATCTGCTCTACCTGCTGGCGGTGTTCTTTCCGCAGTCCAGCACGTTCCGACTGCTGATGCCGCTGACGCCGCTGGTCGGCGCGCTGGCCGTGCCGCGCTCGCGCGCGTATCGATGGGGGATGCTGGTGGTCTGCCTGCTGCTGCAGTGGCTGTGGATCCTGGCGATGTACGCGATGGCGCAGACCTATTGGCAGGTTCCGTAGCCGCTCGACGCCGATCAGGGGGTCGCATCATGGCAGGCGGACGACGGTGTCTGCTGCTACCGATAAACTGGTCGCATACCACCGAGGAAAGGGAGCCACGATGGCAGCGATGAAGCCGAGGACTGGCGACGGGCCGATGGAAGCCGTGAAGGAAGGTCGACTGATCATCGTGCGGGTTCCGCTCGAAGGCGGCGGCCGTCTGGTCGTGTCCGTGAACGATGCAGAAGCGAAGGAGCTTCATGACGTGCTTGCCGGCGTTGTGAATCCGGCCTGACAGATCGACAGCGAGAAGGGCGATGGATGCGATCCATCGCCCTTCTTGTGGCTGTGCGCGTGTCTGTCCGGTCGGCGTCGGCGCTATTCCGAGATGCGCGCGAGCTGCAGCAGGCCTTCACCCGTGGTGGAGAGCGCGGCGAGTACCGCCTGCGATTCCTGGGTCTCCTGGATGAGCGACCGGTATGCGGTCGTGACCGCGTCACGCTGCACCGGGTCGGCGACCTTGCCGCCCGCGAGCACGCGGGGCACGAGTACGAGCCCCCCGTTGCGCACCAGGCGCAGGCTGTGCTCGACGTACTCGATCACGTTCTCGGGATCTGCGTCGACCAGCACGATGTCGTAGGCGCCCTCGTTCATGCGGGGCAGCACATCTGCGGCACGGCCGGTGATGAAGCGGGCCCGTGCCGGCGGGATCTTCGCGTCGGCGAACGACTGGCGAGCGACGCCCAGATGCTCGGGCTCGTTGTCGATGGTGGTCAGCACTGCCTGCGGGGCGCCGCGCAGCAGCCACAGCCCGGATACGCCGGCACCAGTGCCGATCTCGACGATCGAACGCGCGCCGCTGGTCGCGGCCAGCACAGCACACTGCGCACCGATGCCAGGGCTGACGGGCGCGGCGCCGAGCTCGACGGCATGCGCGCGGGCGCGCGCGATGGCAGAGGGCTCCGCTATGGTCTCGCGGGCGAATCGGGCGTTCGCGTCGTGCTCGCTCATGGGGATTCTCCTGAGAATGGGGGGCACTGTCCAGAGTAAACGGCACAGGTGGATCCGAAGGTGAGGCGCGACGGGTAGCCTAAGGGGATGGAATTCGGGTTGACCTTCGACAAGCTGCTGCTCATCGGCCTTGTCGCTGTGCTCATCATCGGTCCTGAGCGCCTGCCGAAGGCGGCGGAGGGGTTCGCGAAGTTCGTGCGTCGGGCGGGGGAGTACCTGCGCGACACACGCAGCAAGATGCGCGATGAGCTCGGACCTGAGATCGACGAGGTGGACTGGCGCAAGCTCGACCCGCGTCAATACGACCCGCGCCGCATCATCAGGGACGCCCTGTTCGAGGAGCCCGACTTCACCGCGGCGCCGGTGGCCAAGCCGGCCTCGAGCAACCCGTTCACCACCGATCCCGTGCAGTCGCCGCGCACGCCGATGACACGCACGGCGTTCTCGCGTGCGACGCCGCCGCCGTTCGACGCCGAAGCCACCTGAGCTTCAGGTCAGACGCATCGGCAGGGAGCGCCCTGCCAGTCCCCGGCCACGTTGGGCGATCGTCCGAGCGAGCTCGATGATCGCGTGGGCCGCGAGGTCGTCGGGGTCGTCCAGCACGACCGGGATGCCCGCATCGCCGCCCTGGCGCAGCGCCGGGCTGAGCGGGATGGATGCCAGCAGCGGCACGGCTTCCGCATCCGAACTCAGCGCGCCGGCCACCTCGGCGCCGCCACCGGCGCCGAACAGGTCGACCAGCGTGCCATCGGGCAGCGTGAAGGCGGCCATGTTCTCGACGACGCCGATCACCTTCTGACCGGTCTGCCTGGCCACCAGGCCAGAACGAATCGCCACGTCGGACGCCGCTGACTGCGGGGTGGTGACGACGAGCACCTCGGCGTGCGGCAGGATCTGCCCGATGGAGATGGCGATGTCGCCGGTGCCGGGCGGCATGTCGATGAGCAGCACGTCCAGGTCGCCGAAGAACACGTCGGTGAGGAACTGCTGCACTGTGCGGTGCAGCATCGGTCCGCGCCACGCGACGACCTCCTCGCCCTCGCGCAGGAACATCCCGATCGACACCGTCTTCACCTCGTGGGCGACCGGGGGCAGCATCAGATCGTCGATGCGCGTCGGCTGGGTGCCCGGCGCGATGCCGAGAAGGCCAGGGATCGAGAAGCCGTGCACATCAGCATCCACCAGCCCCACCCGAAGGCCCTGCTGGGCCAGGGCGACGGCGAGGTTCGCGGTGATCGTCGACTTGCCTACGCCGCCCTTGCCACTCGAGACCAGGATCACCCTGGTCAGCGAGTCCGGCCCGAACGGCATCTGCCGAGCCGGACGCCCTGCTCGCAGCTTCTCGGTGAGCGCGCGGCGCTCGTCGGGGGTCATCACCCCCACATCCACGTTCACGTCTGTGACGTCGGGGACGGATGCTGCGGCAGTGCGCACGTCCTGTTCGATGCGCTGGGCGGCGGGGCAACCGACGATCGTGAGCACGATGCCGACGTGCGCCGTGCCGTCGTGGACGGTGATGTCGCGCACCATGTCGAGGTCGCCGATCGGGCGGCGCAGCTCGGGGTCGGTGACGGCCGCGACCGCTGCGCGCACCCGGTCAGCGGGTGTCATCGCGATCCCTGCCTCGTTCGTCGGTCCGGTCGTCGCCGAGTTCGGCGAGCAGGGCCTTCAGCTCCTGGCGCAGCACGTCGCGGGTGACGGCCTGCGAGCTGCGCTCCTCGAGAGCCAGGCGCAGGGCGACGATCTCGCGGGCGAGGTACTCGGTGTCGGCCAGGTTGCGCTCGGCGCGCTGCCTGTCCTGCTCGATCTGCACGCGGTCGCGGTCGTCCTGGCGGTTCTGCGCGAGCAGGATGAGGGGGGCGGCGTACGAGGCCTGCAGCGACAGCATCAGGGTCAGCGCCGTGAAGCCGAGAGCAGCGTCATCGAAACGCAGCTGCTCGGGCATCAGGGTGTTCCAGGTGACCCACACCGCGCAGAACAGGGTGAGGATGACCAGGAACGCCGGGGTGCCCATCGCGCGGGCGACCCATTCGGTGAATCGGCCGAATCGATCGCTGGACTGAGCGGGGACGCGACCGGCACCGCGGCTGCCCGGGGTGTCAAGGCGATTGGCGCGGGCCATCATCGGGCACCGCCCGCGCCGGCATCGGCGGTATCGGTGCTCTCCTCGGCGTCGGTGGTGCGCCAGTCATCCGGCAGCAGGTAGTCGAGCACATCGTCGACGCTGATCACGCCGACGAGTCGGTGCACTGCGTCGACCACTGGCAGCGAGACCAGGTCGTAACTGGCGAGCATGCGCGCGACCTCGGCGGCCGACGCCGTCACCGACACCGGTTCGAGGCTGTCGTCGAGGATCGCCCCGAGTCGCTCGTGCGGGGGATAGCGCAGCATCCGCTGGAAGTGCACCACGCCCAGCAGGCGGCCGGTCGGCGTCTCGAACGGCGGCAGCGTGACGAAGACGGCGGCAGCGAGCGCGGGGTGCAGCTCGTGCCGGCGGATCAGAGCGAGCGCCTCGGCGACGGTGGCGTCTGCAGAGAGGACGATCGGCTCCGGCGTCATGAGACCACCGGCGGTGTCAGGGCCGTAGCGCAGCAGAGTGCGCACGTCCTCGGCTTCTTCGGGGTCCATCAGCGCGAGCAGCTGCTCGAGACGCTCGGGGGGCAGCTGGGCGAGCAGGTCGGCGGCGTCGTCGGGCTCCATCTCGTCGAGCACGTCGGCGGCGCGCTCGTCGTCGAGGCGATCGATGATGCCGATCTGGTCGTCCTCCGGCATCTCCTCGAGCGCGTCGGCGAGGCGCCCGTCCGGGAGCTCCTCTGCGACCTCGATGCGGCGCTGCTGCGGCAGGTCGAGCAGCGTCGTGGCGAGGTCAGCGGCATGCATCTCGGAATAGGTGGCCACGAGCTGCTCGGCGGACTGGGATTCTCCTGGCATCCGAAGCTCGGCGACCTCGTTCCACACTGCGAACGTGGTCGGTCCCTTCGCGAACGGCGAGGGGTTGGTCTTGGGCTTGCGCAGGAACAGCTGCGTGATGGCCCACTCTCCGTGGCGATCCTGCTCGATCGCGACGTCTTCGACCGTCGCCGTGCCGGAGCCGTCGACGAGGCTCACACGGCGGCCGAGGAACTCGGCGAGCACGCGCACTTCGCCGTGTCGCGGCTGGAAGCGGCGGACGTTGATCAGGCCGGTGCTGATCACCTGACCGGCGCGGATGGAGGTGACGCGTCCGATCGAGAGGAACACCTGGCGGCGGCCCGGGATCTCGATGACGAGGCCGATCACACGGGGCGCGGCGGTTTTTCGGTACACGATGACGACATCGCGGACTTTGCCCACCCGGTCGCCGGCGGGATCGAACACGGCGCACCCGGCCAGGCGCGCGACGAAGATCCGTTGTGTGCTCACGGCTCCAGCGTAGTCCGGGCGGGCCCGCTGACCGCGGTAGGTGTCGCCTCATACCTGACGATGGGACAATGGCGGGATGAGCATGCTGAACCGCCCGATGAACGGCAGTGACCTCGGCGAGGTCATCGCGTCGACGCGCGACTACGAAGCCGCCCAGAAGACCGTGTCGAAACTCATCGCCGGCGAAGTGCCGGCGCGTGACATCGCGATCGTCGGCGAGGGGGTGCGCACCGTCGAGCGGGTGACCGGCAAACTCGGGTACGCGGCCGCTGCGCGATCCGGTGCGACCAACGGCGTGCTGATCGGCTTGGTGCTCTCGGCGATCATGCTGTTCGGCAACCCCGAGGCGCCGATCACGCTGTTCCTCGGGTTCATCCTCGTCGGTGTCGCGCTCGGCATGATCATGAGCCTGATCACGTATGCGATCGTGCGCCGCCGCCGGGACTTCGCGAGCGTGTCGCAGATGCTGGCCGACCACTACGAGGTGCGCGTGCAGGCGGCCTCGCTGGCGAAAGCGCGCTCGGTGGTGGGGCCGGAGCGTCCGACCACGACGCGCCCCGCAGTCGACCTGAGCGAGCCGCCGCGGTATGGCGAGCGGATCACGCCGGGTGGTGCGGCCGGGGCCGGCGGTGCTGCGTCCGGTGCCGCTGAGTCTGGTGCCGGTGCGCCGCACACGGCCGCCGCGCCGCCGCCGCCGCCGCTTCCGCCTGCTGCCGCGCCGGCTGCTCCTGCTGCTGCCGCGCCGGCCGTTCCCGATGCGGAAACATCGGATGCCGTGGTCGAGGGTTCGTCGGATGCTGCAGGCGGGGGCTCAGCGGATGCTGCCGGCGATGCGCCGATCGACGCACCCGCGGACGGCGACGGCAACGGCCAGGAGCCCCCGGCCACTGCGCGATGACCTCCGCGTCACGGTCAGTCACCGGAGCGTCCGCCTGGGCGTGGGGGCTGCTCGTGCTGCTGCCGATTCCGCTGCTCGGTCCGCTCGTGGCGGGAGGCGGGATGGTGGCGTCCTACCGTTCCCTGGCGCGCGAGGGTGAGGTGGCGAAGGCCAACGCGACATCGGCCCGGCGCTGGGGAACCGCGTTTCTCTTCGTCACTACGGCGCTGCTCGTGATGCAGTTGGTGTGGGGGCTGATCCGCATGACGCAGCCCAGCGCCGCGGCATCCGGATTCTTCCCACAGGCCATCCCCATCGCGCTCTACGCGCTGGCGTGCGTCGTGCATCTGGTCGTCGTAGTCTTCGCCGTCCTGCGCGCGCGTCGCGGTCAGATCGTGCGCTTGCCGTTCGCGCGGAGCGCGTCATGAGCATCGCTGTGCCGCTGCCGAACGGCGCGGTGACGGTGACTTCGGCGTGGGAGCGGCCGGCGGGGGAATCACGCGGGGTCGTGGCGATCGCGCACGGCGCAGGCGCGGGCATGGGGCATCCATTCCTCATCGGCTTCGCCGCCGCGCTGCGCGAGCAGGGCTTCACGACGCTGCGGTTCAACTTTCCGTATGTCGAGGCGGGGCGGCGCCTGCCGGGACCGGCGGCGCACGCGATCCTGACATGGCGCGCGGTGGTCGAGTGGATCCGTGCCGAGGAAGCGGATGCCGCAGACTCGGCCGAGCCGAATGCGCCGGTGTGGGCGTGCGGCAAGTCGTACGGTGGCCGGATGGCGTCGATGGCGGCCGCCGAGGGAATGCAGGTGGATGGCCTCGTCTACCTCGGGTATCCGCTGCATCCGCCGGGGCGGCCGGAGAAGCCGCGGGTGGAGCACCTGCCTGTTGTGCGCCCACCTCAGTTGTTCGTCGAGGGCACCAACGACCCGTTCGTGCAGCCGCTGTCGCAGCTGGAGGAGGCTGTCGCGGCATGCCAGGATGCCCGGATCGCGTGGATCGAGGGTGGCGGTCATTCGTTCGAGGTGAAGGGACGAAAGCGCCCGGCCGATCAGGTCGGCGCGTCGCTCGCGCCGCTGGTGGGGGAGTTCATCGTGGAGCGCGGGCTCGGCTGACGCGCGATCCGCTGAGTCGGGCCTGCACGATTCGCAGCGCGCTGAGGATCTTCAGCACCGGTGCCTCGCCGAAACGGTGCTCTGCGCCACGGACGAGACGTGCGGCGAGATCGGGGCGTTGCTGCCACAGGATCTCTCGCCCCATCTCGGCGTGCGGCCCATTGGAGACGATCTTGATGGTGTCGGCGTGCTCGATATGAGGGATGGCGTTGGTGACGTTCTCCCACGTGGAGCGGCTGTCGAGATCGAGGGCTATGGCGCCGCGGAAACCGAGCTCCTCGCGCGCGTACTTCTGCATGACGATCGCCTCGGGCGTCTCACCGCCGACGGCGCCGCCGCAGAGCACGAGCCGTGACGTCGACGCTGCAGGATCGAGGGATCGGATGCCCGCCCGCACGCGGAACCGATTGACGAAGTTGGCGCGCTCGCCGCGGTTGCGGTAGCCGAGCACGACCACCGCATCGGTTCGTCTTCTGCGATGGCTGAGGCCGGTCTCGGCGCCGAGCCCCCGTCGGTTCGCTCGCAGGTCGATCGACTCGGCCCAGAGCCACGCGACGCAGGCTGCGGCGGCGACAGCCATGGCGGCGCGCCGGGGAGGTCGTGGGTCGGACACATCAGCAACTGTAGAGCGGTCGATCACCTGCAGTGAGCGCCGATCGGACGCGGCGTGCAATGCACTGGTGCGGGATGCTCGCGATGGAGGTGCGCTGCGGGTCCCGCATGGCCGTTGTTCTGCAACACGTGTGCACCGCTGTCTGCCCGGGACGCACCGGTGCGACTGCGGGCGGGTGTGACTGCGGCGGTGGGCTCGAACTGGGGTCGACAATCGGCCGGTTCTTGATCACGCCACGGGCCGGAATCGCTTCGGCGGTGGGTCGATGCCCGCCCACGCCGCTACAAGGGCTGTGCGGGGGCGCAGACATATGGGTGGTTTGCCGCCCGGCGGATGAAGCAGGAAGTCGTCGGTGCCGTCGCGTGTG
Organism: Microbacterium sp. H1-D42; assembly: GCF_022637555.1. Classification (NCBI taxonomy): domain Bacteria; kingdom Bacillati; phylum Actinomycetota; class Actinomycetes; order Micrococcales; family Microbacteriaceae; genus Microbacterium; species Microbacterium sp. H1-D42. The sequence continues at coordinate 2,406,224 of NZ_CP093342.1, read as the reverse complement.
ATGCGCCAGCTATTGTGATGCAACTGCATATGGTGATGGCGGCAGAGCAGGATGCCACGAGCGACGTCTGTTCTGCCGCCTTCTGCATGCCACTCGTCGATGTGATGGGCTTCACAGTACGACGCGGGCCGATCGCAGCCCCTCCAGCGGCATCCGCCGTCGCGTATGGCGAGGGCGATACGTTGCCGGGGTGTGAAAAGTCGGTGCTCTCGGCCGACGTCGAGCGGATTTCCGGAGGAATCGATGGTGACCCGTGCGGCTCCGCTCTCACACATGCGCTGTTGGACGCTCGCGAACGGCACCGGCATGCCGTAGTCCTCGGTGCGCGCGCTGGTCGGTACGCCATCGGCGCCCTGCACCTGCACGAGTCGCACTCCCGCCTGGCGGGTGCCGAACACGTCCTTCGCGTCAGCGAGAGCGCCCGCGTGCAGCAGGTCGATGAGCAGGTCGTAGAACAGCTGATCGTTCGTTCGCGAGTCGGCGGCCAGATCTCGGGCCTCCCGCACCTCATCGGAGCCCACGAACCGCGGGCCACCGCGCCGTGGGCGGAGAGCTGCGTCACGGATGGCCCTCATCCAGGCAGCACCTTCGTCTTCGAACTCGATGTGTCCGCGCTCGCGCCCGTCGGCATCGATCCACGTGCGGAAGCTGCGTCGCTCGTACCGTTCCGCGAACCGGCGCGCCGCGCCCTCAGGATCGAGCTGGTCCCGGATCGCACGTGCTTGGATGCGCAGCTCCTCGACGGTGCGTTCTGCAGCATCTGCGAGGAGTTGCTCGGCCGCTGCCGTCCAGGCGGCGTGCGTGTCGTCAGAGTCCTCGATCGGCTGGCCGAGACCGCGCTGGATCGCGTCCTGCTGGGCGGGTGAGATCCGCCCCTGCATCAGCGCGGTCGACAGCGGCGCGTGCCAGGGGATTCGCCGACCACTATGCTCACCACCGTCAGCAGCACCAGTGCCAGCATCACCAGCCTCCGACTCGTCACCGGCCGGTTTGTCGCCGTCCGACCCGTCTGAGCCGGGCCTTCCGGCACCCGAATCGTCATGATCCGCTGCGTCATTGCTGCCAGGGCTGCCAGTGCCGTTGCAGCCAGGGTCATGGTCATGTGGTCTCTGCGAGTCTGAGCCGTCGTCACGTGTGCTGCCCCGCGCGGCATCCGTCTCGAGGATCGCCAGCCCCAGTCGCACGTGTCGCTGGGCCTCGGCGTAGCCAACGCCGGTGATCTGCTGCACGAGGGCTGCCGGCGTGCGATGCCCACGAGTCTGCGCGAGCCCGTCCTGTCCGGCCACACGCGTCGAACGGGTGGCGATCAGGCCAGCGCCGACGAACTGATGCGTTCCGCGCATCGCGCGAGGGCAGAGGCGGCCTGCAGTGCGCTCACGAGCTTCTCGCTGCCGAACGACGACATCCTTCCCGTGAGCGCATCCACCTGAACATCGTCGCCGAACAGATCGCGGAGCACCGCTGCCTGTTGCTCGAACTCGGTGAAAACTGCCATGTCTCCATCATGGTCACTACCACCGACATTAGAACGAATATGCGAACAGTTCTGGCCGCCAGAAGATCACGGAAGTGTAACGACTGTCGCGAAAGTCAGACCTTCTGCAAAAACACCGTCGCTTTGTCCGATCTCACGGAGAGTCTCGGAGTCTCACGAAAGCTGTAGGGGAGTGTCTCACGGGAGTGTCGGAATCTCATGAAGTGCGTCGGACGAGGCGCATTCGGTCAGGTGCGATGGCTAAGTTGTCGTCTCTCAGCCGTAAACGATCGTTTGCGGCGGGGCGTGCATCTCGAGTCGGATGCCCTGCCGTAGTCGGCGGCGAGCACATGCTTTCGGCTTCACCTATCAGCTCGGGGGCACGGCCCATAATCCTCACTTCAAGGAGATGGAGTCAGAAGCCGCTTGACCTTGACACGATGACAAGGTGTGGAGTCTGATGCGGAGGTGGTTCTGATGAACGAAAACAACACGACTACGCAGGTAACACGACTGAGCAATTCCCTGCGCGCAGGCGATGCGTCCGCTCGCCTGCAGGCTGCTCTCACGGCCGGCATCCATGCAGACGACGCCTATCTACCGATCCTTATCGACCGGTGCGCGGTGGAACCAGATTTCTACGTGAGGGACATGCTCACGTGGGCGATCACCCGACACGATCGCACTCAGGCCGTCGATCTTCTGCTGCCGGAACTCGGCTCGGCGAGCCCGCAGGCTCGCAGTCAAGCGCTGCACAGTCTGTCCAAGCTTCGGGACCCTCGAGCATGGCCGGCGATCACGACTGCCCTGCTGCGCGATGCCGATGAGGAAGTTGCCAAGACCGCATGGCGTACGGCGGCGGGGCTCGCGCCCGAGAATGAACGTGCCGCGTTGGCCCGCGAGTTGGGGAGGAACTTTGGCCGGGGTGATGGTGAGCTTCGGCGGAGCCTGAGTCGTGCGATCGCCATGCTCGGTCCTGTGGCCGAAGACGTGGTTGAGGAGGCCTCAGAGTCCAGAGACCCGGACGTTCGAGCTCACGCCCTCGCCACCGCACATGTCATGGCGCACCCCGACGACAGCTTCGAGGCCGCGGTCGTCGAATCGCGGCGTGTGGTCGCGCTGCGTGCTGCACCTACGATCGGGCAGGACTGACTGTGCTGATTGGCGAGGTCGCGCGGCGTAGTGGCGTCAGCGCACGGATGCTGCGCCACTACGACCGCATCGGTCTCGTTTCTCCGTCGACGCGCACGGCCGGCGACTACCGCGAGTACACGGACGCGGACGTGCAACGGCTCTTCCACGTAGAGAGCCTCCGCTCGCTCGGGTTCAGCCTCGCGCAGATCTCGACAACCCTCGACACCGCCGACTTCGCACCCGGGAAGCTCGTCGAACAGCTCGCTGAGCGCGCCCGAGCGCAGTTGGAAACGACCGTAGAACTTCTCTCGAGACTCGAGAGAGTGCACGCGAGCGAGCCGCGCCATTGGTCGGACGTGCTGCGCATCGTCGAACTCATTCGGGGGTTCGACTCCAGTAGCGCGTCCGACCGGCAACGGTTGGCCTTGTCGCTCGACACGGTCGATGAAAGCAACTCCGCGGTTCTCGTGGAAGCCTTGCTTCGCGAGAAAGAGCCGAACGCGGCCGGCGCACTCCTCTGGTCGATAGCGCGAATCGGCGATACCGCGGTTCCCGCCCTCAGCGGAGCGCTCAAGTCGGACGGGCAGCAACGACGCCATCGCGCGCTCGAAGCGTTGCTCAAGATTGGCACGCCAGGATCGCTGGCGGTGGTCGCCGCGCAAACCGCGCACTCAGATCCGCAGATCCGCGCGCGGGCACATATCACCGCGGGGATGAAGGGTGACGACCGTGCCGTTCCGTCACTGGTCGCGCTGGTGGCGGCCGGTGACTTGGATATCGAAGCCGGCGACGCGCTCGAGATCCTCGCGACAGACGAGCAGGTTGCGACGCGCATCGCCCGTCATGCGAGCGTCGCTAGCAGTGCAGCGGACACCGACGGGCGCCGCCGCCTCGTCGGGATGCTCGCTTCCATGCCGGGCGCGGCAGCGGACTCGACTTTGGAACTACTTGCCGCCGACACCGATGCTGCCGTCGCGATCGCCGCCCATGCCCACCTCAAAGCTCGATCAAGGCGATAGCAACCACTGCTGCAACTGCCAATAACGATCGTTTGCGGCGGGGGCTTGTCTGGGATGGTGGTAGTCCCTCCATAAACGTTTGCCGGATGGTGGTTTGGGCGAAGGTATTCGGATGGAGCGGCGATCGCCTCCTGCAGTCCTGGAGGATTGGCGATAGGTCAGCAGCAACTGTATAGTTCAGTGCATGCTGACCATTGCTTCTCGTCTTGATGTGATGAACCGACTCGGCCGGGCCATGGCGGATCCGACGCGTTCCCGGATCTTAATGACGTTGCTCGAGGGACCGAGTTATCCCGCTGTGCTCTCGCGCGGGCTGGAGCTGACGCGCTCGAACGTGTCGAACCACCTCACCTGCCTGCGCGATTGCGGCATCGTCGTTGCCGAGCCGGAGGGCCGTCAGACCCGATACGAAATCGCCGACCCGCACCTAGCTGCTGCCCTCGTCGCACTGGTGGACGTGACGCTGGCTGTCGACGTGCACGCCCCGTGCGTGGACTCGGCGTGCACGGTGGCGGGCTGCTGCGGAGCGGGGGCTGGCGCGTGAGCGAGGCGTGTGGTTGCGAGCATGAGCCTGCCGCCACGGCGGGAGAGGAACACGAAGAGGCTGAGCGGCCCTGGTGGAAAGACCGCGGGATCATGGTGCCGATCTTCTCGGGTGTCGCGTTCCTGGGGGGTCTGATCCTCGAGTGGTCCGGCTTAGAGATCCCGGCGTTGGTGCTGTTCTGGGTCGGACTACTGCTGGGCGCGTCGACGTTCACGCCGGGCGCGATCCGGAAACTATTCAAGGGCAAGCTCGGCATCGGGTTGCTGATGACGATCAGCGCGATCGGCGCAGTCATCCTCGGGTACGTGGAGGAGGCTGCAGCTCTGGCGTTCTTGTACTCGATCGCTGAGGCGCTCGAGGACAAGGCGATGGACCGCGCCCGCGGCGGGCTAAGGGCACTGCTGAAGCTCGTGCCGGAGACAGCGACGGTGCTGCAGGGCGGTGTCTCCGCGCAGGTGCCGGCGAGAGAGTTGACGGTTGGCCAGGTCATGGTGGTCCGCCCGGGTGAGCGGATCGCGACCGATGGGATCGTCCGATCCGGGCGCTCCAGCCTGGACACATCGGCGATCACCGGGGAGTCGATCCCGGTCGAGGTCGAGCCTGGCGATGTTGTGTCGGCCGGTGCGATCAACAGTGCCGGCGCGCTGGAGGTTGAGGCGACGGCTGCGGGCACCGATAACTCGCTCACGACGATCGTGGAGCTGGTCGAGAAAGCGCAGACCGACAAGGGCGAGCGTGCCCGTCTGGCGGACAGGATCGCCCGCCCACTGGTGCCCGGCGTTCTGATCCTCGCGGCGCTTGTCGCGATTATCGGTTCGCTGCTGGGGGACCCGGAGGTGTGGATCACCCGCGCGCTCGTCGTGCTGGTCGCGGCGTCTCCGTGTGCGCTGGCGATCTCGGTCCCGCTGACGGTCGTCGCTGCGATCGGCGCCGCGAGCAAGTTCGGTGTGATCATCAAGTCCGGCGCCGTTTTCGAGCGCTTCGGCACGGTCCGGCACGTCGCCGTCGATAAGACCGGCACCCTCACCCGCAACGAGCCCGTGGTCACCGCCGTGCTCACCGCGAACGGTGTAACCGAGATCCAGGCGTTGGCGTGGGCGGCTGCGCTGGAGCAGCACAGCACACATCCTCTTGCCTCAGCGATCACCGCCGCAGCCCCGGGGACACCGGCAGCTGCAGATGTGACCGAGCAGGCCGGCCACGGTATTGACGGCACCATCGACGGATCGAGAATCACCGTCGGCAGTCCCCGCTGGCTGGACGCCGGCGACCTCGTCGAGCGGGTCGCAACGCTGGAAGAGCAGGGCATGACCGTCGTCATCGTGCACCGAGACGGGTCACCGGTCGCCGCGATCGGCGTCCGCGACGAGCTGCGACCTGAAGTCCCCGAGGTAGTCCGGACACTCACCGGCCAGGGCGTCGGGGTGACGATGCTCACCGGCGACAACGCCCGGACCGCTCGTGCCCTGGCTGCGCAGGCCGGGATCAGCGACGTGCGCGCGGAGCTGCGCCCGGAGGACAAGGCGACCGCGATCGGGGAACTGTCGAAGGCGGGACCGGTCGCGATGATCGGCGACGGCATCAACGATGCCCCCGCCCTCGCGGGCGCAGACGTCGGCATCGCGATGGGCGCGACCGGCTCCGACGCAGCGATCGAATCCGCCGACGTGGCCTTCACCGGCCATGATCTACGCCTCATCCCGCGGGCGTTCGATCACGCCCGGCGCGGTCGACGGATCATCAACCAGAACATCATCCTGTCGCTGCTGATCATCACCGCCCTGCTCCCGCTCGCACTCTTCGGAGTCCTGGGGCTCGCGGCTGTCGTCCTGGTCCACGAGGTCGCCGAGGTCATCGTGATCCTCAACGGCCTACGTGCCGCCCGCACCCGCACGCCACGACTGGAAAGCTGATGCTCGCCACCATCGGATCAGCGATCGGCCTGTTCGCGGCAACCAACATCGACGACATCGTCGTGCTCACCGTGCTGTTCCTCGCCTCCAGCCGAGGAAAACCCCGGCCGTGGCAGATCGTCGCAGGCCAGTACCTCGGGTTCATCACCCTCGTCGTCATCAGCGTGATCGCCGCGCTCGGCCTCACCATCGTCCCGGACGAATGGGTCGGCTTCCTTGGCCTGATCCCGCTCGGCATCGGCATCTGGACGCTCATTCACGGCCTGCGCCGCAACGGCGATGACGATGACGACGCCAAGATCACCGCGGTCGGACTGTGGGGGGTCGCGGGTATCACGATCGCCAACGGGGCGGACAACATCTCCCTCTACACGCCGATCTTCCGCACCAGCACGCCCGGCGACGTCGCGATCATGATCGTCGTGTTCCTCATCCTCGTTGCCGTCTGGTGCGCGGCCGGCCGGCTCATCGGCACTAACAAGGCAGTCACCGAGGGGTTGGAGCGCGTCGAGCACTGGCTTGTACCGGCCGTATTCATCGGTCTGGGCCTGTTCATCCTGATCGAATCCGGCGTCATCGTCCGTCTGATCGAGGTGCTCGGGTGACCTCCTCCCAGGCAGAAGGCCACCCGCCCGCTGCGCGAAAGCTGCCGTCGGCGCGGCGGTGGCAGCTCACTGGCGGAGCGCTCCTGATCGCCGTGATTGTCGTGCTGATTGATCAGGGAACGAAGGTGTGGGCCGAAGCGGCCCTCACTGAGCGTGAGCGCGTCCCCCTAATCGGTGACCTGTTGGGTTTGCAGCTCGCCTACAACCCCGGAGCGGCATTCTCCTTCGGGGAAGGCTTCACCTGGGTGTTCGCGCTGCTAGCCGTCGCCGCCACCGTCACAGCAATCGTGTTCGCGTTCCGAGTACAACGCCTGGGATGGGCAATCGTCATCGGCGCGCTCGGAGGAGCTGCCGCCTCACACGCAGGCGACCGCCTTTTCCGCGATCCGGGATTCGCCCGCGGACACGTCGTGGACTTTCTCGCCTACGGAAACTGGTTCATCGGGAACATCGCCGACATCGTGATCTTCGCCGCAGCGATCACCGGAGCGCTCCTCATGATCCGCGCCGGCGATGAGACCACAAAGTGAAACCCCTTGAGAAGCAGGGGACAACCCATCAACTCGCCCTCTACATCGGCGCTATTGCTCGGCGCGCAGCTCGTCGGCACCCGCGGTGCGGAAATTTCCAAGCGCATCGACACCTACGCGGCAGCGCTGCACCACAGCATGACGATCGCCGCAATGAGCGACCTCGACCTCTCCTACACGCCCCCGCTCGGCTCCCCCTGGGATGCCGTGCAGGTCGCAACACAGGCATGGGAGCGCGAAGTCCGGACAATCGCCGTGGTGTAGCTCGCCCGTGCGTGCGGCTTCTGAGTGTGGGGACTACGTAGGCGGGCGGTCACGTCGTAAGCGAAGCGCGACCCACAAACCGCATCGTCGACAGATGAACGCACCGTCGTCTCCGAGGGCGTGCAGCTTCCTTCGTGGTAGATGCCGGCCGCAGCACGTGCAGGCGACATCGAGCTCAGTCTCCATAGGCCCTCATTGCCTCTCGGATCTGTTCAACCGTTGGCATCCCGGCCAACCCAGCAGGTGTGCTGTAGATGCGGCAAGCCAACTCACTACTACGATCCGACCCCGGGAAGAGATCGTTTCCGTCCACCGTGATCGTCGGGGAGCCCGCAAATTGAACCCCGGCGGCGTCTTCCTCTGTTCGGATGAGTCGATAACGCAGGCTCAATCCGTCGTGGCCTGTTTCGCTAAGCGCCTCGGCAACACGACGACTGGCCTCAACCCAGCTAGGGCAATCAGCGATATGCAGCAGCTCAATCTCCACGACTCAATCATCCTCGATTCTCTGCTGATGTCGTGACCCATTTGTGGTGGAGGGCTATCACCGAAAACGATCGTTTCTGGCGCCTTCGGCGGATGTTGGCGAGAGGGATTGCCGCAAACGGTGTCCGCAAGGGGGTTTAGGCAGAGGTTTTTGGCCGATCCGCGTGAGCAACCTGCATCGCGAAAGACAGTGAGACCGCGATGGCGGCCCCACGGCGGGAAGCTGGCGGCTGACTGGCGGGCCCGTGACGTGGTGAAGGCGGCAGCGAACGACGAGTATGAGTTCCATGAACACAACCCGAATCACGGACCTTCGGCAGGCGGCCGGCTGGACCCAGGAGCGGCTCGCCACTGAGAGCGGCGTCGGGTTGCGGACGATTCAGCGCCTGGAAGCGGGCAATGAAGCGAGCCTGGAGACTCTGTCTCTGGTGGCCGACGCACTGCGCGTATCGGTGAGCGAGCTCTTCGCCAGCATCGACGACGCGGACTTTGGCAATCGCGTGGAAGCGCTCGATTCACGCGCTGCCGAACAGCAGAGCGCCCGCGATCGTGCGGTTGCGGCGTGGCGGTGGCTGTACGTCGGGATCGGAGTGGTTCTGACCGTTCTGAGTTTGACGATGGGGTCGTCCGGCCTTGCGCTTTTCCTCGCTTACTGGACGGGTGGACTGGTGATCCTCATCGCACTCGGCCGGATTATCCTCGAACCCCGCCTTGACTCCCGCTATCCGCTCTCCCGCCTTGACTCCCGCTATCCGCTCTCCCGTAGCAAGCGGCAGCTTCGCGAGCAACGGCGTGCGCCCTCGGCCAAGATGCCCGCGATTGTCGAGCCGGTATCGTGACGGCGCTCGACGGGTTCACACTCGCGGAGTTGTCCGTCACGGTGTTTGCATCTCCTGAGACGTTCACGGCGCTGTACGACGACATCATCGAGCTTCTCGAAACGAAGTATGAGCGGAGCACGTGGGAAGTTCACTCGCAGGACGATGTGACTGAAGACCCCGAGTACCGCGACGCACTCGATCGGCTTCGGCAAGAGGCGGAAGTCGCGAGTAGCCCTCGTTGAGGGCTCTGCTGTCCGTGCGGGCGTGCCTCGCTGTCTTGTGATGACCCTGCCGAAAACGATCGTTTCCGGCATGCGCACCGAGGTCGCCGGTTGACTGCACGACACGCCCGTCGCGCACCTGCCGAAACCCCCTGCCGCAACCTATCGCGCCGAAACGGTCCGCCCGACCTTTTAGGCAGGCCGAGAGCGAAACGCGACTACCGACAAGTTTCGTGAGACAGTCGGCAGTTTCGGCAGCGCACCACGCGCCCGCCTTACCGGGGATGCTCTGTCTCGCCAACCGGCCACTCTGGTGAGATCGGACATGCCCTCAAGAACCCCGCCACGCGTTCGACGTACTCCTCCGGCCGTTCCACGTACGCAAAGTGCCCCGCGCCGGCAACCGTGACGACGTCATGCCCCGTGGCGGCTCGATGCCGTTCCCGCACCACGGGCGGCGCGACCATGTCGGTCTCGCCCGCAACGAGCATCGACGGCATGGACAGTTCCGCCAGCTGCGGCGGCTGGTCCCGGTACATCTCTGCCAGCAGCGGCAGATGCGAGGTCCCGCGCGACCAGTCGAGGTCGTCCGGTGCCGAGCCCATCAGACCCTCGTAGCGCGCACGGGTCTCGGCGTCGTGCAGGAACAGGTCGAGATACCGCGAGCCGAGGGGCTGCATGGCCTCCCACGTGCGATCTTCGGCGGTGATGGGGCGATCGAGCGCGGCGAATCGGCGGCACGCCGCAGCGTCATCGTGCAGTCCGATCTCATCGAGCATCGCGGCGGCCTGCGGAAGTCGGAACCGGTCGGTCGCATCCGTGTCCAGCGCCGGGCAGTCGAGTACGAGCGCATCGATGCGCTCGGGATGCTGCAGCGCGTAGTCGAAGGCGTACGCCCCGCCCGAGGAATGACCGATGATCGCCCAGCTCGCAATCCCCAGCTGTTCACGGATCTGCTCGAAGTCGTCGACCAGCAGGTCGACGGTCAGCGGCGGATCCGCGGGCAGGGGATCCGAGCGCAGCACCCCGCGCTGGTCCACTCCGATGACGCGAAAACCCTGGTCGGCGAACCTGTCGCCGACCGATGACATGAAGTCCCAGCACGAGTTGCCGGGGCCTCCATGAATGAAGAGGAGAGGTCGGCCCTCGGCCGGCCCTCGCTCGTCGACGAACAGTCGGGTGCCGTTGATCTCAAGAAGCGATTCCACTGCGGCATCCTATGGCGAAGCGTCGACCTCGAGAAGCCTCCTTGTACATCTCCGATCTGTCCATCGGATGTCGTTGCGGATGTCAGCATGGATGAATGGAGAGATCACAGCCGACCGACACCGACCGTCGCATGATCCGTGCCGTCGTCTTCGATCTCGACGGAGTGCTGCGGCACTTCGACCCGGTGCACGTCGCGCGGATCGAGGCCCGGCACGGGCTGCCTGCCGGCAGCATCCATGAGACCGCCTTCGATGCGTCGCTGCTCGCCGCCGTCACGACCGGCGCGATCACGCGGGAGGAGTGGATGCTGCGCGTCGGCGCCCTCCTTGAGAACACCGTCGCCGCGGCCGAATGGGCGGCGCACCCGTCGACGCCCGATGAGGACATGCTGGCGCTCAGCGACGAGCTGCGGGCATCCGGCATCCGCACGGCCATCCTCACCAACGGCACGGACACGATCCCGGCCGAACTGCGTGAGCTCGGGATCGATTCTCGCGTCGACGCTGTCTTCAACTCAGCCGACATCGGCTTCGCCAAGCCTGACGTGCGCGCCTTCCAGCACGTGCTCGACGCGCTCTCCCTCCACCCGCACGAGGTGTTCTTCACCGACGACTCGGCCGGCAAGCTTGCCGGGGCCCACGTGCTCGGCATGCCCACGCATCACTTCACCAGCATCGACGGGCTGCGCGAGGCGCTGCGCGCAACGGGGCTCGCTGTCAGCGTGTGAGAATCGCCGCGGCGAACGCCGCGACGTCCGGCACGATGAGGTCGGCATCAGCGGAGTCACCCGCGGCACAGACCCGTGCCGTGCGCAGACCCGCACGGCGGCCGGCCTCGATATCCGACTCCATGCCGTCGCCGACCATCCAGCCGTGCAGAGGGACGTCGAGCTGCGTGGCGAGCGCCGTGAGCAGAAGCGGATCCGGCTTGCGGACCCCGATCTCCGACGACACCACCCAGCCGTCCACCAGGGCATCGAGGCCGGTGCGCCTGATCTTGCCGACCTGATTGTCGGCCATGCCGTTGGTGGCGATGCCGAGCACCCATCCCGCACGCCGCAGTCCACGCAGGGCGTCCTCCGTTCCGGGGAACAGACTGACGAGTTCGGGCATGCGTACGCGGTAGTCCCGCCATGACTTCGATGGATGCCCGGATGCGGGCACCCTCTCCGAGATGCGCTCGAATGCCTCGTCCTTGGGTGCGCGAGCGGTCAACTGATCTGTGATCCACCGAGACAAGGCAGGGTCGACGTCATACCGGATGACGAACTCGTCAGTCCAACGCCGCACGGCGGCGAGCTGATCGACCAGTGTGCCGTCCAGGTCGAAGACGATGATGCCGGGTGCGCTCACCCGCTGACATCCTTGTCACTCAGCACCCGCCACACTGTGCTGTGACCGAGCTCTGCCATGACCGGGTTGGACTCCTCGTAGTACCAGACCAGACCCATCGCCTGCTGCAGTGCCCAAGCCGCACCGCGGCGCCACTCAGCATCCGACGCACCGACGATCCCGCGCAGCCGAGCTCGCCGCGGGGCATCGAGCAGATGCCACGCGCAGACCAGATCGAGCGAGCGATCGGCGGGGCCGAACGAGCCACCGTCGAGCACGCCGACCAGGCGTCCCTCCGACACGAGCAGATTCGCCGGGGTCAGGTCGCGGTGACTCATGACGTGCTCGCCGGCCGTCGGAGTCTCGTGCAGGGCCGTCCAGACCGCCGCGACCCTCGTGACGTCGACGAGACCGGCACTCTGTTCGAGGCAGTGTGCAATGTAGCCGTCATGGTCGCTCAGCGAGCCGCCACGTCCGCGGCCCGCGAAGATGCGGTCACCGACCGGCACCGCCCGCAAAGCGACGATCAATTCGCCCAGATCCTCGGCGAAGGCCTCGGAGTGGGCAGCGCGCAGTGGATCGGCGACGTCGCCGGGCAGCCAGCTCTGCAGCGCCCAGGCCGACGGGTAGCGCTCGTCACCCGCACCGAGGCCGAGGGGCCGCGGCGCGGGAAACGGTGATGCGTCGGCGAACTCCGTCAGCGCCGCGACCTCGGCGCTCAGCACCGCAGCATCCGTCGCCTGCAGCGGAAAGCGGGCGCCGACGTCGGCGCCGACGCGGAAGATCGCGTTGACGGTCCCCGCGCCCGACACCGCCGTGATCGGCAGCCCCGCCAGACGTGGGAACTCGCGGGCGATCAGCTCGCCCGCGAGTTCCGTGGTGACGACCAGCTGGTCGTCGTGCATCTTGATGCTCAGCCGTTCAGCCGTGCGATCCAGGCCTCGACGTCCTCGGCCGTGCGCGGGATGTCAGCCGAGAGGTTCTCGGCGCCATCCGCGGTCACCAGGATGTCGTCCTCGATGCGCACCCCGATGCCCCGCAGCTCAGCCGGCACCGTGAGGTCATCGATCTGGAAGTACAGTCCCGGCTCGATCGTGAAGACCATGCCGGGCTCCAGCACGCCGTCGTAGTACATCTCGCGACGCGCCTGCGCGCAGTCGTGCACATCGATCCCCAGGTGATGGGACGTGCCGTGCACCATGTAGCGGCGGTGCTGACCGCCCTTGTCGGCGTCGAGCGCCTCCTCGGCGCTGACGGGCAGCACGCCCCACTCAGCGGTGCGACGGGCGATGACCGCCATGGCGGCCTCATGCACCTCACGGAACCGTGCGCCGGGCTTCGCGACGGCGAACGCGGCATCCGCAGCCTCGAGCACCACGTCGTACACGCGGCGCTGCACGTCGGAGAAGGTGCCGTTCACGGGCAGTGTGCGCGTGATGTCAGCCGTGTACTGGCTGTCGACCTCGACACCGGCGTCGATGAGGATGAGGTCACCAGGCACGACGGTGCCGTCGTTGCGGGTCCAGTGCAGGTAGCAGGCATGGTGACCGGACGCCGCGATCGTGTCGTAGCCCTCCCAATGCCCGTCGCTGCGGGCGCGCTGGTGGAAGACGCCCTCGACGATGCGCTCGCCGCGCGGGTGCGCGATCGCCTTGTCGAATTCGCTGATGATGTCATCGAATCCGGATGCTGTCACCGCGATCGCATTGCGCATCTCGGCGATCTCGTACTCGTCCTTCACGAGCCGCAGCTCGGAGACGAAGCGGGTGAGGTCCTCATCGGCATCGACGACGAGGTCGCCGTCTCCGGAGACGAACGTGTCGACGTGCGCCGTGGCGAGGTCGAGGTCAGCGGCGACGCCGGCCAGTGACGGGCGCGGGCCGATCCAGAACTCGCCGATCGTGGCATCCGAGTAGAACTCGCTGGTGGTGCGATCCGCACGCTCACGGAAATACAAGGTGACCTCGTGGCCGCCAGAGGACGCCGGCTCGAAGACGAGCAGCGAGTCGGGCTCGGACTCGTTCGCCCAGCCGGTCAGATGCACGAAAGCGGAGTGCGCGCGGAACGGGTAGTCGGTGTCGTTGCTGCGCTGCTTGAACGACCCTGCCGGGATCACCAGGCGCTTACCGGGGAAGGCCTCAGAGACCTTGGCACGACGCGCGGCGGCGTAGGACGCCTGGGCACGGGCCGACGGCATCGACTCGGTGCGATCGGCCCATCCGGTGGAGATCGTGTCGAGGAAGCCCTGCGGGAACGGCTGCTTGCGGGGGCTCTTGGGCTGCTCTTCGACGACGGCGTCGGAGGACTCGGCGATCGTGTCGCCATCTGCGGGGGTGCTCATGCCTCCATCCTCTCACTCCTCACACGACGGGACCCGGGTGATCGTGATGAGCACCCGGGTCCCGCAGATCATGCAGCGTCGTCAGATCACTGCACGGCCTTCAGCGCGTCCACGATGCCGTAGCCGTAGTAGCTGTTCAGCGCGGTCGTGCCCTCGCAGGCCGCGCCCCGGTTGCTCTGCGGCGGCGAGCACGGGGTCGGTGTCGCATCGGCCTGCAGCTTCTCGACCATCTGCGCCGGGGTCAGCTCGGGATGCACCGACTTCATCAGGGCGAGCACACCGGCGACGTGCGGTGAGGCCATCGACGTGCCGTTCTTGTACGCCCAGCCGCCCGGAACCGTCGACGCGATGCGCGAACCAGGGGCCGCGACATCGATCTGCCCGAGACCGCGGTTCGAGAAGGACGACAATTGACCCGTCTGTGTGATGGACGACACGGTGACCACCCCTGGGAGCTGGGCGGGAAGGTCCAGGCATCCGGAGTTGATCGTGCGCGTGACCGGTTCTGCAGCGTCATTGGGACTGCCTGCATCGGTCGTGTTTGTTCGCAGATCGAGCGCTGAGTTGCCTGCCGCTGCGGCGCTGACGACGCCCTTGTCGACGGACCACTTCACGGCGCGCGTCACGGCCTCCTGCACGGCGGCCTGGTCGGGCTGGTCAGCACACCAGAACTCGAACGGGTCGACGTAGTAGCTGTTGTTCGTGACGTCCATCCCCTGCTGCGCGGCCCACATGAATCCGCAGATCGCGTACTCGGGGTAGATGTACCCGTCGTCGTTGACGACCTTGACAGAGGCCAGTCGCACGTTCGGTGCGACGCCGACGATGCCGACGCCGTTGCGTGCCGCGGCGATCGTGCCGGCGACGTGCGTGCCGTGATCCGAGGTGGTCGGATACCAGCCGCCTTCGGACTGGTCGGGGCGACCGCCGACCGTGCAGTTGACTGAGTTGGCGACGTCGATGTTCGCCTTGAGGTCGACATGGTTCGGGTCGATGCCGGAGTCGAGCACGCCGACCAGGACGTTGCGGCTGCCGTCGGTGACGAGGTTCGCCTTGTCGGAGCCGATCATGGTCATGTCCCACTGCAGCGACGTGTACTGCTCGGTGCCGGAGCCCGGGATCGGGACGGATGGCTCGTCGCCGTTCACCGGCTTGTTCTTGCCCTGGTTCCAGCCAGACGAACCGGGACCCCACGGCACACCCGAGCCGGTGACCTTGTCCTTGACCTCCGCTGTGCGGGTGGCCCCGACGGAAGATACCGCGTTCTTGCCGGTGACCTTGATGTCGTCGCGGAAAGCCGCACGGTCGGACTGCGCCACGATCACACCGATCTGCGGCCAGCTCTGCACGACCACGCCGCCGGCTGCGGCGATGGCCTTCTCAGCCTTGCGGGTCTGACCGGGGTTGGCTTGGCCGGTGTTGACCACGTAGCTCATGACAGTGCCGTCTGGGGGCAGGATCGGGACGGGGGTCGAGGTCTCGGAGGTTGCTGCGGTGGCGCTGAGTCCGCCCGCGAGGACGAGCGCCAGGGCGGCGGCGGTGCCGACGATGCTGCGCATCGTTCGGCGTCGGAAATGGGGAGTCATGACGGCCTTTCATCGTTGGAAGACCGGCGGTGCGCCGGGAGGGCTGTGGCCCTCACCTGCATTTCTAGCGTGCGCCCACTGGCGGTTCAATGGCTGCTCGAAGATAACGCACAGAACAGCTCAGCTTGCGGGCTCCAGCTGCGCCACCACGGCCCGGTGGTCGCTGCCGCCGGCATCATCGAGGACGACCGACCCGGAGGCCCGCCAGTTCGCGCTGGCCATGATGTGGTCGATCGGTGCACCGAGCAGGCGCGGCAGGTCAGCGGGCCACGTGCCGACCATCCCGTTGCCGGTGTTCGACGCCACGTCCCTGCAGCGGCCCATCGTGCCGCCGTCCATGCCGAGACCGGCCATGTGATCGACGGTCGCGTTGAAGTCGCCGGCCAGGATGAAGTCGCCCTCGGGACACTGGTCGGCGATCCACGCGAGGTCCGACTTCCACCGCGTCATGGCATCCGGTCGCGGCGCCACCGCGTGCACGGCGACGATCGTGGGGCCATCGCCGCTCACCGGCATCGCGACGGCGCTCGGCACCGAGCCGGTGTTGCTCGACCCGTCGGTCGACGAGTCGATGACCGCGTACTCGCCGAGCTCTGCCGACGTGAGGATCGTGGTCTGCCACGCCTGCGGGCCGTTTGGCACGTCGGGGCGGATGTTCACGTGATGCACCCACATCGGGTCGCCGGCGTCGCGCATCATGATGGCGATCTGCTCGCCGACCTCTTCAGAGGTCTCGGGCAGCGTCACGATGTCGACCTGCTGGTCGCGGACGACCTTGGCGATGGTCTCGGCCGACACCGCAGCGCCGGCGGTGTTCCACGTGAGCACGCGGATGCTGGCATCCGACTTCTGCGGCAGCGCATCCAACCCGAACCCGCGCACGGCACCGACGACGCCGTTCGCACCGGCGCCGAGTAGCGCGATGATGAGGATGGATGCTGCGAAGCCGCGCAGCGGCCGGGCGAACATCAGCAGCACGGCCAACACGGCGATGGCGAGGAACGCGACCACCAGGAGCATCCGGGACGACACGAGCTGCGCGATCGGAAAGGTCATCTCGAGCCGGAAGAACTGCGGCCACACGAGAATCGCCGTCGCGATCGCGAACAGCACCGAGATGAGGATTCCGATCAGTCGTAGCATCGTCCGAAAGCCTAGAGGAGCCGGCTGTGACGGCCCTGGCGGTACGCTCAGAGGATGACGTCAGGCGCGCACTCCACCTTCACAGGGCCGAGTGATCTGCACCTGCATTCCAACCACTCCGACGGCACCGAGACGCCGACCGAGGTCATGCGACAGGCCCATGCGCATGGCATCCGCACTCTCGCCCTCACCGACCACGATCGCACCACCGGCTGGGACGAGGCGGGCGCCGCGGCGGCTTCGCTTGGCATGACGTTCCTGCCGGGCATGGAGCTGTCGGCCAGGCACGACTGGCGCAGCGTGCATGTGCTCGGCTACCTCTTCGACCCGACGGATCCGGCGCTCGCCGCAGAGACCGAGAAGATCCGTGCCGACCGCGTCGGCCGCGCCGAGCGGATCGTGCGCAACATCGCCCGCGACTACGACCTGCGCTGGGACGACGTGCTCGAGCAGACGACGGTGGATGCCACGGTCGGCCGCCCGCACATCGCCGACGCGCTCATCGCGCGCGGCTTCGCGCTCGACCGCACGGAGGCATTCGAGGGCATCCTGCATCCGCGCAGCGGCTACTACGAACCCCACTACGCGCCCGATCCGCTCACCGCGGTGCGGCTGATCACGAGAGCTGGGGGAGTGGCGATCATCGCCCACCCGGTCACGATGGGTAGGGATCGGATGCTGCCGGTGTCGTTCCTGGAGAGGCTGATCGCCGAGGGGCTCGGCGGTTTCGAGATCGACCATCGCGAGAACACCGAGGACGGCAAGAAGGCGCTGCGCGAGCTGGTCGCCCGACACGACCTGATCGCGACGGGTTCGAGCGACTATCACGGCATGACCGGCAAGCCGAACCGTCCTGGTGAGAACACGACGTCCGACGAGATGGTGGCCAGGATCATCGACCGCGCGACCGGCGCACAGCCGCGATACGCCTAGCACCCGACTGCGCGCCCGGGCCTCAGCGAACGGTCGGGATTCTCCCGGTGGTCTGTCGGGCGGTGTCGATACCGTCGACGGCATGCAGTGGGGCACCGCGCTGGAGCAGCGCATCGATCAGGTCGCAGATCGGATGCTGCAGGACGCAGCCGCGCAGGGAGTGCGCGCTGCGCTCATCGAGTTCGTGGTGTTCGTGCTCAAACAGGCATGGGCGTGTGCCTTCGGCGCGAGCCTGCTGGTCGTGATAATCGCGGCTCGGCTGTTCTATCCCGATGATGCGGCGCTGGCCCGCAACGACTTCCTGACTGTGGCCGCGGTGCTGATCCAGGTCGCCATGCTCGTCTTCGGGCTGGAGACGGTGCGCGAGCTGCGGGTGATCGTGCTGTTCCACCTCACCGGCACGATCATGGAGCTGTTCAAGACCGACGTGGGATCGTGGGCATATGCGGCCGAGGGGATGCTGCGCATCGGCGGAGTGCCGCTGTTCAGCGGCTTCATGTACGCGGCGATCGGGTCGTACATGGTGCGGGTGTACCGGCTGTTCGATCTGCGGTTCTCGCGATACCCGCGGCGCTGGCTGACCGCGATCGTCGCAGTGGCGATCTACGCGAACTTCTTCACGCACCACTTCTGGTGGGATGCCCGCTGGGTGCTCTTCGCCGCCGTGGTCGTGCTCTGGGGGCGCACCGTGATGTACGCGCGGATCCGCGTGAAGGTGCTGCGGCTGCCGGTGCTGGCGGTGTTCGGTGGCGTGGCGTTCTTCATCTGGCTGGCCGAGAACATCGGCACCTGGGCGGGAGCGTGGGCTTACCCCGACCAGGTGGACGGCTGGCAGCTGGTGTCGATCAGCAAGCTCGGCTCGTGGTTCCTGCTGATGATCATCTCGGTCGTGCTGGTCACGTGGGTGTACCCGCCGCGGGGGCCGGGGGCGGTGGCATCCGCTCGAGTGCGTCCCGATGACAGCGTCGAGGCCCCTCCTGCTGAGCAGGAGAGGCCTCGATGAGCTGATGGAGCGTCAGGCGCCGGTCGGGGCGCCTGCACCACCGCCGCTGCGGCGACGGCGGCGACGACGCTGCGGTGCCGGCTTGCCGTCGCGGTGCTCGGTCGTGGTGTCACCGTCGTGCGTACCTCCGCCGCCCTCGGAATTCCGAAGTGCGTCCGAGACAGCCTCCGTGGCAGCGGAGGATGCCGGCTGCTCAGCGCCCTCGGCGAAGGTCGAGCCGACCTTCTCGCCCTCGGAGCCGCGACGACGACGACGGCGACGGCGGGTGGTGCCCTCGTCGGTGCCCTCGGCGGCAGCATCCGATGCCTTCTGCGGCGGACGCTGCTTGCGCTCCGCCGGTGCCTTCTCGGCCTTCGGCGCCGTGCGCAGACGGCCCTTCGTGCCCTCGGGGATGTCGAGGTCGGTGAACAGGTGCGGGCTCGACGAGTAGGTCTCGACGGGCTCGGGCTGGCCGAACTCGAGGGCGCGGTTGATCAGGGCCCACTTGTGCAGGTCCTCCCAGTCGACGAACGTGACGGCGATGCCCGTCTTGCCCGCGCGGCCGGTGCGACCGGCGCGGTGCAGGTACGTCTTGTCCTCGTCGGGGATGGTGTGGTTGATGACGTGGGTGATGTCGTCCACGTCGATCCCTCGGGCGGCGACGTCGGTGGCGACGAGCACGTCGCGCTTGCCGGCCTTGAACGCCGCCATCGAGCGCTCGCGCTGCTCCTGGCCCATGTCGCCGTGCACGCCGCCGACGTTGAATCCGCGATCGCCGAGCTCATCGACCAGTCGCTGCGCTGCACGCTTGGTGCGGGTGAAGATGACGGCCTTGCCTCGGCCCTCGGCCTGCAGGATGCGGGCGATGATCTCGTCCTTGTCGAGCGAGTGCGCGCGGTAGATGATGTGCTTGATGTTCGCCTGCGTCAGGCCCTCGTCGGGGTCGTTGGCGCGAATGTGGATCGGGTTGGTCATGAACCGACGCGCGAGCGCGACGATCGGGCCGGGCATGGTCGCCGAGAACAGCTGCGTGTGGCGCACCGGCGGCAGCTTCGAGAAGATCTTCTCGATGTCGGCGAGGAAGCCGAGGTCGAGCATCTTGTCCGCCTCGTCGAGCACGACCTCTGTCGCGTTCGACAGGTCGAGCAGACGCTGGTTGGCGAGGTCGATCAGACGACCCGGCGTGCCGACGACGATCTGCGCGCCGGCCTTGAGCTGGTCGATCTGGCCCTCGTACGCCTTGCCGCCGTAGATGGCGACGACGCTCGTGGAGCGGTTCGAGGTGAGCAGATCCATGTCCTCGTACACCTGCACCGCGAGCTCGCGGGTGGGGACGACGATGAGCGCCTTGACGCCAGGCTCGGGGTCAAGGCCGAGGCGCTGCACCACGGGGATGCCGAAGCCGAAGGTCTTGCCGGTGCCGGTCTTGGCCTGCCCGATGATGTCCTGGCCGGGAAGGCCGAGGGGGATGGTCTGCTCCTGGATGGGGAAGGCGTCGACAATCCCCTTGGCGGCGAGCGCCTCGACGATGTCCTGATCGATCCCCAGATCAGCGAATGAAGTCACAGTATGTTTGCCTGTCCGGCGCGTGCGCGGCGGTTGCCTCACGAGCGGCGCCTTGTTAACGGATCCACGCCGTCAACTGCTGCCACAGGCGCGGGGCCCTGCTCCGATGGCAGGACAGGGGTAAGCCTACCGGAGAGGGCGTCGGATGCCGGGAGGAGGGCTTCAAGGCGCCTTGCTGCAGCGCCTCAGCTCGCGGCCGGTAGTCTGAGCAGGTGGTCAACTGGTTCTGGAAGCGCAAGCCGCAGAGGCGCAATCTGACGCTGCGCAGCAGGGGCGACAGTAGCGGCGCCACGCGCATCGACTTCGCCGAACTCGCGCCGGAGTTGAACCGCTTCCTCGGCCAAGCCGCCTATCTGCAGCTCGGTTACTTCGAGACGCTCACCCGCGGCATCCGAGGCACGCACGAACTCGCGCGCAAGGAGGCGCTCTCCCGCGCCGCGGGCGCCGCCCTCGACAAGCATCGCGGCATCGTCGAGATCATCTCCGACCTGGGCGATGACCCGACCGAGGTCATGCTGCCGTTCCGCGAGAACCTCGACGCGTTCCGGCTCAAGACCATCGGCGTGCGCCAGGAGGAGACGCTGCTGTCGGTGTACCTCACCGCAGGCATGCTCGACGACTTCTACCTCGCGCTCGCCTCGAGCTACGGCGAGACGGGGGAGCGGGTCGCCGCGATCCTGCGTCAGGACGATCGCGGAAGCGAGATCGTCGCGATCATCCAGCAGACCATCGAGAGCGACGACGAATGGCGCTCACTGCTGTCGATGTGGGGCAGGCGCCTGGTCGGCGACACACTGCTGGTCTGCCGCGGCGCGCTGCGCCCAGGGCGCCTCGAAGCCGATGACGTCCGCATCGAGCCGGTCTACACCGAGCTGATGGGCGCGCACGCGCGGCGGATGGATGCCATGGGTCTCGCCTCGTAGCATCCGATCGGATCGCGGGCGGCAGCAGCCGTCCGCCGGTCAGATCCCGAGGGCCTGCTTCTCGAGCCGGTCGTGGTGCGTGCGCTGCGCGCTGATGCTGGCGGTGGCGATCGCTGCGACCAGCAGGCCGCCCCCGATGCTCACCACCCACAGCCAGACGTTTCCGTCGGCGATGCCGGCCCACTGCATGATCGTGTAGACCGCGGCCGCGACCGCGGTCGCGACCGCCGGAGTGACGGCGACACCGCGCAGGTCGCGCTTGGGCATCAGGAAATGCAGTCCGATGCCCAGCGAGCACGCGGCGATGAGTGCAAGCAGGATGTACATGTCAGGCGACGAAGCCGACGCGACGCGACTCTTCGGTGCCCAGCTCGATGTAGGCGAGGTTCGCGGTGGGCACGATGTACGAGCTGCCCTTGGCGTCGGCCAAGCTGATGTGGCTCGCGTTCTGCTCGAGCGCGTCGGTCACCTGCTTGCGCACCTCTTCGGCGCTGCTGCTGGTCTCGAAGCTGAGCTCACGGCCGGTGTTGACGATGCCGATGCGGATTTCCACGCGATCTCCTGACGTTCTGCGAACACCGGCAACTCTACCGGCTGGCATCCGGCCTCGGTTCGACGGCGCGGTCGATTTCGCCGTGGGCGCACAGCGCGAGGGTCGCGGTGGCGCAGAGTGGGGATGTCCGTCCGCGCCGATAGCGTGGGAACCATGACTGAGGATGCTGCGCAGCGCGCGATCGTGGATGCTGACCCGGCAGCATCCGGCGTCGTCATCGGCGCCCCCGGCACCGGAAAGACGACCGCGCTCGTCGACCGCGTCGTGCACCTGCTCGATGCGGGCATGCGTCCGGAGGAGGTGCTGGCGCTGACGCCGAACCGGCAGGCGGCGACGGCGCTGCGTGACCGGATCGGCGTGCGCGTCGCGCAGGCGACGCCTGGGCCGCTGGCACGGTCGGTCGGATCGTTCGCATTCCAGCTGGTGCGCGGCGCCATGGTGCGCGCCGGCGAAGAGCCGCCGGCTCTGCTCACCGGCGCGGACCAGGACCGCATCATCGCCGATCTGCTCGCTGGCGACGCCGAAGACGACAATGAAGACGGTGCCGTGCGCTGGCCGGATTCGCTCGGACCGTCGGTTCGCGCGTCGAAGGGCTTCCGCTCCGAACTGCGTGCATTCCTCGCCGAGTGCACGGAACTCGGTGTGCTGCCCGGGGAGCTGCGGGATCAGGGCGACGAGCTATGGGCGGCCGCCGGTGACTTCCTCGACGACTACCACGACGTGCTGGGTCGCCTGCGTTCAGCCCATCGCGATGCGGCGGATCTGCTCAGTGAGGCCGCTGGCATCCTGCACACGGCCGACGCCGCAGATCTGGGGCCGCTCGCGGGTCTGCGGGTCGTGCTCATCGACGACGCCCAGGAGCTCACGCGCGGCGGCATCGCCCTCGTACGCGCCCTGCGTTCGCGGGGCATTGCCGTGCTGGCGTTCGGCGATCCCGACATCTCGTCCGGCGCATTCCGCGGCGCGAGCCCCGAGCTGTTCGCGCGGCTCGCCGCAGAGCTCGGCGACGTGCACGTGCTCGACGCCCCGCACCGACAGGTGCCCGCCCTCACCGCGCTCACCCGCACTGTGACGCAGGCGATCGGCGCGTCAGGGCGGGTCGATCACCGTCGAGCACCCGTTGCGGTCGACGACGCCGACGCGGCCCTCACGACCTTCATCGCCCCCTCGCCCTATGAAGAGGTCGACCGCATCGCCGGTGTTCTGCGCGACTGGCACCTCGGCGCCGGGATCCGCTGGGATCGCATGGCCGTCATCGCCCACGACACCAGGCAGGTCGCTCAGCTCGAGGCCGAACTCGCCGCACGTGACGTGCCCACCCGCGCCGCCGGGGTGCAGCGGCCCCTCGGCGACGAGTCGGTCGTGCGGGACCTGGTCAGCATCGTCGACCTCGCTCTGACACCGCTGGAGGAGCGCACCCCTCAGCAGCTCGAAGAGGCCCTGCGGTCGCCGTTCGGCGGCATGGACGCCATCGGTCTGCGGCGTCTGCGGGCCCGACTGCGCCACCTCGAACTCGAACACGGCGGTCAGGCGCCAGCGCGCGAACTGCTGCGGCAGGCGATGGCCGCCCCGACCCATCTGACCCTCATCGACGCCGGCGAGGCGCGTGCCGCTGCCCGGTTCTCCGAGACGCTCGCCGAGATGACGGCCGCTGCCGAGGCCGGCGAGACCATCCACGATCTGCTGTGGCGGGCGTGGGATGCGGCCAGGGGAGTGGACGGGCGAAAGCTGCAGATCTCGTGGCGCGAGAACGCCATGCAGTCCACCGGCGGCGAGACCGCCAGGGCGCTCGACGCGCTGGTCGCCCTGTTCGATGCGGCCAAGCGATTCGTCGAACGCACCCCACAGGAGAAGCCCGAGACGTTCGTGCGCGACATCCTCGGCAGCGAGGTGCCGGAGGACACGCTCTCCGCCCCCGAGCGTCCTGGACGCGTCACGCTGCTGACACCGGCGACCGCACTCGGTGCCGAGTTCGACGCCGTCGTCATCGCCGGCGTACAGGACGGCGTCTGGCCGAATGTGCGTCTTCGCGGCGGAATGCTGCAGACCTGGCGCCTCGCCGACGCCATCACCGCCGCACGCACGGGAACCGACGCCATCGTCCCCGGTGTGCTCGACCGCCGCCGCAGCGCGCTGCACGACGAGCTGCGACTGTTCGTCCGCGCGGTCTCGCGGGCGCGCTCGCGCCTGCTGATCACCGCAGTCGACGACGACGACTCCACTCCGAGCCCCTTCTTCGGGTTCCTCCCGCAGCCCGAACCACCCGAGCGGCATCCGTCTGCCGAGCATCCGCTGACCCTGCGCGGCCTGGTCGCACGGCATCGCCGCGCGCTGACCACCTCGACTTCGCCGGCCGCCCGCCAAGAAGCCGCCGGCCAGCTGGCCGTACTGGCACAGGAAGGCGTGCCGGGGGCAGCGACCGGCGAGTGGTACGGCGTCACGCCGCCGTCGACGGTGGCGCCGCTGCGCGACCTCGATGTCGAGGCGGCACGCGTATCGCCCTCGCGCATGGAGGCCTTCGAGGAGTGCGGTCTCAACTGGGTCGTCTCCGCCCTCGGCGGTGACACCGTGCTGCCGCCCTCGGCCGGCATCGGAACCATCGTGCACGCCGCCATGGAGACCGCCCCCGACGGCGACCTCGAGCGCATGCGCGAGGTGGTCGCCCAGCGCTGGCCCGAACTCGACTTCGACACCGAGTGGATCGGACGCAAGGAGCGGCGGAGGGCCGAGCAGTACGTCGACCGCGTGCATTCGTACCTGGGTCAGGTGGCGGCCGACGGCGGCAGGGTGCTCGCCAGCGAGGTGGAGTTCCGGCTGACCGTCGACGTCCCCGCCGATGAGGATGCCATGCCCACCGTGCACGCCGTCGCTGAGAGCGAGGCAGGCGAGGACGCCACACGCCAGGCGATCATCCACGGCTACATCGACCGCGTCGAGGCCTACCCGGCCGGTGGCGGAGAACACCCCGATGCGCGTGGCCGCGGATGGCAGGCGATGACGCGCGACAAGGAGAACGTGGTCGTGGTCGATCTGAAGACCGGCAAGTACGAACCCGAGAGCGATGAGAAAGTGCTCGCACACGCGCAGCTGTCGGCATATCAACTCGCCGTGCAACAGGGGCTGGTCGACGGTGCCGAACCTGCCGCGCTCGCGGGTGCCCGCCTGGTGCTCGTGGCCAAGACGCTCTCGAAGAGCGACTACCGCGTCGCGCACCAGCACACACTCGACGGCGAGGCGCGCGATGAGTTCCTGAAGCGCGTCGCCGAAGCCGCGCGCGGCATGTCGGCCAGCAGCTTCACGGCACAGGTGGAGGCGCATTGCGCCGACACGCAATGGCGGGTGCAGCCCTGTCTCATCCACACAGTGCCGGCGGTGAGCGCGTGAGCGCCTGGCAGGGGTCACTGGGCATCTCGGCGACGGACGTGTCCAGCGCACTCGGACTGCCGACCCCGACGCCGGCGCAGCAGCAGGTGATCGAGGCGCCCCCAACCCCGGCACTCGTGGTCGCCGGCGCTGGCAGCGGCAAGACCGAGACGATGTCGGGCCGCGTCGTGTGGCTCGTCGCCAACGGGCATGTGCGACGCGATGAGATCCTCGGCCTCACCTTCACCCGAAAGGCGGCCGGAGAGCTGTCGGAGCGCATCGGCGCCCGGCTGGCGATGATCGATGAGTACGGCCGCCGCGGGCTGCTGCCGCATCTGCCGGAGATCGTCGCGTCGGGCGCACTGCAACGAGTGGATGCTGCCGCCCCAGGCCGCCAGCGTGACCTGGTGCGATCGCACGTGCTCGACGAGCTCGCCGCCGCCCACGCCACCGGGTGGGACGCCACGCTGCCGCGCGCGGCGGAAGACCTGATGATCCGTCCGCGGGTGTCGACGTACAACGCGTTCGCCGACGGAATCGTGCGCGAGCACGCCGCGCGCATCGGCCGAGACCCGGACGTCGCGATGCTGAGCCAGGCCGCGTCGTGGATCCTCGCCCGCGATGTGGTGCTGCGCGCCGACCTGCCAGGGCTCGAGCTGATCGATCGCGCTCTGCCCGGCATCGTGGATGCTGTGCAGAAGCTCGCCGGCGATGTGCTCGACCATCGTGTCGACCTCGACCGTGCCGTGCGGATCGCCGTAGACCAGGCCTCCGCCTTCCAGCCCTATCTCGGCACCGACCCCGTCGACAAGGCGTCGGCGAACCTGCTCGCCCTGCCCGTGCTCGCAGACCTGGTGCGCGACTACATCTCGGAGAAGACCCGCCGCGGCGTGCTCGACTTCGCAGACCAGGTGTCGGGCGCGTACGACATCATCGAGTCGTCACCGGATGTGCGGGGCGAGCTGCGCGAGCAGCACCGCGTCGTGCTGCTCGACGAGTATCAGGACACCTCCGTAATACAGACGCGATTCCTCGCCGAGCTGTTCCGCGATTCGGCGGTGATGGCGGTGGGTGACCCGCACCAGTCCATCTACGGATGGCGCGGTGCCAGCGCCGACAACCTGTACGCCTTCTCCGGCTCGTTCGCCATCGAGCAGCCTGCGCAGACGTACAGCCTGATGACGAGCTGGCGCAACGACGCACACATCCTGGATGTTGCCAACGAGGTGCTGAAGCCGCTGCAGCGTGAAGGGCTCGACGTGCCGCCGCTCGAGACGCGGCCCGGTGCGGGCGAAGGCTCGGTCGAGGTGCGATTCGCGTTCACCGTGGACGAGGAGGCGACGCAGGTCGCCGAGTGGTTCGCCGCCCGTCGCACCGCGCACCACACCGCGAAACAGGGCACCTCTCCGCACACCGGGGCGATCCTGTTCCGCTCCAAGCGGCACATGCAGACCTTCGCCGGGGCGCTCGCCGCGGCAGGCATCCCGCATCGCATCCTCGGACTCGGCGGCCTGCTCGCAACGCCGGAAGTGGTCGACGTCGTCTCCACTCTGCGTGTCATCCACGACCCCAATGCGGGCTCTGCGCTCATCCGTCTGCTCACCGGACCGCGCTTCGCGGTGGGTGTGGCCGACATGGCGGCGCTGTACGACCTGGCAGCCGAGATCTCCCGCCGCGACAGCGCACTGATGCCGCTGTCGGACGAGGTGCGGGCGCTGGTGCGGTCCTCCAGCGGTGCCGACGAATCGGTGTCGATCGTCGACGCGGTGGACGTGGTGCGCGGTATGCGCGACGACTACCGCCTGATCGAGGGCATCACACCAGAAGGGCGAGCGCGCATCCGCGCCGCGGGGGAGATGCTCGAGCGCCTGCGCCGGGCGATCACCCAGCCGCTGCCCGAGCTGATCCGGCTCATCGAGTTTGAGCTGCGCCTCGACATCGAGCTCGCCGTCAACGAGACCCGCGGCCCCGCACGCATCGCCACAACGCAGCTGCGATCGTTCGCCGACGAGGTGCGCGCGTTCCTCGCCGCCGACGAGCGCGGCACGATCAGCAGTCTGCTCGCCTGGCTGGAGAAGGCCGAGAGCACCGATGAGCTCATGCCGCGCCCCGAGCCTCCCGAGCCCGGTGTCGTGCAACTGCTGACCATCCACGGCTCCAAGGGCCTGGAATGGGATGCGGTGGCCGTGGTGCGCCTGGTGGACGACGAACTGCCCTCGCGGGCCACCGACACCGCGGGCTGGTTCGGGTTCGGCGCCGTTCCGTTCCCGCTGCGCGGAGACGCCGACGCGCTGCCGACGTTCGAGTGGGACCCGCAGGAGGCGATGGATGCTGCCGGCCTGGATCCGGTCAAGCGTCAGCGCGAAGGGCAGCGGTCGCTGTCGGGCGGCATCACGAAGACGTATCCAGGCGGCGCGCTGACGCGATTCAAGAAGGCGTACTCCGACTACCAGAAGCAGGAGGAGCGCCGACTCGCGTACGTCGCCGTCACCCGTGCCCGCAGCGATCTGCTGCTCACCGGGGCGCACTGGGCAGGACAGAAGAAGCCGCGCACGCCCAGCCCGTACCTGTTCGAGGCGATCGACGTGCTCGGACTCGACGCGATCGCGCCCGTGGACCCGGAGGAGAATCCGTACGACGGCCCCGGCATGACGACCACCTGGCCACTTGACCCGCTCGGCGCCAGGCGCCCGCTGATCGAGCGCGCCGCTGACGACGTGCGCCGCGCGCAGGAGACGCAGCCGCAGCCGACGGTCGAACTGCAGCGGCTGCTCGCCGAGCGCGCTGCGCGCCAGCGCGGCACTGACGCCGAGGCGCCGACCCGCGTGCCCGCCTCGCGCTTCAAGGACTACGTCACCGACTACGCCGGAACGCTGGGGCAGATCGTCCGGCCCATGCCGGAGCGCCCCTACCGCCAGACCCGGCTTGGCACCCTGTTCCACGCCTGGGTCGAGAACCGGTCCGGCCTCGTCGGCGGTGGCACGGGGATCGATGACGGCCTGTGGGAGATCGACGACGATGCACCGGAGGGGCCGGGAGTCTCCGATGCGGACGCCGCTGACCTGGATCGCCTTCGGGCGACGTTCGAGGCCAGCGAGTGGGCGCCGCTGAAGCCCATCGCCGTCGAGATCGAGATCGACTTCGCCTTCCACGGTGACGCGGCGAGCGCGCAGGGGCACATCGTCATCTGCAAGCTCGACGCGGTCTACCGCCGCGAGGACCGCGACGGCCGCATCGAGATCGTCGACTGGAAGACGGGCCGCGCACCGCGCACGGCTGCTGAGCGCGAGGATCGGATGCTGCAGCTCGCGCTCTACCGCCTCGCCTACCACCGGCGATTCGGGGTGCCTCTGGAGGAGATCGACGTCGCGCTGTACTACGTGGCGGACGATCTGGTCATCCGCGGCGACCGCGTCTACTCTGAGTCGGAGCTGGTCCAGCGCTGGAGTGCCGCCCGCGCGGCGCGCTGAGCCTCTTCGGCCGAATCCAGGTCGCTCGGGCGCTCCTGGTCGTCGTCGACAGCATCCGATTCCGCCTCCGCGATCGGCGTCGCAGCGTCGTGCCCCGAGCCGCGCACGCCGCTGATCTCGGTGAGATCCTGCGTCGGATCCTCCCAGGACGGGTTCTCGGCCACCGCATCCGCGGACGGCACGTCGTCCGCTGCCTCGGCGTCGTCGGGTGCGTCCGCGTCAGCCGGAGACTCATCCTGCTCGGCGTCCTCGGCCTCCGGCAGATCCACGTCCTGCCACATCAGATCCTCGGGACGGTACGCGTCGGTCTGCATCGACGTGTCGATCGTCGCCGCGGTCGTGTCCGGCACGCGCTCGAGCACGTCGAGGGCGGAATCCACCCCGCCGGTGTACGCGGCGATGACGCGCAGATCATCGCTGCGCAGTCCTTCGGCCAGCGACTCCAGCAGCGCGGCGGCGTCGTCGATGATGTCGGAGCGGCGCAACTCGGCGCCGTGCACCAGCCAGCGGGCGAACTCCAGCTCGGCGTGCATCCGGGCGCGCACCCGCAGCGCGTCGTCCGATGCCCGTGACGATGCGGCGGTGTACGCCTCGTGCACGTCGCCGGCAGCGTCGGGTGCACCAGAGAGCCAGCCGAGGTCCTCAGCCGGATCGCCGACCGTCAGACCACGCCAGCCGAGCATGCTGACCACCTGCGGACCATCGTCCGGGTGGTCCTCGAACAGGAAGGACTGCGCCTGCACGCCTCCCAGGGTCACCGCGGTCTCGAACTGCCACAGGTCATCGTCTGCTGTCGCGTCGCGCCAGCGCACCGTGAGCCGTGTGGGAACCTTGCCGGTGGCTGCGGCCCGATCGACGATCTGCTGAACCTCGGCGCGCACTTCGGCGGCGTCGCGGACCGGAAGGCCTGCGGCCCGCACGACCGAGGTCGGCAGCGCATGCACGGCTGCGATCGTCTCGCCGATCGAGACGGCGGCTCCGCGTCCTGCCGGGATGAGTGTCGCATCGATCTGGAAGCCGGGCATCAGATCGGTGACCAGGGCTCGAGCCTCACCCACGCGGGTCTCCCCGACATGCGTCGGGGCGCGGAACGGCAGCATCTCGCGGGCTCCTGCGGTCAGAGCCCGCAGCGCCAGCGACTCCTCGGCGAGCTCGAGGGCGGCGGCATCGTCTTCGGCGACGCGGATCACCAGCTCGCGCCCGTCGGCCAGGGTCGCCACAGCCGAGTCGAACCGTCCGTCGCCGTCTGAAGTCAGAGTGCGGGCGCCGACGACCTCCGCCCCGGGCAATGCAGCAGTAACCGCCGCCACTAGAGTGAAAGGAGAGCGTGCCATGTTCTCAAGGGTAGGTCTGCACCCTTGTCGGTGCGCCCGCGCCACGCCCTTGCCGCGGTTTATGCACCCAGGCATCATGCGCACGAGCAGGAGTGAAACGTACGAGATCAGGGGGATCGCATGATCGCATCACAGGGCGCCCTCGACAGGGCTGCGGAGCTTCGCCCCGAGTCCGGAGTCATCGAGCGACTGATCGCCGAACCTGACACCCGCGTGGTCGTCGTCCGTGACGGGCGCCTGCGCGTGACAGCCGACACCGC
Organism: Microbacterium sp. H1-D42; assembly: GCF_022637555.1. Lineage (NCBI taxonomy): Bacteria > Bacillati > Actinomycetota > Actinomycetes > Micrococcales > Microbacteriaceae > Microbacterium > Microbacterium sp. H1-D42. The sequence continues at coordinate 2,376,219 of NZ_CP093342.1, read as the reverse complement.
CGACGATGTGAGCGTGCTGCGGGTCGACTCCGGGAGCGTCGGTGAGGCCGAATGGGCACTGCTCGGGCGCGATTCCGACGGTGCGGCGCTGCTGCTGGCATCCGTCTCCGCCCACGCCGACAGCATCGACGCGGCACCCGATGAGACCTGGCTGGGACTTCGGGATGCCGGCGGCCGGCTTTCTGCCCTCGAATCCGAAATCTTCGTCAGCGCCATCGCGCTGGCGGGCTGGCTGGTCGAGGCGCGGCACTGCCCGTCGTGCGGCACCGCGCTCGAACTCACCCAGGCGGGCTGGGCGCGGCACTGCCCCGGATGCGGGCGCGAGCACTTCCCGCGCACCGACCCCGCCGTGATCGTCGCGGTGGAGAGCCCGGACGGCGAGAAGCTGCTGCTCGGTGCCAACGCCAATTGGCGCGGACGGATGTACTCGTGCTTCGCGGGCTTCGTCGAGGCAGGAGAGTCGCTGGAGTCTGCGGTGCACCGCGAGATCGAGGAGGAGGCCGGCGTGCGGCTGGCCGATGTGCGCTATCTGGGGTCGCAGCCGTGGCCGTACCCGCGATCGCTGATGATCGGATTCCGCGCCGTCGCCGACGATGAGCGCGCTGTGCCAGACGGTGAGGAGATCATCGACGTGCGCTGGCTGACCAGGGACGAGATCGGCAGTGCGCTCGCCGGTGACGGCCCAGTGGGACTGCCAGGTGAAGCATCGATCGCACGAAGGCTCATCGTCGACTGGCACGCCGATCGGGGAAGCCGAGCACTGTGAGCGCCCTGGACTCCCTCGATGACCGACAGCGAGAGGCGGCGTCGGTGCTCCGAGGACCCGTCGCCGTGCTCGCCGGCGCCGGCACCGGCAAGACTCGTGTCATCACTCACCGCATCGCGCACGGTGTCGACACCGGAGCGTACTCGCCGTCCCGCGTGATGGCAGTCACCTTCACAGCGAAGGCGGCGGGGGAGCTGCGTGGCCGGCTGCGCGACCTCGGCGTCGGCGGTGTCGCTGCGCGCACCTTCCACGCGGCAGCGCTCAAGCAGCTGAACTTCTTCTGGCCGACCCTCACCGGCGACGTCGCCCCCAAGATCATCGACAACAAGGTGCGGATGCTGGGTCAGGCGGCCGACGCGATGCGGCTGCGGCCCAGCACCGCGACCCTGCGCGACATCGCTTCCGAGATCGAATGGCGCAAGGTCTCGATGCTCTCGATCGAGCAGTACGCCGCGCAGAATCGACCGATCTCGGGCATCCGACCTGAGCAGCTCCTGGAACTTCAAGCCGCCTACGAGGCACTCAAGGACGATCGCCGGCAACTCGACTTCGAGGACGTGCTGCTGGCCTGCGCAGGCATGCTCGAAGCGGAGAGCCGCGTCGCTGCCGCTGTGCACGAGCAGTATCGGCACTTCACGGTCGACGAGTTCCAGGACGTCTCGCCGCTGCAGAACCGGCTGCTCGAGCTGTGGCTCGGCGACCGCCGTGACATCTGCGTGGTCGGCGATGCGAGCCAGACGGTCTACTCCTTCGCCGGCGCGCAGCAGCGCTATCTGCTCGAGTTCGAGAAGCGCTACACGGACGCCAAGATCGTGCGTCTGGAGACCAACTACCGCTCGCAGGCGCCGATCCTCGAAGCCGCCAACGCGCTGATGCGCGGGCGTCCAGGGGCACTCGCCCTCGTACCCGCCGGTGGGGGCATCGGCAGTGAGACGCCCACCCTGAGCGCCTATGACAGTGAGCGCGAGGAGGCCGACGGCATCGCCGCCGCGATCGTGAAGCGCATCGCATCTGGGGCATCGCCGGCTGACATCGCGGTGCTCTACCGTGCGCATGCGCAGTCGGCAGTGCTGCAGCAGGCGCTCGCCGCGCGCGGCATCGCCACGAGCGTGCTCGGCGGCACGCGCTTCTTCGACATGCCGGAGGTGCGCCAGGCGGTGCTGGGGCTCCGGGGTGCGGCTGTGGCGCCGTCGGATGCTGGATTCCTGCCGACCGTGCGGGATGTGCTGCGTGGGCTGGGGCTCACCGAGGAGCCACCAGAGGCCGGGGGAGCGCAGCGCGATGGATGGGAAGCGCGCCGAGCGATCCTGCGGCTGGCGGAGGAGGCCCCGGTCGGCACGACGCTGCGTGTCTTCGCCGATGATCTGATGGCCCGAGCTCAGGATCAGCATGAGCCGGTGCTGCACACGGTCACGCTGTCGACACTGCACGCGGCGAAGGGGCTGGAATGGCCGCACGTGTTCCTGTCCGGCTGGGCCGAGGGGGCGCTGCCGATCTCGTACGCGTCGTCGTTCGAGCAGGTCGACGAGGAACGCCGGCTCGCCTATGTCGGCATCACGCGGGCCGCGCGAACGCTGGCGGTGTCGTGGTCCCGCTCGGCAGGGCGAGGGGAGCGGGTGCCGTCTCGGTTCCTGGCTGAGATCGGGACGACATCTCGAGGCACAGGCATTCTTCGTGATGGCGGATCGAACGCCAGGCGTTCCGTCCGTCCGGACTGACCCGCACCATCAGACCGGCCGCCGGGGTGGGCGTGCGCAGAATCCGGGCCACGAGCCCCGCGGCGTGCGCGATCCTGGCCGTGCTGATCGCCACACTGCGTCCCACCAGCTGGGCGTGCAGAGTCGGCCACGCCGGGTCGCGCCTGCTTTCATGCGCGTCGCGGCAGGACAGGCACGGGGTCTGACCCGGCACCACGAGCGGGCCGACCAGTGCGGCCTGCTGCTCGAACCCCACTGGCAGATGCGGTACGTCGTCGCGCAGATACGGCGCGAGCTGCAGTGCAGCCGCCGCACCGCCGATGACGACCACCGCCACGGCCTTCGGTGTGCCGCGGGGCGCCTGTTGGATCCCCTCGTCTTCCAGCGCCAGGCGCATCCGCTCAGCGACGCGCCCGTCCGCGATGTTGAGATCGTCGATCCACACCGGCGGGGCGGCGGGGGCGTCCTGCACCAGGATGGGCCGCAGCGTCTCGAGCATCCGACGTGCCGCGGCGCGCGGCGCGCCGACGCCGTGCGCCACGACGTCGAACGAGCCGTGTCGGATGCCCCGGATCAGCTGCTGCAGCAGCGGCTCCACCCAGGGCTCGTCGACCTGCACGCGCACCGCACCCTCCAGCCCGAACTGCATGGTGCAGTCGTCACGCCAGAGCATCGGGTATCGGGGATCCAGGTGGGTGAGCGTCGACGGGGTCAGGGGACTCATGCCCCTGATTCTCGTCACGCACCGCACGCCATGGGACGCCCGAATGGGATCTGTGGAGGGATTTCGGTTTTCGGATGGCTGTGGACAGCCGTCGCAGACGACGACCCGAACGACGGAACAGGCGGGATCAGACGGGGCGGTCGCCCTCCGGGCGGTCGTCGTCCTCAGCATCCGACGCGGTGTCAGCATCAGACGTCTTGTCGGCATCCGAGGCTTCTGCGCCAGCTTCCGACGACGGGTCAGCATCTGACGCCGCGTCAGCATCTGACGCCGCGGCAGGTGCCTCGCCGCTGAAGTCGTCTCCGTCCAGCAGACGAGCGAGTGCTTCGTCGAATTCGTCGGCAACCGGGGCCTCGCCGCGCTGCACCGCCTGCATGCGGGCGATCAGCGCCGTGGGGTCGTCGATGTCGCTGGACTGCGGCATGATGTCCGGGTAATCCCACAGGGCATCCCGCGCCGCGACGCCGACCGCGTCGGTCACCGCGCGCCACATCGCTGACGCCTCACGCAGTCGCCGCGGGCGCAGCTTCAGGCCGACGAGCGCACCGAGGGCATCCTCCGCAGGGCCGCCGACCGCACGGCGACGGCGCGCCGCCTCGGCGAGACGCACGCTGTCGGGCAGACGCGCGACGGCCTGCTCGGTGACGACGTCCACCCAGCCGTCGATCGTGGCGATCAGATTCTCCAGCCTGGTCAGTGCTTCGCGCTGCGCCTCGGTCTGCGCCGGCAGCAGTGCGCCGCCCTCGATCGCGGCTCGCAGCTCTTCAGGGTTGGACGGGTCAAGGCGCGATGCCACGTCCTCGAGTGCCTCGATGTCGACCGTGACGCCGCGGGCGAAGTCGGTGATCTGCGACAGCACGTGCAGATGCAGCCACTTGGCGTGTCGGTACAGCCGGGCGTACGCGAGCTCGCGCACCGCGAGGTACAGCGCGATCTGGTCTTCCGGCACCTCGAGCCCCTCGCCGAAGGCGGCGATGTTCTGCGGGATGACGGCCGCGGTCCCTGCGGGCAGCACGGGGATGCCGACATCCCCACCCGAGACGACCTCCAGCGAGAGCCGCCCCAGCACCTGCCCGAACTGCGCGGCGAAGAGCGTGCCGCCAAGGCCACGCATCAGCTGGCCGGCGCCCTGCACCATGCCCTGCATGTCTTCGGGGACCTGAGTCTCCAGCGCACCGGTGAGCGCGTCCGCGATCGACGTCGACACCGGGGCTGCGATCTCCTTCCACACAGGAAGGGTCTTCTCCACCCATTCACCTCGGGTCATCGCCTGGGGCGGCGAGGCGAGCTCTGAGATCGTGGTGGCCTCGCTCAGCCACAGGTTGGCCAGGCCGAACGCGTCGACCAGCGACGAGCGAGAGCCGTCGGTGATGCCGAGACCATCGCGGTTGGCGATGTGCAGCGCCTGGCGTTCGGCGTTCTGCCACGGGTCGCCAGCGAACATCCCCTGCATCTGCGCCATGAAGCCCTGCATCTGCGCGGGGTCGATCTGCATGCCGCCCATGCCCGACAGCGCTTCGCGCAGCTGTTCTGGATCGATGTTCCCGCCGGACATCATGCGGCGGAGCATCTCCTCGAAGTCCGAAGGATCCTGGTCGTCATCTGGCATGGGGGTGGCCCTTTCAGCATGCTCTTGGCGTGTGCGCTCTACGCTAGTCACACGATCCTGTGCTCGGACCCTGAGGGCCCGGATCGCTGTACGCCGCTCGCGAACGCCCTTCGGAGGACCCGTGTCATCACGCCGCAGCAACGGCACCGTGCTGGGTGTGACCGCCCTGAGCGTCGCCCTGGTCGCCCTGGTCGGGCTCACCTTCATGCCGACGCAGTACGTCATCCAGCGGCCGGGACCGATCTACGACACCCTCGGCACGGCGCTCAGCGCCGACGGCGAGGAGGTGCCGCTGATCGAGGTGGATGGAGCGCGCACGTACCCCACCGGAGGCACCCTCGATCTCACGACCCTGCAGGTCGTCGGCAGCCCCGATCGCACCCCCACGTGGTTCGAACTCGCGCTGGCCTGGTTCGATCCGTCACGTGCGGTCGTTCCGCTGGACACGTTCTTCCCCAAGGGGGTCACCACAGACCAGCGCAACTCGCGCAACGCCGAGCTGATGGTCGACTCGCAGCACGAGGCGACGGCAGCCGCGCTGAACGAGCTCGGCTACGACGTGGGCGCCGAGGTCAAGGTCGTCGAGGCCATCGCGGACACCCCGGCCGACGGCGTGCTCGAGAAGGACGACACGATCCTCTCTGTGGACGGCGTCGCCGTCGACTCGGCCAGCGTGCTGCGCGACGAGATCCAGAAGCGCGAAGGCGAGGAGGTCGCCCTCGTCGTCGAACGCGACGGTGAGGAGCAGGACGTCACCCTCACCCCTGAGAAGACGACGGATGCCGCCGGCGACCCGTTCTGGCTGATCGGCGTCTCACTCACCACCGAGTACGACTTCCCGGTGGATGTGCAGCTGCAGCTCGACAACGTCGGGGGACCGAGCGCCGGCATGATGTTCGCGCTCGGGATCATCGACACGATGACTCCGGGCAAGCTCAACGGCGGGGAGAACATCGCAGGAACCGGGACGATCGAGGCATCGGGCGCGGTCGGGCCGATCGGGGGCATCCGACAGAAGCTGTACGGCGCACGTGACGGGGGAGCGACCGTGTTCCTCGCACCGGAGAGCAACTGCGACGAGGTCGTCGGGCATGTCCCCGCCGGTCTCGACGTGTACAGCACCAGCACGCTGGAGGAGTCGCTGGACATCCTCGAGGTGATCGCCGACGGCGGTGACACGTCCGAGCTGCCGACCTGCACGCGCTGAATCGCCGAGCTTCCGGTGCCGTCGCTGTCCGCGTTGAGCGTACTCGCGGCCGCCGCATAGGGGCGCCTGCCTAGGATGGAGTGGTGACCACCACCCCAGCGCCGCAGCAGGCCACACCAAGCACGTCCCGAAGAATCATTGTGATCTCGGTGGCGGTGATCGCCGCCCTGATCGCAGGCTTCTTCGTGTTCGCATCGTTGTACACCGAGTACCTCTGGTTCGATCAGCTGGACTTCGCGTCCGTGCTGACGACGCAGTGGATCGCCACGGTCACGATGTTCGTGATCGGCTTCCTCGGCATGGCCCTGCCGATCCTGCTGTGCATCCAGCTCGCCTACCGGCTGCGGCCCGTGTATGTGCGGCTGAGCTCGCAGCTGGACCGCTACCAGGAGGTCATCGAGCCACTGCGCCGACTGGCCATGTGGGGCCTGCCCGTCTTCTTCGGTGTCTTCGCCGGGTTCGCGGCTGCAGGCAATTGGAAGACCGTGGTGCTCTGGCTCAACGGTGTCACCACCGACACGCTCGACCCGCAGTTCGGCCTCGACACCGGGTTCTACCTGTTCGCCATGCCGTTCTACTCGATGCTGCTCGCGTTCGTCTCGGCGGTGCTGCTGCTGAGCCTGGTGATCACAGCACTGGTCTCGTACCTCTACGGCTCGGTGCAGATCGGCCAGCGCGAACTGCGCATCTCGAAGCCGGCGCGCATCCAGCTCGCGGTGCTCGCCGGTCTGTACCTGGCAGTGCAGGCGGTCAGCCTGTGGCTCGACCGCTACCTCACGCTCGTCCAGCAGGAGGGACGCATCACCGGTGCCGCATACACCGGCGTGAACGCCACGATCCCTGGCCTTGCGATCCTGTCGATCATCGCCGCCGTCGTCGCCGTGCTGTTCTTCGTCACCGCGATCATCGGCCGCTGGCGCTTCCCGCTGGTCGCGACGGCGCTGCTGATCGTCGCCTCGCTGGTGGTCGGCGTCGGCTACCCGTGGGTGGTCACCACCTTCCAGGTGGCTCCGAACGAGAACGCCTACCAGTCCGAGTTCTACGACCGGAACATCGCCGCGACCAAGGAGGCGTACGGCGTGGCCGACATGGAGGTCACCCCGTTCAGTGCCACCGTCGACACCGAGCCGGGCCAGCTGCGCGCAGACGCCGAGACGACGGCATCCGTCCGCATCATGGACCCGGCTGTCATCAGCCCGACCGTGCGACAGCTGCAGCAGTACCGGCAGTACTACCAGTTCGCCCCTGAGCTGGACGTCGACCGCTACGAGCTCGGCGGCAAGACGCAGGACACCGTGGTCTCGGTGCGCGACCTCGACATGACCAAGCTCGGTGGCGGTGACAGCTGGAACAACCGCGCAGCCGTCTACACGCACGGCTACGGTCTGGTCGCCCTCGCCGGAAACCAGCGCACCGATGACGGTGAGCCTGTCTTCCTCGAGAGCGGCATCCCGTCCTCCGGTCTGCTCAGCGAAGTAGCCGAGTACGAGCCGCGGATCTACTTCGGCGAATCCTCGCCCGAGTACTCGATCGTCGGCGCGCCGAAGGACACCGCCCCCGTCGAGATCGACTATCCGCGCGGCCAGGACGGCGCGAGCGACACGAAGACGACGTTCGAGGGCGACGGCGGACCCCGCATCGGCAACACGTTCCGCAAGCTGCTCTACGCGATGAAGTTCCAGTCCGAGCAGATCCTGTTCTCGAACCTCGTGAACGACGAGTCGCAGATCCTGTACGACCGCGACCCGAAGACCCGCGTCGAGAAGGTCGCGCCGTACCTGACGCTCGATCAGGACGTGTACCCGAGCGTCGTCGACGGCCGCATCGTCTGGATCGTGGACGGCTTCACCACGAGTGCGAACTACCCGTACTCGACGACGGTGAGCCTGCAGGACGCCATCGCGGATTCCCGCACCCCGGCATCCGTCGTCGCCTTCGACAACGTCAACTACATCCGCAACTCGGTCAAGGCCACCGTCGACGCCTACGACGGGTCGGTGAAGCTGTACGCCTGGGACGAGGAGGACCCGATCCTCCAGGCCTGGCAGAAGGTCTACCCGACCACCGTCGAGCCGATCAGTGAGATGTCAGGGCAGCTCATGAGCCACGTGCGCTACCCGACTGATCTGTTCAAGGTGCAGCGCGACGTGCTCGGCGTCTACCACATCGACAACGCCAACGCCTTCGCGCAGGAGGTCAACCGCTGGCAGACGCCGGACGACCCGCGTGCCAAGGACCGTCTGCAGCCGCCGTACTACCTGTCGATGAAGATGCCGGGGCAGGATGAGTCGCGCTTCTCGATGTTCTCCACCTTCATCCCGGCCGCCCAGCAGGGTGAGAGTCGCGAGGTGCTGATGGGCTACCTCGCCGTCGACTCCGATGCCGGCACGAAGGCGGGAGTGAAATCGGACGAATACGGCAAGCTGCAGCTGCTCGAGATCGACTCGTCGACGACAGTGCCAGGTCCAGGTCAAGTGCAGAACACGTTCGACTCGAACACCGACATCGCCGATCAGCTGAACGTGCTGACCCTCGGAAACTCCGAGGTGAAGTACGGCAACCTGCTGACGCTGCCTGTCGGCGGCGGCCTGCTGTACGTGCAGCCGGTGTTCGTGCAGTCGTCCGAGGGCACCAAGCTGCCGAACCTGCGGAAGGTGCTGGTCGCGTTCGGTGACCGCGTCGCGTTCGAAGACACCCTCACTGAGGCGCTGGATGCCCTGTTCGGCGGCGACGCCGGAGCGGAGGGCGGCGATGAGGAAGTCACGCCGACGGATCCCGAGACGCCGACGGATCCGGATACCCCGACCGAGCCGGACGAGGGTGGCACGCCCACCCCGCCGTCGGATGCGATGGCAGCCGCGCTGTCGGATGCGAAGGACGCACTCGCCGCGCGTGAGACGGCCCTCAAGTCCGGTGACCTGGAGGCCTTCGCCGCTGCGGACAAGAAGCTCACCACCGCGATCGAGCAGCTGCTCGCGCTGGAGGAAGAGGCCGGTAAGTAGCTTCCGATTCAATCTGATCGGAAGAGGGCGTCCCCGAGGGGGCGCCCTCTTCCGCGTCTCACGCACCCGCACGACACGCCCGGTGCGCTCCGTGCAGGGTCGTCGATTCGCCGTGCTCCGAGAGCCGTGTTAGGCTTCTAAACGTGCCGCGGGGTGGAGCAGTTCGGTAGCTCGCCGGGCTCATAACCCGGAGGTCGCAGGTTCAAATCCTGTCCCCGCAACCAGATGAGGAAGGCCCGGTCTCGAAAGAGACCGGGCCTTCCGCCTTTCCCGTGCACGGACACCTGCGCGGGCCGCGTGCCAGGATGGGCAGATGCCAGCATCGACTCCGCTCGTCGCCGTCTGCCAGTTCGCGCCCGGAGCAGACGCGGCGCAGAACCGCGCGCAGGTCGTCGACCTGGTCGCGCGGGCCGCCGCTCGCGGCGCGCGCGTCGTGGTGCTGCCGGAGTACTCGAATTACTTCGCGAACCCGTTCGATGAGTCCCTCGCTGTGAACGCCGAATCGCTCGATGGCCCGTTCGTCGCGTCGCTGAGCGCGACAGCCGCAGAGCACCACGTGATCGTCGTCGCCGGGATGCTCGAAACGGCAGACGCGGGTCGCGTGCACAACGCTGTCGTCGCCGTGTCGGATGCCGGCACTCTCGCGGTCTACCGCAAGCAGCACCTGTACGACGCGTTCGGGCAGCGCGAGTCCGACTGGATCGCGCCCGGCGAGGTGGGCGCAGCCGCGATCTTCGACGTCGACGGCATCCGATTCGGGCTGATGACCTGCTATGACCTGCGCTTTCCCGAGGTGGCGCGCACCCTGGCCGATGCCGGTGTGGATGCCATGATCGTTCCGGCTGAATGGGTGCGCGGTCCGCTGAAGGAGCATCACTGGACCACGCTGCTGGCTGCCCGCGCGATCGAGAACACCGCCTACGTGATCGCCGCTGACCACCCCGCGCCGATCGGGGTCGGGCTGTCGCAGGTGATCGACCCGCAGGGGGTGGTGGTCGCCGGCGTGAGCGCAGGGGAGGGCATCGCCCTGGCATCCATCGACGGTGAGCTCATCACCCGCACCCGCGAGACGAATCCGGTGCTGGCGCTGCGCCGCTACCGCGTCGTGCCCGATCACTGACGCGCCCAGGCGTGCCACCGGCCACCTACGCAACACGCCGAGAGCGTCAGTAGTCCGTCACGCGAGTCACACCGGCCGCAGGGCGGCAAGCCGCGCCGCTGCCTGCTCGAGCACCTCGATGCGCTTGCAGGCGGCGAAGCGCACCAGCTCGGCGTAGTCGCCCTGGTGCTGCGGAGAGACGAACGCGGTCAGCGGGATGGCGACGACCCCGGCCCGCTCGGGCAGCGTTCGGCAGAATGCCGCTGCATCCGCTCCGCCGAGCGCCGTGGCGTCGGCGACCGTGAAGTAGCCGCCCTGCGGAGCATGCACTTCGAATCCGGCTGAGACGAGTGCGTCACCCAGCAGTGCGTGCTTGGCGCGCAGCGCAGCACGGGCATCCGAGAAGTACGTGTCGGGCAAACGCAGCCCGACGGCGACTGCGGGCTGGAACGGGGAGCCGTTCACATAGGTGAGGTACTGCTTCACAGTGAGCACAGCGGTGATCAGCGCTGCCGGGCCATGCACCCAGCCGATCTTCCAGCCAGTGACCGAGAAGGTCTTGCCCGCCGACGAGACGGTCAGCGTGCGCTCCGCGGCGCCGGGCAGGGTGGCGATCGGCACGTGCGGGCCGTCGAACGACAGGTGCTCGTACACCTCGTCGGTGACGATGATCGCTCCGTGCTTGTTCGCCAGTCGCACCACCTCTGCCTGCACCTGCGGCGAGAACACCGCGCCGGTCGGATTGTGCGGGTCGTTCACCAGGATCACCCGCGTGCGATCGGTCACCGCGGCGGAGAGCTCGTCGAGATCGGGTTGGAAATCGGGCCGGTGCAGTGGAACAGTGCGCAGCCGCCCGCCGGCCAGTGCCACCGCCGCGGCATAGGAGTCGTAGTACGGCTCGAAGACGACCACCTCGTCGTCCGGCCCGTCGATCAGAGCCAGCAGGGTCGCCGTGAGAGCCTCCGTCGCACCGGCCGTGACGAGCACCTCGGTGTCGGGGTCGGCGGTCAGCCCGTAGAAGCGCTGCTGATGCTCGCTGATCGCGGCACGCAGATCAGGGATACCACGGCCGGGCGGATACTGGTTCGCGCCCTGCGCGATCGCGGCCCTTGCGGCGTCGAGCACCTCGTGCGGGCCGTCCTCATCGGGGAAGCCCTGACCGAGATTGATCGCCCCGGTTCGCACCGCCGCGGCGGACATCTCTGCGAAAATAGTGGGTGCGACGTCGCCCTGCGGCGACAGCAGACCTGCTCCTGCGGCGGTCCGGCGCCAGGCGCCCGGAATGACACTCATGCAGAACAGGCTAAGACCATAGGGGAATTCCATCCTCACCATAGGAATCGCACAGCCTCGCTTGCCACTCTGATAGGGCGTTGAGAAGGAGCAGATCATGAGCGACAACAACAACAACGGCCAGGCCTCGAACCCCGAGGTGCCGAACGTCGGTGCGACCCCGACGCACTCGAACCCGCAGACGCCGGCTCCAGATGCCGGCGCGCAGACACCGCAGGCCCCCCAGGCTCCCCAGGCTCCGGCCGGGCACAGCATCCCCGCCACGTTCGGCTCGCACCAGCAGCCGACGCCGGGCTTCCAGGCGCCGCACGCCGCGCCGGCGCAGCCTGGCGCGTCGTTCGGTGCCTCGCAGCAGGCGCACGTCCCGCCGTATGGCGCGGCGCAGACGGCACCCATCGACTCGAACGTCGCCACCATGCCGCAGTCGTCCAAGAAGGGCAACGGCACTGTCAAGGTCGCCGGCCTCCTCCTGGCCGCTGCCATCGTGGGTGGCGTCGCGGGCTTCGGCGGCAGCGCACTCGGCGCCGCCGTGCTGAACCAGCCGGTCTCGCAGTCCGCGTCAGGGCCCGAGACGGTCACCGTCAACAACCCAGGGTCGGTCAACGAGACCACGGCCATCGCCAGCGAGGTGCTGCCGTCGGTCGTCACGATCGAGGTCGCCGGCCAGCAGGAGTCCGGCAGCGGATCCGGAGTGATCCTCGACAAGGAGGGTCACGTGCTCACCAACACGCACGTGGTCACCCTTGGCGGTGCGGTCGCCGATCCGACGATCCGCGTGACCACATCTGACGGGCACATCTATTCGGCGACCGTGGTCGGCACCGACCCGGTCTACGACCTCGCGGTGATCAAGCTCGAGGGCGCCAAGGACCTCAAGCCGATCGACTTCGCCGACTCGTCCAAGCTCAACGTGGGTGACACGGCTGTGGCCGTCGGCGCCCCGCTCGGGCTGTCGAACTCGGTGACGACCGGCATCGTCAGTGCGCTCAACCGCAGCATCCAGGTCGCCTCGTCGGCTCTGCCCGACACCGCTCCTGACGAGAACCAGACCCCAGGCGATGGATCGGACGGCGGTGACTCCGAAGGCGGACCGTTCCAGTTCGACATCCCCGGAATGGGCGCCCAGCAGGCCAAGCAGTCCATCTCGATCGCGGTGATCCAGACCGACGCCGCCATCAACCCCGGCAACTCCGGTGGCGCACTGGTCGACAGCAAGGGACGCCTGATCGGCATCAACGTCGCCATCGCCACCGCGGGCAACTCGTCGCAGGGCGGCGAGCCCGGCTCGATCGGTCTCGGCTTCGCCATCCCTTCTGACATCGCCAAGCGTGTCGCAGGTGAGCTGATCGAGAACGGCGAGGCCACACACGGCCTGCTCGGAGCCACGGTGCGCGATGCGTCCAGCGTCGAGGGTGCCTCGGTCGCCGGTGCGGTGATCGTCGACCCGACCGCAGGCGGCGCCGCTGCTGACGCGGAACTGCGCGGCGGTGACATCGTCACCGAGTTCAACGGTGCGCCGATCACCAGCGCGAGCGACCTCACCGCCCAGGTGCGGGCCGCCGCTGCCGGCAGCAAGGCCGAGCTGACCTACGTCCGCTCAGGAAAGACGTACACGACCGAGGTCACGCTCGGTGAACTGAAGCTCTGAATCCGGCGCGAATCCGCCCCGGTTCGCTCTCAGGACAGGACGCCACCCCGCGATAGGCTCGCGGGGTGGCGTCCTTCTCGTTCGGAACCGGCAACGCGGCCAAGCTGCTCCGGCTGCCGTTGTATGCCCTTGGGCGCATAGGAACCCTGCTGCTGCCGCGCGGTGACACCTGGGTGTTCGGGTGCGGTGCCGGAGTGGGCGATGGGGCGCTCGCGCTGTACCGCGAGGCGTCGGATGCCGGGCACCGCACGCTCTGGCTGGCGCGCAGCTCCCGCGATGAGGACGATGCGAAGGCCATCGGCATCCGCACCAGGCGCCGCGACGGTCTTCGGGGCTGGTGGGCGACGGCCAGAGCCGGTGTTCTCGTCGTCACGCACGGGCTCGGAGACGTGAACCGCTACGGCAGCAGCGATGGTTTCGTCGTGCAGCTGTGGCACGGCATCCCGCTCAAGCGGATAGGACTCGATTCGCCGGTCACCGTGCAGGTGCCCAGCGGCATCCCTGCCGCAGGCATCCTGCGCCACGTGCTCACCGCGCTGTACCGCGGGGCCGCACAGCGCATCCGCGTGCTGCCGGCCGCCTCGCATCGCTCCCGCGGGCGCCTCGAGTCTGCGTTCGGGCTCGGTGATGAGCGAGTCATCGTCACCGGAGAGCCGCGCGTTGACGTGCTCTCGGCGGGCACCGCGCAGCAGCGCGTCGCCACCGCGACGACCCTGCTCACCCGCACAGGTCCGCTGCGCTCCGACCAGAGCGCACTGCTGTACGCGCCGACCTGGCGCGACGGCGCGGGAGATGCCGCAGTGCCGAGCGCGGAGCAGTGGGTGCGGATCGTGCGGCTGCTCGAGCAGCATGACGCGGTGCTGTTCATCCGCTCGCACCCGCTGGGCGAGGGGGCGTATGCGCCGCCGTGGTCCAGTGGACGAGTGCGGATGCTGAACTCCGACCTGCTGCCGGATGCCACCCCTGCGCTGCCGCGCATCGACATGCTGGTCACCGACTACTCGTCGATGGCGTATGACGTGGGCCTGCTGGCCATGCCCGTCGTCTACCTCGCCCCTGACGTCGAGGACTACAGCAGGGATCGCGGCTTCTACGGGCGATACGAGGATGTCGCAGGCCCCGACTACGCCAGGGACTGGGACGATGCGATCGACCGCATCGACGAGGTGCTCGGCGACCACGACGCGTATACCGCGGCATCCGACCGCTCTGCCGCGCTCAGCGCGCAGATGCACGCTTACCGCGACGGGCGCAACGCCCACCGCGTGTACCAGGCCATCCGCGCGCGGGGGATCCCCGCGCCGAAGGGAGCACGATGACGACCGCTCGGATCGATGAGCAGACGCAGTCGCTGATCATCGCAGGAACCGGCCAGCGCCCGGCCTCCGCCGCACTCGAAGGCCCCCGTGCACGGGTCGCGGCCAAGGTGACCGGCGGCGGCAAGACCTGGAAGGCCACATTCCCGCTGCGCGCGGCGCGCTGGGGCGGCGCCGAACTGCCGCTGCCGTCAGGCGAGTACGGTCTGACCGTCGACGGCACCGAGGTGAGCGATCTCGACGTCGAGCCGACGCTGCTGCCCACTCTGCGGGTCGAGGTGCGCGGGGACGCGGTCACGATCGCACCGGCGATCGCACCCATCTACGAGACGACAGAGGGGCAGCGCACGCTCGAGGAGCGCTACGCGTCGCAGATCGGCGCCGGTGAGAACGCCGTGTTCTTCGAGAGCTTCTACGGGCAGACCGCGGGATGCAACCCTCGAGCGATCGACCGGGTGCTCGCCGAGCGCGCACCATCGGTCACCCGCTACTGGAGCGTCACCGACCTGTCTGTCGAGGTGCCGGACGGCGCCGTCGCGGTCGTCGAGGGCGGGCCGGAGTGGTGGCGTGCGCGAGCCGAATCCCGGATGCTGATCGTCAACGACTGGCTGCGCAAGCGCTTCGTGCGAAAGCCGGGGCAGCGCGTGCTGCAGACCTGGCACGGCACGCCGCTCAAGCGCCTCGCACTGCACCGGCCGGGGTTCGACCCGCGGCGGATGGCTGCCGTCGTGAAGGAGTCCCGCCGGTGGGACGTGCTGCTCGCGCAGAACGCCTACGCATCGCGCATCCTGAAGAAGGCATACGCGTTCTTCGGCAAGCCGATCTGGGTGGAGGGGTACCCGCGCAACGACATGCTCGTCACCGGCGGCCCTGCGCCGATCCGCGAGGCGCTCGGCATCGACGCCGACGAGCGCGTGCTGCTGTACGCGCCGACCTGGCGCGACGACCGCGCCGAGATGGTCGACTTCATCGATCCGCAGCAGCTCGCCGCCGACACGAACTCGGTCGTGCTCGTGCGAGGGCACTCGCGCACGCTCAAGCCGGGCCGCGACCACGCCGGGGCACGGGTGATCGATGTGACGGGCTATCCGGAGACCTCGCGCCTGCTGCTGATCGCAGACGCACTGATCACCGACTACTCCTCGGTGATGTTCGATTTCAGCGTCACAGGGCGACCGATGTTCTTCCTCGTGCCTGACATGGAGCACTACCGCGGTGAGCTGCGCGGGTTCTACTTCGATCTCGCGGAACGCGCGCCTGGTCCGCTGGTGCACTCGCAGGCCGAGCTCGTGCAGGCACTGGAGGACCGTGAGGTTCCCGTCGCCTACCAGGAGCGCTACGCGGCGTGGAAGGCGCAGTTCAACCGACTCGACGACGGAGCGGCGGCCGATCGGGTCGTCTCGCGCATCCTCGACCAGGGGTGGCTGACAGCGTAGGAGGCTGAGTATGGACGGGCACATTGCCGTGGAGCTGGCTGTGATCGGCTTCGGCAAAGGTGGCAAGACGCTGGCTGGTGCGTTCGCCGCTGCCGGTCGACAGGTCGCCATCGTCGAGCAGTCCGCCGCGATGTACGGCGGCACCTGCATCAACATCGGGTGCGTGCCCACCAAAGCCCTGATCCATGCCGCCGAGAATCCGGATCGCTCGATGTCGGACGAGGATTGGTTCCGCGCGTCGGCGACGCGCACGCAGATGCTGACCGCGACGATGCGTGCGAAGAACTTCGAGATCTTCGACAGCCCGGACACGGCGCGGGTCATCACCGGCCGCGCGGAGTTCGAGGACCCGCACACCCTGCTGGTGACGGCAGGGGACGACGAGCTGCGTCTGCGAGCAGAGACGATCGTCATCAACACCGGCGCGGAGCCGGTTCTGCCGCCGCTGCCCGGTCTGCGCGAGAGCGCGCGCGTGGTGACCAGCACCGGTGCACTCGCGTTGGCGGAGCGGCCAGAGCACCTGATCGTGCTCGGCGGCGGCTACGTCGGTGTGGAGTTCGCCTCGATGCACGCGGCCTTCGGCACGCGCGTGACCCTGGTGCACCGGGGAGAGCGTGTGCTCCCCGCCGAGGACCCGTCGACGTCAGCCGAGGTCGAACAGCTGCTCGCCGATGCCGGTGTCGCGGTCCGCACGAACACGACCGTCACGGCAGTCGAAGACGACGATGAGGGGGTTCGCGTCATCGCGCGCGCCGCTGACGGGGCCACGGTCGAAATCGCCGGGGATCGTGTGCTCGCCGCGCTTGGACGCCGGCCTGTCACGGCCGGCCTCGGGCTGGAGCGGGTCGGCATCGCAGTCGGCGAGCGTGGTGAGGTCGTCGTGGACGACCGGCTGCGCACCGGCCTCGAGCACGTCTACGCCGTCGGCGATGTGCACGGTGGACCGCAGTTCACCTACCTCTCACTGGATGACTTCCGCATCGTGCGCGATCAGCTGCTCGGGGCGGGGACCCGCCGGGTCAGCGATCGCGTCGCCGTGCCCACGGTCGTGTTCACGACCCCGCCGCTGGCGCGGGTCGGTCTGACAGAGAGCGCGGCAAGGGCCGCTGGCCGCGCCGTGCGGACATCCACGCGGCGCATTGCGGAGATGGCGACCGTCCCGCGCGCGAAGATGACCGACGCACGAGGCGTGATGAGCGCGGTGGTGGATGCTGAGACCGATGAGCTGCTCGGCCTGACCATGCTCGGCCACGACAGCCACGAGGTCATCAACGCGGTCGCCGTCGGCATGCGGCTCGGCGCGACCGCGAGCCAACTGCGCGACGGCATCTACACGCATCCGTCGATGACCGAGGCGCTGAACGACGTGTTGGCGCATCTGAACTGAGGCGCGGCTGCTGCAGGCGCGTCACGGCAGTGGCGTGTTGCGATCTCCCAGCCGGGAGGCGTCGACGGTGTCGCCCGCGCCGCGCAGTACGCCGGCGAGGAAGCCGAGTCCCCACGCGAAGTGCATGGTCGGCAGCACCGCCATCGTCCAGAGCCGCTCGCGCAGCCCGCGTCTCCCTGACAGCGCCACAGCGATGACCAGCACCGCATAGGCGAGTAGGGGCAGGTACACGGCGGATGCGGCAAGGCTCAGCCCGCCGGTGAGCACACCGGTCAACTGCAGCACGCCGACGATCAGCGCGAGAGCTGTCACGACCACCAGGGCGGGAGGGGCGAAGAACCGCAGGCCGTTGCTGCGGCCGAATCGGCGCACCAGCTCGCCCCGCCATGCACCGGTGGCGCGGAACTGGCGGGCAAGTCGCCACCAGTTCTCCCGGGGCCAGTAGGTCACCGACAGTCTCGGATCGAACCAGACCAGGTGACCGGCCTCGCGGATGCGCAGATTCAGCTCCCAGTCCTCACCGCGGCGGATCGTCTCGTCGAACAGGCCGACCTCGTCGAGCACCTCCCGGCGCATCACGCCCAGGTAGGCCGATTCGGCCTCGCCCTCGTGTTCGCTGCCGTGGTAGGCGCCGCCACCGAGGCCGACGGGGGAGTTGTACAGCCGTGCCACTGCGCGCTGGAACGGGGTGCGTCCATCGGCGCGCATCACGCCGCCGACGTTCGCAGCTCCCGTGCGAGCGAGGGTCTCCAGGGCCTGATGCGCGTATCCGGGCGAGAGCTCGGAGTGCGCATCCACCCGGATGACGGTGGGGTACCTGCTGGCGCGGATCGCCGCGTTCAGCCCGACCGGGATGTGCGCAGCCGGGTTCTGCACCAGGTGCACTCTGGCGTCTTCGGCCGCGAGGCGGTGCGCCAGCTCTGTGGTGCCGTCCGTCGATGGGCCGAGCGCCAGCACGAGCTCGGTCGGGCCGTCGACATCCTGCTCCAGCACCGAGCGCACGGCGTGCTCGAGGTAGTCGCGCTCATTGAGCACGGGCATGACGAACGAGACGCCCTCTGCTGCGGTCCGGTCGTTCTCGTGCACGAGTCGATCATGTCATGCGGGGATGGGCGTCAGAATCGGCCGCCGTTGAGGTCGGCCGACTATGGTCACCGGATGGACGCCATCAGAGATGTGAAGAAGGCGTACCGTCTGCTGCGGCGGACGTTCGCCATCAGGGCCGCTCGCGACCGCGTGCGGCGCAGATTCGCGGCCCGCGGTCCGCTGGATGCCGACCGATTCCGGATCGCCGTGCACTTCGCCGACAGCGACGTGAACATGTACCAGATCCGGCAGTGGTACGGGCCGCTGCAGCGGCTCAGCAGAAGACATCCCGTCGTCGTGCTCTCGCGCTCGCCGCTGGGGGCGGAGGCGTTGCTGGATGACGATGCGCTGCCGACCGCCTTCGTGCCCGGTGTCGATGATCTCGAACGGTTCCTCGACGATCAGCAGATTCGGATCGTGCTGTACGTGAACCAGAACACCCGCAACTTCCGGATGTTCCGCTACGGACGGCGCTGGCACGTGTTCATCAACCACGGCGAGTCCGACAAGGTGTACATGACCAGCAACCAGTACAAGGCCTACGACCACGCGTTCATCGCGGGCGACGCCGCACGCGACCGGTTGGCCGATGCGCTGTGGGACTACGAGGTCGACGCGCGCACGAGCATGATCGGCCGCCCACAGGCCGATCACTTCGGCGGTGCGCTGCCTTACGTCCCGGATGCGCGCAGCGTCGTGCTCTACGCCCCGACCTGGGAAGGCGATCGCGCGTCCATGAGCTACGGTTCCGTGCGCAGCCACGGCGTGACGCTGGTGGAGCAGTTGCTCAGCACCGGTCGGCATCGGCTGATCTACCGCCCGCATCCTCGCACCGGGGTGACGGATGATGCGTACCGTGCCGCACACCTTCGCATCGTCTCGATGATCCGCGCCGCGAACGCTGCGGACCCGGCGGCGCAGCACGTGCACGATGACGGCTCGCAGATCGGGTGGCAGCTGACAGCATCCGACGTCGCGATCGTCGACGTCTCGGCGATGATCTACGACCGCCTCGCCACCGGCAAGCCGCTGCTGGTCACGCGCCCGGTCAGCGACGAGGCGCAGATCGATCGCACCGGATACCTCGCCGACTGCGAATGGCTGACGGCCGACGCGGCGCACGACGTCGTCGCCGAGGTCGAGCGCGTCCGCGCCGACGAGGACGCGGTCGCTCGGCTGGGCCGCTGGTCGACGCGCTACTTCGGCGATACGACCCCCGGGGCTGCGACCGAGCGTTTCGAGGCGGCCGTGCAGCGGCTGTCGGATGCCTGGGAGGAGCACGCCGCGCGAGGAGACGCATAGCGCGGCCCCAGTATCCTGGACCGATGGGTGTCGTCTCAGATGGAAAGAAGGCATATCGGCTGTTGAGGAAGGCACTCGCCTCCCGCACCGCCGTGCAGCACGTCAGGCGCACCCTCTCGCGTCAGGGGCCGCATCCGAAGGGCCACTACAAGGTCGCGGTGTACTTCGCCGACGGTGCGGTCAACATGTACCAGATGCGGCAGTGGTACCGCCCGCTTGAAGACCTGGCGAAGCGCTGGCCGGTCGTCGTGCTCTCTCGGAGCGCCACTGGGGCTGAGAAGCTCATCGCCGAGGACGGTCCTCCGGTGGCCTTCGTTCCCACCGTGCGCAACCTCGAGAAGTTCATCGCCAAGCAGGACATCCGCGTCGTGCTGTATGTGAACCAGAACACCCGCAACTTCCAGATGTTCCGCTACGGACGGCGCTGGCACGTGTTCATCAACCACGGCGAGTCCGACAAGATGTACATGACGACGAACCAGTACAAGGCGTACGACTACGCGCTGGTCGCCGGTCAGGCGGCCCGCGATCGCCTGAGCCGCACACTGTGGGACTACGACATCGACCGCCGCACGATCGAGATCGGCCGCCCGCAGGCCGACCACTACTCCGGCACACTGCCGTACACGCCCGACGAGCGCATGGTCGTGCTGTACGCGCCGACGTGGGAGGGTGATCGGCCGTCGGCCCACTACGGCTCGATCGCCACGCACGGTGAAGCGATCGTGAACGGTCTGCTGGCCACTGGCCGCCATCGCGTCATCTACCGCCCGCACCCGCGCAGCGGTGTGGTGGACGATGCGTACGGCGCCGCGCACCAGCGCATCCTCGCCGCGATCTCCACGGCGAACTCGGCGGATCCCGCCGCGCACCACGTCTACGACGACGGCCCTGAGCTCGGCTGGCAGCTTGCAGCCGCAGACGTGGCCATCGTCGACATCTCGGCAATGGTCTACGACCGTCTCGCCGCGGGCAAGCCCCTGCTGATCACGCGTCCCGCCGACGAGCGGGCCTCGATCGACACGAAGGGATACCTTTCGGCGTGCGAGTGGCTGACGACCTCCGGCGCAGCCGATATCGTCGCAGAAGTCGATCGGGTCAGTGTCGACGAGGAAGCGATCGCGCGGCTGCGCACCTGGGTGCAGCACTACTTCGGTGACACCACGCCTGGGGTCGCCACCGCGAAGTTCCACGCGGCCATCGAAGAGCTGATGGCCAAATGGGATGACTGGCACAGCCGCGACGTCGACGACGAACCCGCTGACGACGATGACGAGGACGACGAGCGCGATGACGACGACGAGGACTGAGTGGACCTGACACGCGCGAGCGCGGTCGCCTCGCGGCTGCTGACGATGCCGGAGTGCGGCTCGACGAACGCCGAGCTGCGCGAGAGGGCGTCGGATGCTGTCGCCTGGCCGCATCTGTCGGTGCTGCTCACCGACTCGCAGACGGCAGGACGCGGTCGCCTTGATCGCACGTGGAACACGCCGCCGGGCGCAGCGCTCGCCGTCTCGGTGCTGCTGCGCGACCTGCCGGCCGCCATCGAAGCCCGAGGCTGGATTCCGCTGGCCGCGGGGGTCGCGATGACGGATGCTGTCTCGGCGCAGCTGCCTGAACACCAGGTGGGGCTGAAATGGCCGAACGACGTGCTCGTCGACGGACGCAAGATCTGCGGCATCCTCGCCGAGGTCAGCGGTGTAGCGATCATCGTCGGCACGGGGGTGAACACCGCCATGACCGCTGATCAGCTGCCCGTCCCGACGGCGACGTCGTTCGCGGCCCTCGGCGTGACAGCAGACGTCGACCGGCTGGTCACCGACTACCTCGCGAGGCTAGACAGGATCGTGCGAGACCTCTCCCTGGCAGGCGATGCCGGCAGCTCTGGTCTGCACACCGAGGCGAGTGAACGCTGTCTCACGCTCGGGCAGGATGTCGAGGTGTCGCTGCCCGACGGCCGGGTGCTGCGCGGTCGTGCCGTGCGGCTGGAGGCCGATGGGCGCCTGGTGGTCGACGATTCGAGCGCGGCCGGTGCGGTGGAGATCGCGGTGGCCTCCGGCGACGTCGTGCATGCCCGCTTGGTCTGACTTGCGACGTCTTCTGACACGCACGGGCCGCCTCACAGAGTTGTCAGCAGCCGCAGGCACAATGGAGGCATGACACAGCCGGTGACGCTCGGAGGACGGCCGATGATGCCGCCACCCGGCGCGCCCGTCGAAGAGCTGCTGGTCGCCCGATTCCGCGGTCATGCGAGACGCCTGCTCTGGTCGGCACTGGCGCTGATCGCGATCTGCGGCGCGACCACCTACTTCTACGACAACCTGCCGGCGCCGTTCGAGAACTGGATGCTGCTGGTGGCGGCCGCGGCGCTCGTGCTGCTGCTTGTCGTGGTGCCGTTCCTGCGCTGGCTCTCGCGCAGCTACACGATCACCAACAGGCGCGTGATCCTGCGCGACGGTCTCGGTTCGCGTCACCGCACGGAGCTGTCGCACACCCGCGGCTACTCGATCGCGGTGCGCCGGGGGCTGCTGCAGCGGCTGTGGGGTGCAGGGACGCTCACGCTGAACAATGGTGTCGATGCGCCTCTGCGGCTGCAGAACGTGCCGAGCGTCAACCTGGTGCACGAGACCCTGGCCGATCAGGTCGAGGTGAATCAGATCCTCGCGCACCGCGACGCGCAGCCCGGCTCCATCTGATCGCCCGCCGGCGCCGTGAGCCGTCGGCGTCGCCCTGATCCATCGCACGCGCGGAGTGCGCGAGAATGGCAGTGATGAAAGGTGCTTTGATGACGGTGCGCGTAGGTGTGATCGGCGGAGGACAGCTCGCCAGGATGATGATCGCCCCGGCGGTCGAGCTCGGTCTCGAACTGCGGGTGCTCGCCGAGGGCGAGGGCATGTCAGCGCAGCTGGCGGCGACCGCTGTCGGCGACTACCGCGATCTCGAGACGGTCCGCGCGTTCGCGCGTGACGTCGACGTCATCACCTTCGATCACGAGCACGTGCCGCAGGACGTGCTGCGTGCGCTGGTCGCCGACGGCGCTCAGGTGCACCCCGGCCCTGACGCGCTGCAGTACGCGCAGGACAAGCTGGTCATGCGGGCGAAGCTCACCGAGCTCGGCATTCCGCAGCCCGACTGGGCGGCAGTGCACGATCACCTCGAGCTGCAGGCCTTCATCAACGATCACGGCGGTCGCGCAGTGGTGAAGACCCCGCGCGGCGGATACGACGGCAAGGGCGTGCGCGTCGTGCGCATGGGCCTCGAGGCCGCCGACTGGTTCGAGCAGCTTCCTGAGGGTGAAGCCCTGCTCGTAGAGGAGATGGTGTCGTTCACCCGCGAACTCGCGCAGCAGATCGCGCGGCGCCCGAGCGGAGAGATGGTCGCGTACCCGGTCGTCGAGACCGTGCAGCGCGGCGGCGTGTGCGCGGAGGTCATCGCCCCCGCGCCCAACGTGACAGAGCGCCTCGCCGAGGTCGCCGAGCAGATCGGGCGGCAGATCGCGGAAGGCATCGGCGCGACGGGGATGCTGGCTGTCGAGCTGTTCGAAACCGACGACGAGCGCATTCTCGTCAATGAACTGGCGATGCGCCCGCACAACAGCGGCCATTGGAGCCAGGACGGCGCGGTCACCGGACAGTTCGAACAGCATCTGCGTGCCGTCGCCGACCTGCCACTCGGCCGCACCGAGCCCAGGGAGTCGTGGACCGTGATGGTGAACATCCTCGGCGGCCCGGCTGAGGGCACGCTCGCAGAGCGCTTCGCGCCGGCCATGGCCGAGCATCCCGAGGCGAAGATCCACACGTACGGCAAGGCGCCGCGCCCAGGGCGCAAGGTCGGACACGTCAACGTGACAGGCGAAGACCTCGACGACGTCGTGTACACGGCCAGGGCGGCAGCCGCGCACTTCAACTGACACTGCGCGCGATCGAACCAGGTCTGTTGCGTGCCGCTGCGACGTTCTCCCAGCGGCGCGCCGTAGCCTGTCATGGTGACTGAGCCACTGCATTCCTCGAGCTCGCCCCTGGTCGGCGTCGTGATGGGTTCCGACTCCGACTGGCGCGTGATGAGTGACGCCTCCCAGGCGCTCACCGACTTCGGCATCCCGCATGAGGTCGAGGTCGTCTCGGCGCATCGCACCGTCGAGAAGCTGGTGAGCTACGGACGTGAAGCGCGCGGCCGTGGCATCCGCGTCATCATCGCCGGTGCCGGGGGAGCCGCCCACCTGCCGGGCATGCTGGCATCGCTGACCGCGCTGCCGGTCGTCGGGGTGCCTGTGCCGCTGGCCTACCTCGACGGGATGGACTCGCTGCTCTCGATCGTGCAGATGCCCGCCGGCATCCCGGTGGCGACCGTGTCGATCGGCGGCGCGCGCAACGCGGGCATCCTCGCCGCGCGGATCCTCGGCACCTCCGACGCCGCTCTCGGCGACCGGGTCGAGGCGTACGCGCGCGACCTCGAGGGCCAGGTGGAGCAGAAGAACCAGCGGTTGAAGGACTCGCTGTGACTCTGGCGGCTCCGCGCGCCTCCGAACGAGGCGGGCGCCCGCTGATCGAGACGCGTCCGCTGCGCAATCCGGATGCCACCGATCCGGGCCTGATGGGCAGGCGCGGCTGGTGGCTGGTCGTCCTCAACGTGCTGATCCCCGGTTCGGCGCAGGTGCTCGCGGGCAACCGCAGACTCGGCCGTTTCGGAATCGGCGCCACGCTGTTCGGGTGGCTGGCGCTGATCGTGTTCGCCGGTCTGGCGCTGTTCGCCAGGCCCGCGCTGGTCTGGCTGATGACCGGACCGCTGTCGTGGATCGTGCTGACCCTTGTGCAGGTGCTGCTGCTGGCGTACGTCGTGCTGTGGGTCGTGCTGACCATCGACACGCTGCGACAGGTGAAGCTGGTGAAGGTGCCGACATTCTCACGGTGGGCCCTGCCCGTGGCATCCATCCTCATCCTCGCCCTGGTTGGCTCTGGGGCGGTCTACGCCTCGACGGTCGCCGCGTCCAGCCGTGGCGCGCTGACGACGCTGTTCGGCAACAGCGGGCCCAGCCTGCCGCCCAGCGACGGCTACTACAACATCCTGCTGCTCGGTGCCGACAGCGGCGACGGCCGTGACTCGATGCGGTTCGACAGCATCTCGGTCGTCTCGGTCAACGCCGACACCGGGGCAGTGACGATCACCGGCATCCCGCGCGACATGCGCAGCTTCCCGTTCGCAGAGGACAGCCCGATGCGCGATCCAGACCTCGTCGGGTTCGACTACCGCAACTACTTCGAGGGACACGACGACCAGCAGTGCGGCTGGGGACCCGGCGTCAACCAGCTCACGAACGCCGTGCAGGTGTGTCGTGAGGACGACGGCGTCGGCCTGTACCCGGACGCGGCGGAGCACGGCTCCACCCCCGAGATCGAAGCCACCAAGGACGCCGCAGAGGGGATCCTCGGCATCGAGATCCCTTACTACGTGTTCGTCGACATGGACGCCTTCGCCGCGATGATCGACGCGCTCGGCGGGGTGGAGATCACCGTGAAGGAGAGGCTGCCCGAGGGTGGCGGACCCGCGTACCCCAACCAGCCCGCCAAGGACTGGGCGACCGGCTGGATCGAAACGGGCACGCAGGTCATGGACGGCGACACCGCCCAGTGGTACGCCCGCTCCCGCTACACCACCGACGACTTCGACCGCATGAAGCGCCAGCGCGAGCTGCAGGTCGCGATCCTCAACCAGTTCACGCCGCAGAACGTCGTGACCCGCTTCAACGAGATCGCCGCAGCGGGAACGGAGCTCGTGCAGACCGACCTGCCGCAGGACAAGCTGCCGGAGTTCTTCGACCTGGTGATGAAGGCCAAGGAGCAGAAGGTCACCGAGATCGAGCTGACTCCGGACAACGGGTTCCAGGAGGGCGAGGTCGACTTCGATCACGTCCACGAGATGATGCAGGAGGCGCTGCACCCGCCGAAGACCGAGACGCCGGCGCCGTGAGCGCTCGCGCCGATCTCCGTTCGTGAATGGGCCAAGCGGGTCGACGGCCGCGCCTCGGGTTCTCCCAGCAGGCCGCGGATAGCATGACGTCATGAGTGTGCAGTTGCGGATCGTCCTCGATCAGGCGGTGCATGTCGTCGACGCCGATCAGGCACGGGCGGGGCTCGCGCTGGCCGCCGGCCTCGTGCAGACCGCGCCCCGCGGATGCGTCGTCTCGGCGATCGTTCCCAGTGGGACAGATCTGCAGCTGCATGGCGTTCAGGACGTGCGCACCCTGCCGCTCGGGCGACGTGAACTCGCCGGAGCGTGGCAGTTGGGAATCGCCGCCGGAGTCGGCGGCGGGCTCATCCACGCGCCCAGTCTGATGGCGCCGCTCGTGCGCCATGATCGCGTGCACGACAACGATCAGACGACCATCACGCTGTGGGATCTCGACGCGTGGGAGAATCCGGGCTCGCTGTCGAAGTCCGCCGTCGCCTGGCAGCGCGCGATGCTCAAGCGCGCCGTGAAGCACGCGGATGCTGTCGTCGTCCCCTCGCATGCCATGGCAGCGCGACTGAGCGATCTGGTGCGTCTCGGCGATCGGATCCGCGTGATCGCCGGGGCGGCTCCGACTGGTTTCGCAGTGCCGGCGGATGCTGAGCAGCGTCGCGCGGATCTGCAGCTCCCTGAGCGCTACGTCGTCGTGACAGGGGATGCGAAGTCGATGGCGGTGGCCTTTCGCGCTGTGGCGGCGGCTGACATCGACATGGTCGTGCTTGATGCACCAGACGGCACGGAGCCGCTGTTGGTGGATGCCGCATCAGCGGCGGGCCTGCCGGAGCGCAGGGCGCACATCCGCGGTGCCCTCGGAAACGCCGAACGGGCGGCTGTGCTCGGCGGCGCTGCGGCACTGATCGCGACATCTGAGTCGACGGCCTGGCCGTGGCGCGCCGTCGAGGCGATGTCGCTGGGAGTGCCGCTGGTCGCGGTCGACTCCGGCGTGCACCTGGATGTCATCGCCGACGGGGGAGCGGTGGTCGCGTCCGATGAGATCTCGGATGCCGTCGACGATGCTCTGCACGCTGGCGAACGGCGTCTGCGCGTGCTGGCAGCCGATCGCGCCCGCGCGTTCTCGTGGGCGAGCTCGGCCGAGCGGGTCTGGGCGCTGCACGCCGAGCTCTGACGGCAGACTGCATGCTGTCTGCGAACCTTCTGCGAGCCGCCTGCGAGCCGTGGCGAAACGCCGTCGAAAGGCGGCCGATATACCGGTCGGGTGGCATCATCCGGCAACTTCCGTCACACTAGTCACATGACTTGGGGTGGAGTCCGTTCCAGACGCGTGTCCGCAGCAACCCGTTGGGGGGTGACGCTGCTCGCCGTCGTCGGCCTTGTGCTCGGTACTGCGGTGCCGGCGACAGCGATATCCGTGCCTGTCGCTCCCGCGGCGGCAGGAGTCAGTGGTGGTCCGGTCAAGACCTCGCTGGCCGGCTTCGACGCCGGCAATCTCATCAGCGACGCGGTCTTCACCAACAAGACAACGATGACCGAGGCCCAGATCCAGTCCTTCTTCACCTCGAAGGTGAAGACCTGCCGCGGCGGCAGCGACAAGTACGGTCCGATCGTCTGTCTGAAGGACTTCCGGATCAACTCCGTGACGATGCCCGCCGACAAGTACTGCAAGGGCTACACCGGAGCGAAGAACGAGAGTGCGGCACGGATCATCTACCGGGTGTCGCAGGCGTGCAACATCAACCCCCAGGTGCTGATCGTCATGCTGCAGAAGGAGCAGGGCCTGGTCACACACACCTGGCCCAGCGCATGGCGCTATGACATCGCCCTCGGCCAAGGCTGCCCGGATACCGCCCCATGCGATCCGAACTTCGTCGGCTTCTTCCACCAGATCTACGGTGCTGCGCGCCAGATGCAGCTCTACATGGAGGGCAGGTACTTCACTTGGTACGCCCCCGGCAAGACGTGGAACATCCTCTACAACCCGAACAAGAGCTGCGGCACATCACCCGTCAGAGTTGCAAACAAGGCGACTTCGGCGCTGTATTACTACACGCCGTACCAGCCGAACGCGGCGGCGCTCCGAGCAGGCTATGGCACTGGCGATTCGTGCTCGGCATACGGCAACCGCAACTTCTACAACTACTTCACCGACTGGTTCGGACCGACGAAGGCGAATGTGCCGGGCGCGCCCGGCAGACCGACGGCCACAGCGGGTGACCGTCAGGCAACCGTGTCCTGGCCCGCGCCTGGATCCAACGGCGGGGCTGCTATCTCCAGCTACACGGTGACGGCGCAGCCCGGCGGTCGGTCAGTGACGACGACCGGTGCGACCAAGACCGTGGTCACGGGCCTCAGCAACGGCACGAGCTACACGTTCTCTGTCACGGCCAAGAACCTCGCCGGCACCTCGAAGGCGTCCGCTGCGTCCGCCGCGGTCGCGCCGAAGTCGCCTGCGGTGACGCGTGAGGGTGGTGTGTCGCGTTATGAGACGGCTGTTGCGGTGTCGAAGGCGGGGTTCCCGTCGGCGGGTGTTCCGGTGGCTTATGTCGCCAGTGGACAGGATTTCCCTGATGCGCTGTCGGGTGCGGGTGCGGCGGGTGCGCTGGGTGGTCCTGTGCTGTTGACACGTTCGGGTGGTCTGCCGGACGTGGCGAAGGCGGAGTTGGCGCGTTTGGCGCCGAAGCGAGTGGTGATTCTGGGGGGCACCGGCGTGGTGTCCGCGGCCGTCGAGAAGCAGGTGCGTGCCGTGGTGCCTGCGGTGACGCGTCAGGGTGGTGCGTCGCGTTATGACACGGCGGTTGCGGTGTCGAAGGCGGGGTTCCCGTCGGCGGGTGTGCCGGTCGCGTATGTTGCCAGTGGGCAGGATTTCCCTGATGCGTTGTCGGGTGCGGCTGCGGCGGGTGCGCTGGGTGGTCCTGTGCTGTTGACACGTTCGGGTGGTCTGCCGGACGTGGCGAAGGCGGAGTTGGCGCGTTTGGCGCCGAAGCGAGTGGTGATTCTGGGGGGCACCGGCGTGGTGTCCGCGGCTGTCGAGAAGCAGGTGCGTGCCGTGGTGCCTGCGGTGACGCGTCAGGGTGGTGCGTCGCGTTATGACACGGCGGTTGCGGTGTCGAAGGCGGGGTTCCCGTCGGCGGGTGTGCCGGTCGCGTATGTCGCCAACGGCCGGGATTTCCCTGACGCGTTGTCGGGTGCCGCCGCCGCGGGGGCGCTCGGAGGACCGGTGCTCCTGACCTGGCCTGGGGCAGTGCCGGACGCGGTGACGGCTGAGCTGGCGCGACTCGCGCCGAAACGAGTGGTGATTCTGGGGGGGACAGGGGTCGTGTCCGCGGCCGTCGAGGCGCAGATCAGCGCGCAACTGTATGAATGATCAGTCGCAGGGTGGCGGCGATGATCGTCTGTCCAGCGCTCGTGCCATAAGATGATTGGGCCGCGACGACCGCCACCGTCGCCGTACGAGTTAGTGGGCCCGTGACTGATACCCGAGATCTTTTCATCGCTGTGCCGCGCTCCGACTTCGACACCCCTGGCAAGAGCCACGGCCTGATCGATGTCGTGCGCTGGCGCTATCTGCTGCGCCTGCTGGTGCGAACCGGAGTCACGACTCGTTACCGCAACTCGGTACTGGGCTGGCTCTGGTCGTACGTGCGCCCAGCGGCTCAGTTCCTGGTGTTCTGGATCGTCCTGGGCATCTTCATGAATCTTGATCGCGTCCCGAACTACGCGGTCTATCTGTTCTCGGGGATCGTCGTCATCAACCTCTTCTCCGAGGGATTCAAGAACGCCACGACGTCGATCGTCGGGAATGCCGCGCTTGTGCGCAAGGTGTTCCTCCCGCGGCAGCTGTTCGCGGTTTCCGCCGTGCTCGTCTCGTTCGTGCACTTCCTTCCGCAGGTCGGTCTGCTGCTGCTGGTATGCCTGCTGATGGGATGGGCAGCCCACATCACGGTGCTCGGCGTACTGGCCGCACTCGCCGGCATGGCCATCGTCATGGTCTTCTCGCTCGGTCTCGGCCTGCTGTTCGGAGCGATCAACGTCCGGTTCCGCGACGCTGAGAACATCGTCGAGCTTCTGCTGCTGCTCGCAACATGGGCATCACCGGTGCTCTACTCCTGGACCATGGTCGAGGACGCCATTGTCGACAAGCTGCATTGGCCGAGTTGGCTCGTCGAGGTGTACATGCTCAACCCGATCACCCAGGGAGTGCAGCTGTTCCACTACGCGTTCTGGCGGCCGGCCACCCAGGATCTGGTCAACGCCGCGGGATATGTGGGCGATGCGATCATCCCGCTGCCTCCCGGCCTCGGCATCAACACGCTGTGGACGGCGCTGATCGCGGTCGCCACACTTCTGCTCGGGCAGTTCGTGTTCCGCCGCCTTGAGGGAAAGTTCGCCCAGGACCTATGAGTGAAACCACACTGCGCCCGAGCATCATCATCGATGATGTACGCAAGACGTTCACCCTGAACCACGCGTTCTCGCTGAAAGACACCGTGGTGGCGTGGATACGACGCCGCAAGCTGACATCCACGTTCGAAGCACTCAAGGGTGTCGACCTGGTGATCGGCGAGGGTGAATCGGTGGCGATCCTGGGCATGAACGGATCGGGCAAGTCGACACTGCTCAAGTTGATATCCGGAGTGATGGAGCCCGATGGCGGACAAGTCCTCACGCGCGGCCGGGTCGCCGGGCTCATCGAGGTGGGTGCGGGATTCCACCCCGAGCTGTCCGGACGCGAGAACGTGTATCTCAATGCCGCGATCCTCGGAATGAAGAAGGCCGAGATCGACCGACGCTACGACGAGATCGTCGCCTTCAGTGAGATCGAGGAATTCATCGATCAGGAGGTAAAGCACTACTCGTCTGGGATGTTCCTCCGCCTCGCCTTCGCGGTCGCTATTCATGTCCGGCTCGACGTTCTCCTGATGGACGAGATCCTCTCGGTCGGCGATGTCCCGTTCCGAGAGAAATGCCGCCGGAAATTCGAGGAGTTGATCGCTGCAGGCAAGACTCTCGTCGTGGTCAGCCATGACATGGAGATGGTCCGCGACCTCTGCACCCGCGGCGTCGTGATCAGCAGGGGCGAAGTCATCTACGACGGCGAACTCGAAGGCGCGATCGCTCTGGTGGACGTCGCGTGATTCTCGATTGGTTCGCGCAACTGCCGGTTCTGCTGGTCGCCGCAGGCGTGATCTTTGTGCCGGGGGTGCTCGCGCTCCGGTTCGCAGGGTTACGCGGATTGCCGATGGTGGCCTTCGCGCCACTGTTCACGGTCGCGGCGACAGCTGTGATCGCGATGCTGCTGGGTCGACTCGGGGTGCCGTGGGGCCTGGTGCCGTGGGCTGCGGCCATGGTGGCCTTGGTCCTCATCGCTCTGCTCATCGGTCGATGGGCCGGTGGACAACTCCATGATGCCGTGCGGCCGTCGCTGCACTGGCTGCTGCCGGCAGCCGTTGGTGTCGGCATCGTGCTGTCCGCTTGGCGCGTCGTCGCTTACGTGCAGGATCCTTTCGGTATCTCGCAGACGAACGACGCCGTGTTCCACATGAATGCCGTCCGCTACATCCTCGAGACCGACAATGCCTCATCGCTGCACGTCAACTCGGTGATCGGCGGCCGAAGCTTCTATCCTGCAGCGTGGCACGGGACCGTCTCACTCATCGTGCTGCTTACGGGTGCTGAGATCACTGTGGCGACCAACATGGTGACAGTGGTGATCGCAGCTGCGATCTGGCCTCTTGGCATCACCTGGTTGGCGCGCGCCGTGACGGCCTCATCTGACGTTGCGGCTTACGCGGCGATCCTCGCGGGTGCGCTGCAGACCTTTCCACTGCTGATGTTCCAGTGGGGAGTGCTCTTCCCGAACGCCCTGTCGACCGCCATGATCCCGGCCGCGATTGCTTTGGTCATCACTCTCCCGCGCTGGGGAGGGACCACGCGCCCGGTCGCCCACGTCGTGAGAGTCGCGTTGCTCATCCTCGTGGGAGTCGCGGCGATTCTGCTCGCGCAGCCTGCTGGTGTTTTGCCGTGGTTGGCGATCTGCGCGGTGTGGCTGACGTTCGAGGCCTTCGCGCGACGTGCAGCCTGGGGCTGGCCGCGTTTGGCCGGTGCGCTCGGCGTGCTCTGGCTTGCGGTGATCGCGATCTGGCTGTACCTCGCGCAGGGAACGTCCGGATCGCATTGGCCACCGTTCCGCGGCAAACTCGCGGTGTTCCTCGACGTGCTGTTGAACGGGCAGGTGATGATCCCGTTCGCATTCGGCATCAGTGCACTGATGCTGATCGGACTGGTGGTGGCGGCACGTGCAGCAGCGTTGCGCTGGTTCGTGGTCGCCTGGGCCGGGATCTCGACGTTGTACCTGCTGGTGGCGGCCATCGGCGCCCCGTTGATACGTGTCGGCATCCTCGGTGCGTGGTATGCCGATCCATACCGGATCGCCTCGCTGGCGCCCATCGTGGTCATCCCGCTCGCCGCCATCGGGGCGGAAGCCCTCGTGCGTGGGATCTCAGCCCGAACACGATGGTCCGCCGAGCCGACGTCGACGCTGGTGGGACTCGCAGCGACGACAGTGTTCATGATCGTGCTGATCCTCCTGCGACCGGTCGCCATGCCGGCCGTCACGCAAGGTACGTACGA
Source organism: Microbacterium sp. H1-D42 (assembly GCF_022637555.1). NCBI lineage: Bacteria > Bacillati > Actinomycetota > Actinomycetes > Micrococcales > Microbacteriaceae > Microbacterium > Microbacterium sp. H1-D42. The sequence continues at coordinate 2,344,053 of NZ_CP093342.1, read as the reverse complement.
CCGCGAGTCACGTTACCTGGCGGCCACCGACGCCTACCTCAACCCTGACGAGCGACAGCTGCTTGAATCGCTGGACGAGAACGTCCCGGCGGATGCGCGGGTGATCGGAAACCCTTCTACGGGCTCAGGCTTCGGTTACTTCCTCAGCGGCATCGACGTGTATCCGCGAACGTGGGCGGCTCCGCGCACATCTGAGTGGGATGTCCTCGCCGCCGGGCTTCGGGATGCGGGCACCGATCCCACCGTCTGCACCGCGCTCGAAGCGTTCGGCGACCCGGAGTACGTCCTCGACTTCGGCGAGGGCGAAGCGGGACCCGGCCGGTATCTGATGCCTGGCATGACAGACTTCGCGGGCCAGCCGGGCTTCGAGCTCATCGACTCCGTGGGGGACGCCTCGCTCTGGCGCATCACGGCGTGCGCTCAGTAGCGTCTTGGGCTCGACTCGGTAAGATCTGTTGTGATGCGCCCGGTTGATCCGTCCGTTCTCGTCGTGATTCCGGCCTGGAACGAAGAAGAATCCGTCGCGGACGTGGTCCGTGATGTCCGTACCGCGTACCCATCCGCACGATGCCTCGTGATTGACGACGGTTCGCAGGACGCGACAGCAGACCGTGCCCACGCCGTCGGTGCGGATGTGCTGCGTCTCCCGTTCAATCTCGGTGTCGGCGGCGCAATGCGTGCCGGGTACCGCTTCGCCCGTGCGAACGGGCACGATGTGGTCATCCAGGTGGATGCTGACGGACAACACGATCCCGAGATGATCGCCGACATGATCGCAACGCTCGCGGACGCCGACCTGGTGATCGGCGCACGCTTCGCGGGCAAAGGCGACTACGGCGCTCGTGGACCGCGCCGTTGGGCGATGCGCTTGCTCGCATCCGTTATCAGTCGGGTTGCGCGAACCGCCCTGACCGACGTCACTAGCGGGTTCAAGGCCGCCGGTCCGCGAGCGGTCGATCTGTTCGCTGAAGAGTTTCCGGCGGAGTACCTCGGTGACACCATCGAGGCGCTCGTCATCGCGGCCCGTGCCGGGTTGCGCATCCGACAGGTGCCTGTGGCGATGCGCGTGCGTCAGGGCGGCGAGCCCTCACATCGCCCGATCAGGGCCGCCGCGTACCTGATTCGGGCCTGCGCGGCCTTCGGACTCGCGATGATCCGTCCCCGCGCACGAATGGGGAGTGACGTATGAACATGAGCACCATCACCTACATCTTCGGCGTAGTCGCAGCTGTGCTGGCGCTGATAGCCATCATCGAGCTAATGCGGCGCGGCACGCTGCGCGAGCGCCACGCCGGCTGGTGGTTCGTCGGTGGAGTGATGGCGCTGGTTATCGCAGTGTTTCCGCAGACGCTGGGATGGGCCGCGGCAGCGTTGGGCATCGTCGTGCCCATCAACCTGGTGTTCTTCGTCGCGATCGCGCTGCTGTTTTTGGTGAGCCTGCAGTATGGCGCAGAGCTCACCAGGACCGAGGAGAAGATGCGCGTGCTGGCCGAGCAATCCGCCTTCCACGAGCGCCGCATCGCGCAGCTCGAGAAGCGACTCGGTGGCAGCACCGTGGTCGAGAGTGACGCGCCACGGCCGGACGGTGCGGATTCATGACCGGTGGGTTGCGCGTTGTCATCGCCTCGCGGCTGTTTCCGCCGGAGGTGAGCGCAGGTGCGTTCCGGCTCGGCGCGCTTGCGCGTGAGCTCGCTGAACGGGGCGCCGACGTTGCCGTTCTCACCACCACACCACCCGCGCACGCACCGAAGACGCCGGACGCTCGTGGTGTCGACGTGCGTCGCTGGCCAGTGCTCCGCGACGAGGGTGGCAATGTGCGCGGCTACGTGCAGTACATGAGCTTCGACCTCCCACTTTTGGGGCGTCTGCTCGCGACTCGATTCGACGTCGCTGTTGCGGAATCACCTCCCACTACCGGCCTCGTCGCCACGGTGATCGCAGGTCTCAAGCGCCGACCGCTCGTCTATTATGCGGCTGATGTCTGGACTGATGGAGTGATCTCGATGGGGGCGCCAAGCGTCATCGTCTCCGTTATGCGCCGGATGGAGCGTGCGGTCCTGAAACGCGCGGGCATCATCATCTCGGTCTCCGCCGAAGTCACCGAACGACTTGTGCTTCTCGGTGCCGACCCCGAGCACGTCGTGACAGTCGGCAACGGGATCGACACCGACATCTTCACGCCTGACGTGGAGCCGGCTTCGGATGAGACGTACTTCGTGTACACGGGGACGATGTCGGAGTGGCAGCAGCCAGATATCTTCATTCGTGCTTTCGCACAGATCGCAGAAAGTCACCCGGGTGTGCGGCTGCGCTTCTTCGGCCAGGGCGCCGTGGAATCCCAACTGAAGCAGGTCGCTCAGGAACTCGTCCCGGGGCGCGTCGAGTTCGGCGGCGTGGTGAGCCCGGCGGAATCGACGTCTTGGATCCGCGGGGCCGCGGCGTCCCTTGTCAGCATCGTTCCCGGTATCGGCTATGACTTCGCCAAGCCGACCAAGACGTACGCTGCGGCCGCCACGGGCACACCGGTGCTGTTCGCCGGGCCCGACGCCGGGGCCGAGCTCGTGCGTTCGGGTCAACTCGGTTTCGCGGTTGGATTCACACCCGATGCCGTTGCAACGGCAATGCAGCAGCTGCTTGCGCAGGCCAAGGACGGAACGACTGAGCGGATGCGACCGCACCGCGCGTCGTGGGCGCAGCAGAACGTGTCGCTTCGTGCTGTGGCTCAGCGTGTAGCACGGGCGGTCACTCAGGCTGCAAGCACGCGTGCACGTAAACTCGAAGCCGACTCCCGCCTGGCATCTGGCGGCCCCGAAAGGCCAACTCAATGACATCTTCGAACAACGTGCGGATCGTCGATTCCGCCGACGTTTCGCCCGACGCAAAGATCGGTCATGGTTCTTCGATCTGGCATCTCGCTCAAGTTCGTGAGGGCGTCCGGATGGGTGAGAACTGCATCGTCGGCCGCGGTGCGTACATCGGCACCGGCGTGGAGATGGGTGACAATTGCAAGGTGCAGAACTACGCACTCGTGTATGAACCCGCCAAGCTGGCAGACGGCGTCTTCATCGGTCCGGCCGTTGTCCTGACAAATGACACCTACCCACGCGCGATCAACGCCGATGGCTCCATCAAGAGCGCTCACGACTGGGAGCCGGTCGGTGTGACCATCGAGCGGGGTGCCGCCATCGGCGCGCGCGCGACGTGCGTCGCCCCGGTCACGATCGGCGCGTGGGCGACTGTCGCCGCCGGTGCGGTAGTTGTCAGGGATGTGCCTGCATACGCGCTGGTGGCCGGCGTTCCGGCCCGCCGGATCGGCTGGGTAGGTGAATCCGGAGTGCCGCTGATCGCCGGTGATGATGCTGCCACGTGGGTGTGCCCGACAACGGGCGCCACATACTTCGAATCCAATGGAATTCTCACCAAGGAGGTCGCGTGAGCGAGTTCATTCCCCCGGCGAAGCCGATCATCGGTGATGAGGAGCGGGCTGCTGTTGATCGTGTGATGCGTAGTGGGATGGTGGCGCAGGGGCCGGAGGTGGCGGCGTTTGAGGAGGAGTTCTCGGCTCATTTCGTGCCGGGTCGGCCGTCGGTGGCGGTCAACTCCGGGACTGCGGGGCTTCACTTGGGGCTGCTCGCCGCGGGCGTGGGTCCGGGTGATGAGGTGATAGTGCCGTCGTTCACCTTCGCGGCGACGGGGAATTCGGTGGCGTTGACGGGTGCGCGCCCGGTGTTCGTCGATATCGAGCCGGCGACGTTCAGCCTGGATCCGGCCGCGGTGGCTGCGGCGATCACGTCGAAGACTCGGGGGATCCTGCCGGTGCACCTGTATGGGCACCCGGCGCGGATGCGGGAGCTGGAGGCTCTGGCGACAGAGCGCGGTGTGGCGTTGTATGAGGATGCGGCGCAGGCGCACGGTGCGGCGTTGGATGGCCGTCCGGTGGGGTCGTTCGGTGAGTTCGCGATGTTCAGCTTGTATCCGACGAAGAACATGACCAGTGGTGAGGGTGGCATGGTGACGACGGCGACGGCGGAGATCGCCCGTCGGGTCAAGTTGCTGCGCAATCAGGGCATGGAGCGGCAGTACGAGAACGAGGTCGTCGGGTTCAACGCCCGGATGACGGACATTCACGCGGCGATCGGTCGGGTGCAGTTGACGAAGGTCGATGCCTGGACGGCGCAGCGCCAGCAGAATGCGGCGTTCCTGGATGCGCACCTGCAGGGTGTGGTGGTTCCGCCGGTTGCCGACGGCGCGGTGCACGTGTATCACCAGTACACGATCCGCGTCCCGGAGGACCGTGACGGGTTCGTGGCGGCGCTGAAGGAGGAGCACCAGGTGGGGGCCGGGGTGTATTACCCGATTCCCAATCACCGCCTGCCCTCGCTCGCGCCGTTCGCGCCGGGCCTGGAGCTGCCCGAGACGGAGCGCGCGGCGCGGGAGGTCGCGTCGCTGCCGGTGCATCCGTCGCTGTCTCAGGACGACCTTGACCGCATCGTCGCTGCCGTCAACGCCGTCGCAGGCGCGGGCTCCTGATGACTGAGGTGCTGCGGGTAGGGCTGCTCGGTGTGGGGATGATGGGGCGTCATCACGCCCGCGTGCTGCGTGAGCTGGATGGGGTCGACCTGGTCGCGATCGCCGACCCGGGCGGGGACCCGCACGGTGTCGCGGGAGATCTGCAGGTGCTGCCCGATATCGACGCGCTGATCGGTGCGGGGATCGATATGGCGGTGGTGGCGGTGCCGACCCGGTTCCATGAGGACGCGGCACTGAAACTCGCCGCCGCCGGGGTGCACACCCTGGTCGAGAAGCCCATCGCGCACAGTCTCGAGGCCGGGCAGCGGATGGTCGACGCGTTCGAAGCCGCGGGGCTGGTCGGCGCTGTCGGGCACATCGAACGCTTCAACCCGGCGCTGCAGGAGCTGCGTCGGCGGATTCAGGCGGGGGAGCTGGGTGCGGTCTATCAGGTCGCGACCCGCCGGCAGGGGCCGTTCCCGTCCCGGATCGCGGATGTCGGGGTGGCGAAGGACCTCGCCTCGCACGATGTGGATCTCACCGCGTGGGTGGTGCAGTCCGACTATCAGACCGTGTTCGCGCAGACGGCATTCAAGTCCGGCCGTGAGTTCGAGGACATGATCACCATCACCGGCCGCACCACGTCCGGGGTGATCGTGAACAACATCGTCAACTGGCTGAGCCCGATGAAGGAACGCCTCACCGTCGTCACGGGGGAGAAGGGCGCGTTCGTCGCCGATACCTCCACCGGCGACCTCACCTTCTACGCCAACGGCACCATCCCCCTCGAGTGGGAATCCGTCTCCTCCTTCCGCGGCGTCTCCGAAGGCGACGTCACCCGCTACGCGTTCCCCAAACGCGAACCACTGCGCGTCGAACACGAAGCCTTCCGCGACGCCGTGCTCGGCAAGGCCACCGACATCGTCACCATGGCACAAGGACAACGCACCCTCACCGTCGTCGAAGCCGCACTCGACTCCGCCCGCACACACACGTCAGTCGACGTGGCGAGCTTCACAGCCCGATGAAGCAGATCACTGTCCTGTTGCGGCGCCTGCTGCCGTATCTTCCGCAGTCCGCGCGGCGGTTTCTATTGTGGTACTCCGTCGTCGCAGCCCTGCTGTCGATCGTCGATGTGATCGCGCTGATGCTGTTGGCGCTGACGCTGGCAGCGGCGGCGACGGGGAGCGCGATCTCACTGCCGATCGTCGGAGCGATGCCCGAATCGGCGCTGGTCTGGATGATCGCGGGCCTTTCGGTGCTGGTCATTGCGAAGTCGGCTGCGAATGTGGGTCTGCAGTGGATTGCAACCCGGCGATTCGCGGAGTTCGAGGTCCGTGTCGGCGCTCGGCTGCTCGCTGCTTACCTTCGTGCACCGTGGACCGACCGACTCCGCCGAAATTCCGCTCAGGTTGTGCAGATGGCAAACACCGGTGTTGCGAACGTGACAAGCGGTTTCCTTCTGCCGGTCACCACACTGCCCGGCCTGCTCGTCACCTCGATCGGCGTGCTGGCGGTGATCGTCGTGGCGCAGCCGCTGACCGCGCTGATCACCGCAGTGTATCTGGTAGGTATCGCCGCTTTGCAGTACTTCGTGTTGGGCGGGCGCACACGCCAGGCGGCTCGAGTCGCGCGCGACTCGCAGATGGCCGCGGCTGCACTGATCTCGGGCATGGTGTCGGCGCTGAAAGAGATCACGCTGCGTGATAAGGCCTCCGAAGTCGAAGTCGTCGTCGAGAAGCAACGATCCCTTTCGGCCCGCGCCCGGTCGAACTCGAACTTCCTCTCGGCCGTGCCCCGCTTCATCTTCGATTCCGCGGTCATCGGCGGATTCCTGCTCACGGGCGGTGTCGCGTACTTCGTCGGCGGGCCGATCAATGGGCCGCAGGACGCCATCGGCGCGGTCGCGTTGTTCGGCATCGCCGGCTTCAGGTTGGTGCCCGCCCTCACCGGCTTCCAATCCGTCATCACACGCACCGTCACCACAGCGCCGTATGTCGACACCGTGATCGCCGACATCGAGTCGGCGGAGGAATATCTGAAGGCGCAGGAGCATCTCGGACGCGAGCCGCTGCCGTCTGCTCCGCACGTGCTCGCTCTCGAAGACGTCGCGTTCACGTTCCCCGGCTCCTCGACCCCCGCCGTCGAAGGGCTCAGTCTCGATATCCGAATGGGGACGACGGTAGGAATCGCAGGGCCATCGGGCGCGGGCAAATCAACCCTCGTTGATCTGCTCCTGGGGCTCATCTCGCCGAGTTCGGGGCGCATCCTCATCGACGGCAGACCGCTGCAGGACGTCCTCGCAGCGTGGCGTCACCACGTGGGCTACGTTCCACAGGATGTGGCGCTGTTCGATGGCACCATTGCCCAGAACATCGCACTGGTGTGGGACAACAGCTACGATCTCGAACGCGTTGAGCGCGCTGCCCGCCGTGCACAGCTGTGGGAGGTGATCTCAGACCGTGATGGCGGCGTGCATTCCACGGTCGGTGAGCGCGGCATGACGCTCTCCGGGGGCCAGCGCCAGCGGCTCGGCATCGCTCGCGCTCTGTACACGGACCCACTCGTCCTTGTGCTCGATGAGGCTACCAGTGCGCTTGACAGCAAGACCGAGGCGAACGTGACCGAGGCGATTCACGAACTGCACGGTGAGGTCACCGTCATCGCGGTCGCTCACCGGCTCTCGACTATCCGGGCTTCCGATCAGGTCCTGTTCATGCAGGAGGGCCGCATTGCCGCCACAGGCACCTTTGACGAGGTCGCCACCGAGCACGAGGATTTCGCGCTCCTGGCGCGGCTTTCGGGGTTGGCGTGAGTAGTCTCGCGGGTCTCGTCTCGTCGCGTTGGCGCATGGGCAAGCGCCTGCTGCGCACCTATCTGCCCGAAGTGATCACCGCTCGCACCGGCCCGGAAACGGGGCGCTACCGACCACGGGATGTGCCTGCGCCGGTTCGCCCACCAGCGACGGACGTGCGACTGCTGGTCGGGCCGCGCAACTTCGCCGGCCAAGGTGATAGCTGGGCTCGTGCCGCTGAGCGGTTGCCGGGGGTCGGCGCGGTGTCGATGCTCGCGGGCGACAACGGCGGGCTTGACTTTCCAGTCGATTACCGGGTGCCTGACGCGGTCTATACCAACTCCCGGCGCTGGGGCGTCGCCCAGCGTGACACCGTCGGATCTGGTTTCACACACGTGATGATCGAGGCGGTGTCTTCAATGTTCGGCGCGGCCAGCGACAAGGTCGTGGCCCGCGAAGTCGAGTGGCTGCGGGCACGGGGGGTGCAGATCGGGATGCTGTGCCATGGCACCGACATCCGACTGCCCGACCGGCATGCCCAACTTGACGAATGGTCTCCGTTCCGCGATGCGCCGACCGATTGGGTGAGCAGGCTCCAGGCCCGAGCCGCTTTCAACCAGCGCGTGCTCGACCGTGTCGCTGCGCCGGTGTTCGTCTCAACGCCGGAGATGCTACTTGACAGGCCCGGTGCGCAGTGGCTGCCCATCGTCGTGGACCCCGACCGTTGGGCGGACTCGAGCGAGATCCTTCGCGATGTCCGTCCTGTCGTTCTGCACGCGCCCACCAACCCGCGGGTCAAGGGCACCGCGCTGATCGAACCGATCGTGCAGACGATGCACGACTCGGAAGCGATCGACTATCGGCGCGTCATCCGTGTGCCGTCGCGCCAGATGCCGGCTCTGTACTCCGAGGCCGACGTTGTGCTCGAGCAGTTCGCATTGGGCATGTACTCGGTCACCTCGGTTGAAGCCATGGCAGCCGGCCGCATCGCCGTTGCGCACGTGCACGATCAGGTGCGCGATCACGTGCGCGAGACCACGGGTTTGGAATTGCCTGTCGTCGAAGCGACCCCGGCTACGCTGCGCGAGGTGCTCGACGACATCCGTTCACGTCCCGACCACTACCGCGAGGTGGCACAGCGCGGCCCCGCTTTCGTGCGCGCGGTGCACGACGGGATGCTTTCTGCACAGGTTCTCGAGCCGTTCCTCAGGGCGCAGCCATGAGCAGGCACCTGCTGCTGACGGCATGGGCATTTCCGCCGGCCAGAACCAGCGGCGTCTATCGCGCGGCCGGCATCGCCAATGCGTTCGTGCGCGCCGGCTGGCACGTGACCGTGCTCACTGGTCCAGCGGCGCTGTTTCGCGCCAATGAGGTGTCGGACGAGACGCTGCTCGAGACGATCGATCCGCGTATCGACATCATCGAGGTGCCGCTTGAACACCATGAGCTGTCGACTGACATCACCGAGTGGTCACGGACTCGCGCTCGTCAGCCTGAGTTCTGGACACGCCGCCGACTGCGTCGGGATCAGCGTGAGTTTCCTGAGGCATGGTACGGATCGTGGGCCCCGCCCCTGCGCAGGACAGCCGAAGCTGTGCATTCAGCCCGTCCGGTCGACCTCGCGCTGGGCACCGCCGCACCGTACGTCGACTTCGTTCCGGGAGAGCACCTGCACGCGAAGCACGGGGTGCCGTACATCCTCGATTATCGTGACGCGTGGACTTTCCTCACCTTCACCGGGAAGCCGCCCGCGGGCCTGACGGATGCTGTCCGCCGGCGCGAGCGGGGGCTGATGCGCAGCGCCTTCCAGGTCTGGTTCGTCAACGACCCGATCCGCGTCTGGCATGCCGGCGAGTACCCGGGAAGCGCCTCGGTCATGCGCACGGTGCGCAACGGCTTCGATCTCCCCGCGCACGCCTCGGGGCCAGAGGCGTTGGGGGTGCCACATCGCGACTGCTCGAGCGGTCCGTTGACCTTCGGCTACATCGGGACGATCAACTTCGGCGCGTTTCCGCTTGACGAGGTCGTCGAAGCGTGGCGAACCGCCCGCCTGCTGATGCCACCGGGAACACGTCTTGTGCTGCGTGGACACCTGGGCCGCACGGGAGTGGGCAGCCCGCAGCTCATGGCGGCGCTGGCCGAAGCCGAGCCCCTTGGCATCGTCTACGAAGGCCCGGTGAAGCGCAGCCGGCTCGCGGAAGCGTACCAGCAGTTCGACGCACTGCTGCTGGCGCTGCCCAGCGGCCCCGGTGTCACCAGCGGCAAGGTCTATGAGTACGCAGCGACAGGGCTGCCCATCGTTTCGGTGCATACTCCCGAGACACCCGTCGGCGAGGTGCTCGACGATACCGACCACTGGCACGCACCTCGTTCTCTTGACACAGCAGACATCGCCGACGCCCTGCTCGCGGCCGCGCGCCAGGTGCAGTCCACCACCGTGGAAGACCGACGCCGCACGATCTCATCCGGCGGTCGCTGGGAGCGCACGCGCATCCTGGCGGCGGCCGTCGCGGACGTCGAAGCTGCTCTGGATGCGAGGTCAAGAGCATGAAGATCGTCGTGTTCGCGCCGACTGCAGACGATATCAGGGCGAGCCTCGCCACGCTCACCGATCACGCCGAAGTCACCGTCGTGTCCGCTGCTCACGCGCAGTGGGACGGCGCATACTCCGTTGCGGTGGGGGGATCCGGCATTCGGGAGCGACTGTCCGAGTACGCGCGCCGCACACCGCCCGGTCGTGTGCTTCGGCGGCTGACGCCTTTGGATCCCGGCGCGATGTTCGCACACCGGGTACGCAGGTCGGCCGATGCGGGAGCCGCGATCGCCGAAGCGGATCTTCTCGTGTCGACCGAACGCGATGCGCACTTCGCGGTCTGGCGGACGGCGCGTGATCTCTCGGCGCGGGGACGGAGGATCTCGGCAGTCGCCGGATTCCCGGCGGCACGAGCTGCCGTGGACCGCTTCAGCCGCGATTATTGAGTGCGAACAGCGCGGCGGTACCGCCGTAGACGGCGTCCCAGGACACCCCGAGTTCGCGCATCCGGGAGAGTTTCCATACGGTGAGGATGGCGTCTCGGTCGAGGGCGACCACGACGTCCGCTTCGCGGACCAGGTCGCGCAGAACGGGATCTCTTCTCGCCGCGCTCCACAGTCGTCGAGACCGATCCAGAGGGGTGATGCGGATCAGATTTCGGCCGAGTGCAGAGCCCCAGGCCAGTCGTTCGATGCGACGCGCTACGGGCCCCTGGCTTGGAAGGGTGAGTGGGTGCTCGGGAGTGCCCGCGTTCTTCGACGCCGGGCGGACACGGATGACTTCCGCCTGCGCAGCGAGCTCAGCGAGCGCGGGATTCTCCTGACCGCTGGACATGATGGCGACGATGCGCATCAGACACCGACCTCTCGGGTGAGTCGCTGACGCCAGTTCTGCGCAACGGGCCGAAGGATGTGTGCGCGCTCGTAGCGGCTTGCCCACTCCCGCGCCCGCCGTCGGTCATCGAGCGTCTGTCCGGCTGCGAGGTCAGCGGCGCGAGTGAGAGCGTCGGCGATGTCCCGCGCGCTCAGCGAGGCGGCGGGCGCCCAAGCGGGGTAACCGCGCAGCGTGTCGCTTACAGCGTTCACCGGGTCATGCACCGACACGATCGGAAGACCCGTCGACATGTACTCGAAGACCTTCCCGCTTGTCATGAAGCGGCTTGTGCCGAGCGGCAGTATCAGCGCGTCGAATCCGGCGTAGGTGTCAGAGATCTCGGCCTTCGAAACCGGGCCGACGTACCGGACGGAGCCGTCGTGAACGCGCGCGATGGTCGACAGCACACCGCCCTCGTCGTCGCCCTGATGACCGAGGTACCCGTAGAGGTCGATCCGTGCATCCTGCAGCGCGCCGCCAGCCCGGGCTGTCAGCCATCCATCCACGAGCTGCGGGATGGGGGTCTGGGAGGTCATCGTGCCGATGTTCCCGAACACGAGCCCTTCGGAGCGGTCGGCGCGTGGAGGGGCTACGTCTCCGACGAACTCCGGGTCGAATCCGTTCGAGACCACCTGGACGCGGCCCGCGGCGTCCGGGTACAGCTGCCGGTGCCATTGTGCGATCGGCTCATTGACGAACCAGACCTCATCCGCAGTCTCGATGAGACGTCGCTCCCATCGGGCACCGGGATGCCGGTCGGTGAGCGTCCGGCGTCCGGAGTACATGTCCAGCTGCCACGTGTCGCGGTAGTCCATGATGAACGGGACTCCGGCGGTGTTCTTCAGATGGAAACCCGCGGTGTGTACGACGTTCGGGTTCCCGGAGCCGATTGTGAGGGTGACCGGTCGCTCGCGGTGGATGCGCGTCGCCGCCTGTTCCAGATTCGTGCGCCACAGTCCATATCGGGGTTCGGGGAAGACGCGGGACGTACGCCAGCCTCGCCAGCCGTTCCACAGTTCGGGGGCATGCGCTCGGAAGCTGCTCCACGTTCGCAGGTCCAGGACCGTCTCATCGTGGGGGAACGGGATACGCTCCACGCGGATGCGCGGATCCACGCGCTCCTCCATCGAGGGGTCGATGCCCGTGCTGCGCAGGAACACCTCACGGGGCACGGTGAGGACCGTGACCTCCCAACCTTCTCTCGCGAACGCATTGGCGGTCGCGAGAAGCCGGTACGCACCACCGCTGCGTGACGGAGGAAAGCCCCAGGCAACATAGAGTAGGTGAGGCGGCGAGACGTGCGACAAGGCGAACCTGCTGAGAATAAGTGATCAGAGGGCGAGAACGCCTAACAATAACATCGGGTTCTTGGAGGAGCAGATGCGCGTAGCGGTGACGAAGGGATCCCTTCTCATCCCTCCGACGTACTTCGCCGTCGCCCATGCGCGGATGCTGCGTGCGGTGCACGAAGTGCGGATCTTCACGGGAACCGCCCACATCACCGACTCGTCTGCGCTCGACGGGATCAAGCTGGATGAGACGCTGACGGAGTCTCTTCCCATAGCGAACCGACTGCCCGTGCGTCGACGGGAGCAGATCGGGGCGCTGCTGTGGCAGGCGACAGCCCGTCGCATCGCGCGGTGGGCGCCAGACGTCATCCATCAGCACTTCGCGTACGGGTCACGCGCCGCGGTGTCGGCCGCCAGACGCACCCGACGACCCCTGATCGTCACAGTGCATGGTGGCGATGCGTTCGTCCCGCTCACACCGCTGCGCGAGCGGGGAGTCCGTGCACGCCCCGCGCTGCTCGCCATGCAGCGCGAGGTGAAGACGGCGTATCGCGAGGCGGACCTGATCCTGGCGGTGAGCGAGTACATCGCCGGTATCGCCGTGCAGGGCGGCGCCTCCCCTGACCGGGTTCGCGTGCACTACCAGGGTGTCGATACGGATATCTTCGCGCCGTCGCCGGCAGTCGATGAGGCAGGGACCCGGCGATTGCTCTTTGTCGGCCGCCTGGTCGACGTCAAGGGCGTATTCGATCTGCTGACTGCGTCGAGTGCGGTCATCGACGATCACCCGCACGAGCTGGTCTTCGTCGGCGATGGGCCGGCGCGAGCAGGACTGGAGGAGGCTGCACGGGATCTGCCCCATGTGCACGTGCTCGGCGGGCGCGCCAGCGCCGAGGTGCGGGATCTGCTGCACTCAGCACACGCGCTCGCGCTTCCCACCCGCATCAACGGGCGTGCCAGGGAGGCCGCCGGTCTGGTTCTGCTCGAAGCGCAGGCGTGCGGTGTCCCAGTCATCGCGTATGACAGCGGTGGCACTTCCGAGATGATGGAAGCCGATGTGACGGGATGGCTGGCCCCGGAGGGAGATGTCGCCGCGTTGCAGGAAAGGCTCGCCGAATCCCTCTCCCAGACCCCGGATCGTCGCCGGGAGATGGGCAGCAGAGCTCGAGCGTTCGTCGTCGAGCATCGCAGCCTCAGCACCAGCGCCCGCCGGCTTTCCGCCATCTACGAGGAGTTCCACCGGTGACCCGCATCCTCTGCATCTCACTCTCACCCATCCGGCGTGACGCGCGAGTGCTGCGCCAGATCGGCATCCTCCGTGCACTCGGCGATGTCGTCACGGTCGGCTACGGTGATCAGCCTGACGGAGTCGTCGAGCACATCCGCGTCCCAGACGGCAGTCTCTCTCTGCCTCAGACACTCGGGGGCGTGATGAAGCTGGCGCTGCGCAGGTTCGATTCCGTCGAATTGACGGCGCCTGGAGTGGCGTACGCGCTCGGACAGCTTCGCGGGCGCGAGTTCGACCTGGTGGTTGCGAATGACGCTCGCGTGCTGGGGTTGGCCTTCGCCGTCGCCGGCGATGCCCCGGTGTGGGCCGACATGCACGAGTGGGCTCCGGAAGAGCGAACGCACGTGCTGTCATGGCGCCTTCTCGTAGCGCCCTTCATGGTCCACCTCTGCCGCAAGTATCTGCCGCGTGCGGCCGTCATGACCACGGTCGGGGGCGAGATTGCCAAGCTATATCACCGTGACTTCGGCGTGAGACCACAGGTGATGCGCAACGCTGCTCCGTTCGAGGATCTGTCGCCTACCGCCGTGCAGCCCAACCGGATCCGGTTGGTGCACAGCGGAGGAGCCGTGCACGGCCGCAACCTGGAGACGATGATCGACGCTGTGAAGCTGCTCGACGCGCGGTTCACTCTCGACATGTACCTCGTTCCCGCCGCCGACGGCGGCAAATACCTGCGATCCCTGCGTGACCGTGCCGCTGGTGACCCGCGCATCGTCTTCCATGATCCGGTGCCGCCGGCCATGCTGCCCGCCACATTGAACGCGTACGATGTGGGTGTCTTCTGGATCCCGCCCGTGCACACGAACGCGCGTCTGACGCTGCCGAACAAACTGTTCGACTTCGTTCAGGGGCGTCTGGCGCTGGCGATCGGCCCGACGGTCGAAATGGAGCGACTCGTGCGCGAGTACGGTCTCGGCGTCGTCAGCACCGGCTTCGATGCGCGCAGCTGCGCGGATTCGCTGCGATCGCTGACAGCCGAACAGATCATGGCATTCAAGGACGCATCGGATGCGAATGCTGAGAGGTTGAGCTTCGAGCACGAAGGAGCCGCTGCGGTCGCGATGCTCCTACCGCTCCTGGCTGCTCCGTAGACTGGACTCACCGTGAAGATCGTCAGTGTCGTGGGCGCACGCCCGCAGTTCGTGAAGCTCGCCCCCATCCACAAAGCTGCGAAGGCAGCCGGGGTGGAGCATGTGATCGTGCATACCGGGCAGCATTACGATCCGATGCTCTCCGACGTCTTCTTCGAAGACCTCGGCATCGGTGCACCAGATGTGCACTTGGGAGTCGGCAGCGGTTCTCACGGTGTGCAGACGGGGGCGATGCTGGCAGCGTTGGATGCGGTGTTCGATGAGCACCGGCCCGACTGGGTACTCGTCTACGGCGACACGAACTCGACGGTGGCGGCCGCTTTGAGTGCTGTGAAGATGCACATTCCGGTCGCGCATCTGGAGGCGGGGCTGCGCAGCTTCAATCGTCGGATGCCCGAGGAGCACAACCGGGTGATGACCGATCACGCTGCGGATCTGCTGCTTGCGCCGACGCAGGTGGCCGTCGATCATCTGGCGTCCGAGGGGCTGGCGAAGCGCACTGCGCTGGTCGGCGACGTCATGACTGACGTGCTCTACGAGGTACGTGATCAGGTGGCTGGAACGCGGTCAGTTCTGCTGCAGGAGCTCGGGCTTGAGTCGGGTGGGTTCTATGTCGCGACGATTCACCGCGCCGAGAACACTGATGAGCCGACGCGCCTGGCAGAGGTCGCCGGGAGTCTCGCCGGGCTCGACAAGCCGGTCGTTCTGCTCGCGCATCCTCGGGTGGTGGCGAAGGCGGCCGCACACGGCATCTCACTCACCCAAGGCTCGCTGATCGCGCACGCACCGCTGGCTTATCCCGAGTTGATCGCCGCTGCGCTGGACAGCGCAGGCATCGTGACAGACTCAGGCGGCCTGCAGAAGGAAGCCTTCCTGTTGGGTGTGCCGTGCACGACCGTGCGTACCGAGACGGAATGGGTCGAAACGGTCGATCTGGGGTGGAACGTGCTGGCGAACTCGGCCGAGGAGATCGCCGCCGGTGTGACCCGGCCACGGCCCGCAGACTCGAATGCTGAGCCGTATGGTGACGGCCATGCCGCGCAGCGCGTGATCGAGGTGCTCTCCATCTGGAGGCGGTGATCTCCTCGGGCGACGTGGGCCACGCGGGGCCGTTCACCCAGGACGAGGCCCTTAGAATGGAGCCCATGCGTATTGCTGTTGTCGCCCTGGGTAAGATCGGGCTTCCTCTTGCTGTTCAGTTCGCGTCGTCCGGTCATGAGGTGATCGGTGTTGATGTGAATCAGAAGGCGGTTGATTCGATCAATGCGGCAGTGGAGCCGTTTCCGGGTGAGGCGCATCTGCAGGAGCGCCTCGAGGAGCTGATCCCCGCAGGCAAGCTGCGTGCGACCACAGATTACGCCGAGGCGATTCCCGGGGCGGATGCTGTCGTGTTGGTCGCCCCGGTGTTCGTGGACGACGAGACGTGGGAGCCGGACTTCAAGTACATGGACTCCGCCACGAAGTCGCTGGCAGAGCACCTCACGCCTGGCACGCTGGTCTCATATGAGACGACGCTGCCGGTGGGGACGAGCCGCACGCGGTGGAAGCCGATGCTGGAAGAGGGGTCCGGCCTGACGGAGGGTGTGGACTTCCATGTCGTGTACTCGCCGGAGCGGGTGCTGACCGGTCGGGTGTTCGAGGATCTGCGGAAGTATCCGAAGCTGATCGGTGCGCTCTCTGCCGAGGGGACGCGACGGGCGCGGGAGTTCTACGAGGCCGTGCTGCAGTTCGATGAGCGCCCTGACCTGCCCCGCCCGAACGGCGTGTGGGATCTGGGTTCGACGGAGGCGTCGGAGATGGCGAAGCTCGCCGAGACGACCTACCGGGATGTGAACATCGGCCTGGCGAACCAGTTCGGTCTGTTCGCGGCGTCGCACGGGATCGATGTGTACAAGGTGATCGAGGCGTGCAATTCGCAGCCGTACAGTCACATCCACCGCCCGGGTATTGCGGTGGGTGGGCATTGCATCCCAGTGTATCCGCGGTTGTACCTGTCGACGGATCCGGATGCGGATATCGTGCGTGTCGCGCGGCAGTTGAACGCGTCGATGCCGGAGCGTCTGGTCGCGCAGGCCGAGGGCATCCTCGGAGACCTGGCAGGGCAGAAGGCCGTCGTGCTGGGAGCCGCGTACCGTGGCGGGGTGAAGGAGACCGCGTTCTCCGGAGTGTTCCCGACAGTGAAGGCCCTGCAGTCGCGTGGGGCGAAGGTCGTCGTGCATGACCCGCTGTACACCGATGATGAGTTGCGCGGACTCGGGTTCGAGCCGTACGAGATCGGCGGCGACGCGGACCTGGCGATCCTGCAGACCGACCACGCCGATTACAAGACCCTCAGCCCCGAACAGATCCCCGGTGTGAAGCTGCTCGTCGACGGCCGCAACGCCAGCGACGCGACCCGGTGGGCCGGCACGCCCCGCATCGTCGTCGGCACTGCCGTCTGAGTCGAGCCTTGGTCGCAGTCTCCGTCATCATCCCCACGTACAACGAGGGGCCGAACGTCGCCCCCTTGGTGGCGCGGCTCAGTGTGCTTCCGAACATCGCTGAGGTCGTGTTCGTCGACGATTCGACCGACGGCACCCCGGCGGAGATCGAGCGCGTCGCGGCTGACTCCTCAGTGCCGGTGCGCCTGCTGCATCGCGATGAGGCGACAGGTGGTCTGGGTGGTGCCGTGCTGCGAGGCTTCGACGTGGCGACCTCTGAGGTCTGCATCGTCATGGACGGAGATCTGCAGCATCCGCCCGAAGTCATCACGCAGCTGATCGAACGCTACGACCGTGGCGAAGCCGACGTCGTGGTCGCCTCGCGCTACGCGGGGGAGGGTTCAGCGGCAGGCTTGGCAGGCTTCACGCGTCGCGCCGTGTCACGCGGATCGACGCTGCTGACGAAGGCGATGTTCCCCCGTCGGTTGTTCGGCTGCAGCGACCCGATGACCGGCTTCTTCCTTGTCGATCTGCGCAAGATCGACCGCGCGTCACTGCGCCCGCAGGGGTTCAAGATCCTGCTCGAGATCCTCGCGAGGCACACGCTGCGGATCGCCGAGGTTTCCTTCGACTTCGCGGATCGCAACGCAGGCGAGTCCAAGGCATCCCTGCGCCAGGGGATCCGGTTTCTCCGGCAGCTCTCCTCGCTGCGGTTCGGCAAGATGCCTGCGTTCGCCCTAGTCGGTGCGATCGGCGCCGTCGTCAACATCTTCATCGTGTGGATGCTGACGAACCTTGGCGTCGGCTACGTCTGGGCGGCGATCGTCGGCGCTGAGGTGACGATCGTCGGCAACTTCCTCGTCCTCGATCGGTATGTGTTCTTCGAGCTGAAGGGTGCGGCAGCACCGTTCCGGCGCCGCTTCGGGCAGTCGTTCCTGTTCAACAACGCCGAGGCCGTGATTCGAATCCCGGTGATGGCGATGCTGGTCGAGAGCTGGCACATCTCGGCTGCCGTCGCGACAGCAGCCACACTCGCCGTCGCCTTCGTCGTGCGCTTCGTCTTCCATTCGCTGGTGGTCTATCGTCCGCGGCACGGCACGACCGCGTTCGGCGCCGAGGCCACGGGACCGCAGCGTCTGCCGCTCCGAAGCGGAGAGGCGTGAGCACCCCCGGCGCGATTCGCACGGCACTGCGCGCCGCACTCCCCGCAGCCCTGGGCTACGTCGCGGTCCGAGCACTCGGCATCATCGCGCTCTGGTGGGCGGGCGGTCGTTCGCTGCCGACACTGTGGCATTCGCTCACCGCGCGATACGACGCGGGTCCACTGCTCACGATCGCTGCGGAGGGCTACGACGACGGCAGCGTCGCGCCCAGCAATCTCGCGTTCTTCCCGCTGTTCCCGATGCTCGCACGCGCTCTGGGAGCGGTCGTCGGAATTCCGGCAGCGGGGCTGATCATCAGCTGGACCGCTGGACTTGCATGTGCGCTCGCCCTGTTCTTCATCGGCAGGCGGCTGGGCAACGCGCTGATGGGCACCATGCTTGCGGTGCTCTGGGGTGCGCTGCCACACGCCATCACCGAGTCGATGGCGTACACGGAATCCCTCTTCACGGCACTCGCAGCCTGGGCGCTCTTCGCCGTCATCGGCCGGCAATGGCTCCTCGCAGGCGTGCTCACCGCGTTCGCGGGACTCACTCGGGCCACGGCCGCCGCGCTGATCGCCGTCGTCGGGATCGCGGCGATCGTCGAATTGATCCGCACGCGGGGCCGGTCTTGGCGGGCTTGGGTCGGCGGTGCGATCTCGCCGCTGGGGTGGCTCGGGTACATCGCCTGGGTGTCGACGCGCACGGGCGGCATCGATGGCTGGCTGGAGGTGCAGCGGGGCTGGGGAACCACCTTCGACGGCGGGCTCTACACTCTGCGCACATTCCGGACGATGCTGTCCGGTGAGGCGTCACTGCAACTGCTGGTGGTGACGGCCATCATCGCGATCACGATCGCGCTGCTCGCGATCTCGGCGGCCGAACGGGGGCGCTGGGAGCTGCAGCTGTATGGGCTGCTGGTCGTCGTGCTCTCGTTCGGCGCGGCCGGCTACTACCAGTCGAAGGCGCGGTTGATCCTGCCCGCCTTCACGCTGCTGATACCGATCGCACAAGCGCTCGCGCGAGCGCGCCGGTCAACACGACTGATCATCTTGATCACGCTGGCGCTGATCTCTGCGTGGTACGGCGCGTACCTTCTGGTGCACGCACCCTACTCACCCTGATCAGCGAGGATTCAGGGACGTCATGCGGGCGGCGTGACTGACTTCGCGCCGTCCAGGGTCGAACCGTAGTGTACTTCTCCGTTCAGATCGAAGATGAATGCGCGGTCGGCGTCAGGTGCGAGATAGACGACCGCTTCGGCTTCGCCTTGCTCGGTGCTCCATCCCTCGCCGTCGAGGTGCGTCTGTGCGGCTTCGATCTCGTCGGGAGTCGCTCGTGCCCACCCGAACAGCTCGGGTTCGGAAGTGCCGTCGCTCCATTCGCAGATCTGCCCGTCGGCGAACGTCGGCTCGTCGGCCGGCCACGGCTGAGGTTCCCCCGCTTCGAAGCCGCCCGTGTTCAACGTGCGCGCGAGATCTGCCGTGATGAGATCCGCGCAGGACACGTCGTGGTACTCGGCGATATCGTTTTCGGAGGGCAGCGCAAGGGTCCGTGTGGGAGCGGGCGATTCCGACGTGTCGGGCTCCGGTTGCGCCGTGCAGCCGCTGAGCAGGGCGGCGCCGACGGCGAGCGACGTCAGTACGGTGACCAGTCGAGTCATCGGCGCCTCCTAGTTCGATGGTCATTGAGTGCTCGCAGTCTAGGGCCCGACGTCTCCGGTGCCAAGAACTCCATTCCAGAAATTCTTTTGTTTCAGCTGAGAGTCTTCTCTTGTGCTGGCTGAGAATCTCGTGTACGCATGAGTACACCATCACGAAGTTGTGATTGTGAGCATCCGTTGTACTACTGGGAAGACACGGACGCTCAGACGCGAACTGGGGCGCGTCAGGGGTATCTTCGGGTTTGCGAGGATAAGCCGTGCTCTAGGCCTGCGCCTGTGGCTCCTGTCAAGACAACAAGGGGGCCTCATGTCTGGGGACATGGTCATGCAAAGAGATCCGGTTCGTCGTCCACGAACACTCAGGGCGGTGATCGCCAGTGTCGCTTCAGCGACGATGATATTCACCGGACTGGTCATGTCCGGACCCGCTGCAGTCGCGGTGACGGAGACACCGGAAACCACATCGTTCTACGTGAACGCCAACGATCTGGATTTCATCCTCCGGCAGATACAGATCGCCGAAGCGCATGACCAGCGCACGACGACTGGCGGGGATGTCGGGGCGCTGCTCTGCGCAACTCCCACCGACACGACCGGCAAGTGCGTTCCCGACGCGAAGCTCCCGTTCGGCCTTCGCACGGTGGATGGCAGCTTCAACAACCTCGTGAACGGACGCACGAACTGGGGTGCGGCGGACCAGCCATTCGATCGCCTGGTCGAACCTGATTACAAGCAGGGCACCGCCCGGCCGAACGTCCCGCAGGCACCCGGTGCCGGCCAGGACGTCTCAATGTGCGACCCGCTGCCGGCAGGGACACCAGCAACGCTGACACCCACTTGCTATGAGCAGTCCGCGGCGGGTCACTTCGTCTACGACACGGCGCCGCGCACCATCAGCAATCTGATCGTCGATCAGACCTCCTCCAACCCCGCTGCCGTCAACGCAGCCGAGGCCACTGTCGGCGGGATGATCAATGCGGACGGAACCGCGTTCATCCCGAACACCGCAACCGACGAGGGGCTGTCGGCGCCGACGAACACGTTCTTCGCGTTCTTCGGTCAGTTCTTCGACCACGGACTCGACCTGGTGAACAAGGGCGGAAACGGCACGATCGTGGTGCCTCTGCAGCCTGATGACCCGCTGTACGATCCGACATCGAACACGAACTTCCTCACCCTCACGAGGGCTGAGCGCGGCGCCGGTCCTGATGGGGTCGTGGGAACGGTCGATGACACACACAACAACCAGACCACGCCCTACGTCGATCAGAACCAGACGTACACGTCGCACCCGTCGCACCAGGTCTTCCTGCGTGAGTACGAACTCGTCGACGGCGTCCCGGTGGTGACCGGAGGGCTGCTGAACTCGGCAGCGGACGGAATACCGACCTGGGCGGACGTCAAGGCGCAGGCGCGTGAGATGCTCGGCATCGATCTGGCGGACGATGACGTGCTCAACGTCCCGATGATCGCCACGGACCTCTACGGCAACTTCGTGCCCGGCGACAACGGACTGCCGCTGCTGGTGACAGCCGACGGCACGATCCCGGCCAACCGCGGATCGCCCGTCGACACGGCTTCGGCGCTGCACACGAATCACGCGTTCCTGGATGACATCGCGCACGGAGCCACCCCGCTGTTCGATTGCGCAACAGGTGCTCTCGTTCCGCAGGAGTATGACGAGCAAGGTGAACCGATTCCACCGACAGTTGCCGTCTGCGACGCGGGGGGAGCACCTGTTCGCGGTGAACTGACCGGATATGACAACGTCACCCTCGATGAGCACTTCATCACCGGCGACGGGCGTGGAAATGAGAACATCGGCCTGACGGCCGTGCACCACGTGTTCCACTCCGAGCACAACAACATGACCGTCCAGATCGAGACGGTCCTGGCCGCCAACCCGGAGCTTGACAAGGCGTTCCGCGGTGAGGCTCACGCCTGGCCGAATGAACGGCCTCAGGACGTGCTTCCCGGACCGGAGGCTGACGACTGGAGCTACGGTCAGCGGCTCTTCCAAGCAGCACGGTTCGTGACGGAGATGGAGTACCAGCACCTGGTCTTCGAGGAGTTCGCTCGTAGCGTGCAGCCGGCTATCGATGCGGTCGTCTTCAACGAGAACAGCTACAACCCGAACGTCAACGTCGACGTCCCCGCCGAGTTCGCACACTCCGTGTACCGCTTCGGGCACTCGATGCTCACGGACGACATCGGGCGCGCCGGATTCGGCACCTCGGATGTGGCCCTTCTCGACGGCTTCATCAATCCGCGGGCCTACGATCAGGATGGGACGCTGACTCCCGACCAGGCCGCAGGATCGCTGATCATGGGCACCACAGATCAGGCGAGCAGCCAGATCGACGAGTTCGTGGTCGACACCCTGCGCAACAACCTGCTCGGGCTGCCTCTCGACCTGGCGACGATCAACCTGATGCGCGCACGTGACACCGGCACGCCCAGCCTTCAGGCAGCTCGTGAGCTGTTCTACGGGCAGACCGGCGATGTGAGTCTGCGTCCGTACGCCAACTGGACGGACTTCGGCAACGGGCTCAAGAACGGCAACATCTTCGGACGCGGTGGACTCAACGCCTCGCTGGTGAACTTCGTGGCCGCTTATGGAACGCACCCGACCGTGGTCGCGGCGCAGACGATCGCGCAGAAGCGCCTTGCTGCGTCGTACCTGGTGAACGGTGCACCCGCCGGTCGCGAGTTCATCCAGCGCTTCGGTGGCATCGATCGATACGAGACGGCTGCGCTGCTGAGTCGCAACGCCTTCGCCACGGGTGCGAGTGTCGCATACGTGGCGTCCGGTGCGAACTTCCCCGACGCACTTGTCGGTGGGCCAGTGGCTGCGCAGAACGGCGGACCGATTCTGCTGACCAGGCCGGGATTCGTCCCAGTCTCGACTTCAGCTGAGCTGCAGCGGCTCCAGCCGAGTCGGATCGTCGTCCTCGGCGGAACCGGCGTCGTCAGCGCGAACGTCGTCCGCACCCTCGAGGGCATCGCACCGGTCACCCGCATCGCGGGCGCGAACCGGTATGAGACAGCTGCTCGCGTGAGCAGCTCGACCTTCCCGGCCGGTGTCGATCGTGCGTACATCGCCGTCGGCACGAACTTCCCCGACGCTCTCGTCGGCGGAGCGGTCGCATCCAAGAGCGGTGACGGCGGGTTGGGACGCGCTGGCGCGCCCATCCTGCTCACGAGGTCCGGCGATATCCCGCCGGAGACAGTTGCCGAGTTGCGGCGTCTGAAGCCGAAGCAGATCGTTGTGCTTGGCGGAGCCGGGGTCGTGCCTGACAGGATCATGCGCGCACTCGATCCGTTCACCACGGGAGCCGTGACGCGCCAGGCGGGAATCGATCGCTGGTCGACTGCCGTCAGCATCAGCCGTGCGGCATACCCGACTGGCAGCGACACGCTGTACGTGGCTACTGGGCGAAACTTCCCAGATGCACTTGCGGCCGCACCGGTTGCGGGTCGGGCTGACGCTCCGATGCTGCTGGTTCCGACGACTGGAACGATCCCGCAGGTCGTCAAGAATGAGATCGCACGCCTCGGCGTGACTCGGATCGTCATCCTTGGTGGCTTGGGGGCGGTGGATGCCGGTGTCGAGACGCAACTCGCGGCCTACGCACCAGTCGCCACGCCTGCCCCTGCAGATCGCCATGACTTCATGGCATCCACAGGAAGCTGGAGCACTCGCAGCACAGGACTGGACCTGGTGGACTTCTGGACCGGTGGTCTCGCGGAGCGGCTGAACCCGTTCGGTGGGATGCTCGGGACGACGTTCAACTTCGTGTTCGAGAACACGCTGGAAGATCTGCAGTTCGGCGACCGGTTCTATTACCTGTTCCGAAACCAGGGCAACCAGCTGTTCGCGGGACTCGAGGGCAACTCGTTCGCCTCGCTGATCGAGCGCAACACCGATGCGGAGAACATCCCGGCGGGAATCTTCCACGTGAATCAGATCGAGTTCGATCTCGACAATCCGTCGCCGCTGCCTCACGGCTTCACGCAGCTGGCGAACGGCGAGTATCGATTCGTCGGCGAGGAGCATGTCGAGATGCACGGCACAGCCGGTGACGATCGCATGCGTGCCGACCAGGGTGACGATTCGCTCTGGGGTCGCGAAGGCAACGACACCATCGAAGGAGGTTCCGGAAACGACCTCATCCACGGCGGCGTCGGCGACGACATCATCACCGATCTGTTCGGCGACGATGAGATCCGCGCCGGCCTGGGCAACGACGTCGTGAACGGTGGTCCTGGCTTCGACCTGCTGCTCGGTGGAGGCGGTCATGACTTCGTCACCAGAGGTGGCGATATAGGAGACGTCTTCCTCGGTGACGGCAACGACACCTATCTCGGAGGCACTGGCCGGGCGAACATCTTCGGCGGTGAGGGCGACGATTGGGTCGAGGGTGGATCCCACGCTGACCTCGCCCAGGGTGACAACGCCAACCAGTTCCAGAACGATGTGATCGGCGGTGACGACGTCGTACTCGGACGTGGCGGCGACGATGACATCGAGGGCGAGGGTGGCGACGACATCCTGGTCGCAGAGAAGTTCGGCACAGACCGGCACCTCGGCAACATGGGCTGGGACTGGGTGACGTACTTCGGCGAGACGGAGCCGGTGGATGCAGACTTCAGGTTCACTCTGCTCCAGCGTCCCGACACGACTGCGGTGCGTGACCGCTTCGATCAGCTCGAGGGCCTCTCGGGCGGTTCCGGCAACGACATCCTGCGAGGACCGACCGTCGCAGTGGAGGGCGAGTTTCTCGGAGACGAGGAGGTCCTGCACAAGATGACCGAGTCCACTCTGGATCTGGTTGACGGATTGCGTGAGATGCTGCACCCCGCGGGCATGAACTTCGGACAGCAGTTCATGCGCAACGGGCCGATCATCGACTCGGACGGCTTCCCGAGCATCATCCTCGGTGGTGAGGGAAGCGACCTGATCGAGGGTCGTGCAGGCAACGACTATCTCGACGGCGACGCCTACCTGGCGGTGGAACTCGGCCTCGTCAACGCGAACGGAGAGGTCATCGAACAGCACGCGAGCGCGAGTGCATACCGTGCACGGATGCTGACGGGTGAGATCAACCCGGGTGATCTGCGGATCATCCGCGAGGTCCGCTACGACGCCGCCACCAGTGGCGCAGTCGACGTTGCCGAGTACGCCGACGTGCGCGCCGCCTACGAGGTCACGCCGATCGGCGACTACTGGCAGGTCGAGCACACCGGCGCAGTCGAGGCTGAGGAATCCGATGGAGTCGACATCATTCGAGGTTTCGAAGTCATCCGATTCGTGGACACCTGCCTGGTGCTGACCCCGGGAGCAGCCGCACCCGAGGACTGCATCAACGTCGGCGAACTGCGCATCACCGCCCCTGACCCGCTCATGGAAGGAGATGAGGTCGTAGCCGAGCTGTTCGATCTGGAGGGAGTCGCGTACGACCTCTCGGCCGCGCAGAACGTACGGTTCTTCTGGGTCGGAGGTGAGGGTGCCAGCCCTGAGGAGATCACCGAGCGTGAGGAACTCATCCTGGGCGGCGTCAACCCCGATGCTGGAGCGCCGAACCGGAGCACGTTCGTACCGAACGACAGCGCGGTCGACCAGTACCTTGAGGCTCGCGTGAGTTTCGAGATCGACGGGGTCGTCCACGTAGTGACCTCCGCAGCCACCGCCAATGTCGTCCAGAACGTGAACGACGTCGGGGTCGCACCGGTCATCGGCGGGACGCCACAGGTCGATTCCACTCTGTCGATCGGCGTCCCCAGTGATGAGGACGGCACCGAGGAGGTGGAGTTCACCTACACGTGGCAGCGCGCGGCAACCGCCGATGCTCTGGAAGCGGATTGGGTGACGACCAAGGCGCCCGGCTCTGATCCGACACAGAACACCGCATACCTCGTGACGTCTGATGATGAAGCTCACTTCATCCGCGTCGTCATCGAGTACACAGACATGGGAGGAGCCGACGAACGCGTCGTCACCGCGGTCGTCGGACCAGTGACTCCGATCACGCCCTAGTCAGTGTGAATGCCGAGGTCTCCGTGCGGCCGCCCCTTCGACCGCCCCCGGTCCCACCGCACGGAGGCCTTGGGCATGCGCGCGGATGGTCGTGGAATCGATCATCCGCGCGGCCAAGACTCCCAGCCTCACGCCGATACGATTGTTCACATGGATCTTCTCGTCGTAGGCTCGGGTTTCTTCGGCCTCACCATCGCTGAGCGCGCGGCTGCGGCCGGTCGCAAGGTGACCGTCATCGACCGCCGCTCGCACATCGGCGGCAATGCCTACAGTGAGGCCGAGCCCGAGACGGGCATCGAGGTGCACCGGTATGGTGCGCACTTGTTCCACACGTCGAACCCGACGGTGTGGGAGTACGTGAACCGCTTCACGACGTTCACGAACTACGTGCACCGCGTCTACACCACGCACAAGGGCGTGGTGTTCCCGATGCCGGTGAACCTCGGCACGATCAACCAGTTCTTCCAGGCCGCCTACACCCCTGACCAGGCGCGAGCGCTGGTGAAGGAGCAGGCGGGGGAGTTCGACGTCAAGACGGCGCAGAACTTCGAGGAGAAGGGCATCGCGCTGGTGGGGCGGCCGCTGTTCGAGGCCTTCTTCCGCGACTACACGGCCAAGCAGTGGCAGACCGATCCGCACAAGCTCTCCGGAGACATCGTCAGCCGCCTGCCCGTGCGCTACACGTACGACAACCGGTACTTCAATGACACCTGGGAGGGGCTGCCCACCGACGGTTACACGGCGTGGCTGGAGCGGATGGCGGATCACCCCAACATCGAGGTGAAGCTGGGCGTCGACTACTTCGACGAGTCGCAGCCGCTGAACAAGCGCGCAACCGTCGGACAGCTGCCTGTCGTCTACACGGGTCCTGTCGACCGGTACTTCGACTACACCGAGGGCGCACTCAGCTGGCGCACCCTCGACTTCGAGCAGGAAGTGCTCAACATCGGCGACTTCCAGGGCACGAGCGTGATGAACTACCCCGACCTGGACGCGCCGTACACCCGCATCCACGAGTTCAAGCACTTCCACCCGGAGCGCAAGGAGATCTTCAACTCCGACAAGACCGTCATCATGCGGGAGTTCTCACGGTTCGCGAACCGCGACGACGAGCCGTACTACCCGGTCAACACCCCCGCCGATCGCGATGGCCTGCTGGCGTACCGCGATCTGGCCAAGGGCGAGGCGGACGTGCACTTCGGCGGACGCCTCGGCACGTACCAGTACCTCGACATGCACATGGCCATCGGCTCGGCCCTGTCGATGTGGCGCAACCAGTTCTCCGGTGAGAGCGACTGACGTGGTGACAACGGTCGGCGCGCCGGGGACGCCGCGGCGTTACTTCCATTCGCTGTGGCTGCTGTCGGCTCGCGATCTGAAGGTGCGCTACTCGACCAGCGCGCTGGGGTATCTCTGGTCGGTGCTCGACCCGCTGGTGATGAGCGCCATCTACTGGTTCGTCTTCACTCAGGTCTTCCAGCGCACCGTCGGGGAGCAGCCGTACATCATCTTCCTGATCAGCGCGCTGCTGCCTTGGGTGTGGTTCAACTCCGCGGTCGGAGACTTCACCAGGGCGTTCAAGAAGGACGCGCGGCTCGTGCGGTCAACGGCCATTCCCCGAACGATCTGGGTGAACCGGATCGTCCTCAGCAAGGGCATCGAGTTCCTGTTCTCACTGCCGGTGATCGCGATCTTCGTCGTCGTGAACATGATGACGGAGTCCGATCCGACCAAGGTCGCACACATCGGCTGGGGTATCCTCTGGCTTCCGGTCGCGGTGCTGCTGCAGGCGTTGCTGCTGGTCGGACTCGGGCTGCTCGTCGCACCGCTGTGCGCTCTGTACACAGATCTGGAGCGCACAACGGCGCTCATTCTGCGTGCGATGTTCTACGCGAC
Organism: Microbacterium sp. H1-D42; assembly: GCF_022637555.1. Taxonomy (NCBI): domain Bacteria; kingdom Bacillati; phylum Actinomycetota; class Actinomycetes; order Micrococcales; family Microbacteriaceae; genus Microbacterium; species Microbacterium sp. H1-D42. The sequence continues at coordinate 2,316,515 of NZ_CP093342.1, read as the reverse complement.
GCCGATCATCTACAACGTGCAGGATCTGCCAGGGCTCTTCCAGACGATCGGCATGTTCAACCCGCTCGCCGGCATCATGACGCTGTACCGGATGGCGTTCTTCCCCGACCAGTGGCAGCCCCAGGCTGTGCTCATCAGCGTGGCTATGAGCCTGATCATCCTCGTGCTCGGCATCTGGGTGTTCCGCACGCTTGAGCGCCCCGTCCTGAAGGAGCTGTGATGAGTGCTGCGATCGAGGTCAGCGGACTCGGCGTCCGTTTTCGCCGCAACCGACGCGGCAGCCGCACGTTCAAGGACCTCTTCTCCGGGGTGAGCCGCAGGTCGCGTCCCGGCGAGTTCTGGGCGCTGCGGAACGTCTCGTTCACCGTCGCGCCTGGCGAGTCGATCGGCGTCGTGGGACGCAATGGTCAAGGCAAGTCGACTCTGTTGCGGCTCGTCGCCGGCGTGCTGCTCCCGGACGAGGGCGGCGTGGAGGTCAATGGCGGAGTCGCGCCGCTGATCGAGCTCACCGGCGGGTTCGTCGGAGACCTGACGGTGCGTGAGAACGTGCGTCTCACAGCTGGCCTGCACGGTATGTCGAAGGCTGAGGTGTCCTCTCGGTACGACGAGATGATCGGGTTCGCGGAGTTGGAGGACTTCCAGGACACGCCGTACAAGCACCTGTCCAACGGCATGAAGGTGCGCCTCGCGTTCTCGGTCGTCTCGCAGCTCGATGAGCCCATCATGCTCGTGGACGAGGTTCTCGCCGTCGGCGACAAGGCGTTCCGCGACAAGTGCTACAAGCGCATCGACGAGATGCTCGCCGCCGGGCGCACGCTTTTCTTCGTCAGCCACAGCGAACGTGATCTGCGGAGGTTCTGCGAGCGAGGGCTCTACCTCGACAGGGGCGAGCTCGTGCTCGACGCACCGATCGGCGAGGTCCTGGACCGCTACAACGCCGACCACACCTGAGCGTCGGAAGTCACCCGTCGACGAGGTCCTGAAGCTGAGCAAGCGCGGACTGGGCGGATGACAGCGGGCCCGCCGTGGCAGCCCCTGTCTCGAATGCGGTTCGCAGGCGATCCAGCGCAGTGCCGTAGGTGCTGACCCGTGTTCCCCACGCCTTCGCGATGGAACTGGGTGCCACAGCATCCGACATCCGCCCTGCGTCGCCCTGCAGCTGATCCATCAGCTGCACGCCTTCCTGCGCGTCGGAGTCGCGCGCGTAGGTCAGACCTGTGACGGCGTCATCGAGCAGCGGCTGAACCTTGCCACGGAACACCGGCAGCGCCGGGTCGGCAGGTGCCGAGGGAGTGGCAGTCGCCGGCGGCGACGGCGTGGCTGTCGCGGTGGCCGACGCGCTCGGTGTCGGTGTCGGTGTCGGTGTGGGTGTGTCGGATGCTGAGGGCGTGGCCGACGGCGAAGCCGACGCTGACGGCGTCGGAGCCGGATCCGCCGTCGCCCAGGGGCGCAAGAACAGCAGCAGCATGGCGGCTGCGATCGCCACCGCGACGACGATGAGAATGCCGACAAGCCAGCCCCGCCCTCCGCGCGGCTTCTCAGGAGGGAACGCCCAGACGTACTCGGGCTGCTGAGGCTCGCTCATCAACTCTCCAACGCCGGCATCGGCTGCCAGGTGCGATCCCGCCCTGCTCTGCCGCCGTCGCGGATGCCGCGGAACAGGTTGCTCGTGCCGCGCACAGTGCGCTCGACGAACACCAGCCGGATCAGCTCCTTGAAGAACGTGGCCGTCGTGCCGAGGCCGAACGCCACCGGGTTGTACGTGCCGTGCACGCGGTAGTACTGCTTGATGAAGGCGCGGTTGCGCATGATGTAGTAGCGGTAGGCATTGCTGGAGGCGTTCAGATGACGAATGCCCAGGTCCCACTGCTTGATCTCGCGCGTGCGTCGCAGCACGAATTCGTCCACGATCACGGCCGTGGTCACGCGTGAGGCCAGCCAGCCGTACACCTGATCGTCCCAGTAGATGAAGAACCGGGCGTCGGGCAGTCCGACCTGCTTGACGATCGAGCGGTGGATGAACATGCCCTCGAAGCAGCCGCTGTTCATCTCGCGGTACCCGGCTGCGTCGAACTTCGACGGCGCGAACGGGATCGGGATGCCCATGCGCTCGGCGATGCGGTACTGCCAGTAGAACTCGCTGCCGTCGTAGTCGTAGCGGCGGCCCTGGATGCTCTTGAAACGGTGTGACCAGCGCCCCATCTTGTCCAGCCCGTCTGGAAGGACCTCGACGTCGTCATCCATCAGCCAGATCCACTCGGAGCCGAGGTCGTACGCCGTGCGCATGCCCTCACTGAAACCGCCCGAGCCTCCGGTGTTCGTCTCGAGGCGGCGGTAGACGATCTCGATGCCGATGTCGGCGCGGAAGGACTCCACGACCTCTGTCGTGTCGTCAGCGGAGGCGTTGTCGATGATCACGACGCGGCCCGGCTTGGGGTCCATCGATCGAATGCTGGTGAGCAGGCCGCTCAGCAGGTGTGAGCGGTTGTACGTCACGATGACGATCGACGCGGTCGCCGGATCGAATTCGGCCGTCGTCATGGGGTCTCCTTGAAGGTCTGCTGCCAGGACGCATCCGAGACGAGCTCGGGGAGTGCCTTGCGGTACTCGGCCTGCAGTTTCGGCCAGTTTCGACGCAGCCGGCCGTGCAGCTTCATCGTGTCGCGCAGCATCCGACGGTATCGGGCGCGATCGCGGGTGTAGACGTTCTTGCCCGAGCCATCGGCCGAGCTCACCAGCGCGCTGTCGTAGTACGGAACACGCCACCACATCGCGTCGCTCTTGCCGAACTCCACCTCGGGCTGCGAGACGTTCGCGGGATCAGGCGTGCGCATCCAGTGTGCCACGAGAGCGCGCAGGGTGAACCAGCGCAGCCGCAGTCCCTTCGGGCTGTCGAACTCGTGCAGTTTGCTCTGCTTGTACACGCGCCGCCCGTTCCGCGAGTGCAGTACACGGCTGGGGTCGCGGTGCACGACGGTCTCGGGGTACTCGGCGGCCAGCGCCCGGGCTGCCGGCATCGCGGTGGCGAGATTGCCGAGCATGTGGCCGGGACCCGAGAGCACGTCCTGCAGTGCCCTGGCGCGCAGGGCAACGGGGTAGTACTGCATCATCATCAGATGCTTGAGGTCCACTCGCAGGCTGTGCTTCAAGAGCCGTCCGCCACGCGGTGCGTTCGAGTGCAGCAGCGCGGCGACGATGCGGTTGCGGGCGTGGAAGTACGCCTGCCAGTCGATGGTGTCGTCCTTGTTCACCCAGGAGACGTGCCACAGAGCGACGCCTGGCAGGGACACGGTCGGGAAGCCTGCCTCGCCGGCGCGGAGGCAGAACTCCGCGTCGTCCCACTTGATGAACGCCGGCAGGGACAGCCCGACCTTGCGGATCGCGTCAAGCGGGATGAGGCACATCCACCAGCCGTTGTAATCAGCATCCATCCGCATGTGCAGCAGTGGCGACTGGCGCAGGTTGGCCGCGCCGAAGTCGTGCGGCATCTTCTCCTGGTACAGGTTGCGCCACATGAACGGATGCTCGTCAACGACCTCGGCCCAGCCGTGCAGCTTCGGGCGGTCCAGCAGATCGAACATGTGACCGCCGACGAGCATCGGAGTGGTGGCGTACCGGCCGAACACCACAGAACGACGCAGCGATTCCGGCTCGATGAGCACGTCATCGTCGAGCAGTTGCACGAAGTCGCTCTCGGGGCGCTGCAGCGTCTCGTGCATCGAGCGGGCGAATCCGCCGGACCCGCCGAGATTCGGCTGTCGGATCACCTGCAGGGTCTCGCCGAGCTCGCCGGCGACCTGATCGAAGCCGTCCTGGTCGGCGACCAGCTGCGTGCCCTGGTCGACGAGGAAGATGCGGTCGATGACCTCCAGTGCCTCCGGTGCCTCCGCCAGTGCACGCAGCGTCTCGACGCAGTAGTCGGGCTTGTTGTACGTGGTGATGCCCAGCGATGCCTTGCCGGCGCGGGCGGGTTCCTGTTCGGTCGTCCACACGGCGCTCTCGAGGACGGCGCTCTTCTCGTCGGCGACGACATCGAACCAGATCCAACCGCCGTCGCTGTACTCCGTCAGCGACAGGTCGAATGAGGTGCTGGAGTCACCGCTGACCTCGCGATCATCGACGCGCTGGCGCAGTCCGGAGCCATTGGAGCGGTAGACGAGGATCGTCGCGGGCCCCGTCGTGCGCACCGTGAGGCGCACCTCGCGCACGCTGGTCCAGTGCTGCCAGTACGATGCGGGGAAGGCGTTGAAGTACGTCCCGAGCGACACGCGCCGGCCGGATACGATCCGGGCGCGGGTGCGGCCGAGAATGTTGCCGAGGTGGGCTCGATTTGACATCCTGACCGGCTCCTCATCGATCACGGACCAGGTCTCGGGATCGGCGTAGAGCGGCAGCAGGTCGGGGTCTCTGTCGAGCGGGAAGACGACGTTCTGCAGCACGTGGGTCACGAGTGCCAAGCCTACCTGCCGAGACCTTGAGAACCCTGCAGGGCGGCGTCACGGGGTGCCGCCCGCTGTGCGCGTCAGCCCTCGTCTCTGCCTGGCCGCAGCGTGGGGATCGTCCCCGTCTGGGCGGCGTCGATGTTCTCGCGCCACGACCTGCTCTGGCCGGCGCGCAGCACGCACAGCACGAGCAGCACCCAGCCGGCGCCGGTGAGCGTGAAGCTCTCGAACATCGAGTCGACCGCGAGCGTGATCAGCACCAGCGGCGTCCACGCGTACACGACCGAACGGCGGACGCTCGCCACCAGCCACGAGCGCACGATGGCCACACCGCCCATGACCAGGAAGAGCACGAGTCCGATCCACCCCAGCTGCAGGAGGACGTCGAAGTAGGCGTTCAGCGCCGACTGGTGGTGGTCGGCCAGCAGGAAGTTGATGTACGTGAACGGGAACTCGCCGCGCGCCCACGGACCGAACCAGCCGTAGCCGGTCACCGGCCGCTGGGCGACGAAGTCGAGGATCATGTTCCACAGATCGGCGCGGGTCGAGAAGTCCGAACCCGCGTCGAGGAGGCGGATGATCTGGTGTCGAAGGGCGAAGGCGAGGCCGAGGGCCCCGGCCACGAGCGCGCCGAGCATCCACTGCACGGTGTTGCGTCGCGCGGGTGGGGCATGGCGGACGATCGTCAGGGCGGTTGTCACCACGCCGACGGCGGCGGCGAGGACGAGCACGGTCGGCGACGCCGAGAACAGCGCGAGGAACGCGCCGAGTGAGACCGACAGCGCACCGACCAGCCGGCCGATCGACTGCGTGCGCCATTCGATGACGAACGTGATCATGGCGATCACCGCGATGAAGCCGAGCATGTTGCGCGTGCCGAAGATGCCCTGGATGGGCCCTCCGACGGCGAGATTGCCCTCGATGCCGAGTGCCTTGAACGGCATGTCGAGCAGGATGCCCGACATGATCTCCAGCGCGAGAGAGAGGGCGAGCAGCCAGCGGAGCGTGTCGCCGATGGCGCGCACGGTCTGCAGAGTGTCGCGCACATGCCCGATCGTGATCGCGATGATCGAGTAGCCCAGCAGAGTCAGCCAGCTGGTGAGCGTGTCTGATCGGTCCGAGGTCCACAGCACGCTGATCAGCGCGAGCACCAGGAAGCCGAGCAGCGACGTCGGGGCAAGCCTCAGCAGCGAGAGCTCCTCGCGGCGGGCGAGCAGCATCGCGACCCCTGCGGCCGCGAGGGCTGTGATGATGGTCGCCAGCGTCACGCGTGACATCAGCTGTTCGATGAGGAACGACATGAACGCCGCGGCCAGAGCCGTGAGCGTGTATGCCCTGGCGAACTCGGCCGAGGCGAGCAACGCGACCAGCTGTCGTCGCGTCGTCACGGCACCCGCCGCGTCGGGGCAGACGCCGATGTCTCCGGCGCGTGCTCGCCCACGCCGATCAGCGGAGTGGTCTTCATCTTGAACGACAGCAGGATCAGCAGCAGCCAACCCCACAGCATGATGGGCGCCGACTCGGCCAGTCCCTCCACCAGAAGCACCGTCACCACCAGCAGCGGCAGCAGCGCCAGCGGCGAGTAGGCGCGGCTCGCATCGAGGTCGAAGCGCGGACGGTCGACTGCGAAGAACCAGGCCCGCCAGGTGACGGCGAGCCAGGCGATGGCCATGATCACCACGCCGACGATGCCGAGTTGCAGGAACACATCCAGCCACATGTTGTGCGCGTGGAACACGGTCAGCCCGTGATCCATGATCCAGCCGTCGAAGCCGGGATCCCAGGGGACCCAGGGGGATGAGAACCCGTTGCCGAAGACGGGACGGGTGATGGCGCGCTCCCACACCGCCTGCCAGATCTCCAGACGTCCGGTGAGGTCGGCGCTCTTGCCGAACAGCCCGAGCACCTGATCACGCAGCAGCACTGCCGTGCTGACGCCGATCACCGCGATCGCGGTGAAGGTCAGATACATGACGCGTCGCTGTCCGGGGCGAGTCGCTGACCGTGCGATCAGTGCGGCGAGGAGCACGGCCAGCACCACGGCGATGCTCAGATACACGGTGGCGGACGCGGCCTTCACCAGCAGGGCGATCGCCAGCACGGCCCAGGCCACGAGCATCCCACGCCGCCGCGCGTGGGCGAACCACAGCACGGCGAAGACGATGAGAGAGAAGAGGCACATCACGGCGAGCGTGTGCGCGTTGCCCACGACGCCCTGGATGCGTCCGTCATTGAAGAGGTTGCCGCGCACCCAGTACAGGTGCGGGTCGATCTTCCCCTCCGGAGCATCGACGAAGTTCGGCAGCAGCGGCTCCTGGCGGATCCACACCACCCAGAGCTCGATGAGCAGGGAGAGTCCGAGGATGAGCTTCATCGTGGTCGACAGGGCGCGCACGATCTCATCCCACGTCAGCATCGTCGCGACCAGCAGCGCAGTCACGGTGACGGCGGCCAGCAGCACCCAGGTCAGCAGCGTCGCCCCTGGCCACCGCGACCACAGCGTCGACACCAGCGCGAGCGCACCGTAGCCCAGCGCCACCCACGGCAGGCGCCGCCAGCGGAACCGGCTGGGCCTGCCCTGCACGATGGCGGGGATCCAGATGGCGAGCGATGCCGCCGTGACCACGCCGATGACGATCACCGCGCCGATGGGGCCGACGAGGTTGTACACCGCCGTGTGTCCGAAGACCGCGAACAGCGAGAGGACGCAGAAGGCGCGCACCATCAGGTGCCGCGTCGTCTCGCGGGCGGGAGCCGCGGGCGGCGCCGCGACGGGATGCTTGGTGTAGACGGCCATCGGGATCAGGTTATCGCGCGCGAGGCTCCTACGATGGGAGCATGCTGCTCACCATCACGAATGAACCGCGCGACTACGCCTGGGGCTCGACGACACTGATCGCCGGTCTGGAGGGGCGCGCACCCTCCGGCGCGCCCGAGGCCGAGGTGTGGTTCGGCGATCATTCCGGCGATCCTGCCGACGTCGCGACGGGTGGCACCCTGGACGCGGTGACCGGTGGCACACTGCCGTACCTGTTGAAGCTCCTCGCGGCGGCCGACCCGCTGTCGATCCAGGTGCATCCGACGCGCGAGCAGGCACGTGAGGGGTTCGCTCGTGAAGCCGGGATGGATGCCGGCGACCCGACGCGCAACTATCGCGACGACAACCACAAGCCCGAGCTCATCGTCGCGCTGAGCGACCGCTTCGAGGCGCTCAGCGGACTGCGCCCGGTCGAGGACACGCTGCGACTGCTGGCGTCGTTCCCCGAAACGCCCGGCGTCACCGCGCTGCGCGCGCGCCTGGCCGTCGGCGCCCCTGCCGACGCCCTGCGCGGCACCATCGCCTGGCTGCTCTCCGGCAGCGCTCAGACCGAGGTGGACGACATCATCGCCGCGCTCGATGCGGCCCACTCCGACGAGTTCGCCGATGCCCTCGACGCGGTGCACGCGATCGCAGAGCGCAACCAGGGGGATGCCGGTGTCGTCGTCGCCCTGCTGATGAACTTCGTGGTGCTTCGTCCAGGTGAGGCGATCTTCCTGCGGGCCGGCCTGCTGCACGCCTACGTCGCAGGCCTCGGGGTCGAGATCATGGCGGCCAGTGACAACGTGCTGCGTGGCGGGCTCACTCCGAAGCACATCGACGTCGACGAACTGCTCGCCATCGTCGACACGGAGCCGGCGCAGGTGCCAGTGCAGTCGGCGACCGGGGCGCTCACCGCCTACGAGATCCCCGTCGAGGACTTCGCGCTGCGGCGCGTGCAGGTCGACGGCGAGGTGTCGCTCGATGTCGCGGGCCCCGCCATGGTGCTCGCCACCTCCGGACAGGTCGGCGTCGCCTCGGCAGCAGGCGAACGGCTTCCGATCGCCGTCGGCGCGGCGGTGTTCGCGTCCGCCGATGAGCGCTCCCTCACCCTGCGCGGCCTCGGCGAGGTCTTCGTCGCGGAGCCCGGTCGCCCCTGACACGCGCCCGGGCGCGCCGCCGCTGCGACACGCCGGATAAGGCCCAAGAACCTTAAACGCACTCTTGAGGGTTTACGATCTGCGACTTGACCCCAGTGAATGACACGGGTGTAATTAGGGGAAGAACGGCCCGTGGGGGGCAGTAAGCAGGGTTGGGAGATCGAGATGTCGAGTTATCGCTCAGACGTTCCCGAGAATTGGTTCGTGGATCCGGTTCACCTCGGAGTACCAGGGGTACGACGAGTCGACCAGGATGACGACGGTGCGCTCGCCTGGCAGGCGGACGCGCTGTGCGCACAGACGGACCCGGAGGCGTTCTTCCCAGAGAAGGGCGGATCCACTCGGGATGCCAAGCGCATCTGCACCACGTGCGATGTGCGCGGTGAATGCCTGGAGTACGCACTGAACAACGATGAGCGCTTCGGGATCTGGGGCGGGCTCAGCGAGCGCGAACGTCGCAAGCTCAAGCGTCGAGCCAGCTGATCGCTTCAGAGGCGCGCCGGACTCACTGACCGGCGTCACGCGTCACCTTGCCTAGGCTGGCTGTGTCATGCCAGCCCGAGTTCATGCCGTCGTCGTTGCACGCGCCGGTGAAAACGCCAGTGCCCAGCTTCTGCGAACCCTCGATGCGGTTCGCACCCAGTCCCCACGCCCCGCGGCGGTGACCGTCGTCGTCCTCGGTGACGGCACGCACGTTCGCGGTTCGACAGGTCTCGGCGACATTGTCGAAAGCGTCATCGAGGCGCGCTCCACCACGACCTACGCCGAGGCCATCGCCCTCGCAGGTCCCCGCATACCCGACGGCAGCGCCGTGTGGCTGCTCGCACAGGACACCGTGCCGCGCCGCGACGCCCTGCAGCTGCTCGCCGGGGCGCTGGAGCGCTCGCCGTCAGCGGCGGTGGCCGCGCCCAAGCTCGTCCGTCAGGACGACGATCGCGAGATCCAATCGCTGGGTGTCAGCATGACCAAGTTCGGGCGTTCAGTCGAGCTCGCGGCCGGCGAGCTCGACCAGGGTCAGCACGACGCGACCGAAGATGCGCTCGGTGCAGATGTGCGCGGCATGCTCATCAGAGACGTGGCGCCGAAGGTGCTGCGCCCAGACGTCGCGCTCGGCGGCGCGGACGAGGGCCTCGACCTCGGCGTGCGCGCGCGCCTCGGCGGAGCTCGCGTGGTGCTCGTGCCGAAGGCGCGCATCGGAGTCACCCCGAATGGCCCCGCCGCGCTGCCGCGGCGCCCCGTCACGAGAGCATGGGTGACCAGGCGGGCCCAGCTGCACCGGCGCCTGGCGTATGCTCCGGCAGCCGTGGTGCCCCTGCACTGGCTCAGCCTGTTGCCGCTGGCCCTGTGGCGCTCGATCACCCATCTGATCGGCAAACGCCCCGCCGAGGTCGCTCCGGAGTGGGGCGCAGCCATCGCGACGATGCTGCGATTGCGCGCTCTCGCACGCTCCCGCGCTGCGATCCGCTCGTTCCGTCATGCGTCCTGGGCGACCATTGCCCCGCTGCGCGTCTCCAGAGACCAGCTTCGCGAACGTCTGGACGATGGCCACGGCAGCGAGCGCGGCGCCGTCAGCGAACTGCACTTCTTCGGTGGGGGAGCGTGGGCGGTGCTGGCCGCCCTCGTCGTCAGCGTCGCCGTCTTCCTGCCGATGCTCGCGTGGCCGTCGATCGGCGGCGGGGGGCTGCTGCCGCTGCATGACACGGTGACCGCGCTGTGGGCTGATGCCGCGTGGGGCCTGCGGGATCTCGGGCTGAACGTCGTCGGCCCGGCGGACCCGTTCTCGATGGTGATCGCGCTGCTCGGCTCGTCGTGGCCAGGCTCACCCTCATATGCCCTCGTGCTGCTATGGCTGGCCGCGCTGCCGCTGGCCGTGCTCGGCGGATGGTTCGCCGCGACGCGCGTCACTGACCGTTCGGCGTTGCGCGTGCTCGGCGGCGTGCTGTGGGCCCTGGCGCCGACCTTCCTCACCGCGCTTGTGCAGGGGCGCCCCTCGGCCGTGATCCTGCACCTGCTGCTGCCATGGGTGTTCCACTCAGCGGTCGTCGCCCACAGGTCCTGGGGTGCTGCCGGAGCGGCGTCACTGCTGATCGCTGCCGCACTGGCGTGTGCGCCGTCGCTCAGCCCTGCCTTCGTTCTGCTGTGGGCGCTGACGATCGTGCTCATGCTCGCCGCAGGCAGAGTGCGCTCTGCTGTGCGGGTGCTTTGGCTGCTGATCCCTGCCGCCGTGCTGTTCGCGCCGCTGATCATCTGGCAGGTGCGTCACGGCGACCCGTGGGCTCTGCTGGCCGATCCGGCCGTCGTCCGGGTGCTCGACCAGGTCAGCGATGATGCAGCCGGACGCAGCATCATCGCCGGTGGGTTCCCCTCACCGGACAGGGCGGGCTGGGAGTGGTTCGCCGGATCCGCCGTCGCGTCCTGGGCGCCGCTTCTGCTCGCGCCGCTGGCGCTGCTGGCGCTCGCTTCGGCGCTCTCGCCGCGCTGGCGCGCCGGATTCGCCCTGCTTTTGACCTCGGTGCTCGGCATCGCCACAGCGATGATGTCCGCCGGAATCGTCGTGTCGTTCGTGCAGGGCGCCGGCGTGGCGCTGTGGCCAGGCACCGGGCTCAGCCTGGCCTGGCTCGGCGCGGTGGGAGCCGCCCTCGTGACGCTGGACACCGTCGTCGCCCTGACCCCGCTTCGAGTCGGGGCAGCGGCGTTGGCGGGCTTGGCCGTGGCTGTCTGCGCGCTGCCAGCGCTTCTGGCGGTGAACACCGGTCACGCCGAGGTGCGCAATGCTTCCACCAGCACACTGCCGGCTCTCGTGATGGCCCAGGCCGCCAGCGAGCCCGACCGTGCGACCCTGGTGATGACGCCGTCCGCCGATGGATCGCTCTCGACGCAGGTGATCTGGGGGGCGAGTGACACCCTCGGTGCGCAGTCCACCATGCTCAGCACCGCGACCAAGCCCGTCGGTGACCCCATCGCGCACGACGCCGTCGACCTGCTCTCGGCGCGGGACTTCGACGCGGCAGAGACTCTCGCCGATCAGGGCATCAGCTTCGTGCTGGTCGTGCAGATATCGGACGAGACGGATCTCGCCCGCGCCATGCGGGAGGAGACGGTCACCGCGATCGACAGTCGCGCCGGCTTCGTGAAGGCCGGCGCAACTGAGCACGGGATCCTGTGGGGTGTGGACGTGCCGATCGCCGACCGGGCGCCGGCCTCAGCAGGACAGCAGAGCATCGGCAGAGTGGTCGAGACGGTGCAGTTGATCGTCGTGCTCGCGGCGCTGCTGCTCGCGATACCCACGCGGGCCTCGCGCCGTGCAGCGAGGGCGAGATCGAGGATCGTCGGAAGGGCTCCGGATGAGCCGATCGTGCTGCCGCCGCGGCAGGGCACGGAGGAGCCATCGGCGTCCGGTGCCGACGACTCGTCGCGGGTCGATCCGCAGGCGACCTCAGGTGCCACAGAGGTGGACGCCCCTGAGTTGACTGCGGACGCCCCTGAGAACGCGGTGGAGAGCGCAGAGCGCAGCCCAGACGCCGCGCAAGAGCACATCGATTCGGAGGGGGAACGATGAAGCAGCGAACCATCCGTCTCGCGGCCACTGGCGCGCGCATCGCCACCGGAGCTGTCGTCGCCGCTGCGTGCGTGCTCGGCGTCGCGGCTGCGGTCGCAGCCCCCTGGCCGCAGGTGCAGAACGAGCCCGCGACCACGGTCGTCACGCCTGTTCCCGGTGACACGACGCTGATCTGCAACGGCTCCTTCCGAGCCCTGGGGCGCGATTCGAGCCAGGCCGACCTGATGGTCTCGGCCGGCGTGCCGAGACTGCGCGTCGAGGCCGAACAGGACTCGGCTGTCACGGAGCCGCTCTCCATGCCGGATGTCACCGGGGGCGACGGCGCCCAGACGATCACCGCGCATGTGCAGGATCGCACGGTGCCGCTGATTGCGGCATCCGAATCCATCCGACTGTTCGACGAGGATCTGCGCGGTTTCGCCGCTGCGCCCTGCCGTGAGGCGAGCATGCACTCCTGGCTGGTCGGGGGAGACGTCTCCACTGGTGCCTCCGACATCATCGTGCTGTCCAATCCGGGCAGTGTCCCCGCCACTGTCGATCTGACGGTGTACGGTCTGCAGCGTGCCGCGTCGACGACGATCGTGCCGCCGCGCACCCAGATCGGGCTGCCGCTGGCATCCGTTGCCGCTGGGGAGCAGCGTCCCGTCGTGGAGGTCACCTCGTCCGGCGCGCCGGTGCGAGCCACTCTGCAGTCCGCCTTCACGCGCACGCTCGACGCCGTCGGGATCGACCTGCAGGACGGCATCGGCGGAGCACAGAATCAGCTGATGCTGCTGGGCGTGCAGTCAGACCCTGCTTCAGCCGGTGACGATGCGACGGGCATCGTCCTGCGGATGCTGGCTCCCGATGCAGAAGCGCAGGCGACGATCCGCGTGCGCGAAGAGGGATCGCTGAGAGTGCTGGATGAGTACACATTCGAGCTGGCGGCGATGATCCCGAGCGAGATCTCGCTGCCAGGGCTGGCGCAGGGCGCCTACGATATCGAGGTCGAGGCGACGGCTCCGATCGTGGCGGCGGCGCGGCAGACGCAGCGCGACGGCGGGAAGCAGGACTTCTCCTGGATGCTGCCGGCGCCCGCACTGCAGGGCACAGTGATGTTCTCCGTTCCCAGTGGTGCGCCGGCCACACTGTACCTGCGCAACACACAGGACAGTCCCGTGACCGTCACACTCGACGGGGCTGATCAGCGCACCGTCGAGCTGCAGGCCTCCGACTCGGCGACTGTGCGTCTGCGCGCCGGCGCCTACACCCTGGAGTCGGAATCACCAGTGCATGCCGCGGTCGGCATGCTGAACACGTCGGGTACTCCGGCGATCGCCGGTTGGCCGTTGTGGCCGCCCGCAGCGACTCAGCGCCCGATCGTCGTGCACCCCTGATTCCTCAGGGAATGCACGCCTGATCGGTCAGTGATCCCGGCCGTCGGGTCCCAGCTCCCATGGTTCGCGCCCGACGTACTCGGCAGCTGCGTGGAAGACTGCGCTCTCGATGGCGATCCGCCGGTGCAGCGCATCATCGTGCCCCTTGGGCAACAGCCGCTCGATCGGAACCCGGTAGAGCGTCACGCGCTGGGCGAGATGATCGACGCGCCACAGCGGGATGCCGTCGCCGCGATCGTGAGCAGGCATCGAAGCCATCTCGAAGCGCACTTCGCGCAGCTGTTCCCAGGACCCGCGCAGGTACTCGACGGCACTGCCCACGGTGATCTCGAAGCGGTCGAGGCGCCCGTCGAGCGGCGGCAGCGGGGGACGAACGACTTCACTCCGGCCGAGTCGGCCGTGGCGGCCGTGGCGCGCCCCACGGCGAACAGGGGTGCGGCTGGTGCGGGGCATGCCGAAAGTCTAGGCGCTGCCGCGCGCCAGCGGGTCAGCGGCACGAGGTCGGCATACTCTGGGCACGATGGACGAACGACTCGGTGTGGAAGAGCGACTGTGCTCGAAGGTGGCCTGCGCGCGCGAGGCCGTCGCGACGCTGACCTACGACTACGGCGATCAGATGGCGGCACTCGGCCCGCTCGGTCCAGGCGACGACCCTCACGCGCACGATCTGTGTGCGCAGCACGCGGATCGGCTCTCGGTCCCTGCGGGCTGGCTGGTCGTACGCCACGCCACGCTGCGCAGCTGATTGAGGGGCATCACCCAGGAATCGGGGGAAACCCTGATCGGTCGGGCGCACCGCGCCCGCTACGGTGATCTGGGGGACGTCAAGGCGGCGCTCCGGAAAGGCAGCAGTGCTCGTCTGGCGTCGCATCGTAGTCCCGGTCATCTTCATCCTCGTGCTCGCAGCGGGCGCTGCCGCGCTGGTCAAGCTCGCCTTCTTCCCTGCCGCGGCGGACGTGGCCCAGGAGCAGCCCACCGCGGGCATCGCTGATCCGGTCATCGCCGTCGAACGCGGCGCTGTCGTGAACGAGCTGACACTTCAGGGCAACATCGCCCGGGATGCGGCCTACATCGTGCGCACGGAGACCGACGGCACTGTCACGGCGGTGCACGTCGCAGACGGGGCCGCTGTAGCCAAGGACCAGCTGCTGTTCACGATCAAACAGGAGTATCCGGCGAAGACCATCGAGGTGCGCGCCCCCGAGGCGGGGAATGTGTCGCTGATCGGTCTGGTCAAGGGTCAGATGGCCAGCATCGGCGGTGAGGCGCTCACGCTGACTCCCACGCGTCACCACCTGCAGGCCACCGTGCAGGCCACCCAGCTCTACCGCCTCGTGAACGCCCCGGCGGAGGGCACGGTGACGATCACCGGCGGACCAGCGCCGTTCACCTGCACAGGGGTGCGGGTCGAGATCGCCGAGGACGGCACAGCCAGCGTGCGCTGCGCGATACCAGCCGACCAGAAGGTCTTCGCCGGTCTGCCCGCCACGATCGACCTCGCCCTCGGCAAGGTCGATGACGCCCTTATCGTGCCGGTCACCGCAGTCAAGGGTGGCGCCGGCAGCGGGATCGTGTGGGTGGATGCCGGTGACGGCAGCGATCCGGAGGAGCGCAAGATCACCCTCGGGGTGAACGATGGCGAGAACGTCGAAGTGGTGGAGGGGCTCGTCGAGGGTGACGCGATCCGCCAGTTCGTGCCCGGGTTCGCCGCGCCGGCAGAGGAGTTCTGCTATGACGATGGCACGGGCAACGAGATCTGCGAGACCGGGGCGAGCTGGTGACTCTTGTCACCCTGCAGGATGTCGCCAAGAGCGTGCGTCTGCCGGACGACTCGATGCTGGAGATCCTGCGGGGCGTCACGCTCGAAGTCGCTGCAGGCGACCACGTCTCGATCGTCGGTCGCTCGGGATCCGGAAAGTCGACGCTGCTGAACATCCTCGGCATGCTCGATGCGCCCACGAGCGGCAGCGTCGCGTTCGAGGGGCGCGAGGTGCGACGAATGCGCACGGGCCGACTCGACCGCCTGCGCGGCGCGAACGTGGGGTTCGTGTTCCAGCAGTTCAACCTGCTTCCCGGGCGCACGGCGCTCGACAACGTGATGATGCCGCTTGGGCACGCCGGCGGGTCGATGTTCTGGCGACGTCGCCGCATCGCCGCCGACATGCTCGAGCGCGTTGGACTCGGACATCGCATCGAGCAGGTCGCCGACCGCCTCTCCGGTGGTGAGCAGCAGCGCGTCGCCATCGCTCGCGCTCTGGTGCGCCGCCCGGTGCTGATCCTGGCCGATGAGCCCACCGGCGCCCTCGACATCGACACGGGTGCCACCGTCATGGCGCTGCTGGACCAGGTGGCCACCGAGACGGATGCGGCACTGGTGACCATCACCCACGACCTGCACGTAGCGGCCCGCGCCCGGCGACACTACCGACTGGACGGCGGAGTGCTCGTCCCGGCCGACCTGCGCCGCGCATTCGAGGCGTCGACGCTGCAGGACGCCCCGACGCCGCAGGACGAGGCAACGTTGCAGGAGGTCGCGCCGTGAGCGGGATCATCGGAGCCATCGCCGACGCCTGGGCCGAGATCCGCGTGCACAAGCTGCGCGTTCTGCTCAGCCTGATCGGAATCGCCGTCTCAGTGGCCGCGCTCACTGCGGTCATCGCCATCTCCGAGTACCAGATGCAGTCGCAGGCAGAGCAAGCCGACCGCTGGGGAGGCCGCCTGGCCACGATCGCAGTCAGCGCCATGTCGGATGACGGTGCTCCTGTGGAACCGGCCGCCTTCGACGAGCACTTCCGCCGTGTCGCGGAACGGTACGAGTTCAGTCATGTCGCCCGCATCGCGGAGGGGCTCCAGGCGCCGGTGCAGGCATCGGACGGCGTGCATGGCACGACGACGCGCCTCATCGACCCGCTGTACGCGTCCATGCACCGCGAGAAGCTGATCGACGGTCGCGAGTTCCGCGCCGACGATGCACTGGCGCTGGCACCGCCGGTGATCATCTCCGAGACGCTGTGGGATCGCCTCGGCCGTGTGCCCGTCGCGCAGCATCCGCTCCTCACCATCGGCGGCGACGCCGGCGGCATCCACCAGATCGTCGGCGTGCGCCCGAAGGAGGGCCCATGGGACGAAGAGGTGCGCATCGACCTGCTGTATGACGCGTACGCGGCGCGCGTCGATGCTCTGCCCGAGGGCGTCGTGCCCCGCTACGACATCTGGGTGGCGCAGAACGACGCGGATGCCATCGGGCCGGTGCTGGCGATGGATCTGCGTGCGGGCCTTCCCGCCGGGCAGGACGTGTCGGTCGGTCGCAGCGACCAGGGGGCGCAGCCGGGCTACCTGGAGTCCCAGCGGATGTTCGAGCTGATCATCGGCGGGATCGCGGTGCTGATCCTGGCACTCGGTGCTCTCAGCCTGATCAACATCCAACTCGTCGCGATGCGTCAGCGCGTGCGCGAGATCGGCGTGCGACGGGCCTTCGGAGCGACCGCAGGGCGGGTGTTCACGTCGGTGCTGCTGGAGAGCCTGGTGGCGACCACGGTCGCCGGGATCATCGGCATCGCCGTGGTGGTCGCCCTGCTGCGCTCACCGCTGCTGATCGAGTGGATGTTCCAGGGACTCGTCGACGTGCCGCCGTTCCCGATGCGCGCAGCCCTCACCGGCCTGATCGCCGCGGTTATCGTCGGCGCCCTCGCCGGCTTCGTCCCCGCGCTGGTGGCGCTGCGGGTGAAGGTGATCGACGCAATCCGATTCTGAGGTCGAACCAGTCCCGAATCAGCGAGCTCAGACGCGGATGCGCTGCCCGCTGAGTCGCTCGGCGCGGTCGTCGGCGAGCACGAGCGCGCGCTGTTCGCGCTGTCGGCGCAGCACGGTGATGCCGCGCAGCAGCTCCTCGGGCGAGACCTCGGGCAGTGGCGAGACGAACGGCGCGGCCTCTGCGGCGAGGTCGCGGCCCACGCTCACGCGCGCCGCGGGCGAGAGGCGCTCTGCGTTCGCGAGGAACTGCGAGATGCGACGGGCGAGTCTGTCCGGCATCCGGGCGACGTCGGCGATCGACGCCCATCCCGCCAGCGACGGCGGCAGGATCGGAACGTGGGGCTGCAGGCGCGGTGTGCGCACGCGCTGGGAGTATGTGCCGGCGACGAGGTCGCCGAGACGCTGCGAGCGGGCGGTCAGTGCGCCGGTGATCACCGCGATGCCGCCGAGAGTGAGGTAGATCTCGAGCACTCCGAGCAGTGCGCGGATGAACGTGTGGCGGAACGTGATCGCGCCGCCGTCGAGGCGGACGATGCGCCCTCCGACGGCGAGCTTGCCGACGCTGCGACCGCGCGTTGCCATCTCGATGGTGATCGGCAGCACCAGAAAGCTCAGCACCGACGCCCAGATCGTGAGGATCCGGAACAGATGCTCATCCATCAGCCCCTGCGACATCAGCCACGTCTGCAGCAGCATGAACGCGATGAACACGGCGAAGCCGATCAGCATGTCGATCAGCGCGCCAGCCGCGCGCAGTACGAAACCCACCGGCTGCACATCGATCGCGACGGCCTCACCGGAGAGGATCTCCTGTTCATCCGTGATCTCAGCAGACATGAGTACAGTAAATCAGGTGGATGCCGATGCCCTCGCCGACGCACGCCGACCCGAGTGGGAACGGCTGGATGATCTGAGCCGACGACGACACCTCGACGGTGCCGAGGTCGACGAGCTCATCGTGCGCTATCGCGCGGCGTCCGCCGACCTCGCAGAATTGAAGACGTCCGTCGGTGATTCGCCGCAGGGTGCCTACCTGTCGACGATCCTCGCCACCGCCCGGCTGCGATTCACCGGAGCCAGCGACAACATCCTGGCGCAGGCCGCACGCTTCTTCACCCTGCAGTTCCCGGCCGCGCTGTACCGCATCAGGTGGACGACGGCCGTGATCGCCGCGCTGTTCGTGCTCACTGTGGCCATCACGGCGGCCTGGATCGCCGCCGATCCCACTCGCGTTGCGGCGCTCGGCACTCCCGAGGTGCTGCAGCAGTACGCCGAAGAGGACTTCGTCGGCTACTACGAGCCAATGGCCTCGTTCGCGGGCATGGTGTGGTTCAACAACGCCTGGATCGCGATGCAGTGCGTCCTGTTCGGCGTGACGGGCATCTGGCCGGTGTGGATGCTGATGCAGAACGCCGTCGGATTGGGCGTGTCGACCGCGGTGATGGCGGCGTACGGGCACCTCGACACCATGATCCTGCATATCCTGCCGCACGGCCTGCTCGAGCTCACGGCGATCTTCGTGGCCGCCGCGGCCGGTCTGCACGTGTTCTGGGCCTGGGTCGTGCCGGGGCGCCGCACCCGAGGCGAGGCGCTGGCGTCTGAGGGGAGGGCCCTGGCAACCGTCGCCATCGGACTCATCTTCGTGCTGCTGCTCTCCGGCCTCGTCGAGGGCTTCGTCACCGGGGCAGCGCTCCCGTGGTCGGTCAAGATCGGCATCGGCGCTCTGGCTCTCGGAGTCTTCCTGTTCTACATGCTCGTGATCGGACGACGTGCGGTGCGCGCGGGGGAGAGCGGCGACCTCGTCGAGTACGAGGCCGGCACACCCACCCTCACCGCCGGCTGAGTGGGCGATAGATGAAGAGAGGGAGCGGCCGCAGCCGCTCCCTCTCCTGTCGATCGCCGTCAGCGCGGATCAGACGATGGGCTCCTTGCCCTCGCCGTCGAACAGCGCCCGGTAGGCGTAGCCGGCGATCATCGCGCCGATGACGGGGAACACCAGGAAGACCCAGAGCTGTCCGAGTGCCTCGGGGCCCCCGTAGATCGCCGCGGCGATCGAGCGGGCCGGGTTCACCGACGTGTTGTCGACCGGGATGGAGATCAGGTGGATCAGGGTGAGGGTGAGACCGATCGCGACGCCGGCGAAGAGCGAGCCGCGCTTCGGGTGCGTCGAACCGAGGATCACGAGCAGGAAGAATCCGGTCAGGATCACCTCGATGATCATGGCCGCAGGCATCGCGAACCCGCTCGGGGAGAGCTCGTCCCAGCCGTTGCTGGCGAAGCCCGCGTCCTGGGCGCCGGTGAGCCATCCCTGGGGGCCGAACATGCCGATCAGCACCAGCCCGGTCGATGCGATCACGCCGCCGACCACCTGCGCGATGATGTACGGCCCGACGTCGCGCCATGGCGTGCGACCGGCGGCAGCCGCGCCCAACGTGACGGCGGGGTTGAAGTGACCGCCCGAGATCGGGCCGAAGGCGTACACGCCGACCAGCACGGTCAGACCGAATGCGAGTGCGATCGCGACGTACACGGCCGACTCGGTGCCGGGCTCGGTGAAGTGGTTCGAGGCGAAGACGGCGGTGCCGACACCGCCGAAGACGAGTAGGAATGTGCCGAAGCCCTCGGCGGCGAGCTTGGCGCCGAGCGTCGGCTGAGCGACAGCTTCAGTGGGTGACTCAGACATCTCAAGGTGTCCTTCCGGTCGATGCGCGACGATTGCCACGCGAAGTCAGGATCCCGCAGCATTGAGGATTCTCCCAGGTCGACACGCCGAAACGCCCCCCGCCCGCGACTGCGGACGGAGGGCGCCTTAGGGGGCGAGACTACTCGCCGACGCCGACCGGCTCAGCCTCGCCGACCGGAGCACCTGCGCGCTCGCGGAGCGTGGCGCCGAGCTGCGCGTCGACCTGACCCCAGTACCAGAAGAAGCGCTCCTGGATGGCGGGGACGGTCAGGGCGTTGTACTGTCCGAGCAGCGTCTCGACGAAACGGGCGCGCTGCTCGTCGTCGAAGACCTCGCGGTACAGGATGCCGGGCTGCACGAAGTCGCCGTCGTCCTCACGGAGCGTGGCGGCCGAGCGCACCAGTTCGCCGTCCGACTCCCAGCTGGCCTCGACGCCCAGCAGCGGGTCGGCCTCAGGGCCGCCGGCGGCGCCGTACGAGTTCGGCGTGTACACGCGGTGCTCGGCCGGGTTGAAGTGGTACTGCATCTGGCCTTCGTGCATGTAGTTGTTCACCTTGGCCGCATGCGGCTGGTTCACCGGCAGCTGGTTGAAGTTGGCACCGATGCGGTAGCGCTGCGCGTCGTTGTACGAGAACACGCGGGCCATCAGCATCTTGTCGGGCGAGATGCCGGTGCCAGGAACCTGGTTGCCAGGCGAGAAGGCCGCCTGCTCGATCTGCGCGAAGAAGTTCTCCGGGTTGCGGTTCAGCGTGAACGTGCCGACCTTGATGCGCGGGTAGTCCTTCTTCGACCATGTCTTGGTCAGGTCGAACGGGTTGAAGCGATAGGTCTTCGCCTCTTCGTAGGGCATGATCTGCACGTAGACGTCCCACTTGGGGTAGTCGCCGCGCTCGATGGCCTCGTACAGGTCGCGACGGTAGAAGTCGGCGTCCTCGCCGGCGACGCGCTCGGCCTCATCGGCGAACATCGGCTCGACACCCTGCTGGGAGAGGAAGTGGTACTTCACCCAGAAGCGCTCGCCTGCGGCGTTGACCCACTGGTAGGTGTGCGAGCCGTAGCCGTTGACGTGGCGCCATGAGCGCGAGATGCCGCGGTCGCCCATGACGTAGGTGACCTGGTGGGCCGACTCGGGCGAGAGGGTCCAGAAGTCCCACTGCATGTCGGCGTTGCGCAGCGCAGAGCCGCCGAGGCGCTTCTGCGAGTGGATGAAGTCGGGGAACTTGATCGCGTCGCGCAGGAAGAACGTCGGGGTGTTGTTGCCGACGATGTCGAGGTTGCCCTCGGTCGTGTAGAAGCGCAGCGAGAAGCCGCGCACGTCGCGCCAGGTGTCGGGGGAGCCCTGCTCGCCGGCGACCGACGAGAAGCGCAGCAGCGTCTCGCTCTTCGCGCCCGGCTGGAACACAGCGGCACGGGTGTACGCCGAGACGTCCTCAGTGATCTCGAGCTCACCGAATGCGCCGCCGCCCTTGGCGTGCGGGTTGCGCTCGGGCACGCGCTCGCGGTTGAACGAGGCGAGCTTCTCGAGCAGGTAGCGGTCGTGCAGCACCGTGACGCCGTCGGCGCCGACGGTCAGCGAGTGCGCGTCGCTGGCGACCGGGATTCCTGTCTGGGTGGTGGTTGCGGGCTTGTCAGCCATTGCCATTCCTTTCACATTCGGGACAGAGGGCTCGGTAGGTGACTGCGGCTTCGAGGATTCGCATGCCGTGGTCATGAGAAGGATGCAGACAGGGGGCAGCGCCGATCGCGCAGGCGACGTCCTCGACGCGGCCGCAGTCGATGCACTGGAGATGGTGGTGATTGTCGTCGCTGTGCAGCTCGTACAGCGCGCTGCCGATGTCGGGGAGACTCACGCGGCGCACGATGCCGGCACCTGTGAGGTCGCCCAAGATGCCGTGCACAGTGGCGGGTGCGATGCCGGGGAGGCTGTCGCGGATGCCCGCGAAGACGGTGTCGGCGGAAGCATGCGGATGCCGGCGCAGGGCGTCGAGCACGTGGACGCGCTGCGTCGTGACACGAAGCCCTGCCCCGCGCAGCTGCGCGGGGAAGTCGGCGATCGTGTCGGGGGTCATGACTCCAGACTAGCTTATTCTGACTGATTCAGATAAACGATTGAGTCAGGACAGGCGCGGTGTCCGGTCGCCGGATGCCCGTCACAGGCGCCCTGCCGCCTTCAGCTCCAGGTAGCGGTCGGCGATCCGCGGCGGAAGGCTCTCCGGGTCCGCGGCGATCGCTTCGCCGCCGGCTCGGCGGATGGCATCAGCCACGACCTGCGCGTCCCGCAGCGTCTGCTCGGCGGCAGCCGCCAGGTACACGTCGGCACGGGAATCGCGCTTCTTCGCCAGCTCGCCGATCGCCTCGTCCGTGACCGATCCGACCAGCACCGTGGTCGCACGAGAGGCATCCGGGAACGCGCCGAGGAACCCGCGGGCGGATTCGGCGGCATCCTGTGCGGTGAGCACCACCACCAGGGATGGCCGCGTGGTCAGCGAGCGCACGGCGGCGAATGCTCCTGCCCAGTCGGTGTCAACCAGGCGGGCGTGCACCGGCGCCATCGCGTCCGTCAGCGCGGGCAGCAGAGCGGCCCCGTCGACGCCGGTCACGCGGGCCCTGGCTACCCGGTCGTACATCAGCAGGTGCACGTGATCCCCGGCGCGCGTCGCGAGTGCCGCCAGCAGCAGGGATGCCTCCAGCGCAGCATCCAATCGCGTGCTGTCGCCGACTCGGGCGGCCGCGGTGCGGCCGGTGTCGATGACGATCACCACCTGCCGGTCGCGCTCCGGTCGCCAGGTGCGCAGCATCGTGGTGCCGGCGCGGGCCGTCGCGCGCCAGTCGATCGAGCGGATGTCGTCGCCGCGCACGTACTCGCGCAGCGAGTCGAACTCGGTGCCCTGTCCTCGGACTTGGATCGAGGTGTTGCCGTCGAGCTCGCGCAGACGTGCCAGGCGCGAGGGCAGGTGCTTGCGCGAGGTGAACGCCGGCAGCACACGCAGCGCGCCGCGCGCGTCGTGCTGCGCCTGCCGTCCGGCGATGCCGAGCGGCCCTCGTGATCGCAGCACCACGAATTCACTCGCCAGCTCGCCCCGCCTGCGGGGGAGCAGCGGGATCTGCATGCGCCGGCGCTCGCCGGGCGGGATGCTGAGCGATTCACGAGTCAGAGGGGCTCCCGCCGTCGGCTGCCAGGCATCCCGCAGCCACCCCCGCAGCGTGCGCGTGCCGATGTTCTGCACCGCCACGCTGGTCATCACGGGCTCGCCGAGCCTGGCGCGCGCCGGCACCCGGCGGGTAACGGAAACCGCACGCGGGTCCGCCGCCAGCAGCACGTCCAGCAGGACGAGCACGATGCACAGCAGCATCCATCCGCCGAAGCTCGCCCACGCCGGAACCCCGACCGAGCTCATGAGCACGATCGGGACGACGCCAAGCGCGACGAGGGGCGCGAGCAGACCAGTCACGAACATGTCAGATCGGCACCCGGGTCTGCTGCACGACCGACTGCAGCACGGCGTCGGGCGTCACGCCCTCCATCTGCGCATCCGGCCGCAGTTGCACACGATGACGCCACACCGGCATCAGCATGGTCTGCACGTGGTCCGGGGTGACAGCTGCGGAGCTGTTCAGCCACGCCCAGGCCTTCGCGGCCGCCAGCAGCGCGGTCGATGCCCGGGGGCTTGCGCCGAGCTCGACCGACGGCGACATCCGCGTGGCTCGAGCCAGGTCGACGACGTAGCCGAGCACATCGTCGTTGACCTGCACGCGGGCGGCGGCCTCCTGTGCCGCGCGGATCTCGTCAGCGCTGACGACAGCGCTGATGCCGGTCAGCAGTCGTGGCGAGAACCCGTCGGCGTGCAGGCGCAGCACCGACACCTCGGCGTCGCGCTCTGGCATCCCCACCACCAGCTTCATCAGGAAACGGTCCAGCTGTGCCTCTGGCAGCGTGTACGTGCCCTCGTGCTCGATCGGGTTCTGGGTCGCAGCGACCAGGAACGGATCAGGCAGCGGGCGGCTCTCGCCGTCGGCCGACACCTGGCGCTCCTCCATGGCCTCCAGCAGAGCTGCCTGGGTCTTGGGAGGCGTGCGGTTGATCTCGTCGGCGAGCAGGATGTTCGTGAACACCGGCCCCTGGCGGAACTCGAACTCACCGGTGCGGGCGTCGTACACCAGCGAGCCGGTGACGTCGCCCGGCATCAGGTCGGGGGTGAACTGCACGCGCTTGGTGTCGAGCCCGACCGCTCGGGCGAAGCTGCGCACGACCAGGGTCTTCGCGACTCCTGGCACGCCTTCCAGCAGCACGTGCCCCCTGGCGAGCAGGGCGACCAGCAGGCCGGTGACGGTGCCGGCCTGGCCGATGACGGCCTTGTCGACCTCGGTGCGCACACGATGCATCGCCTGGCGCAGCGCCTCGTCAGGGGTCATCGTGCTGGCGGAAATCGTGCTCTCGTCGCTCACGGGCGGTTCCTTTCGGTGTGGACGGCGGCGTCGACGGCCGTCTCTAGTTCAGCGAGGCTGCGGGCGAGGTCTATCAGGTCGTGATCGCTCTGCGGCGTGGCACCGTCGAGCAGCTCGTACAGCGAGCCGCGCGGCACGCGCAGGCGATCGGAAACGGCGTCCGCAACCTCTTGGGAGCTCGCACGCGGGCTCAGGGCGAGTCGGGATGCGAGTCGCGTTCGCGTGCCGGTGCGGATCGCGGCGGCCGCGTGAGCGGCATCCGCCGCTTTGGCCGTGAGTCGGGCCCGACCGTGCATGGTCTCGGACGCGCGCACCGTGACCGGCAGTGATTCGGTCACCAGCGGGCCGAAACGACGGCCCCGCCACCAGATGGCGGCGAGCCCGGCAAGGAGCAGCAGCAGGATGACCGGGGTTACCCAGTTCGGAGTCAGTTCGCCGAGGCTGGCGGGTTCGCCATCTTCGAGGTCGCTGTCGGCGAAGGACGGCACGTACCAGACGACGTCATCGGTCTGCGCGAGCAGCGCGAGCCCGAGCGCGGCATTGCCGTTCTCGGCCAGATGCTGGTTCGACAGCAGCTTCGTCGCGTCGAGCAGGGTGATGGTCGTGTCGCCGTCGACACCGCGCAGCACCGCCGCGTGCCCCTCGTCGTCGATGAAGCATGCGGTGACACCGGCGCCGGGGACGAACATCCGCTCAGCATCCACCGTGCCGACACGCGAGAACTCCGGCAGGTCGCACTCTGCCTGCACGCTTCCCGCGGCGAAGGTGCTCTCGCCCAGGTCGAGCAGACGCAGCATTCGTGAGCTGCTGCTGAGCAGCACGACGCGATCCGCGCTGTGAACCAGATCCATGACGGCCGAGTCGCTCAGAGCAGGAGGGTCGGTGAGCACGAGTGTGGCGCCGGGATCCAGCTGTGCGGTGGCTGATGTGTGGCTGCGCGTCACGTCGATCTGCACCCCCTGCTGCCTGGTCAGCTCGGCGATCGCACCCGCCCCGTTGGGACCTGGACTCTCGGGATTGAGCGCGCCGCCCAGATCGAGCTCGGTCGGCATCAGTCGCAGCGACAGCAGAGCGAGGACGACGACCAGTGCGATCACGAGGATCCAGCCCAGCACGCGGCCGCCTCGGCCGCGAGGACGCGGCGATGCGGTCGACGGCGCGGCGGTCGACGGCGCGGCGGTGGGTGGTGCTGTGACGCCCTCGGATGCCATCGCGGAGTCCCCCTGCGCAGTGGTGCTCATGCGGGCACCGCCTGGCCTGCAGCGGCGGCAGTCGCCGGTGCGGCGGTGCGCACGGCGTCGTCGGTGGCCGCGAGTAGCCGGTAGTCCTCGGCGTCCGCAGGACTGCCGAGGTAGCGCACGGCGTCGAATGACGTGGCGGCATCGTGCAGCCGATCGCGGAATCCGGGAAAAGCCACGGCGGCCTCACGCGCGATGCCCTGCGCTGTCGCGCCGGGAGCTGGATCGATCAAGTCGCGCTCGAGCATGCCGCGGGCGAGCGCGCGGAAGCGCAGCACGACAGCGCCGTCCCAGTCCTGCGCCTTCGCCCTGCGTTCTGCCTCGGCGCGGAGCTGTGCGGCAGAGCGGTCGTCACGCTCGCCGAGCAGATCGGTGCGTCTGCGCACGGTGCGCGACGCCCGAGGACGTCCCCACACCAGCAGCGCGACCACCAGCGCCGCGATGATGACGACCACGATGACCGTCATCGCGATCGGCGTCGCTCCGGCCGGACCGTCGCCACGCAGCAGACCCATCATCCACTCGAAGATGTCGGCGGCGAGCTGGTCGAACCAGTTCGGCTTCGCCGCCTGGTACTGGGCCTTGGCCAGCTCATCCTCGGCCCACTGGCGTGCTTCGTCACCGTCGGGGATGAAGACGTCGGCGGCAGCGAGCAGTGCGATCACGCGGATCCGCCTGGCGCAGTCCAGGTGTTCGGGGCAGCGGCGTCAGGACCGGTGGCGGGGGAGTCGGATGCAGGCGGCGGCGGTCCCTGTGCGGAGGACGCCTGTGCAGCGGGTGGAGGCGGCGGCGGGAACGAGTGCTCCTGAGGCGCGCTGGTCGGGTAGCCGGGCTGCACCTGGTACGTGCCGGGCTGTGCCGGGTAGGACGGCTGGGCAGGGTGCCCGGGCTGCGCGGGGTACTGGCCGGGCTGCGCTGCGTACGACGGCTGTGCCGGGTAGCCGGGCGCCGGGTACCCGGACGGTGTCGGATGTGCGCCCGGATACGTCGTGTAGCCGGGCGCCGGCGGCGTCTGCGCCGGCGGCGGCGTCTTGCCCACGGCGCGTGCCGGGTCAAGGGCATACGGATCGCCCAGCTGGTCGTCAGGTGTGCCGAGCGCGGCGCGCTCGACGTGGCGGATGAGCGTCTGATCCAGTCCCTCATAGCGCATGCGACTGTCCAGATAGATGAGAGTGGCACCGGTGCCCTGCACCACCAGGGTGATGGCCTGCACGGCGAGAACCAGGATCTGGGGCAGGATCGTGGCAGCCATGACCGCGACGACCGCCGAGGCGTCTTCGGAGCCGGTTGGTGCGAGCACTCCGCCCAGGACTGCGCTGATGATCGAGCCGGGAATACTGACGACCTGCGCTGCGAGTCCCATGATCGCGCCGATCAGGAACATCACGCCGAGTGCCGGCCAGAACCGGCCGCGGATCAGCCGCCACGAGCGCACCAGCGCGGCGCCGATCGTCGCGTGCTCGAGGACGAGCACGGCCGGGACGACGAGCAGCTTCGTGCTCAGCCACACCAGCAGGGGGATGCTGCCGAGCACCAGGAACACGCCGAGGATGGCGCCGAGACCGACCCCGCCGGCTTCGAACCCGGACGCGGCCATGACGCCGATCACGACGCCGCCGACCACCAGCAGCCAGACGAGAACCGCTGCGCCCTGCAGCAGCGAGTATGCGAACAGTCTCCAGAACGCCGGGCGCATGCGGTGCCAGAGCTGCCGAAGGGGCGCTTTGCGCCCGAGTGCGGCGAACGAGACATCAGCGGCGACCAGGCCCTGCACGATGGCGGTGAAGGCGACACTCGCCAGCGCGATCACGATGCCGACGACGACTGCGAGGGCGACCGAGCCCGCCACGATCGGCCCGAGGTCGGGAGACCCCGGCGGGACGCTGGCGATGCGGGCGGCGGTGAAGCCGCTCACCAGCAGCATCACGACGACCGCGATGAGCGTGATACCGAACTGCACGGCCACAGCGAAGCCGAACAGCACCTTCGGGTTGTGTCTCAGCGCGGCGAACGCCCGGCCGAGGATCATGCCGAAGGTCATCGGATGCAGCGGAATCGCGCTCTTCTTCGGTGCGGGGGTCCAGGTCTGACCGCTCATTCGCACTCCCTCCCTGTGCCACCCGTGGTGCTGGGCCCTCCCATCGTGACACAACACACGCCTCTGACCATGCTCGCGCACCTCTGGGCCCGACATAGGTTTCTCAAGTAGGCTGAACCGCATTGCGGCCGCATGGGGAGATTTCGCCGTCCGCAGATGAAGAGAAAGCGGAGGCTGGGCAGAAGATGACCTCTCGAATCCTCGTGGTCGATGACGACACGGCCCTGGCCGAGATGATCGGCATCGTGCTGCGCACAGAGGGGTTCGATGTGACCTTCTGCTCCGACGGTGCTCGAGCGGTCGACGAGTGGCGTGCCTCGCGCCCGGATCTCGTCCTGCTCGACCTGATGCTGCCTGGAATGGACGGCATCGAGATCTGCTCTCGCATCCGCGCCGAGTCCGGTGTGCCGATCATCATGCTCACCGCGCGCAGCGACACCGCCGACGTGGTGCGAGGACTCGAGGTCGGTGCTGACGACTACATCGTCAAGCCCTTCAACCCCAAGGAGCTCGTCGCCCGCATCCGCACACGCCTTCGGCCGGTCACCGAGGCCGCATCCGACGTGCTGCGCGTCGGCGACCTCACCATCGATGTCGATGCGCACGAAGTGCGCCGCGGCACGGCGCCCATCGCCCTGACCCCGCTGGAGTTCCAGCTGCTGGTCGCGCTGGCGTCGAAGCCTCAGCAGGTGTTCTCCCGCGAGATGCTGCTCGAGCAGGTGTGGGGCTATCACTACAAGGCCGACACCCGCCTGGTGAACGTGCACGTGCAGCGCCTGCGCGCCAAGGTCGAGCTCGACCCGGACAACCCCAGGATCGTCATGACGGTGCGCGGTGTGGGCTACCGGGCCGGGAGCATCAGCTAGGGGCTTCTGCGTGACCGCGACGAATCCCACGCGCGTGCAGTCGTCCATCTGGCGCTCTGCGCGCCAGTGGCCCGACTCCCTCGGGTCGGTGTGGCGGCATTCGATGCGCTTCAGGGCCACCGCGATCACACTGCTCCTCACCTCGCTCGCCATCTTCATCATCTGCGTCGTGATGGCGCTCGTGATCCGCAGCGACCTCTTCGAATCCCGCAAGGACGAGGCCCTGCACAACGCCCGCGCGGCCGTGTCACAGGCGCAGATCCTGCTCGA
Organism: Microbacterium sp. H1-D42; assembly: GCF_022637555.1. Classification (NCBI taxonomy): domain Bacteria; kingdom Bacillati; phylum Actinomycetota; class Actinomycetes; order Micrococcales; family Microbacteriaceae; genus Microbacterium; species Microbacterium sp. H1-D42. The sequence continues at coordinate 2,287,827 of NZ_CP093342.1, read as the reverse complement.
CTCCGCGCAGGTCGGCGATGACCGTGCCCAGATCCAGTCGGTGTGGCTCGAGGCGCAGAACGTGCTCGGACGATCCGCCTCCTCTGACCGCATCGTCGGCTTCCTCGCCGAGACCCAGGGCGACGGGTACACGCCGGTGGGCTTCGGCAGCCAGAATCTCAGCGCCGCACAGATCAGCACCAAGCTGCAGACCCGCGTGCGCGAGGTGCAGGGGCGCCAGGCCTGGCAGTCGATCGCTCTGCCTCAGGAGGACGGATCGACGACGGCCGGCATCGTCGTGGGGCAGCCGCTGACATTCCGCGACGTCGCAGAGTACGACGTGTACATCGCCTACGACCTGGCGGATGCCGACGAGACCCTGCTGTTCGTGCAGCGCACCCTCTGGTTCGCCGGCATCACACTGGTGGCGCTGATCGCGGGCATCTCGTGGCTGGTCCTGCGCTCTGTGTCGACCCCGATCATCGAGGCGGCCGAGACCAGTGCGAGGCTTGCAGCGGGCGACCTGGAAGTGCGTCTGCCGGTGCACGGAGAGGACGAGCTGGCCACCCTCGGCCGGTCGTTCAACGCGATGGCCGACAGCATCGAGGCGCAGATCGGCGAACTCGCCGAGCTCTCACTCGTGCAGCAGCGCTTCGTCTCGGATGTCTCACACGAGCTGCGGACGCCGCTGACGACCATCCGCCTGGCCGCCGAGATGATCAACGACCAGAAGGACGAATTCGACCCGACCACCGCACGCACCGCCGAGTTGCTGCACACCCAGGTGCAGCGGTTCGAACTGCTGCTCTCGGATCTGCTCGAGATCAGCCGCTACGACGCCGGATCGGTGCAGCTCGAGATCGAGGCGACCAGTCTCGCCCAGCTCGCAGAAGACATCGTCGACGAACTGCGCCCGCTTGCCACCACGCGCGATGCAGAACTGCGGTTGGTCGCACCTGGCGGGTACTCGCCGGTGGACATGGACCCCCGCCGGGTCCGAAGGGTGCTGCGCAACCTGGTCGGCAACGCGATCGAACACGGTGAGAGCAAGCCGGTCGTCATCACTGTCGACAGCAATCAGTTCGCTGTCGCGGTCGGCGTGCGCGATTTCGGTCTCGGCATGCGCCCAGAAGACGCCGAACGGGTCTTCGACCGGTTCTGGCGCGCCGATCCGTCCCGCAAGCGGACCATCGGCGGCACCGGCCTCGGCCTGTCGATCGCTCTGGGCGACGCGCGGCTGCACGGCGGCACACTCGAGGTGTGGTCAGAGCTCGGGGTCGGCACGAACTTCGTGCTCACCATTCCTCGCGTCGATTCCATGCCGCAGGGTCAGGGTCCGGTGCCGCTCGAGCCGCAGGAGACCCTGATCGATCTCGGAGATGTCACCCAGCCGATCACGGTGTACACCGACCTGGCAGCCGGTCACGAGCAGGGGGAGCGCTCATGAAGCTGCGTGCGGGCATCCGCGTTCTCGCCCTCGCCGCGGCAGCGCTGCTGCTGGCGGGATGCACAGGCCTGCCCACCTCTGGCCCGCCGCAGGCGGGCCTGCCCATCGGCGGCGACATCGAGCTGCCTGACTTCACCCCGATCGCCAGGGACCCAGAACCCGGCGCCGGACCCGAGGCGATCGTCGCCGGTTTCCTGGAAGCATCGATGACACCGGCGAACAACTGGGAGATCGCGCGCAAGTTCCTCACCGAGGACTTCTCGCACGACTGGGATCCGGATGTCGGAGTCGCGATCGACTCCTCGGTGCTGGATCGCGATTTCGACCCCAGCGTCGACGCGGATGACGAGAAGGCCACTCGGGCCGAGGTGAAGGTGCAGCTCGACCAGATCGCCGGTGTGAGTGCCGAGGGGGAGTACAGCGCCGGCGTCGGCACCGCCAAGGCGACGTACCGGCTTGCGCGCGATCCCGGCGGAGAGTGGCGCATCTCGGAGGCGAAGGATGGCATCACCCTCGACATCGACACGTTCAGCAAGGTCTACGAGAAGTTCTCGCTGAAGTACTTCGACAAGACCTGGACGCACCTGGTTCCCGATGTGCGCTGGTTCCCTCGAGGCACCGCGATGGCCACCACGGTCGCCAGGGCGCTGGTCTCCGGTGTGCCGAGCGACTGGCTCGCGCCTGCGGTGCAGACGGCCTTCCCGGCAGATGTCTCGCTGGTCGGCGACGCGGTGCCGATCGATCCAGCCCAGGTGGCTTCGGTCTCACTCACTCGCACGGCGCTGTCCACCTCATCCACTGTGTTGGCGCGAATGCGCACGCAGCTGGAGGCGAGCCTGGCCGGCGCCGGTGTCGCCGAGGTGCAATTCGTCGTGGACGGCTCGCCGCTGCCCGCAGACACCGTGGCGATCGAGCCGGTGATCGTCGATCCGGGCGTGCTCGTGTACGACGGCGCGACCTTCGGCACGGCGTCGGCCGGCGAGATCACGCCGGTGCCTGGCCTCACGCAGCAGATCGCGAAGATCTCCACACCCATCAGGTCGATCGACATGTCCCTGGATGCGCGGCTCGCCGCCGTGCAGTTGACCGACGGGCATGTCTGGGCGGTGAGCGACGGTGCCGGCGATCAGGTGGACGGCAGAGCGGGACTGATCACTCCGTCGCTGGATCCGTTCGGGTACATCTGGTCGGTGCCGTCCGGCGAACCGGCCCAGATCAAGGCGTGGACGCCGGCTGTCGTCGGACACCAGATCGCGGATGCGTGGCCGGAGGCCGACGCGATCAGCCATGTGCGCGTGTCGGCCGATGGCGCACGGGTCGCCGCGATCGTCACGTCCGGCGGTCAGCACCTGCTGGTCGTGGCCGCGATCATCCGCGACGACGAAGGTCTGCCGACAGCTCTCGGCCAGGAGACTCCCGAGATCGCGGTGCTCGACGGCCCTGCCCGCGGCCTCTCATGGGTCGGCTCGGACTCCGTGGCTGTGCTGTCCGCCGACCCCGACCCGACCCTCACGACCTACGTGATCGGCGGGCCGTGGTCAGCGTCACCGGCGCCGACGGATGCCACCGCGCTCGCCGGCGCGCGCACCAGCACAGGGCTGCGCGTGCTGTCGGCCGACGGCGCAGTCTATGCGCAGCGCGGATCCTCGTGGCAGAAGGCCGTGGACGACGTGGTCGTGCTCGGCACGCGCGCCGGATACTGACCGCCCTGCACATCAGGCGCAGAAGTCAGGTTCTGCACAGATGGTGGGCTCGAGCCTCTGTGCGGTGCGCGTCGTGCGGCACGATCGACGGATGCGCACGGATCACTGGCTGCGGCTCGCACGCGAGGCGCTCGCGTTCCTGCTGGCCGCGACGTGCCCTGGCTGCGACCACCCTGGCACGCTGCTGTGCGCCGAATGTCGGATGCTGTTCGCGCCGAGACCGCAGCGTCTGACGACCCCACAGGGGCTTCCCGTCCATGCGGCGCTCGTCTACGAGGGCGTGGTGGCGCGCAGCATCCGACGTCTCAAGGAGGACGGCGCGACGATGCTCGCCCGACCGCTGGGCGCCGCCATGGAGGACATCCTCGACGAGGTGGCGTCAGGGGCTGTCATCGTGCCGGTGCCGACGAGCAGGGCGGCATTCCGGCGCCGAGGTTACCGCGTGCCGGAGCTGCTCGTGCGCCGGGCCGCGCAGCGCTCACAGCGGATGCTGGTCGCGGCACGCCGCACCGGCGACCAGCGCGGTCTCGGCCGCGACGCGCGTGCACGCAACGTCGCAGGCAGCATGCGCGCTCGGCGCACACTCCCACGGGATGCCAGAGTCGTGATCGTCGATGATGTGCTCACGACCGGTGCGACGCTGGACGAGGCTGCGCGGGCGCTGCGCGCGGCCGGGCTGCAGCCGATCTGCGCCGTCACGCTCGCAGCCACTCCGCGTCATCTCGGCGCCTCCGAAGTCACTGTGAGTACCTGAGGAAAGACACGGCCCGAAGGTAGTGACATCCGCCCATTCGGCGACTAGCGTAGGGGGTCACAAGGCGACCACGGTCCGCCCTTGGCCGGGAGGACCGGGACAAGGAGGCAGTGATGGAAACGAGCATCGTCGGCGTCGGAGTGAGCATCTCCGATCGGTTCCGGACGGTTGTCGAGGAGAAGACGGCCCGTATCCAGACGCTCGCACCGCGAGCCATGCGACTGGAGGTCAAGGTCACTCACCGTGCCTATCGCAACGGGCGATTGCCCGACGAGACGGTCGAGCTCACGCTGCTCGGCAAGGGGCCGGTGATCAGGGCAGAGGCGATCGATCCCGACAAGTTCGCAGCCCTCGACATGGCTCTCGACAAGCTCGCCGAACAGCTGCGTCGAGCCAAGGAGAAGCGCATCGACGCCCGCAACCAGGGCCGCGGTGCGCACTTCGAGAAGGGCAGCGGAGCGCTGGCCGGAATCGACGTGCAGCCAGCATCCGCCGACGTGCTGCAGGCTGTCGCCACCGGGGCCATCCCCGTGCAGACCGACGACGAGGAGGACTACTCCCCGGTGGTCATCCGAACCAAGAACTTCGATGCGGAGTGGATGACGGTCGAAGAGGCCGTCGACCGCATGGAACTGGTCGGACACGACTTCTTCCTGTTCGTCGACGCCCGCAGCGACCACCCGAGCGTCGTGTACCGCCGCAAGGGCTGGGACTACGGCGTCATCTCGCTGACGACCGCGGCTCCGCCCGCTGAGGCGCTCGCGTCCTGACCCGACAACGATGAGAGGCGCCCTTCCCGAATGAACGGGGAGGGCGCCTCTCACGTGTGGATGTCAGTCGAAGATGCCGTCGAGGATGCTGCCGATCACGAGGCCGCCGAGCACACCGCTGACGATGTCGCTGCCGCCACCGCCACGACGTCCACCCGGACCCCAGCCCTGTCCTCCGCCGCCACCCCAGTTCTGGTCCTGCGGGCGGGAGGAGTCGATGTCGCGCTGCGCGAGCTGCAGAGCCTCGGATGCCAGCTGGGCCACTCGACGGGCGGACGAGAGCGCCTGCTCACGGGTGTCTTCCGCCGGCAGCAGCGCCGGCAGATCCACGCGCAGCCGCTCCGCCTCGGCGAGCCGGGTGCGCGCGTCGGCGCCGATCCAGCCGCGGTGTCCGGCGATCAGACCCCGGGCGACGCCGAGTTGACGATCGGCGTCGTCGATGGCGTGCTGCACGTGCTCGAGCGAGGGGAGTGGATGCTGGGCTCGGTAGTTCGCCTTGTCGATGGCCGCATCCAGGGCGGTGTTCGCGGCGCGCAGGCGACTCAGCTCGGTGAACGGATCGTTGCGCTCGGCGGCCGGGGTCAGCTCACGGAGCGCCGCTTCCAGCTCAGCGGTCGCGGCGACGACCTCCGGCACCTGCGGGGCATTGCGGGCCGCGACGATGTCGCCGCGGGAGTCTGCCACGACATCGGCCAGGGTCGACTCGGCGCGCAGGGCCTCGATCTCGAAGTCCTCGACAGCGTCGAGGATCGCTCCGGCACGACGTACGGCCTCGGTCGCGGTCTCGAGCGCCAGGTTGGCCTCTTCGTTCTGCTTGGCGGCACGCCGGCGTTCTGAGACATCGGCACCGTGGGTGGCGAAGGCGATCAGCTGCTCGGATTCGTCGCCGGCCGACGCGATCCGCCGCATCGCCGTCTCGGAGTACCGAGAGGCGAGACGCTCGACCGCGGCACGTGCCTGCGGCACGCGGGCTGCCAGCGCCTCAGCATCCGCTCGGACCTGGGCCATGACCTCGGGGGCGCGACGCACCTTCGCGACCACCTCTGCGAGCGCGCCGGTCTTCTCGTCGAGCAGGCCCTCTGCCCACTCGCACAGCTGCAGGATGCGCGCGTTGCGGGTGCGCAGCTCCTCAGCGGTGTCCGGGATCTCGTCGTGGTTCAGCTGATGCAACTGGAACGCCTCGCGCAGGTGGGTGCGCACGCCGTCGAGCGCCGCCTTCAGATCGGCGGTCAGCGACTCGCCGAGCTCGGCCTGGGCGAAGGCGAGCTCATCGGCTGTCGTGCGGATGCGCTCATCCGCGGCGACAAGCGCCTTCTCGGCGTGGCGCGCGAGACCCGAGTCCTGCGCCGCCAGCGCTTCCTGCTCACGTTTGCGTTTGCCCCAGAATCCGGCCATTCCTCGATCCTACGGTCGCAGTCTCAGGCTGCGCTGTGCATCCGATGCGCCTGCGGCGAACAGCGGGCGCATCTCTGCTCTGCCGCCACCGTGGGCGAGGGCGGTCAGGAGTGCACCTTCGCCGGACGACCGCGCTTGGGTCGCTCGGTGGACAGCTCAAGTCCCATGGCGTGGTGCGGGTGGGTGGTCAACCGCTGCTCGATGTGATCGAGCCAGCGCACTTCTGCCTGCACGGCGAAGATCATCGAGTCGACCACCAGCGACCGGGCCAGGTCCTCCGCGCCGTCCGGATCGGCGCCGCCGTCGTTCGCGCGGTTCAATTCCTGCAGTTGGGTGAGCGATGCCTCGCGCTGGTGGTGGATCACCGACGCGACATCGACCCCCGGCAGGGTTGCCGCGACGGCCAGCTTGATGGCCAGCTCATCGCGGGTGCCGGACTGTCTGAGCACGGGGGAGTCCAGCCATGCCCTCACCTCGATGCGCCCGGCTTCCGTGATCTGGTGATACACGTGACCGTGGTCGTCGGTGTCGCCCTTGACGACCAGGCCGTCGCGCTCGAGTCGTTCGAGCGTGTTGTAGATCTGACCGACGTTCAGCGGCCAGGTGGATCCGGTGCGTCGGTCGAACTCGGCGCGCAGCTGATAGCCGTAGCACGGGCCCTGATCGAGGATGGCGAGCAGGCTCTGGCGGACGGACATGAAGCACTCCGATCGTTTCCCGGTATTGCATTTCTATGTATACACGTAGGCGGAAATGCGCCGGGGTGCGATCATTCGAATCGGCGAGTCCGTTCGCGCTCAGCGTCGTCGAACTCGCTCGTGCACAGCATCCACTTGTCACAGGCCGGTAACATGGCAAAGCATGTTTCGGCGCAGATCCTTGTGCTGGACCGAATACCCAAGGGAGACATCCGTGGCGAATCCTCTCGAGAAGCTGCTGCGCGCCGGTGAAGGACGCATCCTTCGGCGACTGAAGCAGGTCGCGAAAGCCGTGAACGCGCTGGAAGACGACTTCGAGAAGCTCACCGATGACGAGCTGCGCGGCGAGACCGCCGAGCTGCGCGCCCGGTTCGAAAAGGGCGAGACCCTCGATCAGCTCATGCCCGAGGCCTTCGCCGCCGTGCGCGAGGCTGCCAGGCGCACCCTGGGCATGCGCGCCTATGACGTGCAGATCATGGGTGGTGCGGCCCTGCACCTTGGCAACATCGCCGAGATGAAGACCGGTGAGGGCAAGACCCTGGTCGCCGCGTTCCCCTCGTACCTGAATGCGATCGCCGGCAAGGGCGTGCATGTCATCACGGTGAACGACTTCCTCGCCTCGTATCAGTCCGAGCTGATGGGCCGCATCCACCGCGCACTCGGCATGACCACGGGCACGATCATCTCGGGCCAGACACCAGAGGTGCGTCGCCAGCAGTATGCCGCCGACATCACCTACGGCACGAACAACGAGTTCGGCTTCGACTACCTGCGCGACAACATGGCCTGGCGCCAGGAGGATCTCGTTCAGCGCGAGCACTTCTTCGCGATCGTCGATGAGGTCGACTCGATCCTCATCGACGAGGCGCGCACGCCGCTGATCATCTCGGGTCCGTCGTCTGGCGAGGCCAATCGGTGGTTCACGGAGTTCGCCAAGATCGCCCGCACGCTCGAAGTCGGCGAGGACTACGAGGTCGACGAGAAGAAGCGCACGGTCGGCGTGCTCGAGCCCGGTATCGAGAAGGTCGAGGACTACCTCGGCATCGACAACCTCTACGAGTCGGCCAACACCCCACTGATCTCGTTCCTGAACAACTCCATCAAGGCGATCGCGCTGTTCAAGAAGGACACCGACTACGTCGTGATGAACGACGAGGTCATGATCGTCGATGAGCACACCGGGCGCATCCTGGTCGGCCGCCGCTACAACGAGGGCATCCACCAGGCGATCGAGGCGAAGGAGGGTGTGCCGGTCAAGGCCGAGAACCAGACCCTGGCCACGGTCACGCTGCAGAACTACTTCCGCCTGTACGAGAAGCTCGCCGGCATGACCGGTACCGCCGAGACCGAGGCGGCCGAGTTCATGTCGACGTACCAGCTCGGCGTCGTGCCGATCCCGACCAACCGCCCGATGATCCGCAAAGATCAGCCAGACCTGGTCTACAAGAACGAGCAGGCCAAGTTCGCGCAGGTCGTCGAGGACATCGCCGAGCGTCACGCCAACGGTCAGCCCGTGCTGGTGGGAACGGTCAGCGTCGAGAAGAGCGAGTACCTGTCGCGCCTGCTCGCGAAGAAGGGCGTCAAGCACGAGGTGCTCAACGCCAAGAACCACGCGCGTGAGGCGGAGATCGTGGCCTTGGCCGGCAAGCTCGGCGCAGTCACAGTGGCCACGAACATGGCCGGTCGCGGTACCGACATCATGCTCGGCGGCAACGCCGAGTTCCTGGCCGTGCAGGACCTCAAGGCGAAGGGGCTCGATCCCGAGGAGACGCCAGAAGAGTACGAGGCCGCGTGGGATGAGACCTACCAGGCTATGAAGAAGAAGGTCGCCGAAGACGGTGTGAAGGTCACCGAGGCGGGCGGCCTGTACGTGCTCGGCACCGAGCGTCACGAGTCGCGCCGCATCGACAACCAGCTGCGCGGACGCTCCGGACGTCAGGGCGACCCCGGCGAGAGCCGCTTCTACCTCAGCCTCACGGACGACCTGATGCGTCTGTTCCAGTCCGGCGCCGCCGAGGCGATCCTGTCCCGCACGAACTTCCCTGATGACATCCCGATCGAATCCGGCATGGTCAGCCGCGCGATCCGCAGCGCGCAGTCGCAGGTCGAGGCGCGCAACGCCGAGATGCGCAAGAACGTGCTCAAGTACGACGATGTGCTCAATCGTCAGCGCGAGGCCATCTACACCGACCGCCGGCAGATCCTGCACGGCGATGACATCGCCGATCGCGTGCACCACTTCATCGAGGACGCCATCGGGGGTGTGGTCGATGACCACACATCTGAGGGTCACACCGAGAGCTGGGACTTCGACGCACTGTGGACCGAGCTCAAGACGCTCTACCCGATGGGCGTCACGATCGATGAGGTCGTCGCCGAAGCCGGCGACCGCAAGGGCGGCATCACCGCGGAGGGGCTCAAGCGCGAACTCCTCTCGGACGCCCTGATCGCGTATGAGAAGCGCGAGGAGGCCCTCGGCGAGGCGGCGACGCGTGAGCTGGAGCGTCGCGTCGTGCTGCAGGTGCTCGACCGCCGCTGGCGTGATCACCTCTACGAGATGGACTACCTGAAGGATGGCATCGGCCTTCGTGCCATGGCACAGCGCGACCCGCTGATCGAGTATCAGCGCGAGGGCTACGCGATGTTCCAGGCGATGATGGGACAGATCAAGGAGGAGTCCGTCGGCTACCTCTACAACCTCGAGGTCGAGGTGCGTCGCGCCGGCGATGACCAGACTCAGGTCGAGGCCAAGGGGCTCGTCGACGGGCAGCCCGAGCAGAAGCTCGAGTACTCGGCTCCCAATGACTCCGGCGACGTCGAGGTGCGCAACGACCGCGGACAGGTGCAGCAGGCCGCCACTGCGCGGCTGCGCAAGGCGAACGAGGGTGGCGAGACGCGGGGCGCGTTCGGACAGCCGACGGATGCTGCGCAGGACGACGCTCCGGTCAACCGTCAGCAGCGTCGCGCTCAGCAGCGCAAGAAGGGCTGAGCCGGCTGCCGAGTGGACCGGGGCGCCCATGCGCCCCGGTATCCTTGGCGCATGACCCGCCGCACACTGGACCAGTCCTCCAAGCTGAAGAACGTTCTCTACGAGATCCGAGGCAAGGCACTGGTCGAGGCGGCGCGACTGGAGTCCGAGGGTCATCAGATCCTCAAGCTGAACACGGGCAACCCGGCGATCTTCGGGTTCGAGGCGCCGCACCAGATTGTCCGCGACATGCTGGCCGCGCTGCCCAGCGCCCACGGCTACAGCGACAGCAAGGGCGTGATCTCGGCACGGCGCGCCGTGGTGAGCCGCTATGAGGAGACCCCGGACTTCCCGCGCTTCGATCCCGATGACGTCTATCTCGGCAACGGCGTCTCCGAGCTGATCACCATGGTCATGCAGGCGCTGCTCGACCAGGGTGACGAGGTGCTCATCCCTGCGCCGGACTATCCGCTGTGGACGGCGATGACCTCGCTCGCGGGTGGAACGCCTGTGCACTACCTGTGCGACGAGGAGAACGGCTGGCAGCCCGACCTCGAGGACATCCGCTCGAAGGTGACGCCGCAGACGAAGGCCATCGTCATCATCAACCCGAACAACCCCACCGGGGCGGTGTACTCACGCGAGGTGCTCGAGGGCATCGTGCAGATCGCGCGCGAGAATCAGCTGCTGCTGCTCTCGGACGAGATCTACGATCGCATCCTGTTCGACGGTGCCGAGCACATCCCCACCGCCACCCTCGCGCCGGACCTGCTGTGCCTCACCTTCAACGGACTGTCGAAGACGTACCGAGTCGCCGGCTATCGCTCCGGCTGGCTCGTGATCACCGGACCGAAATCGCACGCCAAGGGATTCCTCGAGGGGATCACGCTGCTGGCCTCGACGAGGCTGTGCCCGAATGTGCCCGCCCAGCACGCCGTGCAGGCGGCGCTGGGTGGTGTTCAGTCCATCGATGCGCTCATCGGGCCATCGGGGCGCCTGCATGAGCAGCGCGACATCGCGTGGAAGGGTCTGGAGGCGATCCCGGGGGTCAGCTGTGTCAAGCCCGAAGGCGCGCTGTACGCGTTCCCGAAACTCGACCCGAACGTGCACGAGATCCGCGACGACGAGAAGCTCGTCTATGATCTGCTGGTGTCGGAGAAGATCCTGCTCGTGCAGGGCACCGGCTTCAACTGGCCGACCCCGGATCACCTGCGCGTCGTGACTCTGCCCGAGGCCAGGGTGCTCAGCGAGGCCGTCGAGCGGCTCGGGAACTTCCTGTCGAGCTACCGGCAGTGACCTGCTCGCGCGCCTGTGCGCGCGTGCCGAGGCTCGAGGCGATCCGGCGCACGGCCGAGACGAGCTGCGAACGGGGTGCGACGTCGGCGATCGCCCTGGCGTGCAGCGCCGCCGCATCCGCCGCGCGCTGATCGTACGGCAGGAAAGCGACGTCGTCGATGCCGGCGAACCGGTCGAGTGTGCGGCGCACCTGACCTCGCGCGTCGATTCCGAGCGGCCCTGGTCGCACTCGGTTGGCGATGACGGTGACGGGAGTGCCGCCGATGAGATGTCGCAGCTCGGCGTGCCCGCGCAAGAAGCGGCTCACACCGAGCGGATCGGCCGACAGCACCGCCACGACCTCGTCGGCCTCCAGCAGCGCTGCGGCCGTTGCTGCATGTCTGGCGGTCGGGACCGGATCGAGCGGGTCGTCATCCTCGTCGAATGCCGCGGCGACATCGACGACGGTCTCATCGAGCCAGTCGCGGCAGACTGCCAGGGTCGTGCGCAGGCGTCCGGCAGTGAGCTCGGGCCATCGTGCTGGACGGTTCAGGCCGCCCAGCACATCGATCGTGCCGCCGGAGGTCTCCACCGCCGTTGCCAGGCGCGAGAGCTCGGCGACATCGAGACTGCCGAGTTCCGCACGACGGCACGCGGCCGCGAGCCCAGGTGATTCGTCGCCGAGACCGAGCTGCAATGCCACCGACGGCGCGACACTGTCGGCGTCGACGAGCGCGGTGCGCCGCCCGGCGCGTGTCAGCTCGACCGCCAGCTGGATCGCGAGCGTCGTGCGCCCTGGTGCCCCGTGCGGCCCCCAGACGGCGATCACGCGAGAGGGCCTTCGCCCGGTGTCAGCGTCCGGCGCGACCGAAGGGCTCTCCGTCAGCGCCTGCACGATGCGCCAGGCGGGCGTGTCGTACGGCAGTGGGGCGGGCAGTCCGAAACGCGACGCGATGCGCGAATCCGCTGTGCCGACTGGGATCACCCGCACGCCGGCACGGTCGCACGCGCTGACCAGGTCAGGGGTGAGCACCGCGCGGCTCGGACTGAGCAGCACGGCGTCGTGACCGGCGAGCGAGGTGCCATCGAGCGCTTCAGGGGCGATGACGTGGACATCGACGCCTTCGAGCTCGAGGTCGGATGCCAGCATCGACGCATCCTCAGCGTTGAGGGCGAGGATCACCGAGGTCATGAGCCGCCACCCGCGGGGACGAGCGAGATCGCGTCGCCACCCGTGATCGCGGCGAGAACATCGGCGACGTCGCCGCGATCGATCGCAAGCTCCACATCCGTGCGCGTCTGCGCCAGCATTCCGTCGGCCTCTGCCACCTTCACGACCACGGCGTCTCCCACGAGGATGCGCGGATCCTCGAACGAGCGGCCGTCCTTGCTCAGCGGTGCGTGCCACACTTCCACGACGGTTCCGGCCGACATCCCGGCGGGCGTCGCGGTGCTGCTCACGACGACGGTCGTCGTGCGGGCCTGCTCTGTCGTGCCGACCGCCGAGCGCGGCACCAGCTCGCCGTCGGCGAGGGTCCGCGTCGCGATCGAGCCCGGCGCCAGATCCTGGGGCGCCAGATAGGTGTCGGTCAACGCACCCAGTCCGACATCGACTACCTGGAGGTCATCGGAGCTGATCGGCTCGCCCAGCACGATCGTGCGGGTGGCCTGCAGCACCGGCGCGGTCTGCCGCGATGACGAGACGAGCAGCCAGACGCCGGCGACGGAGGCGATCACCAAGACGATGCCGATCACGAAGCGGATGTCGCCGAAGACCGGCCTGCGGGCACGAGAGTGCGTCATGCAGCAATCGTCACAGATTGCGTGCATGTGGCGGAAAAGTTATCCACAGCGCCGCGTTCACCTCGTCCTGACGGGGGAGCGTCGGGGAGAATGAGAGCATGCCCGAAGCATCCGAGATGGCTCCGCGCTTCCTCGCGCCAGCGCAGGTGGCCGAGCTGCTGAGCATCGAGGTCGATGAAGTCATCGCCCTCGTGCAGGAGGGGCGCCTGCGCGGATCGCAGCTCGGCTCCCCACCACGCTGGCGAGTTGAGGAGTCGAGCCTCGCCGACTACTTGGCCGAGCAGTCCGAACACGCACGGCGGATGGCGTTGTGGCGCCAGGCGAATGAGGCCAGCTTCCCCGAGGTGTGGGGCACCACGCCGCTGCACCGCGACTGACTGCGCTGCCAGCACTGATTCCGGCGGACGTACGCGTCACGCGGCCGACGAGGCGCCCTCGACCCGCACCCATGACACGGCCGTGAAGGGGATGCTGCGAAACCCGCGCACCCCGCGCGTGCGTCGCGGCTCGTTCGCATCGTGCAGCGCGAGGTCGAGGTGATCGGCGCCGGCGCGATCGATCGACCCCTGCAGCGGGTCGCCGTTCTGCATGCCGATCGTGACTGGTGTGTGTCGCCGGGCGATGTCGCGCAGCACGAATCCGAAGGACATGCGCCCGCGCAGGTCGGTGTCGCTCGGGGCCGAGGTGAGACTGGCAAGCAGGATGCCATGGTCGACGCCGAATGAGCAGATGGCCGTCAGCGGCACGATGCGCAGCCGTGCATCACCGCTCGCGCTCACCCCGATCCAGTCGGCGCCGACGACCCGAAAGGGCGCCTCCCACCGCTCGCCGCTGAGAAGCTCCAGCAGCACAGTGCTCTCCGAGCCGACCATCGCCTGCAGGCGGTCGCGCAGAGTGAGCTTCGAGATCCGCAGCCGTTCGGACTCGGCATCCAGCGCGGCGCGCTCGGCCTCCCACTCGGCCGCGAGCTGACCTTCCAGGTCGTCGAAGAGATGCTGCCATTCCACCCGAACGACAGTAGGCCAAAAGCGCAGCGCACAGTCGAGTTATCCACAGATGTGCCGACGCTTCTTCCGCGGGCCGCGGTCGCATGTTCTACTTTCAGGAAGTTCGCTACGCAATCAATGCATCGATGACCAGCTGCATCGGGGGATCCCGGAATGACGACGACGTTGAGTGAGTACTTCGCTCCACAGCCCACCTCTGCCGCTGAACTGCCCGATCCCGAGCCATTGCTGCGCAGCCTGACACAGGGCGTTCTCGAAGTCCTCGCCGGCGTCCGAGAAGTCGATCAGCTGGCTCGCTGGTTCAGCGAGGATGCGTTCCGCGTTCTGGTCGCCCGCGCCAACCTCTCGGCGCGGGCCCGCAGCGCGCGTGGACAGGCACCAGCCCGCCCCGCCTTCCGGATCCTGTCGATCCACCAGAGCTCACCGTGTGAGAACGCCATCGAGGCGGCCGTGGTGGTCGCCGGCCCCGGTCGCACCAGGGCGGTTGCGATCCGGCTTGAAGGGCTCGACGGACGCTGGCGCGCGGCCTCACTCGCCGTGTTGTGACGGGCGTGGATCCGAAGGCGATCCAGGCCGTCCCAGTAGGCTGGACAGGTGTCAACACTCAGTGATCTCGTCCACGCCCAGGGGCGTCTGACCGACGCCGATGTCGAATGGCTGCATCGACTCGCCGGAGACGGCCAGCTGCTCGCCGACCTCGCCTCGGCCGACATGGTCATCTGGATAGCGACCGCGGACGGTACGTTCATCGCTGTCACGCATTCGCGTCCCAGTGGGGCCGCGACCCTGTTCTATCGTGACCTGGTGGGCGAGAAGGTGCGGCCGCAGTGGCGCACGCAGGTGCAGGCCGCGTTCGATTCCGGCGCGATCGTCGATTCGTCTTCGCCGGACTGGTTCGAGGAGACACCGACGCGCGTGCGGGCTGTGCCGATCGTGCGGGCGCAGAAGTCGGGCGAGAGCGCGATCATCGGCGTGCTCACCCGTCACACGAACCTCGGTGAGGTGCGTACGCCTTCGCGGCAGCAGATCAGCTTCGACGAGTGCGCGAACGACCTGTTCCACATGATCTCGAGCGGGGAGTTCCCCGATCTGGCGGCACCGACGGCACCGCGGCGCGGCGCGCCACGGGCATCCGACGGCCTGATCAGACTCGACGTCGATGGCATCACCACCTTCGCCAGCCCCAACGCGCTCTCTGCTTTCAACCGGATGGGCTTCGAGGACGAGCTCGAGGGCGAGTCCCTCGCCGAGGTCACGACGCGGATCGTGCCCCCCGCGCGCCAGGTCGACGAGTCGCTCCCTGTCGTCGTCACGGGGCGGGCGCCGTGGCGCACGGACATGGAAGCCCGCGGAGTCACCGTCTCGCTGCGCGCGATCCCCCTGAAGGATCACGGCAACCGGATCGGTGCGATCGTGCTGTGCCGCGACGTGTCGGAGCTGAGGCATCAGGAGCAGGAGCTGATCACCAAGGACGCCACGATCCGCGAGATCCACCATCGCGTCAAGAACAATTTGCAGACAGTAGGCTCGCTGCTGCGGATCCAGGCTCGTCGCACGCACTCGGAGGAGGCCCGTGACGCGCTGACACAGGCGATGCGACGGGTTGAGGCGATCGCCGTCGTACACGACACCCTGGCCAGCGGCCTGGCTCAGACCGTGGACTTCGACGAGGTGTTCGACCGCGTGCTCAAGCTCGTCGCCGAGGTCGCCGCCGCACCCAACACACGAGCGCGCACACACCTCGAGGGACGATTCGGCGTGCTGCCGAGCGAGTACGCCACCCCGCTCGCGCTGGCACTGACCGAAGTGGTCACCAATGCTGTCGAACACGGCCTGTCGGGTCGCGAGGGCGTCGTCAGCATCGAGGCGAAGCGCACGGCGGACCACCTGCGCGTCACCGTGACCGACACCGGTCACGGCCTGCCCGAGGGGCGGGTCGGTCAGGGACTCGGCACACAGATCGTTCGGACTCTCATCCAGGGCGAGCTCAGCGGCACCATCGAATGGAAGGGTGCCGAGGGCGAGGGCACTCAGGTGACCATCGACATCCCGATGCGGTGGATCATCGCCTGACGCGGATCATCGCCTTTACATGCAGAAGCGCCGGCTGCCTCCCGATGGGGTGGCAGCCGGCGCTTTCGTGATCTGTGGTGTCAGCCGGCGCGGCGGGCGCGCGCAGCGCGGCGCTTGAGAGCGCGACGCTCGTCTTCGGAGAGACCGCCCCAGACGCCCGAGTCCTGACCGGATTCCAGGGCGTACTGCAGACAGATCTCGGTGACGGTGCAGGTGGCGCAGACCGCCTTCGCCTTCTCGATCTGGTCGACGGCCGGGCCGGTGTTCCCGACCGGGAAGAACAGCTCGGGGTCGACAGTCAGGCAGGCGGCTTTGTCGCGCCAGTCCATAGATGGCTCCTCAGATAGGGTTCGGTGTGGTTGCCGCATTTGCGGCGGCGAGTTAGGGAGCGGATCGGGGGTCAGCTACCCTGGTCATGCAGGCAATTGCCCGCCCCACTCCGATGTGGGAGCACATGGCTTTGTCTATTTTGTTACAGAAACAATCTGAAATCAAGGGTTTTCCAGACAACTCGTAGAAGGAGTTCGCTTGCGTCCTTCCGTGCCCGCCGTCGCCGCAGCCACCCTCCTGGCGCTGCAGGGGGTCGCCGTCGCCGTCATGGGGCTGATGGAGCTGTTCGCCCTCGGCTCAGGCGCAGCCGCGTCGATGATGAGTGCGATCGCGCTGATCGTGCTCACACTCATCGCCGCGTTCGCTCTGTGCGCGTTCGCCTTCGGCACATTGCGCCGCGCCTCATGGGCGCGCTCCGGCGGAATCTTCGTTCAGGTGCTCGGAATCGCGCTCGCGCTGGCCTCTCTGACCGTCGAGCCGAAGATCTGGCTGTTCACGATCGGCGTCGGCGGGATCGCAGTGCTCGGGCTGGTGCTGCTGATCGCGGCTACGCGCCGCGATGGGGCATCCGATCCCCGCCTGCAGCCGAGCGCCGCCGACGAGAAGCCGGCAGGCACCGACGACTGACGCGACTCAGGCGTCGACGCCGAGTGTCTTGCGCAGCCGGGCGACGTGGCCGGTCGCCTTCACGTTGTACTGCGCGTGGGTGATGACGCCCTGCTCGTCGAGCACGAAGGTGGAGCGGATGACGCCCTCGATCACCTTGCCGTAGTTCATCTTCTCGCCCCACACGCCATACGCGGTGTGCACAGCATGATCGGGGTCGCTGAGCAGCTCGAACGGGAGCTCGTCGCGGTCGCGGAACTCGCGCAGCTTCTCCGGCGTGTCGCGGGAGACGCCCACGACCGTGTACCCGGCGCCCAGCAGCGACGCGATGCTGTCGCGGAAGTCGCACGCCTGAGTGGTGCAGCCCGGTGTCATGGCCGCCGGGTAGAAGTACAGGACCACCTTGCGCCCGCGCAGCCCGTCAAGCGTGACGGTGTTGCCGTCCTGGTCGAGGAGCGAGAAGTCGGGGGCAGGAGTACCGGGTTCCAGGCGCATGTTCGTCACCCCTTCACACTATCCCGGTTCTCGCGGCTGATCCGGTTCGTATCAGCCGCTGAAGGTGGCAAGCAGGCGCTGCAGCGAATCCAGCCGTGCGCGCCCCGCCTCGCTGAGAGTGCCGGCGACGGCGGCCTCATTCAATGCGCAGTCTTCGGCATCCGCCAGGTGCGTGCAGCCGCGTGGGCACTCCTCGGCGATCTCGGCCAACTCGGTGTACGCGGCGAGGATGTTCGCCGGATCGACGTGACCGAGGCCGAACGAGCGGACCCCGGGGGTGTCGATCACCCAGCCGGCACCGGCGGGGGAGGTGTATCGCAGAGACACGGTCGAGGACGACGTGTGCCGCCCTCGACCGGTGACCTCATTGACGTGTCCGGTGGCGCGCCTGGCATCAGGCACCAGCGCGTTCACGAGGGTCGACTTGCCCACCCCCGAGTGGCCGACGAAGACGGTGGAATGTCCGATCAGCGCCGCGCCGATCTCGTCGGTCGGCATCTCTGCCCGCGCACTGGTGAACACGGTGAGGTCGAGGCCGTCGAAGTGGGCGAGGAAATCGGTCGGATCGGCGAGATCGGTCTTCGTCACGACCAGCAGCGGTCGGACGCCGGCGTCCAGCGCCGCCACGAGGTAGCGGTCCACGAGACGCGCGCGCGGCTCGGGATCAGCCGCGGCGACCACGATCAGCATCTGATCGGCGTTGGCGACGATGACGCGCTCGACCTGGTCGGTGTCGTCGGCGCTGCGGCGCAGCAGTGACGTGCGCTCGACGATGCCCACGATGCGAGCGAGTGTGCCCTCATCGCCCGAGGTGTCGCCCACCACGCGGGCGCGATCTCCGGTGACGATCGGGGTGCGGCGCAGTTCGCGGGCACGGGTGGCCGTGATGGTGCGCTCGTCCGCGCCGTCCTCGTCGATCAGCACGCTGTAGCGACCACGGTCGACGCCGAGGATCCGTCCGATCCTGGCATCCTCGTGGGCGGGGCGGCGTTTGGTGCGCGGGCGGTTGGCCTTGGGGTTCGGGCGAGTGCGGATGCTGTTCTCGTCGAAGTCATCGACGTCGTCGAGGTCATCGTCGCCCAGCCAGCTCACGCGATGGCGCCCTTCAGCATCCGCTCCCACAGCTGGGTGAACTCGGGCAGTGTCTTGGCCGTGGTTCCGATGTCATCGACCTCGACGCCGGGAACCCGCAATCCGATCAGCGTGCCCGTGGTGGCCATCCGGTGGTCGTGGTGCGCCGGCCAGACACCGCCGTGCAGCGGTCGAGGGACGATCCGGAGACCGTCAGGCAGCTCTTCGGCCTCGCCGCCCAGTGCACGCAGGTTCGCGATCAGTGCGGCGATGCGGTCAGTCTCATGGGTGCGGATGTGGCCGACACCGCGGATGGTGGTGGGGCCGTCGGCGAATGCTGCGAGCCCGACGATCGTCGGCGTGAGCTCGCTGGCCGCGGACAGATCGATGTCGAGGCCGCGAATGCGGTCGCCTGCCCTGACGGTGAGCGCGCCGGCATGCCGGCTGGTGTGAGCGCCGAGGGCGTGCAGGATGTCAGGCAGAAGTGCGCCGGGCTGCGTGGAGTGCAGCGGCCATCCGGCGACCGTCACCTCACCGCCGGTGACCAGTGCCGCCGCCAGGAACGGTGCCGCGTTGGAGAGATCCGGTTCGATCGTGACGTCCTTGCCCCGCGGTGTGCCCGCCTCGACGAGCCACTCGCCCACGGCCGGACGCTCGATGCGGATGCCGCGCCGGCTGAGGCATTCGATGGTCATGTCGATGTGCGGCAGGCTCGGCAGCGTCGCGCCGGTGTGCACCAGGTGCAGCCCGACGTCGAAGCGGGGCGCGGCCAGCAGAAGTCCGGAGACGAACTGGCTGGAGCCGGAGGCGTCGATCTCAACGCGTCCTCCGCGCACACGGCCGCGGCCGCGCACGGTGAAGGGGAGCGACCAGTTGCCTTCGTCGTCGACGTCCACGCCGAGGTCGCGCAGTGCGGTGATGATGGCGCCCATGGGACGGTGCAGTGCGTTCTCGTCGGCGGTGAGATGCACGTCGTCGTGCGCGATGCCCGCCAGCGGAGCGATGAAGCGCATCACCGTGCCGGCCTGACCGCAGTCGATCGTGACCCCGCCGCCGAGCGGTGCGGGGGTGACGAGCAGATCGGGACCGAACTCGCCGCCGGAGGGCACTTCCTCGATGCTGATCCCGAGCAGTCGCAGCGCGTCGACCATCCGTCGCGAGTCGTCGGAGTGCAGCGGGCGGATCAGCCGACCCGGACCGTCGGCGATCGCGGCGATCATCAGCTCGCGGTTGGTCAGGGACTTCGACCCCGGAATGGTGACGGACGCGTGCACGGGCAGGTCGATACTCGGCGCGAGGTAGGAGCCTCGTGCCGGGGCGGGGGAATACCGTTGTGTGCTCATCGGTTCTTAGCCTAGTGAAGCCTGCGACACAGGGAGAGGAGTGCGACACATGACGGCGATTCTGACACGCGACAGCGTCGACACCACAGACATCGTCGATCTCGCCCGCCTAGACTGGCCGGTGATGGACGAGACAGCACCTGGCGACCCTCGACGCGACTTCGAGGAGCAGGCGATCCCCTACATGGATCAGCTCTATGCGGCGGCGATGCGCATGACGCGCAATCCCGCCGATGCGGCTGACCTGGTGCAGGAGACCTTCGTGAAGGCGTACGGGGCGTGGTCCTCGTTCTCGCAGGGCACGAACCTGAAGGCGTGGCTGTACCGCATCCTCACGAACACCTACATCAACATCTACCGCAAGCGGCAGCGCGAGCCGTTCCAGGGCACGATCGATGAGCTCGAGGACTGGCAGCTCGGCGGCGCGGAGTCGACCACCGCGACGCACAGCCGCTCGGCCGAGGCCGAGGCGATCGACCACATGCCGGCATCCGTCGTCAAGGATGCACTGCAGGAGGTGCCAGAGGACTTCCGCCTCGCGGTCTACCTCGCCGACGTCGAGGGATTCTCCTACCAGGAGATCGCCGACATCATGAAGACCCCCATCGGCACCGTGATGAGCCGTCTGCACCGTGGCAGGCGAATGCTTCGGGGGCTGCTGGCTGACTATGCCGCAGAGCGAGGAATCGCCGTGGCTGAACCTAGGAGCAGGAAATGAGCGACTGCGGCTGCGAGAAAGCCCGCCAGGACCTGGAGGAGTACCTCCGCAACGAGATCTGCATGACCGAGCACTCCGAGATCCGCGAGCACCTGGACAACTGCGCGTCATGCCAGAACGAGGCGCTGGTCGCGCGGACCCTGACCGAGGTCGTCGCACGCGCCTGCAAGGAGACCGCACCCGAGGAACTGCGGGAGCAGGTCTTCGCCCGGCTGCGCGTCGCTCAGAGCGCGTCTCACTGACCTCCGCCGGATCGCACGCACCCGTAGGCTGGGTGGATGACCGCACCGGAAGAGACCATCGTTCCCGTCGACCCCGACTCGCAGCGCCGTCTGCGCGAGAGCGGTCTGGACTACCGCATCGCCGACATGACGGTCGATGCGGATGCCGACGGATTCATGCGCGCCGATGCCAGGGGCTTCCTCGACGACGAGCCGACGGATGCCGGTGTCGCGCAGATGCGCGAGACCATGCGGCTGCGCCGCAACATCGGCGTCTACGACTCCGCAGCCGGCACGCTTCCGGTCGCGACGGTCAACTCCTGGGTCACCCCGATGACCGTGCCCGATGGCGAGATCGACATGTGGGCCATCAGCTCGGTGACCGTCTCCGGCACCCACCGTCGCCGCGGCATCGCGCGGGCGCTGCTGGAGGGCGAGCTGCGCGCCGCAGCATCCGCCGGCATCCCCCTCGCCGGGCTCACCGTCTCGGAGGCGACCATCTACGGCCGATACGGCTTCGCCCCGGCCGTTCCCGCAGCGCGACTGACGATCGACACGGCGCGCGCCGGCTGGGTCGGCGCGCCGGTGCCAGGACGCATCGCGTATGTCGACAAGCAGACTCTCGCCGAAGATCTCGAGGCCCTGCACGAGCAGTCGCGCCCGGCGCGATCGGGACAGGTGGCCGCGTGGCCAGGGCGCTGGCAGCGCATGGCCGGTCTCGCCGAAGGCGACAAGCAGGCTGCCGCTGTGCGTGGCATCCGATACCTCGACGCCGAGGGCGTCGTGCGCGGGGCGATCGCGTACACGCTCTCGGAGATCCCAGGGGCTTTCCGGTCCGAGCTGAGCATCCGCACCCTGCAGGCGACGACGGACGAGGCGCTGCGCGCCCTCTGGCAGTTCGTGGTGCAGCATGACCTCGTCGACCGCGCCAGCGTCGACCTGCGCCCGGTGGACGATCCGCTGACGTGGCTGGTCGCCGATCAGCGGGCGGTGAAGACCGAGGTGCACGACCACGGGTGGCTGCGAGTGCTCGACGTGTCGGCGGCGCTGCAGGCGCGCAGCTACCGCGCACCTCTCGATGTCGTACTCCGCGTCGAGGACCCACTCGGCTTCGCAGACGGCACCTGGCGGGTGCACATCGGCTCCGATGGCCGTGCGGATGTGCAGGCGAGTGAGGACCCGGCCGATGTGCGACTGAGCGTGGCCGAGCTGTCGGCGATCTACGTCGGGGGAGTGCGCGCTACCCAGCTCGCCGCTGCGGGACGCATCCACGGCGACGGACAGGTCATCTCCGCGATCGACGATGCCTTCCGCTCGGATCCGGCACCGCTGCTGGGCATCTGGTACTGAGTACGACAGCACTGAAAAAGCGGATGCCGTCGTTCCCCGGTCGGGGAGCGACGGCATCCGCCTTCTCTGCTCTGCGTGCGTCCGCGAGCGCGATCAGTCCAGCGTGAGCGCCGTCTTGAGCAGGGCGACCTGCTGGATGGCGTGCACCTTGGAGGAGCCGGTCGCCGGCGAGGCGGCGGCAGGACGCGCCACGGCGCGGAACTGACGCGGCCCTGGCACCTCGGCGAACTCGAGTGCCAGGAACGGCCAGGCGCCCTGGTTCTCGGGCTCTTCCTGCACCCACACCAGCTCGGCGTTCGGGTACGAGTCCGTGATCGCCTTGAGCTCGTCGATCGGCGTCGGGTACAGCTGTTCCAACCGCACCAGGGCGACCTCGGGGTTCGGGTTCTTGTCCAGCTCGGTGCGCAGATCCCAGTGGACCTTGCCGGAGTGCACGAGCACGCGCTTGACCGCGTTGCGGTCGAGGCCGCGCTGGTCGTCGATCACCGGCTCGAAGCGACCCTGCGTGAAGTCCTCGACTGCACTGGTCGCACCCCGCAGGCGCAGCATCGCCTTCGGCGTGAAGACGATCAGCGGCTTGCGTGGACGCTCGTACGCCTGACGGCGCAGCAGGTGGAAGTACGATGCCGGGGTCGACGGACGCGCCACATACATGTTGTCCTGTGCGCACAGCTGCAGGAAACGCTCGATGCGCGCCGACGAGTGGTCAGGTCCCTGGCCCTCGTAGCCGTGCGGCAGCAGCAGGACGACACCGGACTGCTGGCCCCACTTCTGCTCAGCGGAGGACACGTACTCGTCGATGACGGCCTGCGCGGTGTTGGCGAAGTCGCCGAACTGCGCCTCCCACAGCACAAGAGCCTCGGTGTTCTCGACCGAGTAGCCGTACTCGAACCCGAGCGCGGCGTACTCGCTGAGCAGCGAGTCGTAGACGAAGAACCGGCCCTGGCTGTCGGACAGGTTCGCCAGCGGCAGCCATTCCTGGCCGTTGGCGCGGTCGTGCAGCACGGCGTGCCGCTGCACGAAGGTGCCGCGACGCGAGTCCTGCCCTGCCAGTCGCACTGGAGTGCCTTCGACCAGCAGTGAGCCGAAAGCGAGCAACTCGCCGAAGCCCCAGTCGATGCCGCCTTCGCGACTCATGGTGACGCGCTTGTCGAGTTGCTGCTGCAGCTTCGAGTGCACCGTGAAGCCGTCCGGCTTGTTGGCGTGTGCGTCGCCGATGAGGTGCACGACCTCCAGCGCCACACCGGTGACCTCAGGGGCGCCGACGTGGTCGTCGACCGGGTTCAGGTCAGGGGCGATCGGAGTCGCGCCGGTCTCGGCCGCGTGCGTCTCGGCGAAGGCGATCTCCAGGCGGTTCTGGAAGTCGGCCTTGGCCTGATCGTACTCTTCTTCGGTGATGTCGCCGCGGCCGACGAGGCCGTCGGTGTACAGCTTGCGCACCGAGCGCTTCGCCTGGATCAGGTCGGTCATCAGCGGCTGGGTCATCGACGGGTCATCGCCCTCGTTGTGACCACGACGGCGGTAGCAGACCAGATCGATCACGACGTCGCGGTGGAAGCGCTCGCGGTACTCGAACGCGAGCTTGGCGACGTGGATGACTCCCTCGGGGTCATCGCCGTTCACGTGGAAGATCGGTGCCTGGATGGTCTTCGCGACGTCGGTGGAGTACACCGAGGTGCGCGAGTCGGTCGGCAGCGTGGTGAAGCCCACCTGGTTGTTCACCACGACGTGCACGGTGCCACCGGTGCGGTAGCCGCGCAGCTGCGACATCTGCAGCGTCTCGACGACGACACCCTGGCCGGCGAACGCCGCATCGCCGTGCACCAGGATCGGCAGCCACGCGAAGGTGCCGATCGGCTTGCGGTCCTGCTTGGCACGGACGATGCCCTCGAGCACGCCGTCGACCGTCTCGAGGTGAGACGGGTTGGCGGCCAGATAGACCGGAAGCTCCTGGCCCTCATCGGCGACGAAGGTGCCCTCGGTGCCGAGGTGGTACTTCACGTCGCCGGAGCCGCGCTGGTTACCGGGGGTGAGCGACCCCTCGAACTCGCGGAACACCTGGCCGTAGGTCTTGCCGGCGATGTTGGTGAGCACGTTCAGGCGGCCGCGGTGCGCCATGCCGATGGCCGCGCCGTCGAGCCCTGATGTGGCGGCGCCCTGCAGGATCTCGTCGAGCAGCGGGATCAGTGATTCGCCGCCTTCGAGTGAGAAGCGCTTCTGGCCGACGAACTTCGTCTGCAGGAAGGTCTCGAACGCCTCCGCCTCGTTGAGTTTGCGAAGAACACGCAGCTGCTCGTCGTGGCCGGGCTTGACGTACTTGATCTCGACCTTCTCCTGGAACCAGCGCCGCTGCTCGGGGTCCTGGATGTGCATGTACTCGATGCCGAGCGTGCGGCAGTACGAGTCGCGCAGCACGCCGAGGATGTCGCGCAGCTTCATCACGCGCTTGCCGCCGAAGCCGCCGGTGACGAACTCGCGATCGAGGTCCCAGAACGTCAGTCCGTGGCTCTCGATCTCGAGGTCGGGGTGCGAGCGCTGCACGTACTCCAGCGGGTCGATGTCAGCCATCAGGTGGCCGCGCACGCGGTAGGAGTTGATGAGCTCCTGCACACGGGACTGCTTGTCGACGCGCTCGGCGAGGTCGACGGCGATGTCGGCGTTCCAGCGGATCGGCTGGTAGGGGATGCGCAGCGCCGCGAAGACGTCGTCGTAGAAGCCGCGCTCGCCGATCAGCAGCTCGTGCACCTTCTTGAGGAACTCGCCGGAGCCAGCGCCCTGGATGACCCGGTGGTCGTAGGTGCTGGTGAGGGTGATCGTCTTGCCGATGCCGAGCTCGGTGAGGGTGCGCTCGCTGGCTCCCTGGAACTCGGCCGGGTAGTTCAGCGCGCCAGCGCCGATGATGCAGCCCTGGCCCTTCATCAGCCGCGGCACGGAGTGCACGGTGCCGATGCCACCGGGGTTGGTCAGCGAGACGGTGGTGCCGGCGAAGTCGGCCGCCGTGAGCTTGTTGCCGCGGGCGCGGGCGATGATGTCCTCATACGCGGCGAGGTACTCGCCGAAGGTCATCGTGTCGGCGCGCTTGATGCTCGGCACCAGCAGGGCGCGTGTGCCGTCCGGCTTGGGGACGTCGACGGCGATGCCGAGGTTGACGTGCGCGGGTGCGACGACCGACGGCTTGCCGTCGACTTCGGTGTAGAACACGTTCTGGCTCGGGAACTCCTTGAGCGTCTGGATCAGAGCCCAGCCGATCAGATGCGTGAAGCTCACCTTGC
This sequence comes from Microbacterium sp. H1-D42, assembly GCF_022637555.1. Lineage (NCBI taxonomy): Bacteria > Bacillati > Actinomycetota > Actinomycetes > Micrococcales > Microbacteriaceae > Microbacterium > Microbacterium sp. H1-D42. The sequence continues at coordinate 2,262,549 of NZ_CP093342.1, read as the reverse complement.
CGCCGCGCGTGCGCGACATGTGGTTGTTGATGACGATGCGGTTGTCGATCATCAGCTTCGCGGGGATGGTGCGCACGCTCGTCGCGGTGGGGACTGTGAGCGACTGATCCATGTTGGCCGCGAGGGTCTTGGGCATTCCGCGAAGGGGAGTGATGGTCTCCTCTTCGGTCGGCGCCTCTTCCTTCGCCTGCGGCTTGGGCGCCTGGGCGGGGATCGGAGCCTGCTTAGCCGGCTTCGCGGTCGTGCGCGCGACGGGCTGGGTGCCGATCACGGGGATGGGGGCGGTGACGGGGTGCGCGTTCTGCTCAGGGGCTGCCTGAGTCGCGGCATCCGGCGTGTAGTTCTCGAGGACCGGCCACCACTCCTTGTCGACGGAGTTGCGGTCCTTCTTGAACTGCTCGTACATCTCGTCCACGAGCCACGAGTTGGCTCCGAACCCCCCGTCGCCACCGACGCCGGTCACCTGGTTCGACACGCTTTATCGCCCTCTTTCGTCGCTGAATTCGTGGATGCGACTCGACGACGACTGAACATCGGGCCGCACTTGTGTAACAGTCTTCAAGCCTAATGCCAATCCGGGCGCATGACGCGTGCGCAACGACCACCTGAACGGGTCGTGCGAGTACCGTGACAGGCATGAAGTTCTCCGGTGAGCGACCCTCGGTGGATCTGACCTACTCCGACGTGTTCCTGGTGCCGCGTCGATCGGCAGTGAGCAGCAGGCTGCAGGTCGACTTGAGCCCGAACGACGGCACCCCGGCGACTCTGCCGCTGGTCGCGTCGAACATGAACTCGGTGACCGGCCCGCGGCTGGCAGCGACCCTGGCGCGGCGCGGAGGCCTTGGCGTGCTGCCGCAGGACCTGCCGCTGCAGGAGCTCGACGCCGCCATCCACTGGGTCAAGGACCAGCCGGTGCGGTGGGACACGCCTCTCGTGCTCTCGCCGCGCGCGACGGTCGACGACGCTCTGCGGCTGCTGCCGCCGACCTCGGGGCACGGGGTCGTCGTCGCGGATCGGCCGGCGGATGGCGCGTTGACACAGGATGCGATCCTCGGCATCCTCCCAGCGACGCGCCTGGCGACGGCACTGCCTGACGCGGCTCTCGGCGACCTGGTGCGCGGAAGCGCGCACGCCGTGGATGCGGAGGAGATCGCGGAGGGGCGGGCGGCGTTCGATGTGATCGATGCAGTGGATGCCGAGATGATCCTCGTACTCGAGCGGGGCCGCATGGTCGGCACCATGAGCCGCCGTACGGCCCTGCGGACGACGATCTACCAGCCGGCCGTCGACGCACACGGCCGGCTCGCGGTCGCGGCGGCCGTCGGCATCAACGGCGATGTGGCTGGAATGGCCCGCGCCCTGGCATCCGCCGGCGTCGATGTGCTCGTGATCGACACGGCACACGGTCACCAGGACGGGATGCTGCGGGCGCTGGACACCGTCGCGAAGCTCGGTCTCGGCATCCCGCTGGTCGCCGGGAACATCGTCACCGCTGAAGGCGTGCACGATCTCGTCGGCGCCGGAGCATCGATCCTCAAGGTCGGCGTCGGGCCAGGGGCGATGTGCACGACGCGAATGATGACCGCAGTCGGTCGCCCCCAGTTCTCGGCCGTGCTCGAGACCGCCGAGGCGGCACGGGCGCTCGGCGCGCACGTCTGGGCTGACGGGGGAGTGCGGTACCCGCGAGACGTCGCCCTTGCGCTCGCCGCCGGTGCCGCGTCCGTGATGGTCGGATCGTGGTTCGCGGGCACAATCGAGGCGCCCGGCGAGCTGCAGCACGACGCAGAAGGCCGCATGTTCAAGGAATCGTGGGGGATGGCATCGACTAAGGCGGTACACGCCAGGTTCGAGCGCCTCGACGCATTCGAGCTCGCACGCAAGGAGCTGTTCGCCGAGGGCATCTCGTCGTCGAAGATCTATCTCGACCCGTTGCGTCCGAGCCTCGAGGACCTGCTCGACATGATCAGCTCCGGTGTGCGCTCGTCGTTCACCTATGCCGGAGCGGCGACAGTCCCCGAGTTCCATGAGCGCGCGCTGGTCGGCCTGCAGTCGGCCGCCGGCTACGAGGAGGGCAAGGCCCTGCCGGTCAGCTGGTAGTGCGCTTCTCACAGCAGAATTCTGTAAGATCATGCGCACCATGGACGACCCTCCTTCTTGTAGTAGATCGCCCCATTGCCCGCTCCTCGCCGAAGTCGAGGACTTCAGCTGATGGAATTCCTGATGTTGGGCGTGGGGCTTCTGCTCATCGTGGGGACGGGGCTCTTCGTCGCCAGCGAGTTCGCACTGGTCAATCTCGACCGCGCCGAGCTCGAAGCACGCCAGGCCCGCGGGGAGACCCGCCTCGGCATGACGATCCGCGCTCTGAAGATCACCTCCACCCACCTCTCTTCCGCGCAGCTGGGCATCACGCTCACGACGCTGCTGACCGGTTACACGATGGAGCCGGCGATCACCAAGCTGCTCGCGCCGCTGATGGAGGGCTGGGGAGTGCCGGACGCCGTCGCCGTCCCCGTCTCGGTGACCATCGCCATGACGATCGCCACGCTGCTGTCGATGATCATCGGCGAGCTCGTGCCGAAGAACTTCGCCCTCGCGCTGCCGAGGGCGACCGCGAAGGTCGTCATGCCGTTCCAGACGGCGTTCACCGCAGTGTTCAAGCCCGCGGTCCTGCTGCTCAACGGCAGTGCCAACGGCGTGCTTCGCGCGATGGGCGTCGAGCCCAAGGAGGAGCTGTCGGGATCGCGCAGCGCAGAGGAGCTGTCCTCGCTGGTGCGCCGCTCGGCGAGTCAGGGTGTGCTCGAGAAGGACACTGCGACGCTGCTGGACCGCAGCCTCACCTTCGCGCGGCTCACGGCCGACGACATCATGACGCCGCGTCCGAGCATGCACTCGATCAGCATCGGAGACTCTGCCGACGACGTCATCCAGCTCGCCCGTCGCACTGGCCACAGCCGGTTCCCTGTCTACGACGACGACCTCGACGACATCTCCGGTGTCGTGCACGTGAAGGCCGCCGTCTCCGTACCGCGTGAGAAGCGCGCTGATGTTCCGGTCGGAGCACTCAGCACCGAGCCGCTGCGCGTGCCTGAGACCGTGCACCTGGACGTGCTGGTCGCCGAGCTGCGCTCGAAGGGCTATCAGATGGCGATCGTCGTCGACGAGTACGGCGGCACCGCTGGAATCGTGACCCTCGAGGACCTCGTCGAGGAGATCGTGGGCGAGGTCTCCGACGAGCACGACCGCTCCCGCGCGGGGATCGTCCACCGCGTCGACTCCATCACCTTCCCCGGTGAGCTACGCCCTGACGAACTGCTGACGCGCACTGGCATCCAGGTCCCGGAGGGCGAGGTCTACGACACCGTCGGCGGCTACATGATGAGCCAGCTCGAGCGGGTGCCTGCCCTCGGCGACGTGGTGCGAGTCGAGCACGGAACCCTCAGCGTGGTGCGGATGGACGGTCGACGCGTCGACCGTGTGCGGTACACCGCCGATCCTGCCTCAGATGAGACGGAGGCTGACCGGTGAGCGATTGGATGGGACTGGTCTGGCTGGTCATCCTGCTGGCCGGCAACGCCTTCTTCGTCGGCGGCGAGTTCGCCGTCATCTCAGCCCGGCGCTCGCAGATCGAGCCGCTGGCCGACCGCGGCTCCCGCGCTGCGAAGACCGCCCTGTATGCGATGGAGCACGCCACGCTCATGCTGGCCACATCGCAGCTGGGCATCACGATCTGCTCGCTGCTGATCCTGAATGTCTCGGAGCCGGCGATCCACCACCTGCTCGAGATCCCGCTGCACGCGATGGGCTGGGACGAATCGATCGTCTCGGTCACCTCGTTCGTCATCACGCTCGCCCTGGTGTCGTTCCTGCACGTCGTGTTCGGCGAGATGGTGCCGAAGAACCTCGCGTTCTCGATCCCCGATCGTGCGGTGCTGCTGCTGGCGCCGCCGCTGGTGTGGGTCTCGCGCGTGTTCCGGCACATCATCTGGGCGCTGAACGGCATCGCCAACGGCGTGCTGCGGCTGTTCGGCGTCGAGCCGAAGAACGAGGCGGCGTCGACGTTCACGATCGAGGAGGTCGCGACGATCGTGGATCGCTCGCGTCGCGAGGGCGTGCTCTCGGATGCCTCCGGAGCGGTCGCCGCGGCCGTGGAGTTCACCGACAAGAAGGCGCGCGACATCGCCGTTCCCCTTGCCGAGCTGATCACGCTGCCCCAGACCGCCACCCCGGACGACGTCGAGAAGGCGGTCGCCCGCTACGGGTTCTCGCGCTACGTGATCGTGGACGCAGAGCAGAACCCGATCGGCTACGTGCACCTGAAGGATGTCCTGCGGGCATCAGAGGGCGCGGAGGCGACAGCCACCGTCGATCAGCCGCTGCCGGCCAAGCGCGTGCACCACATGGTGCCGGTGCACGAGGAGACCGACCTCGAGGACGCGCTCGCCGCGATGCGGCGCGCAGGACGTCACCTGGCGAAGGTGCGCGACCACAGCGGTGAGACCACCGCCGTGCTGTTCCTCGAGGACATCCTCGAAGAGCTCGTCGGCGAAGTGCAGGACGCCACGCGCCGCGGATATCCCGGACGGTGATCCGCTCCCGGCATCCGATCGTGAGAACGTCGGATGCCGGGACCGGCCCCGCGGTCAGTCGGTCATCCGCGCCAGCGGGCCCGCAGGTACTGCGGCGGCCAGTCGACAGCCGCGCCCAGTTCGTGCGCCGCGCGCAGCGCGAAGTGCGGGTCGCGCAGCCATTCCCGACCGGCGAAGACAGCATCCGCTGCTCCTGAGGCGAGTACTTCCTCGGCCTGGGCCGCCGATGTGATCATCCCGACGGCACCGGTGCGCACCCGGCCGCCGGCGCGCACCGCGGCGGCGAGCGGCACCTGATATCCAGGGTGCACGTCGATGCGCTGGTGGGCGACGAGCCCGCCACTGGAGACATCGACGAGGTCAGCCCCCGCCTCGATCGCCCACAGCCCGACCTGCGCCGCCTCCTCGGGCGTGAAACCGCCCTCGGCGTGGTCCGTCGCCGAGATCCGCAGGAACACCGGAATGTCCTCGCCCGCCGCCGACCGCACTGCGCACAGCACCTGCAGCAGCAGTCTGGCCCGGTTCGGCAGAGAGCCGCCGTACTCATCGCCCCGCTGGTTCGACAGCGGCGAGAGGAACTGGTGCAGCAGATACCCGTGGGCGCCATGCACTTCGAGCACATCGAATCCGGCATCCACCGCGCGCCTGGTGGCGTCAGCGAAACCGGCGACGACGCCCGCGATCCCCGCGGTGTCCAGCGCGGTCGGCGCAGCGAACCCCTCGAACGCGATCGCGGACGGTGCGGTCGTCGTCCAGCCGCCCTGGGCGGCAGGGACCGATCCCTGCGCTTCTGCCCACGGCCACCACGTCGACGCCTTGCGTCCTGCGTGCGCGAGCTGAACCCCGATCAGAGCACCCCGGTCATGCACATCTTCGACGATCGGCGCCCAGGCATCGCGCTGCTCATCGGTCCAAAGCCCGGTGTCGCGCGGTGAGATGCGCCCCTCGGGGACGACCGCCGTCGCCTCGGCGAGGATCAGTCCCGCGCCCCCTGAGGCGAACTGCGGCAGATGACTGCGATGCCAGCTCTGCGGCATGCCACGGACGGCGCTGTACATGCACATCGGCGACACCCACAGCCGGTTGCGGAAGGTGCGCGCACGCAGGTGCAGCGGGGAGAAGAGCAGACTCACCCCACGACGCTATCGCGGGCGACGAGCGTGGGGCGCGCTAGCGTGGAGTCATGCTGCGGGAGTGGACCAGAGCCGACACGATCGATCTGCTGTCCGTGCCGACGGCGGACGACGACAAGTATTCGCGAGGCGTGGTCGCGCTGCGCACGGGATCCGCAGAGTATCCCGGCGCGGCAGTCCTCGGCGTCGAGGCCGCCTGGCGCAGTGGCGCCGGTTATGTGCGCTACCTCGGCGACGCGGTCGGCGCCGTGCTCGCTCGGCGCCCCGAGACCGTCGCAGGTGCCGACATCGGCGACATGCGCGCGGGGGCATGGGTGATCGGCTCGGGGTCGGATGCTGCGCATCGCAGTGGCCACGAGCAGGCGGTGCTGGTGCGGATTCTGGGCGGCACCGCTCCGGTGGTGGTGGATGCCGGTGCGCTCGACCTCGCCGAGGGTGCGGTTGCTCCACTGGTGCTGACTCCGCACGCGGGGGAGCTGGCGCGCCTTCGACAGCTGCTCGGGCTGGAGGTCGTAGACCTCTCGGCGGAGCAGACGCGGGTCGCGGCGGTCGTGGAGACCGCAGAGCACGTGGGCGCGACCGTGCTGCTGAAGGGCGCGCGCAGCGTGGTCGCGGCTCCGCGCGTGACGCCGATCGTCGTGTCGGGCGCCCCGCACTGGCTCGCCACCGCGGGAACAGGGGACGTGCTCGCCGGCATCCTCGGCACGATGCTGGCGACGAACCCGGACCGCCCGCACTCGGAGGCCGCAGCCGCCGCAGCGTGGCTGCACGGATACGCCGCGGCACTGGCATCCGGAACCGCGGACGGCGGCATCGGGCATCCGATCGTCGCCCTCGACGTCGCCGAGGCGCTGCCCCGCGCCATCGGAGAACTCCTCTCGTGAACGCAGAGTGCGTCGGATGAGACCGCGGACGCTCGCCCTGTGGGCCGCCTTCATCGTCGCGCACGCGCTGGTGACGTGGCTCGGCTGGGTGCTGCCTAATCACCCGATGGGCGACGTTGTACTGGTGTACGAGCCCTGGTCGGCCGCAGCACTCAGCGGCGGTGGCGTGATGGGCATCACCGCCGCGTGGGTGTACCCGCAGCTGGCGCTCGTGCCGATGCTGCTCACCCAGCTGCTCGCGGCACCGCTGACGCCCGCTCTGGGGGCGGACAACGCGTATCTGATCGGCTGGGCGGTGCTGATCACCATCGGCGACCTGCTCGCCTTCGCTGTGCTCGTGGGCCGAGGGCAGGTGCGCCGCCGGCGGCTCGCGGGCTGGTTCTGGATCGGCGCGCTGGTACTGCTCGGTCCGATCGCGCTCTATCGCATCGATGCCGTCACCGTGCCGCTCGCGATCGTCGGCGGGCTGTGGCTCGCGCGACGCCCTGTCGCCGGCACTGTGCTGCTCACCCTCGGCGCATGGGTGAAGATCTGGCCGGGCGCGATCGTGCTCGCAGCGATAGCCGCCGGGCGGCGCTCACCCCGCGTGGCACTGATCGCGGCGTCGGTGAGTGCAGGACTGATCGCGGTGTTCTTCCTGCTCGGAGCTGATCGCGAGCTGTTCGGCTTCCTCACCACGCAGGGCGGTCGCGGCCTGCAGATCGAGGCCGTCGCTGCGACGCCGTTCCTGTGGATGGCAGCCAGCGGCACCGCGGTCATCGACTACAGCATCGAGATCCTCACCTTTCAGATCCGTGCGCCCGGAGCCGATCTCGTATCGATCTGGCTGACGCCGCTCATGGTCGCCATGGTCGCAGGCATCCTCGTGCTCGGGGTGTGGCGTGCGCAGGCCGGGGCCGCGTGGCATCGACTGCTGCCGCCGCTGTCGATGGCGTTCGTCGCAGCGCTGATCGTGTCGAACAAGGTGGGGTCGCCGCAGTTCCAGACCTGGCTGATCGCGCCGGTGATCCTGTGGATCGTGTTCGACCGCGCCCGCGCGCACGCAGCGGCGGCGATGGTGCTGATGCTGTGCGCTCTGACCCTCGCGGTGTACCCGCTCACCTACGACGGACTGCTGCACGCCCACCTGCTGCCGGTGGTGCTGATCACCGCGCGAAATCTGCTGTTGATCGTGCTGCTCGTGCACGCGATCCGCGCCGTCGTCCGGGTACCGGCGTCGGCAGCACGTCCCCACTGACCCACCCCAAACCAGGAGGAATCATGCTCGTCGCATTCTCTGTCGCCCCATCCGGAACCGGCCGCGAGGACGGCTCGGTGCACGACGCGGTCGCCGCAGCCGTCCGAGTGGTGCGCGCATCCGGCCTGCCGCACCGCACCACCAGCATGTTCACCGAGATCGAGGGTCCGGACTGGGACACCGTGATGGCGGTCGTGAAGGCGGCGACGGAGGCCGTGGCGCCGTTCGGCTCGCGGGTGTCGCTCGTGCTGAAGGCCGATATCCGGCCCGGCTACGCAGGGGAGCTGGATGCCAAGCTCGAGCGCCTCGAGGCGGCGATCGACGCGGACGACGCCCGGTAACATGGTCGGGTGACTCCCTCGAAATCTTCGAGGGGTGCGGCGAAGAGGGCGCTCCTCTCTCTCGCCATCGGCAGCTTCGGAATCGGCATGACCGAGTTCGTCGTCATGGGCCTGTTGCCCGACATCGCCGCCGACCTGCTGCCCGCCATGTGGGCCGCGAGCCCGGAGGATGCCCTCAGCCGCACCGGCTGGCTGATCTCGCTGTACGCACTGGGCGTGGTCATCGGGGCTCCGACGATCGCCGGGTACGCCGCGCGCTTCCCGCGGCATCGCGTGATGATCGTGCTCGCCATCGCCCTGACGGCGTTCAACGCGCTCACCGTGGTGCTGCCGACGTTCGAGCTGGTGGCGGCTTCGCGGTTCCTCGCCGGGCTGCCGCACGGCGCCTATTTCGGGATCGGCGCGCTGGTCGCGGCGGACGTGATGGGTCCAGGCAACCGCGCGAAGGGCGTCGCGTTCATCCTCACCGGTCTCACCCTCGCCAATGTCATCGGCGTGCCATTGGGCACGTTCCTCGGTCAGCAGTGGGGATGGCGCGCCGCGTTCGCGGTCGTGACGCTGGTCTTCGCGGTGGGCACGCTCTGCATCGCCCTGTTCGTGCCGCCGCACCCCGGCTCGCCTGGTCGCACGATGCGCGAAGAGCTCGGTGTGTTCCGCGTCAGGCAGGTCTGGTTCACGCTCGGTGTCGGCGCCATCGGCTTCGGCGGATTCTTCGCCGTGTACAGCTACATCGCACCTCTCGTCACGGGGGTCGCGGGGTCGCCGGAGTGGGTCGTGCCGATCGTGCTCGTGCTGATGGGCATCGGCATGACGGCGGGCAACCTCGTCGGCGGGCACCTGGCAGACATCGACCTGCGTCGAACACTGCTGTGGGGCCTCGGCGCGATGGCGGTCGTCTTCGTCGTTCTTGCGGCGCTGTCGTTCTGGATCATCAGTCTCATGGCACTCGTGCTGGTGGTCGGCGCCGTGTCGTCGGTGCTCAGCCCCACGATCCAGACGCGGCTGATGGATGTCTCGGGCGACAATCAATCGATCGCGGCAGCCCTGAACCACTCGGCGCTGAATGTCGGCAACAGCCTCGGCGCGTTCCTCGGCGGGACTGTGATCGCGCTCGGCTGGGGCTTCACCGCACCGGCCTGGGTCGGCGCTGCTCTGGCCGCGGCGGGACTGATCATCGCGCTGGCGTCCTACCGCGTCGAGGAGCGCAGCGCTCCCGCTCTCGAGACCATCGCGGCATAGAGTGACGGGGTGAGCAACCCCGCGCAGTCCACCCGAGAACAGGGCATCCGCGTCGCCGGCACCGCCGTCGTCCTGCGCGACGGCGCAGCGGGGCTCGAGACGCTGATGCTGCGCCGTCCGCCTTCCGGCTCCTTCGCCGGCGCCTGGGTGTTCCCCGGTGGCCGAGTCGACCCCGCCGACCGCGTCGGCGTCGAGACGGAGTCGGATGCTGCGCTGCGCGCCGCCGTGCGCGAGACGTCCGAAGAAGCCTGCATCCGGGTGCATTCACTCGTGCCGCTGTCACTCTGGGTGCCGCCACCGGAGGCACCGGCGAAGTTCCGCACCTGGTTCTTCCTTGCCAGGGAGCAGGGCGATGTGGTGCACGCCAATGCCGGGGAGATCGACGCGGCGGAATGGATGACGCCGCAGTCGGCGTTCACGGCGCACGCCGCCGGCTCGCTCACCCTGTTCCCACCGACCTGGGTGACCCTGCAAGGGCTGCTCGATTACCGCAGCGTCGACGATGCCTTCGCCCAGATCGCTGATGTGGCCTCGTTCGAGACGCGGATGCTGCCTACCGAGACCGGCATGCGAGCGGTGTGGGCAGGGGACGAGGACTACCCGGATGCGGGCGGCGCTGCCGGCTCGCGGCACAGGCTCACGATGGACGCATTGCCCTGGGTGTACGAGCGCCGCTGATCAGCATCCGATCTCGCGGCGTCTCGCAGGCTTGCACCGCGTCAGGACGCCAACAGTCGTTCGAGGTTCTCGGCGACCGGATCGGTCTCGATCAGGAAGCCGTCGTGACCGAAGTCGCTCGTCAGCACGATCGCCTCATCGTCGATCAGGTTCGGGATGCTGCGCGCGATGCGCTGCTGCCCGTCGACGGGGAAAAGCCTGTCGGTGTCGATGCCGAGCACGAGCGTCTTCGCGGTGACGGTGTGCAGGGCCTGCTCGACGCCGCCGCGGTCGCGACCGATGTCGTGCGAGTTCATGGCCTCGACGACGGTGAGGTAGCTGTTCGCGTCGAAGCGGCGGGTGAACTTGTTGCCATGGAAGTCGAGGTAGGACTCGACCGCGAAGCGGCCGCCGCGACCGAGCGGAGACACTCCGGACTGCCATGAGCGCTGGAACCGCTGGTTCAGCTCGATCGGGCTGCGGTAGTTCAGCAGCGCCATGCGGCGGGCAAGAGCGAGCCCGCGATGAGGACCCTCGCCGAGGCCGGCGTCGTAGTACTCGCCGCCCGCGAAGCGCGGGTCCATGCGGACGGTCTCCAGCTGCACGAAGTTCAGCGCCAGTTGGTCGGCGGTGGTGACGGGGGGAGAGGAGAGCACCGCAAGGCGCTCGACGCGCTCCGGTTGCATGACCGCCCACTCCAGAGCGTGCATGCCTCCCATCGAGCCGCCGATCACGGCCGCCCAGCGGTCGATGCCGAGGTGATCGGCCAGCGCGATCTGCGCGGTCACCTGGTCGCGGATCGTCAGATAGGGGAAGCGCGAGGCCCACTCGCGTCCATCGGGGGCGATGCTCGCGGGGCCGGTCGATCCCTGGCATCCACCCAGCATGTTCGGCGCGATCACGAACCAGCGATCGGTGTCGATCGCCGCACCAGGTCCGACGATGTCCTGCCACCAGCCGGCGGTCGGATGCCCGGCGCCGGCGTCCCCCCGCACGTGACTGTCACCGGTGAGCGCATGCAGGATGAGGATCGCGTTGTCGCGGGTCTCGTTCAGCTCGCCCCAGGACTCCCACGCGAGGCGGGTGTTCGGCAGGTGCGCGCCGTTCTCGGTGCGGAAGTCGCCGAGGAACGTGAAGCGCCGGTCTCCGGCCGGGTCGCCGTCGCGCCACGCGCCGGTGGCGGGTGGGCGGGCGCGCAGCAGACGCACGTCGGCCTCGGTCACCGGCGCCGACGGCACCGTGTCCTCAGAGGTCGTCTGCCAGTCCATGGCTCTATTCTCGCGTGCCCGGCAGTGGTGCGCTTGCAGGTTACGCGTGCGGCCGATCAGCGCCGTGGATGTACTGTTGCGATCAAGTCAGGAATTGTCCCGTTGAAAGGGGGCGCAAGGATGCGCCGATTTGCTCTCGTCCTTGCGCTAGTCGGGTTGCTGATCCCCGCAGCGGTCGCGACATCGCCCCCGGCGGCCGCCGCCTCCGTGATGAGCGGACGGATCGAGAAGGTGGCAGTGTTGTTCGACGAGGGACCGCGGCTCGACATCTACGGATGGTCCAAGGACCTGCGCGACATCTACACCAACAACAACCTCGTGCGTGTGACGGTCACTGGACCCGACGGTCGACCGGTGGCGACCTCCTTCGAGCAGCCTCTCCTGTCGACGCAGTCGTTCACGAACGGCGTGAATGACCATCGGGACAAGGATCCGAGGTTCGGCAACACGGTGCATCACGGATTCTGGACCACCGCAGACGTATCGAAGCCGGGCACTTACACGGTGTGCGCGAAGGCGGCGCCCGGGCACCCGTCGCCGACCGCCGCCAGCTGGACCAGCCTCGGCTGCAGCAAGGCCACGGTTCCGATCAGGAGTATCAAGGGCGGCCTCACGTCCGTCGGAGCCCACTCAGGCAGGTCCGGACTGTACATCGATGGATGGGCAGCGGACAGCTGGGATCGCACCGGGGTCAGCGCTGAGATCGAGGTCGACTGGCAGGGGCCCGCTGAGGTTCCCGGCAGCGCACGGCCAGTGCCGGGCTTCTACGGGATGCCGGCAACGGCCGAGCCGTCCGACGCGCTTGTCGCCCAGCACCCGGGCGTCGTTGGCCTGCGGGGGATGACAGCCGTCATCGACCCTGCGCCACCCGGCAGATACACCGTGTGCGCCACCTTCCGAGACGACAGCGGCTTGAGCGTTCCGCAGTCGTGCGTGACAGCGACTGTCACCGCCGCGTACGTAACCCAGGATCTGGTGGCACCGACGGGGGACACCCTGGCAGTCGGCAGTAAGGTGTCGCTGACACCCGCGTCGTGGGCGCCCGCAGATGCGAAGGTCGTCGACCGGCTCGTTCTGGGGCAGCCGCCGCTGTGGACGGAGAGCGTGGATCTGACGCATGGCGTGCTCGCCACCGCTGCGCCTGGTGGGGCACTGCTCGTTCCGCCATCGGTCGCGGGGCGCAGGGTCTGTCTCGTCGAGACCGCCACGGTGGCCGGTGGGATCCCGATGAGCCAGTACTTCTGCTATCGAGCGATTGTCGACGCCACCGTGACCAGAGCTGCCGGCGCCGACCGATACGCGACGGCGGCCGCGATCTCACGCGCGGCGTTCCCGAAAACCGGTCCACGAACGGTCTACATCGCCTCGGGAACCTCTTTCGCCGATGCGCTGTCGGCGGGACCCGTGGTCGCGAAGACCGGCTCTTCGCTGCTGCTCACCGGCGCGACGGCGCTGCCCGCAGCGACGAAGGCCGAGCTGCTCCGGCTGCGTCCGGCCAAGGTCGTCGTCGTCGGCGGCACGGGTGTCGTCTCGAACGGCGTGCTTTCGCAACTGCGAGCGCTGGGCCCGTCGGTGACTCGCATCGGCGGAGCGGACCGCTATGCGACGTCGCGGGCCGTCATCGCGTCGGCATATGGTGGCGGCGCCGGCCAGCGGGTGCTCATCGCGACCGGACGGGACTTTCCAGATGCGCTTTCAGCTGTTCCCGCGGCACAGACGCTTTCGGCGCCGGTCCTGCTCGTGGACGGCAAATCGCGCAAGGCCGATGCCGCTACACTCGCGGCGCTCAAGCGGCTCGGCACGAAACGCGTCACTGTCCTCGGTGGCGCCGGCGCTGTGTCAACGGGAGTCGCTTCTTCGTTCGGCAAGGGCATCGCCGTCGACCGAGTCTCCGGAATCGACCGATACGCGACGTCCATCGCTGTATCGCGCCTGGCAGCGCCAGGAACGGCCCCGCATGCCTACATCGCTTTCGGCGGAGCATTCCCGGATGCGCTCGCCGCGGCATCCCTGCAGAAGACGGCACCCGGTCCGCTCTACCTCTCGTCGGCCGAGTGCATGCCGGTTGCGACGATCACCGATCTGGTCCGCACCAAGGCGCAGAAGGTGACGCTTCTGGGTGGGAGCGGTGCGCTTTCCTTCGATGCACCTGTCGCCTGTGCGCCATGAGATGAGTGTTGGCACGCACGATGCCCCTGGACTTTACAGTCCAGGGGCGTCGTCTCTGCTGACCGGTGAGGGTCAGGCGCGGGCGGCCTCGGTGACCTGACGCGCGGCTGCGAGGGCCTGGTCGAGGTCGGCCTTGAGGTCGGCGACGTTCTCGAGACCGACCGAGAGGCGCACCAGGCCCGGCGTGACGCCGGCGGTGAGCTGCTGCTCGGGCGAGAGCTGCGAGTGGGTGGTGGATGCCGGGTGGATGACCAGCGAGCGTACATCGCCGATGTTGGCGAGGTGGCTGAACAGCGACAGGCTGTTGACGAACTCGCGACCGGCGCCGACGCCGCCCTTCAGTTCGAACGAGAGAACCGCGCCGACACCCTTGGGGGCGTACTGGTTGGCCTTGGCGTACCACGGCGACGAGGGCAGACCCGAGTAGTTCACTGAGGCGACGTCGTCGTGGTTCTCAAGCCACTCGGCGATCTCCTGAGCGTTCTGCACGTGGCGCTCGATGCGCAGCGACAGCGTCTCGACGCCCTGGATGAGGTTCCAGGCGCTCTGCGGCGCGATCGCCGAGCCGAGGTCGCGCAGCAGTTGCACGCGGGCCTTGATGATGTAGGCCAGGCCGTCGCCGACCGCCGTGGTGTAGCTGGCGCCGTGGTAGGACGGGTCAGGCTCCGTCAGTCCGGGGAACTTGTCGACGTGCTCGGACCACTTGAAGGTGCCGCCGTCGACGATCGCGCCGCCGATCGTGGTGCCATGACCGCCGAGGAACTTGGTCACAGAGTGGATGACGATGTCGGCACCGTGCTCGAACGGGCGGATCAGGTACGGCGTGGCGATCGTGTTGTCGACGATCAGCGGCACGTTGTTCTCGTGCGCGATGTCGGCGATCGTGCGGATGTCGAGCACGTTGATCTTCGGGTTGCCGATGGTCTCGGCGAAGAGCAGCTTCGTGGTCGGGCGGATGGCCGCACGCCACTCGTCGGCGTCGTCCTGGTTCTCGACGAACGTGACCTCGACTCCGAGCTTCGCGAGCGTGTACTTGAAGAGGTTGTAGGTGCCGCCGTAGATCGAGCTGGACGCGACGAAGTGGTCGCCCGCCTCAGCGATGTTGAGGATCGCGAACGTCGATGCGGCCTGGCCGCTGGAGAGCACGAGGGCGCCGGTGCCCCCCTCGAGGGCTGCGAGGCGCTGCTCGAGCACGTCCTGCGTCGGGTTCTGGATGCGGGTGTAGATGTTGCCGAACTCGGCCAGCGCGAACAGATTCGCTGCGTGGTCGGCGTTGTCGAACACGTAGGAGGTGGTCTGGTAGATCGGCGTGGCACGCGACTTGGTGACCGGGTCGGGCGCTGCGCCCGAGTGGATCTGCTTGGTCTCGAAGCGCCAGTTCTCAGCTGCGGACATGGAGTTCTCCCGGGAGTCAGGGTGTGCGGGTATGCGTCATGCGGCGGGATGCCTTGCACCGAGAGTACGGATCGGCGCATCCGTCAACAAGCGACGGGAAATGTTACGTAACACTTCCGCGACCGGCATTCGCCGCGAAAAGCCGTACGGTGGATGCATGGTGAACAGACGTGCCGTGGTGACCGGAGCGAGTACCGGAATCGGGGAGGCGACTGTGCGCGCGCTGCGCGCACAGGGCTGGGATGTCGTCGGCGTCGCACGACGCGAGCAGCGGCTGGCCGCGCTCGCCGCCGAGACCGGCGCCTCGGCGATCGCGTGCGACCTGACGGACTCGGATGCTGTCGACGCGCTCGTGCGCGAATTGGAGCGCACCGGCCCCGTGCACGCGCTCGTGCAGGTCGCGGGCGGCGCCCGTGGGACCGACAGCGTCGAGGGCGGCTCGGTCTCGGACTGGCAGTGGATGTTCGACGCGAACGTGCTGTCCACGCAGCGGCTGGTCGCCGGCATCCTGCCGCTGCTGCGCAAGGCCGCGGCAGCAGACGGACATGCCGACACCGTGTTCGTCACTTCGACCGCGGCGCAGACTCCCTATCCCGGCGGAGCCGGCTACAACGCTGCGAAGGCCGCCGAGACGATGCTCGTGAAGGTGCTGCGGCAGGAGCTCAACGGCGAGCCGATCCGGGTGGTGGAGGTGGCCCCTGGCATGGTGCACACCGAGGAGTTCACCCTGAACCGGCTGGGCGGAGACAGCGTCGCGGCCGAGGCCGTGTACGCCGGAGTCGAGGAGCCGTTGCTGGCCGAGGATGTCGCCGATGTCATCGCCTACGCGCTGAACGCGCCCCGCCGCGTCAACCTCGACCTGATCACGATGCGCCCGGTCGCCCAGTCCGCGCAGCACCTGCTGGCGCGTGGTCCGCTGCACGTGCGCACTGACGTCGACTGATGCCGCACAGCCTCGCCGAACTGGCTGACGAAGGCCTCATCGATCGCGGTTGGGCGCAGGCCCTGGCGCCGGTGCAGCCTCTGATCTCCGAGCTGGGCGAGCGGCTGCGCGCCGAGCAGGCCGCCGGCCACGGCTACCTGCCAACCGGCGCCAATGTGCTGCGAGCGTTCCAGCGGCCCCTCGCCGACGTGCGAGTGCTGATCACCGGCCAGGACCCGTACCCTACACCAGGGCATCCGATCGGCCTCTCGTTCGCCGTGGACCGCGACGTGCGCCCGCTGCCCCGCAGCCTCGGCAACATCTACAAGGAGCGCGCGAGTGACCTCGGCATCCCGCCCGCCCCGCACGGCGATCTGACGGCGTGGAGCGATCAGGGCGTGCTGCTGCTGAACAGGGTGCTCACCGTGCGGCCGGGGGCCGCGGCATCCCACCGCGGTTGGGGCTGGGAGCAGGTCACCGAGCTCGCGATCCGCACCCTCGTCGATCGGCAGCGGCCGCTGGTGGCGGTTCTGTGGGGGAGGGATGCCGCGGGCCTGCGGCCGATGCTCGGTGCTACCCCTGTGATCGAGTCTGCGCATCCATCGCCGCTGTCGGCCAGTCGCGGCTTCTTCGGCTCTCGTCCGTTCTCGCGGGCGAACGCCGTGCTGGAGCAGGCGGGCGCCGAGCCAATCGACTGGCGCGTGGGCGGTGAAGCGTGAGCGCGCTGACGATCCGGCCGGTGTCGGATGCTGACATGCCTGCCATCCGGGAGATCTACAACCACTACGTGCGCACCTCGACCGCAACCTACGACGAGGTGGAGTCCACCGGCGAGACGTGGGCCGAGAAGCGGACGCGTATCGAATCCGCCGGCATCCCGTTCCTCGTCGCGGCATCCGCTGATGGCGAGGTGCTGGGGTACGCCCTCGGCCAGCCGTGGTCACCCAAGGCGGCGTACCGGTTCACCATCGAGAACTCGATCTACCTCTCGCCGACAGCCGCAGGCCGGGGCATCGGGTGGGCACTGCTCGCCGAGTTCCTCGACGCGTGCCGACGCGCGGGTCTGCGTCAGGTGATCGCCGTGATCGCCGACCGCGGAGCCGAGGCTTCGATCGCGCTGCACCACAAGGCGGGATTCACCGATGCGGGGCACCTGACGGACGTGGGCGAGAAGTTCGGCATGCCGCTGGGCGTTCACCTCATGCAGAAGGCACTCCGGCAGGGCGGCGAACGCCCTGCCAGAGCGGGATCAGCGCAGCAGTGACATCAGATGCGCTGCCGCCTCATCACGGTTCAGCGCTGCCAGTGGCGCGATGCGGAGCACATAGCGCCCGAACAGGAACCCGACGATGACGGTGAGCAGACGCCGGCCCCGGGCCAGCCCGAATTCTTCGATCAGCGGCTTGATCACGGCGCTGTCGATATAGGCGCCGACCGTATCGGAGGCGCGGTCGCCGGCGGCGTAACTGCCGGCGGCCTCGCGCAGTCTCGGGCCGATCCGCGGGTCCTCCCACGCGGCAAGGATTCCCTGGGCGAGGCGTCTGAGGTCGATCCGGCCGCTCTCGTCCCTTGCCAGCGCGACCACGTCGTGCGGTGCGACCCACGCGCCGATCACGGCCGCCACAAGGCCATCACGCGAACCGAAGTGATAATTGACCAGCGTGTGGCTCACACCCGCTTCGTCTGCCAGCGCGCGGGACGACACCTCTGCGAGGTCGCCAGCCTCCAGATGGCGGCGGGCGGCGTCGATCAGGCTCTGGCGTGCAAGGCCGGCACTCGCGGGTCGGCCCCTTCGGCTATTGACCACCATCGCATGATCGCATCGCGCCGGGCATCCTGGTGCCATGAACACGCTCATCCGGACCGAGGCGGTCGTCGTCGGCGGTGGGCCGGCAGGGCTGATGCTCGGCCTGCTGCTGGCACGACAAGGGCGCGACGTGACCGTCATCGAGAAGCACACCGACTTCCTGCGGGACTTCCGCGGCGATACCATCCATCCGGCGACTCAGGAGCTGCTCGGTGAGCTGGGCCTGCTGGATGAGCTGCTGGCTCGCCCGCACTCGGACATGGCGCGGATCGGGCTGAGCTGGCACGGTGTCGAGGTGCCGCTCGCCGACTTCTCACGGCTGCCCACTCGCCGAAAGGTGATGTGCTTCATGCCGCAATGGGACTTCCTCGACATCCTGGCTGATGCGGCGGCCAGGTACCCCGGCTTCCGGCTGCTGCGTTCGACGCGCGTCGAGAGCGTCCTGCGCGAAGGGGGTCGCATCGTCGGAGTGGTCGGCACAGGGCCCGACGGCGGGGTCACTGTCACCGGACGGCTCGTCATCGACGCATCCGGGCGCGATTCCGTGGTGCGTTCACTCGCGGGGATGCAGCTCAAGGGCATGGCTGCTGCGATGGATGTGCTCTGGTTTCGCCTGCCGAGGACGGCGGGGCAGAGGTTCCCGTTCATCCAGGCCGGTGCGGGCATGATCATCACCATCGAGCGGGAGGGGTTCTTCCAGATCGCCCATGTCATCCCCGCCGGTTCCTGGTCGGGATCGACGTCCGACCTCGCGCATCTGCGCCGGCGCCTGCGTCGGATTTCACCGCACCTCGCCGAGTCGATGGACCGCGAGGGGCTGCGGACCGCCGACATCCACCTGCTGCGCGTGCGGCTCGAGCGGCTTGTCCGCTGGCACACCGCCGGGATGCTGTGCATCGGCGATTCGGCGCATCCGATGTCGCCCGCAGGGGGAGTGGGGATCAATCTCGCCGTGCAAGACGCCGTGGCCACCGCGCGCATCCTCGCGCCGGTGCTCGCCCGGCGCGACCCAGGTGTCCGCGACCTGCGCAGGGTGCAGCGCCGACGTGCCTGGCCGGTCGTGCTGACCCAGGTGATCCAGCGTCGCGCACAGGGGCCGCTGCTGCGCGAGACCGGGCCCGATGCGCCCATGCCGCCTCTGCTGCGCACGATCCGACGGTTTCCTTGGCTGATTCACGTCACCGGACGGTTCATCGGGCTGGGAGCGCGCCCCGAGCACCTGTCCTGAGAGCCTCTCCGCGACGCGGACGGTGGGTTCACTCCTGCCGCGTGCCGCGATCGATGACCGGGATCGCCGCGAGCAGCGCCTTGGTGTAGTCCTGCTGGGGGCGCTGCAGCACGGCATGCGTCGTGCCGTGCTCGACGATCCGGCCGTCCTTCATCACCGCGACCGTGTCGCTGAGGTTCTGCACGAGCCCGATGTC
The DNA here is from genome assembly GCF_022637555.1 of Microbacterium sp. H1-D42. NCBI lineage: Bacteria > Bacillati > Actinomycetota > Actinomycetes > Micrococcales > Microbacteriaceae > Microbacterium > Microbacterium sp. H1-D42. The sequence continues at coordinate 2,243,487 of NZ_CP093342.1, read as the reverse complement.
GTGCGACACGAGGATGAGCGTCAGGCCCTCTTCGGCGCGCAGCTTCTCGAACAGCGTCAGCACCTGCGCCCGCACGGTCACATCCAGCGCCGACATCGGCTCGTCGCCGACGAGGATGCGCGGCCGGTGGGCGATCGCGCGGGCGATGGCGATGCGCTGTCGCTGTCCGCCGGAGAACTCGTGGGGATGGCGCTCGGCCATATCGGCCTCCAAGCCCACCTGCACGAGCACTTCGCGCACGCGGGCACGGTGGTCGCCTGGAACGTCCAGCGCCCACAGCGGCTCAGCGATGATCTGCCCTGCGCTCATGCGCGGATCGAGCGACGCGTACGGGTCCTGGAACACCAGCCCGGTCTGCCTCCGCAGCCAGTGCAGCGAGCGGGCGCGCGCGTCAGCATCCACTTCGCGTCCATCCACGACGACCCGGCCTGCAGTGGGCTGATCGAGACCGAGCAGCAGCCTGACCAGCGTCGACTTGCCTGATCCGGACTCGCCGATCAGCCCGAGCGACTCGCCATCGGCGATCTCGAGATCGGTGGGATGCAGGGCCACGTTGGAGCGGCCGGTTTCGAACAGGTGCCGCTTCGGGATCGGAAAGCTGCGACTGAGCCCTTCGGCACGGATCAGACTCATGATGCACCGCCTTCCGGCCGCCACAGGGTGGCCGTGGCATCACGCAGCAATGCCTGCGTCACGGGTGACGACGGCGTGGTCAGCAGCGTCTCGATCGGTGCCGTCTCCACCACATGGCCCTCGTCGAGCACGACGCCGTGGGTGGCGACTTGTGAGAGCACGGCGAGGTCGTGCGTGATGAACACCAGCGACATGCCCTGCTCGGAGACCAGCGAGAGCATCAATTGCAGGACCTCCGCCTGGATCGTCACATCCAGCGCGGTGGTCGGCTCGTCGGCGATGAGCAGTTTCGGGCGGCATGCGAGCGCCATGGCGATCGCGACGCGCTGGCGCTGCCCCCCTGACAGCTGATGGGGGTAGCGATCGATGATCGACTCCGGTTCCGGCAGGTGCACCCGCGCGGCCTCGGCGATCGCCCGTTCACGGGCTTCGCGGCGTCCGATGCGCTCGTGGATGCGCACCGCCTCGGCGATCTGGCGTCCGACAGTGCGGATCGGGTTCAGCGCGGTGCGCGGCTCTTGGAAGACCATGCCGATCTCGTCGCCGCGCAGCTCGGCGAGTCTGCGGTCGGGCATCCCCAGCAGTTCGGTGCCGTTCCATCGGATGCTGCCGTGCGCGCTCGCGCCCTCCGGCAGCAGCCCCAGCACCGCGAGCGCCGTCAGGGACTTGCCCGAACCGGACTCGCCGATCAGTCCGAGGCGCTGGCCGTCGGCGACCTCGAACGAGATGCCGTCCAGCACGCGTCGCCCGCCGATCTCGACGACCAGGTCGTTCACCTGCAGAGTCACGCCACCACCGACCCTTCACCGGCGAGCCCGGCTTGCACCTGCGCTGCGCGGCGTGACAGCGTCGGGTCCGTGGCTTCGCGCAGCGCGTCGCCGAGCAGGTTGAGTCCGAGCACGGTGATCGTGATCGCCAGGCCCGGCCACACCACTGTGAGCGGATGCACGCCGATGTAGCGCTGCAGGTCGGCGAGCAGCGTGCCCCAGGATGCCTCGGCCAGTGACGCACCGAAGCCCAGATACGACAGGCCCGCCTCGGCGAGAACGGCGACTGCCATCGACCAGGAGAGCTGCACGATGAACACCGGGGCGACGTTGGGCAGCAGATGCCGCAGCAGGTTCTGCGCTGTCGTCAGGCCGCTCGCCTTGGCCGCCAGCACGAAGTCGCTCTTCTGCACGCGGCGCAGCTCGGGGCGCGTGACGCGGGCGATGCTGACACCGAACCCGATGCCGACCGAGAACACCACCACCCACAGCGATCCGCCCCAGACGGCGGAGATCATCATGGCGATAATCAGCACGGGGAAGGCGATCAGGATGTCGACGAGCACGGCGACCGTCTCGCGCATCCACCGCGCTGTCAGCGCAGCGAGGGCGGCCAGCAGCACACCGACGATCGTGGCGATGACGCCAGCCCCGACCGCGACGAACACCGTGGTGCGGGCGCCGGCCATGAGCAGGCTGAGGATGTCGCGTCCCGTGCCGTCGGTACCGAGCAGATGCGGCCAGCCTGGCGGCTCCCAGCGATCGCGCACATTGGAGAGCATCGGATCGAACGGAGTCCAGAACAGCGAGACCAGCGCTGTGACGGCGATCAGCAGCACGACCGAGACGCCGAACCATCCTGTCGCGGACGACAGCAGCGCGCGCAGCCAGCGGGGCATCATGCGGCCTCCCTCTGACGCGGGTCGATGGCGTGGTGCACCAGGTCGACGACAAAGCCGATCACGAGCACGAAACCGGTGAGCACGAGCAGTTCGCTCTGCACCTTGATGAGATCGCGCGTGCCGACGTCGGCCACCAGCATCCGCCCGATTCCGGGCAGGGTGAACAGCTGCTCGATCACGACCGAGCCGACGATGATGCCCGCCACCTGCAGACCGAGCACGGTGACGATCGACAGGCCTACCGCCGGGATGCCGTGTTGCACAAGGGCCTGTCGCCGGGTCAGGCCCTTGGCGGCCGCGGTGCGGACGAAGTCCTCGCCAGCGGCCTGCAGGGTGGCGCTGCGCACGAAACGCATGAGCATCGCCCCCTCGACCAGGCCGATCGTCAGGGCCGGAAGCAGCAGCGATTCGAACGCCTTCGCCGGAATCGCCCAACCGCTGCGGGGAAATCCCTGCGCCGGCAGCCACCCCAGCCAGTGCGCGAACACGACCACCAGGATCATGCCCGCCCAGATCACCGGCACTGCAGCTATCGCCTGTGCGCCGACGCTCATCGCCGTGCCTCCTGCGCGGCCGCGCAGCAGGGCGGAGATGATCCCGAACGGCACGGCGATCAGCAGCGCGATGGTCATCGCAATCAGCCCCAGCGGCACAGTGACTCTGGACTTCTCCAACAGTTCGGCGCTGACGGAGGTACCGCTGAGCTGAGAGGTGCCGAGGTCGCCGCGGAACACACCGCCGATCCACCCCAGGTACTGCACGATCAGGGGCTGGTTCAGCCCCAGCGACTCACGCAGCGCCTCGACGGTCTCGGGGCTCGCCTGCGTGCCGGCGATCAGCTGTGCCACATCTCCCGGCAGCACGCGCAGTGTCAGGAAGATGACCACGCTCGACACGAGGAGCCCTGCGATCAACAGGGCTCCTCGTGTGAGCGCGTAGCGGAGCACCGGTCAGTCTGCGGTCTTGGTGACGCCCGCGAGGTTGATGCGGGAGTTGATCGAGTCCTCGGGGAAGCCGGAGACGCCTGGGATCAGCGCGGTCAGCGTCTCGCCGGTGTACAGCCAGTCCGCCGCGTGATCCTCAGACACGATTCGGGCGGCCTTGGCCAACAGGTCGGCCGACTTGTCGGGGTCGATCTCGGCCTGCGACTGCGCGTACAGCTTCTGCACCTCGGCGTTGTCGTAGTTGAAGTAGTAGTCCGGGTTCGCCCAGTTACCGAAGTCACGCGGCTCGACGTGCAGCACGAAGCTCAGCTCGTAGTCGTGGTTCGTGTACACGTCCTCGAGCCAGGTGGCGAACTCCACGCGATTGACCTCCAGAGAGACGCCCACCTTGGCGAAGTCCGAGATCAGCACCTGAGCCACGGTCGTGCCGTAGAAAGACGGAATCGTCAGCGTGAGGTCGAGCTTCTCGTGGCCCGCTTCCTTCAACAGGGCCTTCGCCTTGGCCGGGTCGTACGGCACCAGGTCGGAGAGGTCCTCGTATCCAGGGTCGAGCTCGGGGATGGGCCCGAACTGGGTCTGGCCGGCGCCGACGGCTTCGACCAGCGCTTCATGATCGATGGCAAGGCGCAGCGCCTCGCGCACCTTCACATCGTTCAGCGGAGCCTTCGCGTTGTTGAATGCCAGGGTCGCCTTGTCGGTGGTGCGACCGGTGGTGATGCGGAACTCGCCGCTGTCCTCCAGCTGCGATACGAGGTTCGGGTCGACGGCCGTCAGCACATCGACCGATCCATCGAGCGCGGCGTTCACCCCAGCGGTGAAATCGGGAATGTACTGGAAGACGACTTCACCGACGGTGGCCGCGTCACCCCAGTACTCGCCGAACCGGTCGAAGGTGATGGCGCTGCCCTTGGCCCAGCGCTTCAGCACGAATGGGCCGGTGCCGTTCTCTGCGGTCTTCAGATCAGTCGTGTCGCCCTTCTTGAACACCAGCCCGGCAGGGCCTGTGAGCGTGAACAGGAAGTTCTGCTCGGGCTGCGCGAGGGTGATCACGACGGTCGTCGGGTCGGGCGCGGTGATCGCGGTCACTCCGGCGAACTCCGCGTTGCCCTGCACAGTGGCATCCGACTTGACCGTCTGGTAGGAGGCGACCACATCGGCGGAGGTGAGTGCGGCGCCGTCGTGGAAGGTGATGCCCTCGTTCAGCGTGAAGGTGTACGTGAGCCCATCGGGCGAGATCTCGTGCGCGCTGGCGAGACGGTCGGTGATCTCGTTGTCCTGGGTGCGGGTCACCAGGCCTTCGTAGATGTTGTCGACGAGGATCTGCTCGAGCGCGGCTCCGCTGGTGTGCCGGATGTCGAGGTTGGTCGGCTCGAGCACCAGGCCGACAGTGAGGGTGGCATCGGGGTCGGACTTGCCGGTCGCGGTGGGCGTCGGCTCGGGCGAGCTTCCGGCGCAGGCGGTCAGCACGAGGGCGCCGGCCGCGAGCAGGGCGATCGCGGCCAGGCGGGCCGATCGACGTGCGGTGGTGAAGGAATGCAAGGTCAGTCCTCTCGGGATGCTGTGTCGCGCCGCTCGGGTCAGCGGTGCGCTCGATTCAGGGCGTCGGAGGCGAGGGTGGCTATGGTGCCCGGCGCTGTCTCCTGAACGTTGTGGCCGGCGTCGACGGTGACGACGGATGCCGCAGGCAGCCTGCGGGAGAACTCTGCGACGTCGGCGTCCTGCAGGAAGCCGTGGGTGCCGCGCACGAGGGTGACGGGCGCGGTGACGGCAGCGAGGTCGGCCCACGGGTCGGTGTCGGATGCCCGATTGGCGGTGTTCAGCGCGTCGAAGGCGTGTCCGATGATCTGTGCGAAGTGGTGCTTCCACTCCACCCTGCCGTCGGCGCGGACCCTGGTGTTGAAGAAGACCCCGCGCTCGGTGTCCTCTCGGGTCCCGCCGAAGCCGAAGGCCTCGGCGCGCTGGACGGCGGCCTCGCGGGAGTCGAAGTCAGTGACCTGGTAGAAGTCGCGCAGCACGGCGGGGGCGGCGTCCGTGTCGAGCCCTGGCGCCACGTCGACGATCACGAGTTCGCTGACGAGTTCGGGATGCTGGGCAGCGATCACCGCGGCGGTGAGTCCTCCCAGCGAATGGCCGATGAGCACCTGCGGCTGCGAGGTCCACTCCCGCATGGCGTGGGCGATGTCGGCTGCGAGGGCGCTGGGGGAGTATACGAGATCCTCGCGCCACGTGGAATCGCCGTGGCCGGCGAGGTCGATCGCCAGTGTCGGATGCCCGAGAAGCAGCGACACTGTGTCCCAGGTGTGGGCGTTGAGGCCGGCACCGTGCAGGAGTGTCACCTGAGGGCCGGAGTCGCCGAACCGCAGTGCGCTCAACTCGCGGCCGTCGGGCAGCGTGTGCGTCACGCGCTTTGCTGCGGGAACGGCCGTGCCGAGCGTCCCCGCCTGGGCAGGGAGGTAGCGGAACTCATCGGTGTCGTGTACCACGGCGATATTCTCCTATCGGACGGGGGCCGGCGGGAAATGCGGGATCAGAATGCCAGAGCAATCGGCGTAACATTTAGCAGAACAGCATGTATAGCTGAGAAGTGATTGGCTGTTTGCATTTCGCTGGCCGTCTCTCTGGGTGCTGCTCTCGCTTAGGCTGGATGCATGATTCACTCGCGTCGATCCCGGTTCCATCGATGACGGTCATCAGCATCCCCGGTGTCGCCAACCTGCGAGACGTCGGCGGCATTCCCGTGGGAGCGGACCGTGTGCGCGGCGGGCGGCTGCTGCGCTCCGGACAGCTCGCTCGCCTGACGCCGGAGGGAGAGATGCTGCTGCGCGAGAGGGTGGACCGCGTCGTCGACCTGCGAGATGACAGTGAGGTCACAGCCGAGCCGTCCGCACTGACCGATGTGTCGACGGTTCGGATCCCGCTGTTCCTCGGCTCGGCCGCGTCGTTCTTCGACGAGGACATGGACCTCGCCGGGATGTACCGCCACCTCGTCTACGACGCGTCCGATCGGCTCGCGGAGGCCGTGCGGGTGATCGCTGCCGGAGAGTCCACGCTCGTGCACTGCACGGTGGGCAAGGATCGCACCGGAGTCACTGTGGCCCTGGCGCTGAGCGCCGTCGGCGCGGATCGGGATGCTGTCGTCGCAGACTACGCACTCACCGCGTCGCAGCTGCCGGCAGCACGCAACCGTGCCGTGATCGAGTACTTCCGGGCACATCTGCCGGATGCGCGGCACGCGATCCAGCTCGCGACCGAGTCGCCGGCGCCGGTGATGGCCGAACTGCTGACCGAGATCGATGAGCGGTACGGATCGGCCGCTGAGTACCTTCGAGATGCGGGTCTTTCGGGTAGAGAGCTCGACGCGCTGCGCGCTGCACTGGTCGAGTGACCTTCCAAGGAAGGTAAGGCAAGCCTTTGTAAGGTGTAGACTCGACTCATCATGAGCACCGCTACGACTGTCGCCGGCACCAGAGCCGCACGCCGCGCATCCCGTCGTCCGCAGGTGCAGCACCTGCTCACCGCCGATGAGAACTCGCTCGCCGAGCTCGAGGTCGTACTGGCGACGCTTCCGCTGTGTGCGGTCGGCCGCGTGTTCATCGAAGTGCCGGAGTCCGAGGACGTCAGCGTCGTCACCGCGCCGCCGAGGATGACCGTCACGTGGCTGCCGCGATCGCGGCGTGCCGGCGCCATGGGCAGCGGCCGTCGCTGCGCGACGGGTGAGGCACTGACTCGCGCTGCGGTGGCCTGGGCGGACGAGATGCTGTGCGACGAGTCCGAGGCGACCATGCGCACAGAGGTCACGCTGCTGGGAGACTTCCTCAGCACGGCAGATATCGTCGAGCATCTCACCGAGCGCCACGGAATGGACCTCGCGGCGATCCACGCGCCAGAGCGCTACGGGCTGCCCGTCCGCTGAGACCGCTGGCGGCGCACGTAGCCGCCGTCCTCCAGTCCCGCTTCGATCTCGAAGCGATTGCGCAGCGGGTTGCGCCCTGCGAACAGGTAAAGCACGGGCATCAGGAAGCCGTATCGCAGCCACTGCTGCTTGTGCACGGCCTCGTGCCGCAGCACCGCCTCTGACGGCGCAGCGTCCCCGGTCAGGAAGCATCCGCCGACGCAGACGCCGCCGCGCATGAAAGCCCACTTGGGCAGTCCGCGGAAGACCCACAGTCCGTGGTGACGTTCCACAGGTCCTGTGCTCCACAGCGACCCCCACAGCCAGCCGACGGAGGTGCCCCACCAGTAGCCGAGACGGCTGATCGGCGATCGCAGCAGGACCGCCGGTATGCGTCGGTCGAACCGTCGTCCGCGCTGCAGGATGCGCTCGGCCTCGGGCCGCCAGTCTTCGCTCATGCGCCTGCGCTGCTCATGCCACGGCGCCGATCAGGCGCAGGATCGCGCCCATGTCGTGCACCGCATCTTCTGGATCGCGCGGCGCGAAACCGGCGATCGTCGCCCCGGCCAGCGGCACGCGCTCGCGCACCCTCTTGATCACCGCGACTAGCGCGGCGGTGGTGACTCCGAACGGTGCGGCATCCGAGACGCCGGTGAACTCGGCGGGATCGAGCACATCGACATCGATGTGCACCCAGACGCGTGCGGCGCCGGTCGCCGAGACGGCTGCCGCGATCGCATCCGCATTCTCGATGTCGGCGGAGGTGAAAGTGGTCAGCCGCGCGAGTTCGTCCTCTTCGGCGGGATCGATGTTGCGCGCAGCGAGCACGATCACCCGCTCACGCGCGACGCCGGGTGACAGCGCGAGCTGCGGCTCGCCCTCGCCGAGGATCGCGCGCAGAGCCATGCCGGAGAACGCGCCTGACGGCGAAGACCCTGGGTGGTGCAGATCGCCGTGGGCGTCGCACCACAGCACTGCGAGGTCAGAGGTGTCGAGCGCCGACAGGGCGAAAGCGCTCACGCTGCAGTCGCCGCCGATCACGACCGCGGTGTCATCGGCAGCGGCCATGCCCTCGCGCAGCAGTTCGCGCACGCGCAGCAGAGAACTGAGGCGGTGCACTCCAGTGCCGAGTGCCTCGCCGGCCTCCAGTGGCACATCCAGGATGGTGGTGTCGCGGCGGGGCAGGTCGCCGGAGATGGCGGCGGCGCCGTCGACGAGCAGCATCGCGCGGGCTGAGGGGGAGCCCTGCCATTGCGGGGCTATCAGAAATCGGGTCATGTGGTTCTCCGTGTGGAGAGAGGAGGGGTGGGTGCGGTACAGCGCCCACCCCTCGGGATCACTCGGATTCGAGGGCCGCCTGCGGCTTGCCGCCGGCCTTCAGCGCGGCGAGCCGTGCTTCGACCTCGGTGAGCTCACCGAGGTCCTCGAGGCTCTCGAACTGAGCGTCGAGCGACGAAGCGGCGATCTCGGCCTTGCCCTGGGCAAGCGCCTCCTGTCGGCGGATCTTGTCCTCGAAGCGGCCCAGCTCGCTGGTCGGGTCGAGCACGTTGATCGAGCCGATGGCATCCTGCACCTTGGTCTGCGCCTCGGCGACCTTGGCGCGGGCGAGCAGTTCGCTGCGCTTGGTCTTCAGCTCACCGAGCTTGTCCTTCATGCCGTTGAGGCCGGACTTCAGCTTGTCGACGATCTCGGTCTGGGTGGCGATCTGCGGTTCGGCGGACCGGGCCTCGCTCTCAGCGCTGATCTGGCGCTGCAGGGCGATCTTGGCGAGGTTGTCGAACTTGTCGGCGTCGGCCGTGTGGCCGGAGCCACGCAGCTCATCAGCCTTGCGGCTGGCGGCGATCGCCTTGTTGCCCCAGTCCTTTGCGGACTGCACGTCCTCCTGGTGGTCGCGCTCGAGAAGACGCAGGTTGCCGATCGTCTCGGCGATCGCCGACTCGGCCTCGGCGATGTTGTTGGTGTAATCGCGCACGAGCTGGTCGATCATCTTCTGCGGGTCCTCGGCGGAGTCGAGGAGCGAGTTGATGTTCGCGCGGACGAGAGTCGAGATGCGCCCGAAGATGGACTGCTTGGTCATAGGTTGTTCCTTTCAGAGGGACAGTGCATGTCGCATGGTCGTGTCGGTGTGGATGGTGTCGGAACAGGTCAGAAACGACCACCTCCGGAGCGGCCGCTGCGGCCGCCGCCTGAACGGCCGCCACCGAAGCCGGAACTGCGGAATCCGCCGCCGCCGCTGGAGCGCCAGCCGCCGCCGGAAGAGCCTCGGGACGATCCACCGCCGGCGATCAATCCGCCGATGATGCCGCCGATGATGTCGCCGGTGATCCCGGAGCCACCGCTGGATCCGCCGCCGAACGGGCCGCTGCCCCAGTCGTCCGAGGACGCCTGCCTGGAGTAGCTGTCCGCATCGCTGCGCGCGTAGTACGACGCCTGGCGGGCGAGCTCGAGAGAGCGGCTCGCGGCGGCGAGCGCATCCTTCTCATCGGTCGCCTGCAGGCCGATCGCCTCGTTCAGAGCGGACTCGGCCTGTGAGAGACGGGTGCGCGCGGTCGAGCCGATGGTTCCGCGACGCGTCTCGATGAACGAGCGCGCCGAGCGCACTTCGGAATTCGCCTGCGTCAGGGTCTGCGCGAGCAGGTTCTTCTGCCGCTGCGCCTGCGCGACGGCTTCGTGCCCCTGGGCGATGGCGGCATCGATCTGCGCGTTCGCGGCCGTCAGTGCCTCGAGCGCGCGCTGCGGGCTGCGTCCTGCCCCCGTGAGGTCGGTCTGCGCCTGCTGCAGCTGCTGCGCCGTGGTGGCGGCGGCGGATGCCAGCGCCCCGCCGGCATCGGGCAGTGTGCCTGCTGTCGCGATGTCGGTCTGCAGCTCGGCGATGAGCGCACGCGCCTGGGACTCGATGTTCTTCAGTTCGTCGCCGAGCGTGGCGATCGCCTGCGCGAGCTGCATCGCCTGTGCGACGGACTGCTCGGCGGTGCGGATGCCGAATGCGGCAGGTCCGGTCTCGCCCTCGGCGATGGACTTCGCGGCGGCGTCGATCGCGCGATCGGCCAGCGCGGCACGCTCCTGCGCCTGCTCCGGGTTGTCGGCCACCGTGCTCAGCGCGTCGGCGTCGTACTCAGCACGCAGCGCTTCCAGCGCGGGCGCGGCGCCGGCGAGCACAGAATCGAGGGCTGCGCGTTCGGCACGCACGCGCTCGAGTTCCTGCGGGGCGTTCTGCTGCAGCGCGCGCAGCGCGTCGAATGCCTCGGTGTTGGCGTCGAGCAGATCATCGATCTCGTCGCAGAGCTGGATGATGCGGATGTTCCAAGCGCGTCGATCGTGGATCGTGTCCTCGATCTCGTCGTCGAGCTTCTGTTTGAGGCCGAACGCCTCGGACATCTTGGCCTGAGCGGACTCGATGACCTGAGTGAACTCCTCGGTCGCCTGGTCGCCGAACTGGGCGATCGCGAACCCGAGCTCCTCACGGCTGGAGGTGATCGCGTCATCGGCCTGCACCAGTGCAGAGCCGGCCTGGGTCTGCACCTGCTCGTCGGTGAGCGTGGAGAACGGGTTGTTCGGGTCTGGCTTCTCAGGCATCGCGCCGCGGGCGCGGATGGCCGCCTCGCGGCGGCGCTTGCGCACCGACCGCACGAGGAGCCAGATGATGAGCACCACGACGGCGATCGCGAGGAGCACCAGCAGGATCCGCATCATTCCGGCGCCGCCGTCGCCCTGGACCTCATCGGCGGCCAGTGCGATCGCTCCACTCCAGTCGTTCTGGGCGAGCAGAGGCTGGATCTTCTCCTCGATGGCATCCAGCTGACTGTTGGTGAGCGGGCCGCCCGTGGCAGCCGAGATGTAGTACGCGCGCTGCTCGGTCGCGATCGCGAGCAGGTACTGCTCTGGGCCGAGGTTGTTCTGCGCAGCGACAGTGTCAGCCCACTCGATGCGGTCCGACGGCGAGGTGAACTCGTCGACGAGCACGACGAACAGATCCGCAGACGAGTTGTCGCTGAGCTCCTGAAGGCGGGCTTCGGCGGCATCCTCCTGCGCGGGGGAGAGCGCACCGACCACGTCGGTGACATAGCCCGCGTCGAGCGTGACCGGGTCGGTCGCAGCAGCCGCGGATGCGGTGAAGACACCGATCGTCGCGGCCAGCACCAGTGCGGCAGACGTCAGCCACCGTGTTCGCATCGTGTTCCCTCCGACCGGCAGCCGCGCCCCCATGCGACGAGTCTATGCATTCGCGCCGACACGCGACAGCATCCGCGGGCTGTTCGGCGTTCGCCGTCAGCGCAGACACATACGCTGGATGGCATGGACGACAGATACAGCGCCGACGTGCTCGCAGAGGGGTGGCGTGACCGCGACCGGGTGAAGGCCGCCGACGTCGCCGCGGTGAAGGACCTCGTCGTGGAAGTCGCCGACGACGGCTACTGCGGCGCGATCACGCGCGTCGAGGCTGGCCTGGTCGAGCTGGAGGACTGGAAGGGCAGACGGCGCAGCTTTCCGCTCGGCGCCGGATTCCTGATCGAGGGCAGGCCAGTGCGCCTGGTGGTGGAGGCCAGGCAGCAGAACGGCACCCGGCGCACGGCATCCGGGTCCTTCGTCGCCGCCGACGACCGAGCTCGCACCGCGCTGCCCAGCCGCATCCTCGTGGAGGGTCGCCACGATGCCGAGCTCGTGGAGAAGGTCTGGGGCGCAGACCTGCGCGTCGAGGGCGTCGTCGTGGAGTACCTGCAGGGCATCGACAAGCTCGATGAGCTGCTGGCCGAGGCGCCGCCCACCGCGACCCGCCGATACGGCGTACTCGTCGACCACCTCGTCGCAGGCTCCAAAGAGACGCGGATCGTCGACCAGATCATGCGCGGCCCGCACGGCGCAAACCTGAAGATCGTCGGACACCCCTACATCGATGTGTGGCAGTGCGTCACGCCTGCGGCGATGGGCATCCGCGCGTGGCCGCAGATCCCGCGCGGCACCGACTGGAAGACGGGCATCTGCCAGGCCTTCGGCTGGCCGGCCGAGGACCAGACCGACATCGCGCACGCGTGGCAGCGCATCCTGGCTCGTGTCACGACCTTCCGCGATCTGGAGCCGGCGCTGCTGGGGCGGGTCGAGGAGCTCATCGACTTCGTGACTGATCCCTCGAACGCCGATCCCTCCAGTGCCGAAGCGGCCGGTCGATGAGCGGACGTCGCGGGGGAGGCTCTGCGGCCGCTGAGCCGGTGCATTCACCCCGGTACCCTGGAGGGATGCCAGAACCCCGCACCTTCCGCGATGAGCCGGTCTCGTTCGTGCGCCGCAGCGGCCGCATGTCCGAGGCGCAGGAGCGGGCTTTCGCCGAGCAGGCGCCCTTCTACCTGCTCGATGTGCCGCGTGATGTCGCCTTCACATCCGTGCATCCCGATGCCAGGCTCGACGTGGCCTCCGCATACGGTCGCACGGCGCCGCTGATCGTCGAGATCGGCTCGGGGCAGGGGCACGCGATCATCTCGGCGGCGTCATCGCGCCCCGATGACGACTTCCTCGCGGTCGAGGTCTTCCGTGCGGGGCTTGCGCGCACCATGCTCGACGCCGCAGGTGCCGGGGTGCGCAACCTGCGGCTCGTCGAGGCGAACGCCCCTGAGGTGCTCTCCACCTATCTGCCCGAGGCATCAGCATCCGAGGTCTGGATCTTCTTCTCGGATCCGTGGCACAAGAAGCGCCACACCAAGCGGCGTCTGATTCGCCCCGGCTTCCCAGAGACTGCGGCGCGTGCGCTCGCCGACGGTGGGATGCTGCGGCTGGCGACCGACTGGGAGGACTACGCGCTGCAGATGCGCGAAGTGCTCGACGAGGCTCCCGAGTTCGAGCGGGCATTCGAGGGGGAGTGGGCGGAGCGCTTCGACGGGCGAGTGATGACGGCGTTCGAGCGCAAGGGCATCGCGAAGGGGCGAGAGATCCGCGATCTCACCTACCGACGGATTCCCCGGGCGTGACTGCGGCGGCCTGGCGCAGCATCCTCCCGGCGGCGCTCGTCTGCGCCGCCGCTCCCGCGTTCTTCGTGTTCGGCTGGACCTGGATCGGGTGGCTGCTGCTGGCCGCGGGCATCGGGACGGCTGCTCTGGTCGAGCGCGGCGCACCGCGAACCGTGACGATCTTCGCCGGCCACCGCCCGGATTGGGCGATCGGCGAGCGCCGGCTGCCATCCCTGACGCGCGACCTGTCGCTGATCGGCGTCGGGATGCTGATCGTGCACGCCATCTCGCTAGAGGCGCAGCTCGACAACCTGGCCATGCTGCGCTTCACGCTCGCACTCGGCGGAGCGGTGCTCGTGCCCTACCTGATCTCGCGCTTCGTGTACCGCGATCGCGCGATCGCGTTCCCGTGGCGCACTCGGCAGCCGTGGGCGCGGTGGCAGTGGGTCTGGCTGGTGGTCGTCCTGGTGCTGGGCTGGCTGATCCTGCCGTTCTATTTCATCACCAGCGGCGTGTACCAGAACTGGCCCGTCGTCGATTCGCCCGACCTCATCGCCCGACTGTTCGTCGGTGTCGGCGCTGTTGGCATCTGGGATGAGCTGTTCTTCATCTGCACGGTGTTCACGCTGCTGCTGCGCCACATGCCCGTTCCCGCGGCGAACGTGCTGCAGGCCGTCGTGTTCGTGTCGTTCCTGTGGGAGCTGGGGTACCGAGCCTGGGGTCCGCTGCTCACGATCCCGTTCGCGCTGCTGCAGGGAAGGATCTTCCTGCGCACGCACTCACTCGCCTACGTAGTCACTGTGCACCTGCTCTTCGACGCTGTGGTGTTCGCTGTGCTTGTGCACGCGCACAACCCGGGTCTGCTGCCGATCTTCTTGGTCTGAAGTGGCGGCTGGTCTGAGGGGGAGACCGGTGCGAGTAGGGGGTCAGCCCTCGAGCGCCCGCACCGACGGTGATTCGAAATCGAAGAACATCATCCAGGCGTCGTCGGTGGACGGCGAAGGATAGATCTCGAGCGCGACCCGCGTGAAATCACCCTCCGAGACGCCGTCGAGGTAGAAGTCGAGCGCGCCGTAGTACTCATCGCCGGACGGCGCTGTCGGGTCGAAATCGTCGACGAGAAGGTCGTAGTCGGCAGCAACGAGCGCTGATCGGATGCTGTCGATCTGCGCGGTGCTGACGCGGTCCAGCACGATGCTGGCGAACACCGGGCGGCCGGCATCAGTCCAGATGTCGCCGCACTCAGGGACGAGACCCGTCGCGTCGACGACCTCGGTGGGGAAGTCCTCGACGAGGATCCAGGGCGCCGTGCCCTCGAGGTCGCAGGGGGCGAGCTCCGACCAATTGCCGTCAGCGGTGGATGCGGGGTGCGGCGCGTCCTCGGACGCGTCGGCGATCATCGCGGCGAGGCAGCCCGTGAGCGCGATCGACAGTGCTGCGAGGACCGGGATCAGCAGAAGGCGGTGCAGGCGTGTGGCCGGGCTCATGATGAGAATCTAGCCCTCGCTGCGGCGGTATCCGGTCCGCAGGGAGCAGAATCATCACATGCTCTTCGTCGGTCTCGTCCTCGCAGCGCTCGCCGCCGCCTTCCACGTGTTCATCTTCGTGCTGGAGTCGCTGCGCTGGACAGCGCCGCAGACGAGGAGGATCTTCGGCGTGCGCAGTGAGGCCGATGCGCTGACCATGCGTCAGCTGGCCTTCAACCAGGGCTTCTACAACCTGTTCCTGGCTGTCGCTGTGATCATCGGGATCGTGCTGGTGGCGGTGGGGCAGCATACGGCGGGCGTGACTCTCGTGCTCACCGGCGTCGGCATGATGCTCGCGGCGGCGCTCGTGCTGGTGCTGTCGGATCGTCGGATGCTGCGGGCCGCGGCGATGCAGGGGACACTGCCTCTGCTGGCGGTCGTCGCCACGGCGATCTCAGTGGGCTGATCGCGGGACTGTTCCGCCGCTCCATAGCCGTTGAGGGCACGCATAGGTCGTCTGGATAGCGTGACGGCATGCGCACCCGTATCGCGGCCGTGGCCGCGGGCGTCTTCGCCCTCACCCTGCTGATCACCGGATGCTCGACCGCCGAGGTCCCCGCCGCGCCGGACGCCGCGCAGAGCCAGGGCGCCGAGGGCACTGTCGCGGCGCTGGCGGGCCTCGATGCCCGTGAGGTCATCGAGCAGCTCGACACCACCGCACTCGCCGACCGTCCTGACGGGCTGCAGGCCAGCATCCGCCCCGACGAGCTTGTACTCGTCGACGCCTCTGGCGACGACCTCGTGATGCCGATGCCAGAGGATCAGGTGTACGTCGCGTTCGCGCCGTACGCCTCCCAGACGCACGACTGCACGTTCCACGCGCCGAACTCGTGCGTCGGCGAGATGCAGGATGCCGCGATCGCCATCACCATCACGGACGCGGCCACCGGTGAGGTGTACGTCGACGAGCAGGCGACCACCTACGACAACGGATTCATCGGCTACTGGCTGCCGCGCGACGTCGATGCGTCAGTGCTGGTCACCGCCGCAGACGGCAAGAGCGGCAGCATCGAGATCACCACCCGCGGCGCCGCGGCGCCGACCTGCATCACGACGCTGCAGATCGCGTGATCTGACGCCGTTCGGAGCGCCCCGTGCTGCACAGGAGCGGTGCTCGCAAATGATAGGCTCGACCGGTACGCCTCCGTAGCTCAGTGGATAGAGCGCCGGTTTCCGGTACCGTAGGTCGCAGGTTCGACTCCTGTCGGGGGCACACACGAGAAGACCGCTTTCGGGCGGTCTTTTCTCGTCCCGGCGTCGTCTGGTTTCTACTTCGCCGGCTGCGTCGTCGAGCCGTCAGCCGCGGTCACCGGCGCTGATCCGAGCCGGTCGAGCGCCTCAGCCAGTTTCTGCGCAAGATACTCATGCCCGGCGTTCGAAGGATGCTTGCGTCCAGGGCCGACATCGATCACGTCGAGATAGTTCTCATCGGTGATCCACTTCTCCTGCACGGGGGAGATGTACCACCAGTTCCGAGCGGCGGCGAGGGTGGCGAGGTCGCGGTCGATCCGCGCCGTGGATGCGCCGACAGGCAGCTCGTGCGGTGCGGGGCCGAGGATCGCGATCGGCACGTCAGGGAACTTCGCGACCATGGCATCCCACACGGCTCCCACCGCGCCCGCGTACCCGGCCGGATCCTCGCGGCGGTCGTTGATCGACCCTTGGATGATGATCAGGTCCGGCAAGATTCGGGCATCCAAAGCCTTGACGCGCTCGCCGTACACCGGTCCGATGCTGCCCGGCCGCTGGTATCCGCTGCCCGGCACGCCCCTGACGATGGTCTCGCCGTCGATCAGATCGGCGAGCAGATACGCGTATCCCCGCGTCGGCACCGTGGCCGCGGAACCGTAGGTCCATGAGTCGCCGAACACCAGCACCTTCGGATGCTCCGGCAGAGCAAGCGGCGCGGGGGAGAGACCGTCGGCGGCGGCGGCGATCGGCGCGGTCTCAGCAGGCGGCATCCAGGGGCGCGTCACACCGAGGATGGCCGCGAGCGCGATGGTGACCACGCCGATGATCACGACCGCCAGGCGGCGCCGTCGGGTCGGCGGGTGCAGGGTCATGGGGTGAGTGTAGGTGAACAATGGCATCTGACGAATTCCGGACCGATCACCGTATGCGAGACACGGGGTGAGAAGCAGATCGCCCCTGCCGCGCCGAGGCGGGCAGGGGCGATCTGCTGTGCATCGGATGCTACTTGGACGTGCCCTGGGACACGGAGCCCTGCAGCTGACGCTGGAACAGGACGTACACGATCAGCACGGGCACGATCGTGATGATCACTGCCGCGAACAGCGCACCGAAGTCCACCTGGTAGCCGGCCGCCGAAGCGAAGCTCGCCATACCCTGCGACAGCACGTAGTTGTCCTGGTTCGTGTTCAGCGAGATCGGCAGCAGGAACTGGTTCCACAGACCGAGGAAGTTCATGATCGCGATCGCGGCCATGCCGGGCTTCGCCATCGGCAGCATCACCGTGAAGAACGTGCGCCACTCGCTGGCGCCATCCACGTAGGCGGCTTCCTGGATCTCGTACGGCAGCGATTTGAAGAACGAGAACAGGAAGAACACCGTGAACGGCAGAGCGAAGCCCACGTAGGTGAGGATCAGACCGGGCAGCGTGTTCAACAGCCCCATGCCCTGCAGGATGAAGAACAGCGGCACGATGGCGAGGAACACCGGGAAGGTCAGTCCTGCGAGCATCAGGTAGTAGATCACCCTGCTGCCGGGCAGGGAGAACCGAGCCAGCACGTACGCGCACATCGCGCCGAGGATCATCACCAGCACGAGCGAGCCGCCCACGACGATGATGGTGTTGAGGAACATCTGGCCGAAGCTGTTCTTCACCCAGGCGTTGACGTAGTTCTCGAAGCTCCAGTTCGCGGGTAGGCCGAACGGAGAGGCGAAGATCTCTTTGGTGGTCTTGAACGAGCCGACGAATGTCCACACCATCGGCAGAATGACGATGATCGACCAGATCGCGAGAACGACGTGTGAAACGCCTCCGACCCACTTGTCGCCCGCGGTCTCCTTCGTGGTGCGGGTACGGGGCGTCTTCGCCCGTGACTTGCGGTCGATGGTGACCGCTGCGCGCGTTTCGGTGCTCATGAGCGTCCCCCTTCATCCTTGCCGCCGATCAGGCGGAACACGCCGATGACGATTGCGGCGAACAGCAGGGTCATCACGGCGAGGACGACACCCATGGCACTTGCGAGACCGAATTGGCCCTTCTCGAATGCGGTGCGGAACAGGTACTGGCTCATCACCAGCGTGCTGTTGCCGGGGCCACCGGTCGCGTTCAGACCAGCCATGTACACGAACGCGTCGAGTGCGAGGATGCCGAGATAGATGTACGCGGTCTGCACGTTGTCGCGGATCTGCGGAAGCAGGATCGACGTCAGCGTCCGGAACCGTCCGGCGCCGTCGATGCGAGCGGCCTCGAGCGTCTCCGAGGGGATGCCCTTGATCGCGGCGACGAACAGCACCATGTAGAAGCCGACCATGCTCCACACGATGACGAAGATCGTCGCACCCATGGCGGTGCGCTCATCACCCAGCCATGCGTACTCGTTCATGTCGAGGCCGAACAGCTCGAGCACGCCGTTCAGCAGGCCGCTCGGGGTGTAGATCATGTTCCACAGGATCGCGATGACGATCGCGGGGATGACGTACGGGAAGAACGACACCACCCGGTAGAAGCTGGAGCCCTTGAGCCCGCGGACCTGGCCGTGGCTCGGGCCGCCGACAGTGATCATGCTCGCGAAGATCATCGCGATGGTGAGGGTGACCAGCGGCACGACGATCGCGAGCAGGATGTTGTTGCCCATCGCCTGCAGGAACGTCGTGTCCTGGAACAGCTTCACGAAGTTCTGCACGCCGATGAAGTCCATGTTCGGCGAGAAGCCGGTCCAGTTCGTCATCGAGTAGTAGACAGCCTGAACGAACGGCGAGATCACGAAGATCAGGAAGATCGCCAGTGGAAGCCCGAGGAAGACGAGCAGGAACGACACGTAGTCGAACGTGAGTTTGCGCGGGACCCCCGCACGGGGCGACTTGCGTCGCCCCGTGCGTGCTGCAGTCACCGCAGCGGTCTGCAGCTCGGGACCACCAGTAGTGGTCGAAGAGGTCACTTGATCTCGATCTTCTCAATGGAGCTGTCGTTGCGGATCTTGTCGACCAGCGCCTGCAGCTGCTTGGTGATCTCGGCGACCGTCATCTTGCCATCCAGGAACGAGTTCCAGATGGGCAGCTGGTCGGAGTTCATGCCGTACAGGTTGGTCGACTTGATCGTGAACATGCCGGCACCTGCGGCATCGATCATCTCGACCTGCGAGACGAGCGCGGTCGAGCCGAAGCCGTCAGCGGGAACGGTGCCCTTGACGACGGTCGGCGCGAGCTTGCTCTTCGAGAACGACGCGGCTGCGTCGGCGGAGAGCATCGTGCGCAGAAGCTCCTTGCCACCGGCCGGGTTCTTCGAGTTCGTCGGCACGATGAACGGCTCACCGGCCTCAGCGCGCATGTACCCGGCTGGGGTGGTGGCGTTGCCGTCGAGGGGCGTCTCGCGGACGCCCATCATCTCGAAGCCATCCTTCGTGGTCTTCTTCATCTCGTTCTCGATCCACGAACCAGACGGGTAGAGCAGCGCCTCCTGGTCGAGGCTCCACTGAGCCTGGGCCTGGGTGAACTGCGTGCCACCGCCACCGGGCTTGACGTAGCCGGCCTGGATCATGGCGTGGAACTTGGTGAGGATGGCCTGCAGGGTGGGGTGCGACCAGCAGCCCTCCTCCAGGTTCTCGAGCGGCAGACGCACGTCGTCGCCCGACTGGATGACGGCGGAGTCGATGACGAACGTCTGGTAGTAGGTCGCCGCCTCCTTGCCCCACAGGAAGAGGTACTTGCCCTTCTCCTTGGCGGCAGCGCCGAGCTTCTCGAGGTCCTCCCACGTCTTGGGAGCCTCCCAGCCGTTGTCCTTGAACAGGCTGCCCGAGTACCACAGCGCGTACGTGGTGAACACGTAGTTGATGGCCGCGAACTTGTCGCCGAACGTGCCGGGAGCCTTCACACCGTCGAACAGCGTGTCCGCGATCTTCTTGCCCTCGAGGTTGTTCGACTCGAGCACCGAGCTGAGGTCCTCGAGCTGGTCGAGGATCGTGTTCCAGCCGATCGAGTTGGCACCCGAGTTGTCGATGAGGTCCGGCGGGTTGCCACCGACGAAGCGGGGCTGCAGTTCCTGCGCGATCTTGGTGGACGCCGAGACCTTGATGGTCACGCCGTCGAGAGCCTTGTTGCCCTCCATGATCTTCGCCGCGTTCTGCACGTAGTCGATGCCGTAGCCACCGTCGAAGACGACAGCGTCGACCTTCGAGTTGGCTGCGACGCCGAACGGGTTGTCAGCGGTGACATCGCCCTCGGGCTTCTTGTCGCCGCCTCCGCCGCCGGGCGCTGCGCAGGACGCGAGGGTCGCGCCGAACGGCAGCAGCACTGCTGCGGCAGCCGCGCCGCGCAGCAGGTTGCGACGGCTGATGGATGCTTCGTTGAGTTCCATCTCTTTACCTTCCGTTGTGATGTGATCGGTGTGGGTTCGGGCCGACCGGAGATCCGATCAGGCTCCCCGCCGGATGTGGCCCGCGTAGCGGTCCTCAAGGACGGAGTTGTGCTCATCGCCGCCGGGAATGTTGGCGGAGATGTACATCGGGGGCGTCTCACCGCGTGCGGCGATCGTGCGCGCGACGCCGAGCGTCAGCAGCTGCGCGATGAACGCTGCGGTGATCGACGAGATCGCGCCGGCGCCGATGCCGTCGGCGACCTCGAGCGTGGCATCGCCGTAGGGGGCGAGATTGTCGATGACGACGTCGGCGACCTCGCTGAGGCGCTTGCCGCTGGGGTGCTTGGGCTCGACCCGTGCGGTGTGATCAAGGCTCGTGACGGCGATGACGCGGTGACCGCGCTCCTTCGCCCAGAGAGCGGTGCCGACGATCGAGCCGTTGACACCGGAGTTCGAGGCGATGAGGAACACATCGTGCTCGTGAACCGGCACGGTCGCCATGAGCTCTTCCACCACCCAGGGCTGACGCTCCAGCGGCGGCTCGCCCTCGAGGACCGAGATGTCGCGGTCACCGTGTAGCACGATGTCGCGCAGACTGAACTTGCTGGTGGGGATGAGCCCACCAGCGCGCCCGGCGATCTCCATGGCGAACGCCTCGGAGTGGCCGGTGCCGAAGGCATGCAGTACGCCGCCCCGGTCGAGGGCGTCGACCAGGATGGTGATCGCCGCATCCAGCGCACCGGATTCGGCATCGGCGGCAAGGCGCTCGAGGCGGGTCGTCGCCTCGCGCAGCAGATCGGTTGGTGTGGCGCTCATCGGCTCTCCTCTTGCAGGGCTGGTGTACGGGCGGCTCGGGCCGAGCGTCGGTGACCGGAGACGGCCATCGCGCTTGCGGCGAGGTGCGTCGTGGCGACGCCGAAGGTCTGCTGGGCGACCAGCAGGTAGAGCAGATCCAGCACGAGCAACTGTGAGTGCTTCACCGACAGGTCGTCAGGGCGCAGGTACGGGGTGGGCTCGGCGGTGGCGAGTGAGACGTCGGCGAGGCCGGCGAGCCAGGAGTCGGTGTCGTGGGTGATGGCGACGGTGAAGGCGCCGGCGGCGCGCGCCTGCGACAGCATCTGCACGGTCTCTTCGGTGCGCCCGGTGCTCGAGATGCCGATCGCGACAGATTCGCTGTTCTGCATGACCGCGCTGGTGAGGCCCTCGTGCACGTCGGACCAGGCATGGGCGTTGACGCCGATGCGGTACATGCGGGCCTGGAACTCGCGGGCGATGACCCCGCTGCCGCCGACGCCGTAGATGTCGACGTGCCGGCTGGCGGCGATCGCGTCGGCGACGCGCAGCACGACGTCCAGGTCGAGATGGGCGGCCGTGGTCTCGAGGTTCTCGACGTGCAGGGCGACGAGGGTCTGCAGCACCTTTCCGGCTTCGTCCTCGGCGCCGAACTCCTGGCCGATGTCCGCCTGCCAGCTCTCGTCCGCGTCGCCGCGGCCGATCTCGCTGGCGACGCCGACGCGGAACTGCGTGTAGCCGTCGAAGCCCAGTGCTCGGCAGAACCTGGTGACCGTGGCAGGTGAGGTTCCGGCGCGCTCGGCCAGCTCGGTGATGGTGAGTTCGACTGGAGCGGCCGGGTGCTCGGACACGACATCGGCGATCTTGCTCATCGCCGTCGGCATTGCGCGGCGACCCGCTGCGATCCGACGTGCGATCGTCAGACCTCCGCCGTTGCCGTTGCCTGTGGTCCGTGGCACCATTGCCTCCAACTTCTTCCCTGAAGTGACTCCGGCCGTCGTCGACCTGAGATGTCTGTTGAAATGAAAACTATTCTCACGCGACGAAAACGTCAAACAGGACGAGATCACAAATGAATCACGAACCGCTCCTCATCGGTCTCGACGCCGGGGGAACGTCTACCCGCGCGCTGGTCACGGACCGGCATGGGCGGTGCCTCGGCTACGGCGTCGGCGGCCGCGGCAATCCGATCTCCGCAGGCCCGGAACGCGCCGCCGATGGAGTGCTGGATGCCATCGCGCAGGCCCTTGCGCACTCCGGCCGCTCCCTCTCCGAAGCCTCTGTCGTGGTCGCCGCGATGGCGGGGATGCGGGCCACCGGCGATCATGGCTGGCTGCGCGATCGGCTGGTCACGCAGGGATTCGATGGGGCCCTGGTGTTCGAGGCCGACCTGCTCGCGACCTACTTCAGCGGCGCAGCGGACACGTTCGGGTACGCACTCGTCTCCGGAACTGGTGCGTGCGTCGTCAGGGTGCAGAACGGGATCATCGACGGCACAGGGGATGGGCTCGGCTGGCTGGTCGGCGACCGCGGCAGCGGATTCTGGATCGGCCATGCCATCGCGCGTGCGGCCGTGCAGGACCTCGACCACACGGGTCCGCGAACGACGCTGACCGACGGCGTGCTCGCCCGCTACGGGCTGCAGCGCACCGACGTGAGGCAGTTCGGGCGCAGTGAGGAACTCGAGCAGCTCGTCGGGCTGCTGTACGGCCACCCGCCGATCGAGTTGGCCGGTCTCGCCCCGCTCGCATTCGAGGATTCGGATGCTGTCGCGCTTGGCATCCTCACGGAAGCAGGCGAGCACCTGGCCGACACGCTGTCAGCGGTGCTCACCGGCCCTGGCCCGCTGGTGATCGGCGGCAGCGTCGTGGCGCGCACCGGACCCGTGCGCGATGCCTTCCTCGCGCGGCTGGGGACCGCCGCCGATGGTCTGGAGCTGCGTCCGGTCAGCGACGGGGCCGTCGGTGCGGCGATGCTGGCGGTGCGCGCCGCGGGTGGTGCCGCGGACGACGTGATCCTGGCGCGACTGACCGAGACTCTGGCGGCCTTCCGCTGACACGTGGTCCGCGGCTGTGGGCCGTAGACTGGAGCGGCTATGAGCCCAGATTCCCTTTCCGCTGCCGTCCTGTCCGTCCTCGTCCCCATCGCGGCCGAGCGACGTCCCGATGAAGCGCCGGCTCTGACAGCATCCGACATCGTGCTCGAGCGCCCCCGCAACCGCGACCACGGCGACTGGGCGACCAACATCGCCATGCGGCTGGCGAAGCCATTCGGCACGAATCCGCGTGAGCTCGCGCAGCAGATCGCGGATGACCTCCAGCATGTCGATGGCATTGCCAGTGTCGACGTCGCCGGCCCCGGCTTCATCAACATCCGTCTTGAGGCCGCCGCGGCCGGAGCGCTCGCGAAGACGATCGTCGATGCGGCCGATGCCTACGGCACCAACGACTCCCAGGCGGGCGTGTCCGTCAACGTCGAATTCGTCTCGGCGAACCCGACCGGCCCGCTGCACATCGCGCACACGCGCTGGGCGGCGCTGGGCGACTCGATCGTGCGCCTGCTGCTCGCCAGCGGAGCGACGGCCGCGCGCGAGTACTACATCAACGACGCCGGCGCGCAGATGGAGCGCTTCGGCCAGTCGGTGCTCGCCGCGATCAAGGGCGAACCGACTCCGGAGGGCGGGTACCCCGGTGAGTACATCACGGACCTCGCCACCCGCGTGCTCGCGGCACACCCAGGACTCCTCGACCTGCCGCACGACGAGCAGCTCGTCATCGCCCGCGACCAGGCCTACGAGTATCAGCTCTCCGAGATCAAGGCGTCACTCGAGCGGTTCAACGTGCCGTTCGACGTGTGGTTCTCGGAGCGCACCCTGCATGCCGCTGGCACCGGGGGGTCACCGAGCCTGGTGGATCAGGCGGTGGACCGCCTGCGCGCACAGGGACATGTGTTCGACGAAGACGGCGCGGTGTGGGTGCGCACCACGGACTTCACCGACGACAAGGATCGCGTGATCCGGCGCTCCAACGGCGAGTACACGTACTTCGCCGCCGATGCCGCGTACTACCTGAACAAGGGCGACCGGGGCTTCCAGAACAAGATCTACCTGCTCGGTGCCGACCACCACGGCTACGTCAACAGGCTCAAGGCGGTCGCAGGTGCGGCCGGTGAGGACCCCGCGAAGAACATCCAGGTACTGATCGGGCAGATGGTCTCGATCAACGGTGCGCGCCTCAGCAAGCGTGCCGGCAACATCATCGAGATGGACGATCTGCTCGACTGGCTTGGCACCGATGCTCTGCGGTACTCGCTGGAGCGCTCTCCGGCCGATTCGCCTCTCGACCTCGACCCCGAGCTGCTGCAGAAGCGCACCAACGACAACCCGGTGTTCTACGTGCAGTACGCACATGCGCGCACACACAACGTTGCGCGCAACGCGGCTGACTCCGGCGTCGATCGCTCGGAGTTCGCTCCTGAGCTGCTCACGCACGAGACCGAGAGCGCGCTGCTCGGCGCGCTGCAGGAGTTCCCCCGCATCGTCGGATTCGCAGCCGAGGTTCGCGAGCCGCACCGCATCGCCCGCTACCTGGAAGAGCTGGCGGGTCTCTACCACCGCTGGTACGACAGCTGCCGGGTCATTCCGAAGGGCGACGACCCGCTCGAGACCGTGCATCGCACCCGCCTCTGGCTGAACGACGCCACCGGCCAGGTACTGCGCAACGGACTCGGGCTGCTCGGCGTGTCGGCGCCGGAGCGGATGTGACATGACGACCGAGGCGATGCCCACTGCTGCTCCGCGCAAGCGGGCGCGGTGGCCGTGGATCGTGCTGATCGTCGTCGTGCTGCTCGCCGTGCTCGCGGTGGCGGCAGAGCTCATCGCCCGCAGCGTCGTGCCAAGCACGGTGCGCAGCCTGGTGATCGACGAGCTCGGCCTTCCTGCTGATCAGCAGCTCGACGTCGAGGCGACGGGCATGCTGCTGCCACAGCTGCTCGCTGGTTCGCTCGACGAGCTGCGCCTGTCATCAGACGACGTGACGATCGAGGGCATCACCGGCGCCGCCGAGGTGACCGCCACGGGGGTGCCACTGCGCGGCGGCGCGCTCGGATCAGCAGAGGGGACCGTGTCGATCGATCAATCGCAGTTCGCCGCGCTGCTGGAGGGCTCCGACCTTCCAATCACTGAGGTCACGCTGGACGAGCCGGATGTCACCGTGCACGGCGGCATCCCAGTGCTCGGCCGCGAGATCCCGCTCGCGCTGACTGTGACAGCCGGTGCCGACGAAGGCGATCTGCTGCTGACCCCTGTCTCGGTCGCCGTCGCGGGCAACGAGGTCGACATCCAGCGTCTCGCTGCGCTGTTCGGCAGCACCGGAGAGGCGCTCGCAGGGACACACCGCGTGTGCATCGCCGACCAGCTGCCCGCCGGCATGACCCTCACCGGCCTGCGCGTCGACGGATCGCGTGTCGTCGCCGACATCTCGGTGGACGGTCGCATCGCGACAGACGAGTCGCTGCTCGATCCGGGCACCTGCCCCCGCTGACCGCGGCGAGCAGGGCACTCAGCGAGCAGTACAGTCAGCGAACGGAACTCTCGCTGCCGTCGTGCTGCTCGGCGACGGATTGCTGAGCTGTGCGGAGCGCCGCCGTTGCGATGCGCACATCCTGCTCGGCTCGGTCCAGGGCCGCCTCGGCGAGCGTCTCCGCCCCGAACCTGGCCGTCACCCTGTCGTGCTCCTCGCGGGCCGAGACCGCCATGAACGCGCATGCGAGCAGGATCACCTGAGTCGACAGGTTCAACCACAGCAGCAGCGCGAGCAGCGACGCGAACGACGCGAGCAGCGGGTTCGCGCTCGCACCGCCGACGAACAGTCCGGAGAGCTCCTGCAGCACCAGCAGCGACACGGCGCCGAGCAGCGCACCGCTCCACAGCACCCGAGCGGAGACGCGCAGACCCGAGAGGATGCGGAACGCGGCCGCCACGATGACGGCGTTCAGGATCAGGACGACCAGCAGCGAAAGCACCCGTGTCGTCCAGAACACGGCTCCCGCCCCTGACGGCAGGCCGAGGGCATCCGCGGTGACGCGCACGACCAGCTCGCCTGAGAAGGTCAGCGCTGCGGCAGCGGCGAAGCCGCCGCCGATCAGCAGCGCGAGAAGCAGATTGCGCAGCACGATGAAGTACCACGCGATGTCCGTCGAGACTGTGCCGGCGATCGTGCGGATCGCCGTCCGCATCGCTCCGATCGCACCCAGCGCTGAGCCGATCAGACCCACCAGCGAGATCACGCCGGCGATGGAGAGGCCCGCAGGTGCGCGGATGCTGTCGGGGTCGACGATCCCTGCTTGATCACCCGTCGTGAGCAGGCCAGGCACGGCGGCATCCACCGCCCCGACGATCGCCTCCCACGCCGCATCGTCCTGCGAGAGCCAGAGTCCCGCGACGGAGAAGCCGAGAAGCACGCCGGCGAACACGCTGAACAGCGCGCGGTAGGTGACGGCGTCGGCGAGCATCGGGCCGCGTCGGCCGCTGTACAGCAGCGCAGCGCGCACGAGACGTCGACGCAGCATCCAGCGGATCAGGGCAGACGAGGTCCGTGCCGCCCAGCTGACGTCGGCGGCACGAGTCTCGCTGCTCGGCGAACTGCCCATCCTCATCACCCTAACCGGACGATGCGGCGCGATCACGCGACGACGACGGTGGTTACGATGGCGGCCATGAGGAACAACGGTGCGACAACAGTCGAGATCGCGACCTGGACCGCATTCATCACCGCGGCACTCGCCTATGCCATCTCCGGGATCGTCTTCGTGCTCACCGAGCAGCAGGATGGCGGCGTCGCGGCTGTCGCCGCTGGGTGGATGGCCGTCTCGCAGTGGCTCGCCGCCGCCCTGCTGATCCCGGCGATCCTGCTCTCTGGCTTCCGCGCCCTGCTGCCTCGGGCCTGAGCACGGCTGCTCCCGCTCGGCAGGACTTCCGGGCAGGGCTGGGCACGTGTGTGCCTTAGAATCGTGGGCATCCTCGCCGTGCGTCATCCGCCCGAAGACCCACTACATGATTGGTGCTCTGTGCATTCTGCTGGCCCTGTGCATTCCGCTGCCTCCTCGCCCGCGCCCGATTGGCTCGCCGTACCCGACGACGCCAACGATCTGGTGCGATCGGTCTGGCCGGCGTCAGCGCAGCGCTCCGCCGACGGCGAGCTCATCATCGCCGGCATGTCCGCAGGGGAGCTTGTGCGCATCCACGGCACGCCGCTGCAGGTGCTTGACGAGGGCGAAGTGCGGCGACGCGCGACCACCCTTCGTGACGCATTCGACACGGCGGCCGCGAAGCACGGCACGACTGCTCGCGTCTACTACGCAGGCAAGGCGCTGCTGAACACGACGATCGTGCGGTGGATGCTGGACGAGGAGCTGAACGTCGACGTCTGCACCGGAGGCGAGCTCGAAGTGGCCCTGCTGGCGGGAGCGGATGCTGCGCGACTGGGCTTCCACGGCAACAACAAGTCCGTGAATGAACTCGAGCGCGCAGTCGCCGTCGGGGTCGGCACGATCATCATCGACAGTGAGATCGAGATCGAGCGGCTCGCACAGATCGTCGCTCGCACCGGTGCCGAGCAGCGCGTCATGCTGCGCGTCAACAGCGGCGTCCACGCCGAGACGCACGACTTCCTCGCCACCGCACACGAGGACCAGAAGTTCGGATTCCCGCTCACGCAGGCTGCCGCCGCCGTCGCCCGCATCCGCGAGCTGCCGGGCCTGGTGTTCGCAGGCCTGCACTGTCACATCGGCTCGCAGATCTTCGGTGTCGCCGGCTTCCGCGAATCCGCCGCGCGCGTGCTCGATCTGCACAAGGATCTGCTGGCCGGGGGAGACGTGCCGCAGCTGAACCTCGGCGGCGGCTTCGGAATCGCCTACACCAGGGTCGACGACCCGGTGCCCATCGCCGAGCTGGCTGAAGGGATCGTCTCCGCGGTCGCCGAAGCGTGCCGTCGACGCGGAATAAGCATCCCCGCCCTCTCGTTCGAGCCCGGCCGCGCGATCGTCGGCAACGCCGGCGTGACACTGTACGAAGTCGGCACGACCAAGGACGTCGCGCTCGGCAGCGGCAGTCGACGTTACGTGAGCGTCGACGGCGGGATGAGCGACAATGCGCGCCCCGCGCTCTACGGCGCGCAGTACTCGGCGCGGATCGCCTCCCGCGTCAGCACGGCTGGTCCGCAGCTGGTGCGAGTCGTCGGCAGGCACTGTGAGTCCGGCGACATCGTCGTCGACCACGAGTACCTGCCAGGCGACGTCGCTCCGGGCGACCTGCTCGCCGTCGCCGCGACTGGCGCCTATTGCGCGCCGCTGTCGAGCAACTACAACCATGTGCCGCGCCCGCCGATCGTCGCAGTCCGCGACGGTGCGGCGCGCGTGATCGTGCACGGCGAGAGCCTGAGCGATCTGCTGACCCGCGACGCGGGCATCGCGCCGTGACACACGCATCCGGGCGTGCGCGTCCGACGAACCTGAACCGAGACCCCGACGTGCTGAGGAGCGCAGATGACTGACTACCGACGACTTCGTGTGGCGCTGCTTGGTGCCGGAGCCGTGGGATCGCAGGTGGCATCCCTGATGCTGCGACACGGTGACGAGCTCGCCGACCGCGCCGGCGCGCGCCTCGAGCTCGCCGGCATCGCCGTGCGCGACGTGGACGCGGTGCGCGAGGTGGAGCTGCCCCGCGAGCTCTTCACGACGGATGCCGAGACGCTGATCACCGGCGCCGACATCGTCATCGAGCTGATGGGCGGCATCGAGCCTGCCCGCTCGCACATCCTGCTCGGTCTCGGCTCAGGGGCCGACGTGGTCACAGCCAACAAGGCGCTGCTCGCGACCCACGGTCCCGAGGTCTACGAAGCGGCCGACCGCGTGGGCGCCTCGGTGTACTACGAGGCCGCCGCCGCCGGCGCCATCCCGATCATCCGCCCGCTGCGGGATTCGCTCGCCGGCGACCGCGTGGTGCGCATCATGGGCATCGTCAACGGCACCACGAACTACATCCTCGATCGGATGGACACCGAAGGGGCTGACTTCGCCGACGTGCTCGCCGACGCTCAGCGACTCGGCTACGCAGAGGCGGACCCGACCGCCGATGTCGAAGGCTACGACGCCGCGCAGAAGGCCGCGATCCTGGCATCCCTGGCCTTCCACACCGCCGTCCCGCTGGAGGCCGTGCACCGCGAGGGCATCTCCTCGATCACAGCGGCGATGATCGAGGAGGCGCGTGACGCCGGATTCGTCATCAAGCTGCTCGCCGTCTGCGAGCGGCTCACGAGCGCGGGCTCCGACTCGATCTCGGTGCGGGTCTACCCCGCTCTGGTTCCCCGCTCGCACCCGCTGGCCTCGGTGCACGGCGCGAACAACGCCGTTTTCGTCGAGGCTGAGGCGGCCGGCTCGCTGATGTTCTACGGCGCCGGCGCCGGCGGCGTGCAGACCGCGTCCGCCGTGCTCGGTGACGTCGTCTCCGCCGCCCGCCGTCACATCGCCGGCGGCACCGGTGTCGGCGAGTCCACCAGGGCCAACCTGCCCGTCGTCTCGATCGGTCACGTGATGACCCGCTACCAGATCACGCTCGAGGTCTCTGACGAGGCGGGCGTGCTGGCGACCATCGCAGGGCTGCTCAGCGAGGGCGACGTCTCGGTGGCGACGCTCGTGCAGAGCGGGAT
Organism: Microbacterium sp. H1-D42; assembly: GCF_022637555.1. Lineage (NCBI taxonomy): Bacteria > Bacillati > Actinomycetota > Actinomycetes > Micrococcales > Microbacteriaceae > Microbacterium > Microbacterium sp. H1-D42. The sequence goes on along the minus strand of NZ_CP093342.1, from coordinate 2,213,845 downwards.
CCCGGCTGAGGACGGCACCGAAGGCACGACCGCACGGCTCATCATCGGCACACACCGTGCGGCTGACAGCGCTCTCAGCGCGGCGGTAGAGCGCCTCACCGCGAGCGACGTCGTCGAGCGCGTGGTCTCGGTGCTGCGCGTCGAGGGGGAGTGACGGTGGGCGTCACTGTCGTCCCGGCCGACATGGAGCCCGTCGTCACGGCTACGCCCGTGGTCGACGGCGCCGTGCGCACCGTCACCGTGACGGTTCCAGCCACGAGCGCGAACCTCGGCCCTGGTTTCGACACGCTCGGGCTCGCGCTGAGCATCTACGACACGCTCACCGTCTCGGCGTTCGACGATGACCGCCTCGAGATCGACGTCTCGGGTTCCGGCGCCGAGGAGATCCCTCGCGACGCAGGAAATCTGGTCGTGCGGGCGATCGCGCATGCCTACGCGGATGCGGGGCGCGAGATGCCCGGTCTGCGCATCGTCGCCGAGAACGGCGTGCCGCATGGCCGCGGGCTCGGGTCATCAGGGGCGGCTGTCACAGCGGGCATCCTCATCGCCAAGGGACTGCTCGCCGGTGATGTCGACCTCGACGACGACGCCCTGCTGCGACTCGCGACCGAGCTGGAGGGGCACCCGGACAACGTCGCGCCGGCTCTGTTCGGCGGGCTGACGATCGCCTGGACCGGCGAGCGGGGTCCGCAGCACAAGAAACTGCTCGTGCACCGTGGTGTGGCCCCGGTGGTCTTCGTGCCCGGATTCACGATGTCGACATCGCTTGCCCGTTCGCTGCAGCCGCCGCAGGTCTCTCGCGAGGACGCCGTGTTCAACGTCTCGCGCTCGGCGCTGCTCGTCGCTGCCCTGACGCAGAGCCCGGAACTGCTGCTGGATGCCACGGCGGACCGGCTTCATCAGGACTACCGTGGGCCGGCCATGCCGGAGACACTTCGCCTGGTTCAGGCGCTGCGGGCGGCGGGATTCGCCGCCGTGGTGTCCGGAGCCGGCCCCAGCGTGCTGGTGCTGGCGGACGGGCCCGGCGCGCGGCAGGCGGCAGTCGATGTCGCGGATGCCATGACCGACACACCCTGGGACGCACACATGCTCGCCGTCGACGTGCGGGGTGGTACAGTAAGGGATCGAGCGGAGGGCTCCACGTAACTTCGTGAATCTCGCCCCCATCGCACTTCTGCGAAATCCGCACGCGACCCCCGGAATCATCCCGATACTGGCTGGCAGACGCTCTGCGTCGGCGCGTGTGATGCGCTCGGCATTCGCCGTGCACTCATTGGATTGCTCTGTTTTTTCCCACGACATATGAGGGAGTACTCGTGGAGACATTCTCCGAGACCCAGAACGAAACCCCGGCCACCCAGACGGCTGTCCCTGATGCTGCTGCCCCTGCGGCTGCTCCGGCCCGCAAGCGCGCGCCGCGTCGAGCGACGACGGCATCAGCTGCAGCCGCAACTGCCGTGACGGAAGCCCCTGTGGCCGCACAGCCGGCCGATCAGGCGGCTTCCGAAGCTCCCGCCGAGGAGAAGCCGAAGGCGAAGGCGCCGCGGCGCAGCCGGGCGAAGAAGGTGGAGGCCGACACGCTCGACCTGCCCAGCGCCGACAACGGCACCGCCACAGACGCCGGCTCCAGTGCAGCCGATGTGCCGAAGTCATCGGATGCTGCTGACGCCGACGCTCCGGCCAAGCCGGCACGCAAGCGTGCGTCACGGGCAAAGGCAGCGACCAGCGCACCGGCCGAAGAGGCCGCCGCCGAGCAGGGCTCGACCGGCGCTGACGAGACGCCCGCAGCGCAGGGATCCTCTGATGAGGCCTCGGCCGAGCCGGCCAAGCGCCCGGCGCGTGGCCGCCGCGGAGCGAAGTCCGCCGAGAACAACGACGCAGACACCGCGTCGGCGACCGACACGGACGCCGCGACCTCCGGCTCGGCCTCCGCTGAGCAGGACGGCTCACAGGTCGACGGCGCGTCGCGCAACGGCGGCAGGAACGCCGGCTCCAAGAACGACCGCGACTCCAAGAACGACCGCGACTCCAAGAACGATGACGCGTCCGGCAACGACAGCACGGGGGGCGACGGCTCGTCCTCCGACGGCGACTCGGCCGACGGCGATGGCGGCGGTCGTGGCCGCGGACGCAACCGCAGCCGCAGCCGCGGTCGCGGCGCGAGCAGCCAGGGCGGCCAGAGCAACCAGGGCAGCCAGAACGGCGGCAGCAGGAATGACAGCCAGGGCGACGGCTCCGACGACGAGCACTCCTCTGGTCGCACTCGTCAGCGCAACAAGCGTCGTGGCGGTGGCAACACCACCGCAGACGAGTTCGAGACCGAGATCGGCGAGGACGACGTCCTCATCCCGGTCGCTGGCATCCTCGACATCCTCGACAACTACGCGTTCGTGCGCACCACCGGCTATCTCGCAGGGCCCAGCGATGTCTACGTCTCCCTCGGCCAGGTCAAGAAGTACAACCTGCGCAAGGGCGACGCGGTCGTCGGCGCCATCAAGCAGCCGCGCGAGGGCGAGCAGCAGGGCCGCCAGAAGTACAACGCCCTGGTGAAGGTCGACTCGGTCAACGGCCTGTCGACCGACGACGCAGCGAACCGCGTCGAGTTCGGCAACCTCACGCCGCTCTACCCGCAGGAGCGCCTGCGCCTCGAGACCGCGCCCGAGAAGCTGACTCAGCGCATCATCGACCTGGTCGCCCCCATCGGAAAGGGCCAGCGCGGCCTGATCGTCGCGCCGCCCAAGGCCGGCAAGACCATCGTCCTGCAGCAGATCGCGAACGCGATCGCGCAGAACAACCCCGAGGTGCACCTGATGGTCGTGCTTGTGGACGAGCGGCCTGAAGAGGTCACCGACATGCAGCGCACTGTCAAGGGCGAGGTCATCGCGTCGACGTTCGACCGTCCGGCCGAAGACCACACGACCGTCGCGGAGCTGGCCATCGAGCGCGCCAAGCGCCTCGTCGAGCTCGGCCGCGACGTGGTCGTGCTGCTGGACTCGATCACCCGTCTGGGCCGCGCGTACAACATCTCGGCGCCCGCGTCGGGTCGTGTGCTGACCGGCGGTGTCGACGCTTCGGCGCTGTACCCGCCGAAGCGCTTCTTCGGCGCAGCGCGCAACATCGAGAACGGCGGATCGCTGACCATTCTCGCCACTGCGCTCGTCGAGACCGGATCCAAGATGGACGAGGTCATCTTCGAGGAGTTCAAGGGCACCGGCAACAGCGAGCTGCGCCTGTCGCGCGCGCTGGCCGACAAGCGGATCTTCCCGGCCGTCGACGTCAACGCGTCGAGCACCCGCCGCGAGGAGATGCTGCTCTCGCCCGACGAGGTCAAGATCACCTGGAAGCTGCGTCGCGCCCTCGCTGGCCTCGACCCGCAGCAGGCGCTGGAGGTCGTGCTCGGCAAGCTGAAGGAGACCGGCTCGAATGCCGAGTTCCTCTTCCAGATGCAGAAGTCGATGCCGGCACCCACGTCGACCGGCTCATCGCACGCGCACGAGAACAGCATCCGCTGATCCGACTCTGAGCGGAGCAGTCGCGTGTTCGAATCCGTCCAAGCACTGATCGACGAGCACCGCCGGGTGCAGGAGGAGCTCTCCGACTCGGCGGTGCACGCCGACGCCGCGCGTGCCAAGCGCGTCAACCGCCGCTACGCCGAGCTGAATCGGATCGTCGCTGCGCATGAGGCGTGGAACACGGCATCCGACGACCTCGCGGCGGCGCGCGAGCTCGCCCGCGAGGACGACGCCTTCGCCGAGGAGGTGCCGGCCCTCGAAGAGGGACTGCGCGTGGCGCAGGAGAAGCTGCGCAGGCTGCTCATCCCGCGCGACCCCGACGATGCGCGCGACGTGATCATGGAGATCAAAGCGGGGGAGGGCGGCGCCGAGTCGGCGCTGTTCGCCGCCGACCTGCTGCGGATGTACATCCAGTACGCGGCTCATCGCGGTTGGAAGACCGAGCTCCTCGAGCGCAACGAGTCCGATCTCGGCGGCTACAAGGACGTCCAGGTCGCGATCAAGGGATCGTCGGCCGACCCCTCCCAGGGCGTCTGGGCGCACCTGAAGTACGAAGGTGGCGTGCACCGCGTGCAGCGCGTGCCCGCCACCGAGTCACAGGGGCGCATCCACACCTCGACCACCGGCGTGCTGGTGTTCCCCGAGGTCGACGAGCCCGAAGAGATCCAGATCGATCCGAACGATCTGAAGATCGACGTGTACCGCTCGTCAGGCCCAGGAGGCCAGTCGGTGAACACGACCGACTCCGCTGTGCGCATCACGCACGTGCCCACCGGCATCGTCGTGTCGATGCAGAACGAGAAGTCGCAGCTGCAGAACCGCGAAGCGGGCATGCGCGTGCTGCGTGCTCGCCTGCTGGCAAGGCAGCAGGAGGAGCTCGCCGCGGCGGCCTCCGACGCCCGACGCTCGCAGATCCGCGGGATGGACCGCTCCGAGCGCATCCGCACCTACAACTTCCCCGAGAACCGCATCGCAGACCACCGCACCGGCTACAAGGCGTACAACCTCGACCAGGTGATGGACGGCGCGCTCGACCCGATCATCGAATCGGCGATTCATGCCGACGAGGAGGCTCAGCTGGCCGCCCTCGGCGGCGAGGACTGACTCCGAACCACAAGAGAGGCGGGGTGGATGCTGGTCAGCATCCACCCCGCCTTTTCTGGCTATCCGGTCTCGACTACCCGGCGTAGACGCCGAGCTCCCAGATCGAGTAGCCCCAGTTCGTCGTGCGCTGCGTGCCGGTCACCCGCACGTATCTGGCCGAACTCGGCTCGAACGTCGCCGTGTCCAGGCCGCCGTCGCCGGTGGTCGTCGACCACACTGTGCGCCAGTTCGCGCCGTCATCGGAAAGCTGCACGTTCCACGCCTTCGCGGCCGCGCGCTCCCAGTTGACGGTCACCCGCTCCACCGGGACGCTCTCGCCGAGGTCGACCTGCAGCCACTGCGGGTTGCCGTCCCAGTCGCGCGCCGCCCAGCGCGTCGAGTCGGAGCCGTCCACGGCACGACTCGGCTTGTAGCTGGTGAACGGATTCCATTCCGACGTGCTCGCGGTCGCAGGCCTTCCGGTCGCGAGGTTGATCTGCGATCCGTACGCGGTGGTCGCCGACCAGGTGCCGAGGTACGCCTCGGCGCCACGCATCAGGTCGTCGACGATCGCGTCGCCACCGCCGTTGATCCGCAGCTGCTCCACGTAGTCCGGCAGCAGGCCGGAGTGCACGAAGCCATCTGTGTTGATGTCGAACGTGCGCTGGCCGGTCACCTGGCGTTCCATGACGGTGCTGCCGTCTGCGCTGGTGAACGGATAGCTGACCGGGACCGCTGCGGTGCCGCCACCGGGGTGGCTGCCGACGCCGTTGAAGTCCAGCCCGAAGCCGTAGCCGCCACCGGCTGCGTTGCGGGCGGTGGCATCCCGCTGCCATTCCGAGACGAAGCCGGCGGCGTCGTGCGGGTAGCCGGACTTGAATCCGCCGAGGCGGTACAGCCGGTCGACCATGCGCTCATCCATCCAGCTGTGGCTGGAGAGCACTCCGGGGTAGCCGGCGGCTTCGATCAGGTCGAAGCTGCGTGATGCGGACTTGACGCTCATGTGGTCGAGTTCGATCATCATGTTGCGCGCCATCATGGCCTTCAGCGTGTACTCGCCCAGCGACGTGAGACCGCGCGTGTTGCAGTTCTTCCCGGCGCTGTACTGCGGAACCTCCACACCAGGCGGCAGCACTTCTTCGATCTCGGGGACTGTGGCGTTGCCGATCGGATTGTCGTGCATCGCACCGGTGCACTGCTCCGTCGACCAGAAGGTGCCGGTGGAGTAGAACTGCCCGACGTTGATGATGGTGCCCTGCGTGCCGGAGTCGAACCGCACGCCGCACAGCGCGTTGTCGAACTTGTGGCACAGGAACATGCTGCTCACGCCGAGGTCTTGGAATTCGGCGAGTCCGGCGTCGATGTCGGCGCGGTCGCACTGGGCGACGTCGAGGATCATCTTGCATCCGAACGGCTCCGACATCTCGACACCGAGCACGACGGCCAGCCGGCCGGACTCGATCACCTCGCGAGCCTGCGCCGGTGTGGTGACGATGCGGAAGAAGCCCTTGCCTGCTCCGCCGTAGATGTCGTCGATGTACGCCTCCATCTCGCGCACCTTCTGCGCTTCGAGGCGGATGGCCGACATCTCGTCACAGCTGCGGTCCTTCGGCATGATCACCGGCAGAGAGCAGATCACTCCGTTCGTGACCAGGTCGTTCACCAGCACACGCTGTCCGCCGCGCCACGCGCGCTCGACCCAGGCGTAGTAGGACTGCTGGTGGCTCATCGAGGCGACGTCCGGCCAGTCCGCGAAGGTCGGCCAGCCGACCGGGTCGTGCAGGCCGTCGGTGTCGGCGGTGTTGGTGAGCTTCTCGAACAGCGCCCCAGCGCCGTCGGGGTAGTGCTCGGGGCAGTCCTGCAGGGCGGCGGCGATGCCGTTCGGAGAGAACGGCGCGCCGCAGATCATGCGTCCGCCGAAGCCCTCGTTCGAGTTGAGGTGGGTGTGTGCGTCGACCAGGCCGCGCACCTCGCCGTCGACGGTGCCGGTGAACGGCGCGCCGGTGGCGTTGAGCTCGGCGTCGGGGGAGGGCCGGTTCGGCGGCTCCCACCAGGCGTCTGCGGTCGCGGCGGTCTGAGCCTGCGCTGCCTGCTCCTGAGCGGCGGATGCTGGGGCTGCGGCGCCGGTCGGGGCGATGATCGCGATCGTCGCGACGACTGCGGCGGCCGCTGCAGTCGCCAGCCAACGTCCGCGGAGGAACCGGGGATTGTGTGGGGAGCGCAGAACTGCTGGGGGATGGGGGACCTGGGGATTGACTGGCGGTTCTGTCGCCATGGGGAGCCTCCTTGCTCGACTGCGACGCAGGCTATTGGCTGCGGGCGGGTCTGGCTGAGGTACTGGCGGAAGAGGCCAAAGCAGGGCGCCGGATGGCGCCGTGACTCGTACGGATCATCCAAACAGTGGGGCGATCGTCCCAGACGATCGCCCCACACGATTGAGTGCTCTTGAGTGCTCTGTGTCTAAATCACGTAGTCCGGTGCCGCCAGCAGGGCGCGAGTGCTCTCATCCGCGCCCCGCGGCCGAGGCTTCGCAGGCACACCCACCAGCACGCTGTCGGGCGGGGCATCCTTCGTCACCACCGCGTTCGCCCCCACCACGCTGCGTGCGCCGACCCGGATCGGGCCGAGGATCTTCGCTCCGGTGCCCACCGCGACGCCGTCTTCCAGCGTCGGGTGCCGCTTGCCGTGGGAGGGCGCCCTGCCACCCAGCGTGACGCCGTGGTACAGCATCACGTCGTCGCCGATCTCGGCCGTCTCGCCGATCACGACGCCCATTCCATGGTCGATGAAGAATCGTCTCCCGATCCGCGCCGCGGGGTGGATCTCGATCCCGGTGAGCCAGCGCGTCAGCTGCGAGCCGAGGCGGGCGGGAAACCGCAGGCCGCGTCGCCAGAGCGCGTGCCACAGTCGGTGCGCCCAGATCGCGTGCAGCCCGGGGTAGAGCAGTGCCACCTCGAAGTTGGTGCGCGCTGCCGGATCTCGGTGGCGCGCGGCTGCGATGTCCTCACGGACTCGGGAGATGAAGCTCACACCGACTCAGTTCTGCGGCTCTTCGCGCAGATCCTCGAACAGTGCGGTGGAGATGTAGCGCTCGCCGGTATCAGGGGCGATCACCACGATCGTCTTGCCTGCGCTCTCGGGGCGCGCCGCGACCTTCAGCGCCTGGGCGACGGCCGCGCCGCTGGAGATTCCGACCAGCAGACCCTCCTTGGCGGCGAGGTCGCGTGCCGTGGCGAGTGACTCATCGAACTCGGCCGTGATGATCTCGTCGATCACGTCGCGGTCGAGCACAGCCGGCACGAAGTTCGGTCCGATTCCCTGGATCTTGGCAGGGCCCACGCGGCCCTCGGAGAGCAAGGGAGAGTCCTTCGGCTCCACGGCGATCACCTTGACGTCCGGCTTGGCGGCCTTGAGTGCCTGGCCGGTGCCCGTGACAGTGCCGCCGGTGCCGACACCGGCGATGAACACATCGACAGCGCCGTCGGTGTCGCGCAGGATCTCCTGCGCGGTGGTCTCGCGGTGGATCTGCGGGTTGGCCGCGTTCTCGAACTGCCGAGCCCAGACCGCGCCCGGGGTGTTCTCGATGACTTCCTGGAGAGCTTCGATGGCTCCGCTCATGCCCTTGGTGGGGTCGGTGAGCACGAGTTCGGCGCCGAATGCCTTCAGCAGCACGCGGCGCTCCTTCGACATCGAGGCGGGCATCGTGAGGACGACCTTGTAGCCGCGCGCAGCGCCGACCATCGCCAGCGCGATGCCCGTGTTGCCGCTGGTGGCCTCGACGATCGTGCCGCCCGGCTTCAGCTCGCCTGAAGCCTCGGCGGCGTCGACGATGGCGATGCCGATGCGGTCCTTCACGCTCGAGGCCGGGTTGAACGACTCAAGCTTGACCAGCACGGTCGCGTCGAGGCCCTCGGTGAGGCGGTTCAGGCGGACCAGCGGCGTGTTGCCGAAGGTGCTGGTGATGTCGGTGTGGATGCCGGTCATGTCGGGCCTTTCTTCGTCGGCTGGAGCGTGCTCAGCCTACGTCGCGCAGGTTTGACGATGTCGCAATATGCCCGAATGTGACCGACGGGCCGCAAGGAATACGCTGAGAGGATGCCCGAGACCCTCTCCGCGCGCCTGCGCGCCGTCACTCAGCAGCTGACCGAGGCGGGAGTGCCTGACCCGTCGGTGGATGCCGAGCTGCTGCTGGGACACGTGCTGGGGGCGGGCAGGGGAGCAGTGCAGGCCGCTGCGCTGCGTGGCGACGAGATCTCCGAATCGGATGCTGCCGAGCTGGACGCCTTGGTCCTGCGCCGCGCTGCCCGCGAGCCGCTGCAGCATCTCACCGGCACTGCCGCATTCCGGCACCTCGAGCTGGCCGTGGGACCCGGGGTATTCGTCCCTCGACCCGAGACCGAGACCGTGGTGCAGTTCGCGATCGACGCTCTGCTCGAGAACGCCGCACCGGCCCCCATCGCCGTCGACCTCGGTACAGGGAGCGGCGCCATCGCGCTGGCCATGGCCACGGAGGTGCCGCACGCCCGCGTCTTCGCTGTGGAGCGCTCACCAGAGGCCCACGCCTGGGCGGCACGCAATGTCGCCGGAGTGGAGAACCTCACTCTGATCCATGGCGATCTGGCGACGGCCTTCGACGATCTGCGCGGCACGGTCGACGTCGTCATCTCCAACCCGCCCTATGTGCCGGACGACGCCATCCCGCGCGACCCTGAGGTGCGGCTGCATGACCCGGCTCAGGCCCTGTACGGCGGTGCCGACGGTCTGGATGTCGTGCGCGTGATCAGCGGTCGGGCACGGGAGCTGCTGCACGACGGCGGACTGCTCGTGCTCGAGCACGGCGAGCTGCAGGGGGAGGCCATCCGCAGCATCCTCTCCGGCGATGGCTGGCGCGCGGCATCCACGCATCAGGATCTGACCCGCCGCGATCGCGCCACCACGGCGCTGCGCGACTGAGCAGTCGTCGGGGGAACTCAGCGACGACCACCGTAGAATAGGCACGCCATGTCAACTGTCTTCGATTGCCGCGACGACTCCCAGGTCCTCGCCGGCATGCGCCACGCGCGCCAGGCCATCGCCCGAGGCGAGCTGGTCGTGCTGCCCACCGACACCGTCTACGGTCTCGCTGCCGATGCGTTCTCGCCGACCGCTGTGCAGCGACTGCTCGATGCGAAGGGGCGTGGGCGCGACATGCCGCCGCCCGTGCTCGTGGCAGGCCAGGACATGCTCGCCGCACTCGTCGAAGAGGTGCCGGCGGCCGTGCAGAAGCTGGTGGACGCCTTCTGGCCAGGCGGACTGACCATCGTCCTGCCCGCTCAGCCCTCGCTGACCTGGGATCTCGGCGAGACGCTCGGCACCGTCGCCGTGCGGATGCCGAACCAGCGCATCGCCCTCGAGCTGCTGGCCGAGACGGGGCCACTGGCGGTCTCCAGCGCCAACCTCACGGGCCGCGATGCCGCCATCATCGCCTCAGATGCCGAGGAGATGCTCGGGGACAGCGTCGCCGTCTACCTTGAACAGGGCTACAGCGAGAACGGGGTGCCCTCGACGATCGTCGACGCGACATCGCTCGTCGGCACTGCAGCCGACGAGACGCCGCTCGTGCGCATCCTGCGAGCGGGCGCAGTCACCAGGGAGCAGCTGGAAGAGGTGCTCGGCGACCTGCTCGAGCCCGCCGAGCAGCCCGGTGATGGCACGCCGGAACCTGCCGCCGACGGCGAAGGCGCGGTCGGCGAGAGCGCCGTCGATGAAGGCGCGGTCGACGAAGAGTGAAGCAGTATCTGTTCACGATCATCCTGACGGCGTCGATCACCTTCGCGCTGTCATGGGCGGTCTGGCGGCTGAGCTTGAAGTTCAAGCTCTACCCCGGCATCCGTGAACGGGACGTGCACAAGACCCCGACGCCGCGGCTGGGCGGTGTCGCGATGTTCATCGGCATCGCCTCGGCCATCCTCGTCTCGTCGGCCAATCCGTTCTTCGAGCGCATGTGGGTGCCGCCGCAGACACTGTGGTCGATCCTCGGCGCCGCCCTGCTGATCGCCGTGATCGGCGTCATCGACGATCTGATCGACCTCGACTGGATGATCAAACTGGCCGCGCAGTTCCTCGCCGCGGGAATCATCACGGTCGGTGGCGGCCTGCAGATCCTGTCGCTGCCGGTGGGGGACATGATCCTCGTCTCAAGCTGGGTGAGCATCCTGGTGACCATGTTCGCCATCGTCGTCGTGATGAACGCCGTCAACTTCATCGACGGTCTCGACGGACTGGTCGCCGGCGTCTGCCTCATCGCCAACGGCATCTTCTTCGTGTACTCCTACATCCTCACCCGCGACTCCGGAGCCACGACATACTTCAACCTCGCCACGTTCCTCGCCGCGGTGCTGATCGGCGCCTGCCTGGGCTTCCTGCCCCTGAACTGGAGCCCGGCGAAGCTGTTCATGGGCGACTCCGGCGCACTGGTGCTGGGGCTGCTGATGGCCACCTCAGCAATCGCGCTGACAGGACAGGGCGACGTCAACGCCTTCGACCCCGAGCAGTTCGGCCGTTCGCAGCTGCTCGGTGCATTCATCCCGATCGTGCTGCCGCTGGTGATCGTGATGCTGCCGCTGCTCGATTTCGGGCTGGCCGTCTTCCGACGCATGCGCGCAGGCAAGTCGCCATTCTCGCCCGACCGCAAGCACCTGCACCACCGCATGCTGGATCTGGGTCACCGCGACCGCGACGCCGTGCTGATCTTCTACGCCTGGACGGCGGTGATCTCGCTCACCGTGCTGCTGATGTACATCGCCTCACGCGAGGACTGGCCCGGCGGGTACTTGGGCGCGATCGCCTTCGGCGTCGTCGGCATCGCGGCCTGCCTCGTCGTCACCCTCCTTCCGCCCGCTCGGCGCCATGCACCTGACGCCGGTGCCGCGCCGACCCCGACTTCCTCAGACACTTTGGAGCCCCGATGACCCCGAGCCCCGTCTCCAGCAATCCGATCCTGCGCCGCACCCTGGCGTGGTCAGGGGTATCCGCCCTGGTGCTCGCGCTCGTCGCCGGCGGGATCGGGTATGCCGTCGCCGGCATGAACGGTCTGTGGAGCGGCCTGCTCGGTGTGCTGCTGGCCGTCGTGTTCCTCGGCATCACTGCGGGCAGCATCCTGTTCGCGAACCGCTGGTTCGGCGACCCGATTTACGTGCAGCTGTTCTTCGCCATCGTGTTGGGCGGATGGCTGCTCAAGCTCGGGATCTTCCTCGTGGTGATGATCGTGCTCAGCGGCCAGCCGTGGATCGTGCCGCTGGTGTTCTTCCTGTCGATCGTCGCAGGCGTGGCCATGTCACTCATCGTCGATGTCGTGGTGCTCACGCGGATGCGCCTGCCGAACGTCAGTGACATCACCCTGCCGACCGTGAATCCTGAGGATGAGACCCCCGATACGGCCGGCGGCACCCCGCCCGCGGCTTCAGAGGGGAACTGAGTCTGGTAGTGTTTTACGGGTGCCCGCCGCTCGTCCCGCGAGCGCTTGCGCTGTTGCACACCGTCCCTCGTCGCCCCGGTTCAGACCGGTGACCCGAAGCTGGAGCCCGCGCTGTTGAATCTCGCTGCGACCATGATCCCTCGTCCGTTTGCCGGAGACGGTGAATTCCACGGCCCGTCGATGGATGAGTTCTTCCCTGAGACTCTCTTCAAGGTCTTCGGGATCATCGATGTGAACCGCATCCACCTGATTCAGCTCCTGTCTGTGATCGCCGTGGTGCTCATCCTCTGGCTCGGCACCCGCCGCATGCGCGTCGTTCCCGGCCGCTTCCAGAGCCTGGTCGAGATGGGCCTCGGATTCGTCCGAGGCGGCATCGCCCACGACCTGCTCGGCCGCAAGGACGGCGATCGCTTCCTGCCGATCCTGGCGACGATGTTCTTCATGATCCTGTTCATGAACGTCACGGGCATCATCCCGTTCCTGAACATGCCTGGCACCGCGATCATCGCCGTGCCGCTGACGCTCGCGATCATCAGCTACGTGACATTCATCTACGCCGGAATGAAGAAGAGCCCGCTCGGCTTCTGGAAGAACTCGCTCTTCCCGGCAGGCGTGCCGTGGCCGGTCTACATCATCGTGACCCCGCTGGAGTTCATCTCCACCTTCATCATCCGCCCGGTGACGCTCACCCTTCGTCTGATGATGAACCTGGTCGTCGGACACATGATCCTGGTGCTGTGCTTCGCGGCCACCCAGTTCTTCTTCTTCACCGCAGGCGGCGGCTGGGCCCTCCTCGGTGTCGGAACCCTCGCCTTCGGAGGCGCGTTCACGATCTTCGAGATCCTGGTCGTCGTCCTGCAGGCCTACGTCTTCACCGTCCTCACCGCGATCTACATCCAGCTCGCGGTCGCAGAAGAGCACTGAACGGGTCAGCCCACCAGCTGACCAAAACCGAAAGGAAACAACCCGTGGACGCAACTACGGTTCTCGCTGACATCAACGGACACCTCGCATCTGTCGGCTACGGCCTGGCAGCGATCGGTCCGGCAATCGGTGTGGGCATCGTCGTCGGAAAGACGATCGAGGGTGTCGCCCGTCAGCCCGAGCTCGCCGGCCGCCTGCAGGTCCTCATGTGGATCGGTATCGCCTTCACCGAGGCGCTTGCATTCGTCGGCATCGCCGTCGGATTCATCCCCTTCCCGTAATCCGCACCGAGCTCTGAAGGAGACAGGATGCTGAACGCTCTTGTCACGAACCTCGCCGCGGAGGAAGCGCCTAACCCGCTGATTCCCGCGTGGTACGACATCATCTGGTCGGGTCTGTGGTTCCTCATCATCCTCATCGTGGTGTGGAAGGTCGCCCTGCCGCGCCTGGTCGCGATGCTCGACGAGCGCTCCGCCGCCATCGAGGGCAACATCGCCAAGGCTGATGAGGCGCAGAAGCAGGCCGAGGAGGCGCTGGAGGAGTACACCCGCCAGCTCGCCGAGGCTCGCACCGAAGCCGGCGAGATCCGTGAGGCCGCCCGTGAGGACGGCAAGAAGATCGTGACCGAGGCGAAGGATGCTGCGGCCGCTGAGGCGACCCGCATCACCACTGCCGCGCACACGCAGATCGAAGCCGAGCGTCAGGCCGCCTTCGTGTCCCTCCGCAGTGAGGTCGGCACGCTCGCGATCGACCTCGCAGGCAACGTCGTTGGAGAGACCCTCTCCGATGACAGCCGTGCGACGGCCGTCGTGGACCGCTTCCTGGCCGACCTCGAGAAGGCGAAGTAATGGGCAGCGCGACCACTCAGGCACTCGCGGCATCGACGGACGCGCTTGCCGCAGCGTCGGGCCTGACCCTCGACAGCGCGGCCGAGCTGTTCGCAGCCGCCCGCGCCATCGGGGACTCGGCCCAGCTGAGCGGCGCGCTCGCTGATCCCGCAGCTCCCGCTCAGGCGCGGACCGCGCTGGTCGCCGCTGTGTTCGCCGGTGCTTCGGCACCGGTGCGCACGCTGCTGACTGCTGTCGTGGCAGAGCGCTGGTCGTCGGCATCCGATCTCGTCGACGGTGTCGAAGAGCTCGCGATCCGCGCGACCGCGATCGCATCGGCGAAGGACGACATCGCGGGGGAGCTGTTCAGTTTCTCGCGCATCGTCGCTGCCAACCCCGAGTTGGAGCTCGCCCTCGGCAGCCGTCTCGGAGACGCCGCAGCAAAGGGCGTCCTGGTCGAGAAGCTGCTCGGCACGTCGGCGGCACCCGCCACCGTGCTGATCGCCTCCTCGCTGGTGCGCCAGTCGCGCGAGCGCCGCATCCGTCAGCAGCTTTCCCGTGCGATTCGCATCGTCTCCGCACAGGGCGGCCGCACGGTCGCGACGGTCTACACCGCCGCACCGATCGCCGTCGCGCAGGAGACCCGTCTCCGTGATGCGCTGGCACGTCGCTATGGGGGCGAGATCTCCATCAACCAGGTGATCGACCCCACGGTCGTCGGAGGACTGCGCGTGCAGGTCGCCGATGACGTCATCGACGGCAGTATCTCCGCCCGACTCGCAGACCTTCGCCAGAAGCTCGCGAGCTGAACTACTCGACGCGGGGAACCGCGCACACCCAGACACACAAAGGGAAGACAATGGCAGAACTATCGATCAGCCCCGACGTCATCCGTGACGCGCTGAAGAACTTCGCCGACGCGTACGAGCCCACCGGCGCCGCGGCGACCGAGGTCGGCACCGTCATCGACGCTGCCGATGGCATCGCGCACGTCGAGGGGCTGCCGGGCGTCATGGCCAACGAGCTCGTCACGTTCGCTGATGGCACCAAGGGCCTGGCCCTGAGCCTCGACGAGCACCAGATCGGCGTGGTCGTTCTCGGCGAATTCGCCGGCATCGAAGCGGGTCAGGAAGTCACCCGCACCGGCGAGGTCCTCTCGGTTCCGGTCGGCGACGGCTACCTCGGCCGTGTGGTCGACACACTCGGCAACCCGATCGACGGCCTCGGCGCGATCGCGTCCGAGGGTGTGCGCGCGCTCGAGCTGCAGGCGCCGGGCGTCATGCAGCGCAAGTCGGTGCACGAACCGATGCAGACCGGCATGAAGGCCATCGACGCGATGATCCCGGTCGGCCGCGGCCAGCGTCAGCTGATCATCGGCGACCGCCAGACCGGCAAGACGGCCATCGCGATCGACACGATCATCAACCAGAAGGCCAACTGGGAGTCCGGCGACGTCAACAAGCAGGTCCGCTGCATCTACGTCGCCGTCGGCCAGAAGGGCTCGACCATCGCCTCCGTCAAGGGCGCGCTGGAAGAGGCCGGTGCGCTGGAGTACACCACGATCGTGGCCGCTCCCGCTTCGGACCCCGCGGGCTTCAAGTACCTGGCCCCTTACACAGGCTCCGCCATCGGCCAGCACTGGATGTACGGCGGCAAGCACGTGCTGATCATCTTCGATGACCTGTCGAAGCAGGCTGAGGCCTACCGCGCCGTCTCTCTGCTGCTGCGCCGCCCGCCGGGCCGTGAAGCCTACCCGGGCGACGTGTTCTACCTGCACTCGCGTCTGCTCGAGCGCTGCGCGAAGCTGTCCGACGAGCTCGGAGCAGGGTCCATGACGGGTCTTCCCATCATCGAGACCAAGGCCAATGATGTCTCGGCGTACATCCCGACCAACGTGATCTCGATCACCGACGGCCAGATCTTCCTGCAGTCCGACCTGTTCAACGCCAACCAGCGTCCTGCTGTCGACGTGGGTATCTCGGTCTCTCGAGTCGGCGGTGACGCCCAGGTCAAGTCGATCAAGAAGGTCTCCGGAACGCTGAAGCTCGAGCTGGCGCAGTACCGCTCGCTTGAGGCCTTCGCGATGTTCGCCTCCGACCTCGACGCGGCTTCGCGTCGTCAGCTCGCCCGTGGCGCGCGTCTGACTGAGCTGCTCAAGCAGCCGCAGTACTCGCCGTACCCCGTCGAGGAGCAGGTCGTCTCGATCTGGGCCGGAACGAACGGCAAGCTCGACACGATCGAGATCGAGGACGTGCTGCGCTTCGAGCGCGACCTGCTCGACTACCTGCGTCGCAACACCGGCATCCTCGACACCTTGCGTGAGACCAACGTCCTCGACGATGCCACGGTGGCAGAGCTCGAGAAGCAGACGGATGCCTTCATCCTGGAGTTCCAGGGTGGCAAGGGGCACGCTATCGGCGCCCCCGGTCACGAGGAACACGCTGCCGCTCAGGCGGAGGACGTCAACCAGGAGAAGATCGTCAAGGGTCGTCGCGCGTAATCGCGTGAGGTACTGATTCATGGGCGCTCAACTCAGGGTCTACAAGCAGAAGATCTCTTCTGCTCAGACGACCAAGAAGATCACGAAGGCGATGGAACTCATCGCGGCTTCGCGCATTCAGAAGGCAATGGCACGTGTCAAGGCGTCCAGTCCCTTCGCGCGGGCCGTGACGAGGGCTGTCTCAGCCGTCGCGACGCATTCGAACGTCGATCACCCGCTCACCCGCGAGCCCGAGAACATCCGCCGCTCCGCGGTGGTCATCTTCTCGTCGGACCGCGGACTGGCAGGTGCCTTCAACTCGCAGATCCTCCGTGAGGGTCTCGAGGTGGCGGAGCTGCTGCGCGAGCAGGGCAAGGAACCGGTGTTCTACCTGGTCGGCCGCAAGGCCGTCGGGTACTTCCAGTTCCGGCGGATCGAGTCCGCGGCCGAGTGGACCGGTGACACCGACACTCCGTCATTCCACACTGCAGAGGAGATCTCGCAGACGCTGCTGGACGCGTTCTCCCGCGGGGGAGAAGCCGGCGGCGTCGACGAGATCACCCTCGTGTACAACCGTTTCGTCAGCATGATGATGCAGTCGCCCGAGAACGTGCGTCTGCTGCCGCTGGAGATCACGGAGTCCGACGACTCGGAGGCGGGCAGCACCGTCTACCCGCTGTACGAGTTCGAACCGGACGCCGAGACCGTGCTGGATGCGATCCTGCCGGTGTACATCCAGAGTCGCGTCTTCAACGCGCTGCTGCAGTCGTCCGCGGCCAAGCAGGCGGCGACGCAGAAGGCGATGAAGTCGGCCAGCGACAACGCCGACAAGCTGATCACCGACTACACCCGCCTGCGCAACAACGCGCGCCAGGCCGAGATCACCCAGCAGATCGCCGAGATCGTCGGTGGCGCCGACGCTCTCGCATCCAGCTGACAGACCCTCAGGAAAGAGACGAAGAAATGACCCCCACCGCTACGGCTGACCAGCCCGCGACCGCGGTCGTCGGGCGCGTCGCACGCGTCAACGGTCCGGTTGTGGACATCGAGTTCCCGCACGACTCGATCCCCGAAATCTACAACGCGCTGAAGACCACGATCACGATCGGCGAGGAGTCCACCGAGATCACGCTCGAGGTCGCTCAGCACCTCGGCGACGACCTCGTGCGCGCCATCGCATTGAAGCCCACCGACGGCATCGTCCGTGGCCAGGAGGTGCGCGACACCGGCGAGGCCATCTCGGTTCCGGTCGGCGACGTCACCAAGGGCAAGGTCTTCAACGTGATCGGCGAGGTGCTCAACCTCGAGCCCGGCGAGACCATCGAGGTCACCGAGCGCTGGCCGATCCACCGCAAGGCGCCGAACTTCGACCAGCTGGAGTCCAAGACCCAGATGTTTGAGACCGGCATCAAGTCGATCGACCTTCTCACGCCGTACGTGCTGGGTGGAAAGATCGGTCTGTTCGGTGGCGCCGGTGTCGGCAAGACCGTTCTGATCCAGGAGATGATCCAGCGTGTCGCGCAGGATCACGGTGGTGTGTCGGTGTTCGCCGGTGTCGGTGAGCGCACCCGTGAGGGCAACGACCTCATCCACGAGATGGAAGAGGCGGGTGTCTTCGACAAGACCGCCCTCGTCTTCGGCCAGATGGACGAGCCGCCGGGAACGCGTCTGCGCGTCGCCCTGTCGGCACTGACCATGGCGGAGTACTTCCGTGACGTGCAGAAGCAGGACGTGCTGTTGTTCATCGACAACATCTTCCGCTTCACGCAGGCCGGTTCCGAGGTCTCCACGCTGCTGGGCCGCATGCCCTCGGCCGTGGGCTACCAGCCGAACCTCGCCGACGAGATGGGTGTGCTCCAGGAGCGCATCACCTCGACGCGTGGTCACTCGATCACCTCGCTGCAGGCGATCTACGTGCCGGCCGATGACTACACCGACCCGGCTCCGGCGACCACGTTCGCGCACCTCGATGCGACCACCGAGCTCTCGCGTGAGATCGCGTCTAAGGGTCTGTACCCTGCCATCGACCCGCTGACCTCGACGTCGCGCATCATGGACCCCCGCTACTTGGGCGAGGACCACTACCGCGTCGCCACGACGGTCAAGCAGATCCTGCAGAAGAACAAGGAGCTGCAGGAGATCATCGCGATCCTCGGTGTCGACGAGCTCTCCGAAGAGGACAAGATCGTCGTGTCGCGTGCACGTCGCATCCAGCAGTTCCTCTCGCAGAACACCTACATGGCGAAGAAGTTCACCGGTGTCGAGGGTTCGACCGTCCCGCTGAAGGAGACCATCGAGTCGTTCGATGCGATCACTCGCGGTGACTTCGACCACGTCGCCGAGCAGGCCTTCTTCAACGTCGGTGGGATCTCGGACGTCGAAGAGCAGTGGGCGAAGATCCAGAAGGAGAACGGCTGATCATGGCTCTGCACGTCAGCCTCGTCTCCGCCGATGCGGAGGTCTGGACGGGAGAGGCTTCGCTCGTCGTCGCCAAGACCGTCGAGGGCGAGATCGGCTTCATGACCGGTCACGAGCCGGTGCTGGCGATCCTCGCCGAGGGCCAGGTCCGCATCACGCAGTCCGACGGCACCAAGGTGCTTGCCAACGCGCAGGACGGGTTCCTCTCGATGGAGGGCGACTCCCTGACGATCGTGGCAGGCAACGCCGCACTGATCGCCTGACAGCATTCACATGAGGCGTCCGCCTCGGCCCTGCAGAGGGCTGAGGCGGACGTTTTCGTCTGTGCACCTGCAACGTGTGGAGAGAGCATGAAGATCCTTCTGCCGCCGTCCGAGACCAAGCGCGAGGGCGGTACCGGCGCCGCGCTGCGGCTTGGCGCGCTTGCGCTGCCCGCGTTGCTCGCGCGGCGCGAGGCCGTCCTCGATGCGCTGATCGCGCTTGCAGAGGATCGTGTCGAGGCTCAGCGGGTTCTCAAGCTGAGCGATCGACAGGCGGGTGACATCCAGCACAATCGGATGCTGCGCACCGCGCCGACCATGCCGGCGGTCGACCGCTACACCGGCGTGCTGTTCGACGCTCTGGATGCGCAGCGCCTCGACGCCTCTGCGCGCCGCTGGCTGGGGCAGCACGTGCTGATCCATTCCGCGCCGTTCGGTCCGATCGGGGCGCTGGATGCGATTCCTGCCTATCGTCTCGCGGCCGGCACGGCGCTTCCCGGCATCCCGCCGCTGCGGCGACACTGGGCGGACGCGACAGGGCTCGCCCTGGCGGACGAGCGCTTCGTGCTGGACCTGCGCAGTGAGGCGTACGTCGCATTGGGGCCGATCCCGGCATCCACACCCTCCGCGTACGTGCGCGTGGTCACCGACACCGGGCGCGCGCTCAACCACTTCAACAAGAAGGCCAAGGGCGAACTGGTGCGTGCGCTGGCCGAGACACGCCCGAGGGCACGATCTGCGGCCGGACTCGTCGGCTGGGCGTCCGAACAGGGCATCCGGCTGCGTCCCGCGCTGGAACCATGGGTTCTGGAGCTCGTCGTCGACGAATGAACGTCGGATGCGCGATGCCGCCGTGCCGGTGAAGTGATTGCCCCGCGCGTTGACGCCCCGCTAGCATGGCCGGTGCGACGCTGGTCGCACTGGGGAGCGAGCGGGCTTCCCGTTGAACAAGGGAAGTGAACGACTGATGGGTTACGACGACTCCGGTTACGCGGCGATGGTCGCCATGCTCGCATTGGTGGGCGTGCTACTGCTGATAGTGGGACCCATCATGTATGTGGTGCTCTCGCTGTTCCTGATGAAGGTGTTCGAGAAGGCCGGCGTGCAGGGCAAATGGCGCGCCTGGGTGCCCGTCTACAGCTCGATGGTGCTCTTCAAGCTCGGCGACATGAGCCCATGGCTGGTGCTGTACTCCATCGGCGCGAGCCTCTTGCTCTCGTGGATCCCCGTGGTCGGCTGGATCCTGCCGCTTGCGATCCTCGCACTGTCGGCCATGGCCGCATGGCGGGTCGGGCTGAAGCTGCAGAAGGAAGCAGCCTGGGTGATCCTGTACGTGCTGCTCTCGCCGGTCTGGCTCGGCATCCTGGCGTTCGACAGGTCGCGCTGGAACCCGATGATCGCTCCTGCTCCGTGGAGCGCGAACGGCTTCCTCGCGGACCGCACGGTCTGGGACGGTGTTCCCGTGCAGCCATCGCAGAGCGTTGCCTCGCAGGCACCCGGCTACGGCGCAGCCCCGCAGGGGTACGCTCCGCCCGCTCCGCAGGGCTACCAGCCTCCCGCCCAGCCCGGCTACGGCGCACCAGCTCAGCCCGGCTACGGTGCTCCCGCTCAGCCCGGTTATGGTGCTCCTGCTCAGCCTGGTTATGGTGCTCCTGCTCAGCCTGGCTACGGTGCTCCGGTGCCTCCGGCTCCCGGCGTTCCCGCACCCGGCGCTCCGGTGCCTCCGGTGCCCGGTGCTCCGGTGCCGCCGCCCGCGACTCCGCCGGCACCGCCGACGGCGCCGCCGGCCGCTCCGCCTGCTCCGCCGGCCGCTCCGCCTGCCGCGCCAGAGGCTCCGTCGGCTGACCCCGAGAACCCGAACCAGCCTCCCGCGTGAGCTGAGGTTCTCTGAGACGCCCTCGACCAAGTCGGGGGCGTCTCGTCGTCGGTACCCCAGGCCCCGATAGTGTGGAGACATGTCAACTTCGCAGCGCCGCGTCGGTGCTTCCGGCCTCGTGGTCTCGTCCGCCGGTCTCGGCTGCAACAACTTCGGTCGATCGGGCACCATCACGGAGTCGCTGGAGGGCACGCGCGCGGTGATCGACGCGGCCCTGGCGAATGGCGTCGTGTTCTTCGACACCGCTGACATGTACGGTGCTGAAGCCGGCCGCAGCGAGGAGCTGATGGGCGAGGTCCTCGAAGGGCGTCGCGACCAGGTGGTGCTGGCGACGAAATTCGGGCATGAACGCGACATGGGATATGACTTCCCCGGTGGCCGCGGATCGCGCCGCTACGTGCGCCTGGCGGTGGAGCAGTCACTTCGGCGGCTGCGGACCGACTGGATCGATCTGTATCAGCTGCACCTGCCTGACCCGCAGACTCCGATCGCCGAGACGATCGATGCGCTCGATGAGCTCGTGACCGAGGGCAAGATCCGCTATTACGGGCACTCGAACTTCGACGGATGGCAGATCGCTGAGGCCGAGTTCACGGCGCGGGCCCGATCGACCGGACGATTCATCTCGGCGCAGAATCACTACTCGCTGCTGGCACGGGCATCCGAGCGCGAGGTGCTCCCGGCGGTGAACCGCTACGATCTCGGTTTCTTCCCGTACTTCCCGCTGAAGAACGGCCTGCTCACCGGCAAGTTCACGCGCGACGGTGGACCGGACGGCAGTCGCATCATGGCCACCCGCCGGCACATCTGGTCGGAGGCGCCCTGGGACGCCTTGGAGGCCTACCAGGGGTTCTGCGATGACCGCGGCATCACCATGCTGCAGGCGACCTTTGGGTGGCTGCTCGCGCAGCCAGGGGTCTCCAGCGTGATCGCCGGGGCGACGACGCCGGAGCAGGTGGCGGCGAACGCCGCTGCGGCCGATGCCTGGACGCCGAGCACCCACGATCTCGACGCGATCAGCGAATTCTTCCCACTGCCAGAGGACCCCGCCTCGCAGATGTGAGGGCGCGCGCTACTACGATGGATGAATACCCTGCGGCGATCGCGCCGCCCGCCCGCCTGACGGAGACCACTCGTGCCTGAGACGACAACGCAGACGCACCGCGTCAGCGACGAGCTGCAGATCTCGTGGGCGGGTATCACCGACCGCGGTCGACGCCGCGAGAACAACCAGGATGCGTACCTCGCGAAGTTCCCGCTGTTCGTCGTCGCCGACGGCATGGGCGGGCACGCCGGCGGCGAGATCGCCAGCCAGAGCACGGTCGCACGCCTCGAGGAGATGGTCGACACCGGCGCAGTGTCGTCCGAGGCGCTCGAGCTGGCGCTGCACAACGCCGTCGACGACATCCACTCCCACTCCGAGTCCACCGACGAGGGAACGGGCACGACACTCACCGGCGCCTACCTGGAACGCGACGAGTCGGGCGTGTGGCAGTGGATCGTGCTGAACATCGGCGATTCGCGGGTGTACCTCGAGCGCGACAACAGCCTCGTGCAGGTGACGACCGATCATTCCGTCGTCCAGGAGCTCATCGCCTCGGGCAAGATCAGCCCGGAAGAGGCAGACGGACATCCGTACAGCAACGTCATCACCAGGGCCGTCGGCGCCAGTGAACTCGTGCCGCCGGACTACGTGACGGTCGATCTTCGCGATCAGGACCGTCTGATCATCTGCTCGGACGGACTGACCAAGGAGCTCACCGACTACGGCATCCTGCACTTCCTGCGCGAGAACGACGACCCCGCTGCCGCCGTGGATGCGATGGTGGATGCCGCGCTCGAGAACGGCGGACGGGACAACGTCACCATGATCGTGCTGCGCGTGAGTCTCACCACCGAGGCCGTCGAGGGTTCGTCCTCCACAGAAGACGAGATCGCCGAATAATCGCCGCGGCCTGTGGACAGGCCGATTCTCGTCCCTGCGATGCGCTCGAATAGGCGCATGGATGCCACCACCATCGTTCTGCCCTCCGGACCAGCACCAGTGCGGCGACCGCCCCTGCCGTTGCTCGCCGCGATCGTGCCGGTGATCGCCGGCGTCGTGCTCTGGCTGGTGACCGGCTCGCTGTTCGCCTTGTGCTTCGCCGCCCTCGGGCCACTCATGCTGATCGCGTCGTTCTTTGACGGCCTGCGATCGCGCGGCAAGGAGCACCGCCGCGCGAAGGCAGAGGCGGATGCCGCCTGGCAGCGCGCGGACGCGGAGCTGGAGCGGCTCCATCTGGAAGAGCACACGGATGCCTGGCGCCGAGAGCCGGACGCCGCTGGGTGCCTTCTCGAACCGCCGCTGCGCGGCCACGCTGGCATCGACGGCGACACGCCGATCGTGATCGGGCGCGGGACGACGCGCAGTCGGGTGCGGGCGACCGGCGGCGACGATGATCGCTCGCGCGCCTTCCGCGCGCAGGCGGAGCACCTCGATGACGCCCCGGTCAGCGTCGCCATCGGTGGGGGCGTCTGCGTGCGCGCGCCCGAGCCGGTTGCGGTCGCTGTTGTGCGGGCACTGGTGGCTCAGTTGTGCCTGCGCTTCGGGCCGGCGCAGCTCGCCCTGAGCGGGGACGGGGTCTCCTCCTGGGGTCTGGAGAGCTTCCCCCATGCCGGGCGGCGCCGCGCCGACTTCCGGCTGCGTGTGGGGGAGGGTGAGCAGGCGGATGCTGTCATCTGCATCCGCAAGCCTGGCGAGGAGCCGCCCGATGGCATCACGACGGTGCTGGACTTCACGAATCCGGCTGCGGCGAAGGCCCGCAGACCGCAGGGGAGCGCGGAGCTCTCGGTGGAGGCGCTCTCGGCGCAGCAGACGCAGACCATCGGCGCGGGCATCGCAGACAAGTCCGCTGACGAGTCATCGGTGCCCGACCGGATCATGCTCGATGAGCTTGCACCGGCCGATCGGGTGGGACTGCGTGCGTCCCTCGGGCGAGGGGAGCGTGGCGACCTCGCGCTGGATCTTGTGGAGGACGGGCCCCACGCGATCGTCACCGGGATGACAGGCACCGGCAAGAGCGAGCTGCTGACCAGCTGGGTCGCCGGCATCGCGGCAGTGCATCCGCCCGACGAGGTCGCGTTCGTCCTGATCGACTTCAAGGGCGGCACCGCCTTCGACCCGCTGCGCGTGCTGCCGCACGTGGTCGCCGTCGTCACGGACCTGGATGCCGATGGCGCACGCCGCGGTGTGGGCAGCCTGACCGCCGAGCTGCGGCGGCGCGAGACCGCGCTCGCCGAAGCCGGGGTGCGGGATGTGCGCGAATGTCCCTCGCTCGCGCGACTCGTCATCGTCGTCGATGAGTTCGCCGCCCTGCTGCAGGAGCATCCGGACCTCGGGGCCGTGTTCACCGACGTCGCGGCGCGCGGGCGCGCGCTGGGCATGCACCTCATGCTCGGCACCCAGCGGGCGAGCGGGGTCATCCGTGATGCGCTGGCGGCCAACTGTCCGCTGCGGATCAGTCTGCGCGTCGCCGAGGCCGCTGACAGTCGGTTCGTCATCGGATCGGATGCTGCCGCCGAACTGCCAGGGGGTGTCGAGTCGCGCGGACTCGCTTTCGTGAGACGGCCGCGGGACAGTGAGGCTCACCTCGCGCGCATCGCGCTCACCGATACGACCGACCTGCGAGCCACAGCCGCGGCGTGGGGCGGCCACATCGCTCCCGCCAGCCCCTGGCTGCCGCCGCTGCCGACGCTCTTGGAGCTTCCAGAATCAGCGCTCGGTCACGTCGCAGCGGTGCTCGGCCTTGCCGACGAGCCGGTGCGTCAGCGTCAGCCCTGGGTCACCCTCGAGCGAGGCGACGGTCTGGCGATCGTCGGTGGACCAGGGGCGGGCAAGAGCACGACGCTGAGGATGCTGGCAGCTCAGCTGCCGGATGCCGTCGTGGTGCCAGCGGACCCGGAGGGTGCCTGGGATGTGGTGGCGGAGCTCGCAGCCGGCGGCTCCGCGCGCACAGGCGTCGTGTTGTGTGACGATCTCGACGTGCTGGCCGCGGCCTATCCGCCCGACTACGCGCAGCTGTTCCTCAGCCGCTGGGAGCGGATCGTGCGGCGTCCCGAGGGTGCTGTCATCGCGCTGTCGCGGGTCTCAGGTCCCGTCGGCCGGTTGATCGATGCGGTGCCGCACCGGGCGCTGCTGCGCATGTCGAGCAAGGTGGAGCACATCGCGGCTGGCGGCGAACCCGCTGCATTCGAACGGACTCGGCCGGTCGGCCGCGCCTGGATGGCAGGTCGCGAGGTGCAGTTCTGCGTTCCGTCCGACCTCGATGTCAGCCACGGGGCAGCTGCGCCCGAACCCCCTGCGTGGCGCGCGACACAGAGGGTCTCGGGTGTCGTCACCGGAGCGGTCGAGGCGACCTGCACGGTTCTGGCGTCCGGGCATCCCACGCACCGCGTGCGCACCCTCGCTGAGACGGACGGCTCACTTCAGGATCCGTCGGATCACGGCGCACCCACCATCATCGTCGGCGATCCGGAGGAGTGGCGTGCCAGGTGGTCACTGCTGCAGAATGTGCGCACCGGCGGTGAGCTGGTCGTCGCCGCTGAGCACTCGCCCGAGCTGCGCCAGCTGGCTGGCGTGCGCGACCTGCCTCCGTTCGCCCGGCTCCATGCCGACCGCGCGTGGGCGGTCGTGGCGGGGCGGATGCCGAGGCGCGTGCTGCTCGGCTGAGCGTCAGATCCCGGCCCCGAGTCGGATCGAGCCGACCGGCTCGCCGCCGCCGAGCACGGCGAGAGGCAGCGCGGCCGTGAGCGCTGCGACATCAGCATCCGACAGCGCACCCGCGCGCGCCAGCAGATGCGCCGCGACCAGCGTCGCTGCGCGTCCGCTGCCGTCGAGCATCTTCAGCGCGACCGTCGCGCCGTTCGGGGCGACCATCACCATCACGCCTTCGGCGCCGCCCTTGGCGAACACGCCGAGGGTCTCGATGGCGATGGTGTCGGCCTCACCCGGCCCTGCGATCGTCCACGGGTTCTCGCGCACGGCGCGCACCAGGGTGCCGGCGACGCGGTGCAGGGCGAAGGGGGAGCGCTCCGAGGCCGAGCCGATCCGGTGGACCGCTCGTCCGAGTCCGGTGAGCGTGATGGCGTGCACTGGCGCGCCGCAGCCGTCGATCGAGGTGTGCGCGACCTTCTCTCCGGCAAGACGCTCGACCACCTCGCGGATGTGCACCTGCAGCGGATGGGCGGGGTCGAGGTAACCCTCGGTCGCCCAGCCCGTGGCGACGCAGGCGCGCAGCATCAGGGCGTGCTTGCCGGAGCAGTTCATCCGGATGCGGGACTGCTCGGCGTGATCGCGGATCATGTCCCGCCGGGCATTGGCGTCAGACGGCCAGGCCACAGGGCAGGCCAGATCGTCTTCGGTCAGGTTGCCTGCGGTGAGCACCTCGCGCACCACCTCGACATGACGGTCTGTGCCGGTGTGGCTCGCTGTGCCGAGGGCGAGCTGCTCGCCCTCGAGGGCGGCGCCCGCCGTGACCGAGGCGATGGCCTGCAGCGGCTTCAGGCTCGAACGGGGCAGTATCAGGGCATCCGCGTCGCCGTGGACGGCGATGACCTCGCCTTCGGGTGAGAGCACGACCGCGGCGCCCGCGTGGCGGGACTCCACGAAGCCGCTGCGCTCAACAACGGCGAGTTCGACAGCATCACGGACAGTCAGGGTCTCCAGCACCACACCAGCCTAACGGGCGCACCGTGCCAGACTGGCGGCATGCCACCACTGGGAGAGCACCACTACGAACTCACCACCACCTGGACCGGCAATCGGGGGTCAGGCACATCCGGATACCGTGACTATGCGCGGGACGTGACCATCGCGGTCGAGGGCAAGACGGATCTGCTGGCTTCGGCCGACAAGCCGTTCCGCGGTGACAGCAGCCGCTGGAATCCAGAGGATCTGCTCGTCGCCGCCCTCTCGGAGTGCCACCTGCTGTCATACCTGCATGCCTGCGTGCAGGCGGGGGTCGTCGTCACCTCGTACCGAGATGTGGCCACCGGCCTGATGCGCGAGGACGGCCGCGGCGGGGGAGCGTTCGTCGAGGTGATGCTGCGTCCGCAGGTCACGGTGGCCAACGCCTCCATGATCGGGGCGGCCGAGAACGCGCATCATCAGGCGCACGAGTGGTGCTTCATCGCGAACTCGGTGAACTTCCCGGTGCGTCACGA
Source organism: Microbacterium sp. H1-D42 (assembly GCF_022637555.1). Classification (NCBI taxonomy): domain Bacteria; kingdom Bacillati; phylum Actinomycetota; class Actinomycetes; order Micrococcales; family Microbacteriaceae; genus Microbacterium; species Microbacterium sp. H1-D42. The sequence goes on along the minus strand of NZ_CP093342.1, from coordinate 2,186,809 downwards.
GGCCGAGGTCACCGCCGGCTAGGGTCCCGCGTCGCTCGAACTGTCACCGTCGCTCGAACTGTCACCGCCGCTCGAACTGTCACCGCCGCTCGTGCGGCAGCGCCTGCTTCAGCTTCTCGATCGGGTTCGCTGCCGGCGGCTCGTTGTAGACGCCCGCGAGCTCCTGGCCACTGAGAGCATGGATCGCCGCCATGATCTCGTCCGTCGCCTGTCGTCTGGCCTTGCCGCTGTTCGCGGCGCCGTGCCTGGACAGGTCAAGCGGCTCGCCGAATCTGACGGTCACGCGCTCCTTCAGCGATGGCATCCTCGCGCCGACGGGCATCACCCGGTCGGTTCCGATCAGCCCCACCGGCACGACGGGCGCTCCGGTCTGCAGAGCGAGGAATGCGACGCCGGTGCGGCCCTTGTACAGACGGCCGTCCGTCGAGCGGGTGCCCTCGGGGTACAGCGCCACCGCCAGGCCCTCGTCCAAGAGCTGGCGCTGCTGGTCAAGGGCATCCAATGCCGCTTGCCCGGCGCCACGGCGGACCGGGATCGCGCCCACGGACGAGAAGAACTCGCGCGACAGCGCACCCTTGAAGCCGGTGCCCTCGAAGTAGCTGGCCTTCGCCAGGAAGTGCACCGGGCGTGGGGCCGCCACCGGGATCGCCATCGAATCGATGAACGACAGGTGATTGCTGGCGAGGATCACGGCGCCCTTGCGGGGCACGTTGTCGCGCCCCTCGATCCGCGGGCGGTAGATCAGTCGTGCGAGCGGACGGGCGACCATTCGCCCCATCGCGTACTTGAATCCGGCGTGCCGGGGCGAATGCGACTGCTCCGCTTCGGGCTGGTCGTCCTCTGGGGACTCCGCTTCCGGGGACTGCGCTGAATGCTCGGGACTCACCAGAAGATCTTACCCAGCGACTCATGCTCACCCCGGCATGGCGACACCGAACGGCATTCAGCATCGACAAAGCCTGATGCGGCAGGATGAAGTCCTCCCGTCCACGATCTTCGAGGTCTCATCGTGCGCCTGCGCCCCTTCGCCATTCTGTCCACCGTCGCCGTCTCGGCCCTGCTGCTGGCCGGCTGCGCCAGCGAACCCGAGGCATCCCCGACCGATAGCCCCACCGCCAGCGGAGACGTCTGCGAGCAGGCGGCAGCACCGGGCGCCGTATCGGACGGCGTGAAGATCGAGGGCGAGTTCGGCACACCCTCGAAGGCGACCTTCGAGCTCAAGCAGGATGTCACCGAACTGCAGCGCACCGTTGTCTCCGAGGGAGACGGCGACAAGATCAAGGAGGGCGAGTTCGTCTCGTACGCGCTCAGCGCCTTCGACTCGACCAACGGCGAGCGGATCGGCGACGCCGGCTACGGAGACGCCGAGATGCTCCCGCAGAACGTCCTCAGCAACCCGACACTGTCCCAGGTGATCGGCTGCGCGACCGTCGGCTCGCGACTCGCGGTCGCATTCCCGTCGCAGAACGGCGCCCCCAGCGAGATCTACGTCGTGGACGTGCTCGACACCGTCCCGACCGCCGCGTGGGGCAAGAAGCAGGACGCCGTCGAGGGGATGCCCACGGTCAAGCTCGCCGAGGACGGCGAGCCGGACATCACCATCCCCAAGGGCGATGCACCCAAGGACCTCAAGGTCTCGGTGCTGAAGCAGGGCGACGGCGCCGAGGTCGCGGACGGCGACACCACACTGCTGCACTACTACGGCGTCGACTGGGAGACGGGCGAGAGCTTCGACTCCTCGTGGTCGAAGGGCGCGCCCATCTCGATCCCAGGCAACACCTACGTGCCCGGCTTCGTGCAGGCACTCGCCGGTCAGAAGGTCGGCTCGCAGGTGCTCGTCGTCATCCCGCCGGCCCTCGGCTACGGCGAGGACCCCGAGGCGCACGACCTGGGCGGCAAGACCCTCGTCTTCGTGATCGACATCCTCGCCACCCAGCACGCACCGGCCGCGCAGTAAGCGAATCACGCATCGAACGACGCATGCCCTCGGCCTAGGCTGGGGGCATGCGTCGTATCATCGTCCTCGGCTCCACCGGCTCCATCGGCACCCAGGCGCTGGATGTGATCCGTGCCAATCCGCGCCGCTTCGAACTGGTCGGCATCGCCGCCGGTACCAACGCCGAGATGCTCGCCGAGCAGGCGGCGGAGTTCCGCGTCGAGCACACTGCGCTCGGGGCATCCGAGGCCGAACAGCTCGTGCGCGATGTGGAGGCCGATGTCGTGCTCAACGCCATCACGGGCTCCATCGGGCTCGGTGCCACGCTCGCGACCCTGAAAGCGGGACGCACCCTTGCGCTGGCGAACAAGGAATCGCTGATCGTCGGCGGCGAACTGGTCCGCTCGGCGGCGGCCGAGGATCAGATCGTGCCGGTCGACTCGGAGCACTCCGCTCTCGCTCAGGCGCTGCGCGCTGGGACCTCCGGTGAGGTGCGCCGCCTCGTCGTGACGGCATCCGGAGGCCCGTTCCGGGGACGCACCCGCGACCAGCTCACTGACGTCACCCCCGCGCAGGCGCTGGCGCACCCGACCTGGGACATGGGGCGGATGGTCACCACGAACTCGGCGACCCTGGTCAACAAGGGACTCGAGGTGATCGAGGCGCACCTGCTGTTCGACGTCACGTACGACGACATCGAGGTGGTCGTGCACCCGCAGTCGATCGTGCACTCCATGGTCGAGTTCGTCGACGGATCCACCATCGCCCAGGCCTCACCGCCCGACATGCGGCTGCCGATCTCACTCGGCCTTGACTGGCCGCACCGTGTCGGCGGCGTCGGCCGCCCACTGGACTGGCGCCAGGCGACCAGCTGGACCTTCGAGCCGCTCGACGATGAGGCGTTCCCGGCTGTGGCGCTGGCGAAGTCCGTCGGGCGCGCCGGCAAGACCTTCCCCGCGGTCTACAACGCAGCCAACGAGCAGGCCGTGCATGCCTTCCACGACGGCCGCCTGAGCTTCCTCGGCATCGTCGACACCATCGCGCGCGTCATCGACGCCCACGATGCGCCGGACGATCTGACGATCGAGACCCTCGCCGAGGCCGAGCGTTGGGCGCGCGAGAAGGCGGATGCCCTCATCGCGGCGGTCTAGGTCAGACCACAGCGGCGCTCAGTCGGTGTAGGGGACCGGCCATGCCGAGTCGGGCACGGCCCACCCGGCGGCCTGCAGAGCCCGCCTGGCGAGCTCGCGCGCCGAGTACGGCGTGCGGACGCCGCGGATGTCGCGGTAGTCCTGGTGTCCTGGGCCCGCCCAGAGGATGGCATCCCCGTCGCCCACCATCCCGACGGCGGCGGTGATCGCGTCCTCGGGCGGTGAGAACTCGTGGATCTCGGCGTCGTGACGGGCGGCGCGTGCGCCCTCGATGAGCGTCGCGCGGATCGACGCCGGGTCCTCGAAGCGAGGGTGGTGGTCGGTGACCACCAGGATGTCGCTGCCAAGGACGGCCGCGCGGCCCATGTCGAGACGCTTCGTGGCGTCACGGTCGCCGTCAGCGCCGAACAGCATCAGCACCTTGCCCGGTGTGACGCGGCGGACGGCGGCGAGGGTCTTCTCGAAGGCGTCAGGGGTGTGCCCGAAGTCGACGTACACCGCGGGGCCCGACTCGCCCGAGACGAACTGGGTGCGCCCCGGGAGGTGGGCGAGGATCTGTCCGTCCCGCTCCAGGGCCGACACGATGCGGTCCCAGTCGTAGCCGCCCTCCAGCAGCATCACGATCGCGAGTCCGGCGTTGGCGGCCATGTGCGGTCCGATCACCGGCACGACGGTCGTCAGTGAGCGGCCCTCCGGACCGGTCAGCGTGAAAACGGTGCCGTTCTGACGTTCGTCATCGATCGTGACGACCCAGTCGGCCTGCGCGGCAGCATCCGCATCGGCGGCGATCGCCGGCGTGCCGACGGTGACCACGGGGATGCCAGAGCGCAGGACCACATCGGCACCGAATGGCGAGTCGAGGCTGATGACCCCGCGGCGCGCCCGCTCCGGCGTGAACAGCGGCAGCTTCGCCTCGAAGTACTCCGCCATGTCTGCGTAGTCGTCGAGGTGGTCGTGCGAGAGGTTCGTGAATCCGGCCACGTCGAAGAAGATGCCGTCGACGCGGTGCCGCGAGAGCGCCTGCGCGCTGACCTCGACGGCGACGGCCTCGACGCCGCGCTCGCGCATGAGGGCGAGCAGCGCGTGCATCTCGGATGCCTCCGGCGTGGTCAGCCGAGACACGATCACCTGGCCTGCGATGTGCCGCTCTGCCGTCGACGACAGGCCAGAGACGACGCCGAGCTGATCGAAGATGCCCTGCAGCAGGTGCGAGACGCTGGTCTTGCCGTTGGTGCCGGTGGTGCCGAACAGCGTCGGCAGCGGGTCGGATGCCCCCGTGCCGTATACCCAGGCGCTGAGATCGCCGAGGATCGCGCGCGGGTCATCGACGATGACGATCGGCAGGCCGGCGGATGCCGCGATGTCGGCCCCGGCAGCATCGGTGATCACGGCGACGGCGCCCTGATCCGCGGCGGTCTGCGCGAACTCCGCGCCATGTCGGTTGACGCCCTGGATGGCGACGAACGCCTCGCCGGCACGAAGGTCGGCGGTGGCGAGGGTGATGCCGCTGAGGTGGACGTCAGCGAGGTCACCGCGGACGTCACGGGCGAAGCGGTCGGCCAGCTCGGTCAGCGCGCGACGGGGTGGGTCAGCGGGACGGAGCACAGGGGGCAGCGATGTGGTGGTCATATCGCTCCCATGATCTCACGCACGGCGGGGTGGACGCGGCGGTCCGCCACAGCAGATTCCTCACCCGTGGCACTACCGTGGTCGGGTGGAGATTCTGCTGTATGTGGGCGGCATCCTGTTCATGCTCGTCGGACTCGGCGTGTCGATCGGATTGCACGAGGTGGGCCATCTGGTGCCCGCGAAGCTGTTCGGCGTGCGCGTCGGGCAGTACATGATCGGATTCGGGCCCCGCGTGTGGTCCAAGCGCATCGGCGAAACCGAGTACGGCGTCAAGGCGCTGCCGCTCGGCGGCTTCATCTCGATGTCGGGCATGTATCCGCCCTCATCGAAGACGGGGCCCGCCAAGGGGATGTTCGCCTCGCTCGTGCAGGACGCGCGCTCCGCCAACGACGAGACGATCGCCGAAGGCGCTGAGGAGCGGGTGTTCTACAAGCTGCCGGTGTGGAAGCGCGTCATCGTCATGCTCGGCGGGCCGTTCATGAATCTGCTGCTGGCGATCCTCATCTTCACTCTGATGGCCTCAGGGGTCGGAGTGCAGCAGGCGAGCACCACCGTGAGCGCGGTCAGCGAGTGCATGATCCCGGCTGGTTCCACACAGCAGGAGTGCACTGCGGACGACGCTGCGTCCCCCGCAGCAGAAGCCGGCTTCGAGCCTGGCGACGTGATCGTATCCATTGACGGCAAGCCGATGGAGACCTTCGCGGATGCCTCCGCTGTCATCCAGGCCTCGCCGGGAAAGACCCTGGACGTCGTCGTCGAGCGCGACGGCGCCGAGGTGCCGCTGCAGCTGACGCCGGAACCGGCGGAACGTGGTGAGGTGGATGCCAGCGGCCGGCCGGTCCTCGATGCGAACGGCGACCCCGTCACGCACACCGTCGGCTACGCCGGAGTCACCTCGCAGATCGAGTACGTGCGACAGCCGATCGGCACCGGCACCGACCTCGCGATGCAGCAGACCGGCGCGGTCGCCTCGCTGATCGTCAACCTGCCTGCGAAGCTCTGGGACGTCGGCGTCTCGTTGTTCACTGATCAGGAGCGTGACCCGAACGGCCCGCTCAGCGTGGTCGGCGTCGGCCGCATCGCCGGTGAGGTCGCCGCGACGGATGCTCCGGTGCTGAACCGGCTCGTCGTGCTGATGAACTTGCTCGCTGCTCTGAACATCGCCCTGTTCGTCTTCAACCTGGTGCCGTTGCTGCCGCTGGATGGCGGGCACGTCGTCGTCGCGCTCTGGGACGGACTCAAACGCCTGTGGGCGAAGCTCACGGGACGCCCGCAGCCGAAGCCGGTGGATGCCACGAAACTCGTGCCCCTCACGGTGATAGTCGCGGTGCTGCTGATCGGCATGGGGGCGCTGCTGCTGCTCGCCGACATCTTCAAGCCGATGAACATCCTCGGAGGGTGACGAAGACTTCTCGGAGTCTTCGTCGAGGTGTCGAATTCGCCCTTGTCCGTTCGTGGTGAAGGTGACACGGTTCACTTGACGAAAGGACTACTGCCGTGAAATACGTCATCATGTTCACCTCCACCCCCACGAACGACGCGGCACTCTCACCCGAGGTCGGTGAGGAGCTGTACGGCCGGGTCTACCAGTGGTTCCAAGACAACGAGGCCGCCATCGTGGACAGCGGCGCTGAGTTGCAGCCGGTCGAGACGGCCACCACCGTTCGGCACGGAGCACAGGGGCCGGTCGTCGTGGACGGCCCGTTCACCGAGGCCCGCGAGGCCGTCGGCGGATTCACGCTGATCGACGTGGCCGACCTGGACGCGGCGATCGCGCTGGCCAGGTCCTGGCCGATGCTCGAACTCGAGGGCACCTCTGTCGAGATCCGTCCTGCGGTCACGGACTACAGCCAGTTCGAGCAGTGATCCCGATCAGACGATGAACAGGTCGGATGCCGCGGCGCCTGGCGACGCGGCATCCGACCGCGTTCTCAGCAGCGTGGTGCGCGCCGAATCAGCACGGATCGTCGGGGCATTGACCACACGGCTGGGCAGCTTCGAGCTGGCCGAAGAAGCCGTCGCCGAAGCGGTCGAGGAAGCGCTCATCCACTGGCGCCGGAGCGGTGTGCCGCCCAACCCCGGCGGATGGCTGACGACCGCGGCGCGCCGCAACGCGCTGGACCGGCTGCGACGCAAGAAGCGGTACCGCGAGAAGCTGGCGCAGATCGGCGAGAGTCTGACCGAACACGACGGCGAGGGGCCCGCCGAGACGGATGAACGACTGCCGACCCTTTTCGCCTGCTGTCATCCCGCGCTTCCCGCCGCTGCGCAGCTGGCTCTGACGCTGCGTGCGGTGTGCGGTCTGACGACCGCACAGATCGCACGTGCGACGCTGAGCACGCCGACGGCTGTGGGCCAGCGCATCGTCCGTGCGAAGCGGAAGATCACCGCGAGCGGCATTCCGCTGCGGGTCCCGCAGGGTGACGAGCGATCATCGCGTCTCGATATCGTGCTCACCGTCGTCTCGGTGATGTACAGCGAAGCGCACCTCATCGACGGTGGCGATGCGGCGGCCGATCGCGATGTGGCCGACGACGCCCTCTGGCTTGCTCAGGTGATCGCGACGGCGCTGTCTGACGAGCCCGAAGCACACGGACTGGTGGCGCTGCTGTCCTTCCACCGGAGCCGGGAGCGCGCACGCGCAGTCGACGGTGAACTCGTGCTGCTGGCCGATCAGGATCGTTCGCGTTGGGATGAGGCGCTCATCGCGGCAGGACAGCGAGCGCTCGAGCGCGCGGCAGCCCTGCGAAGGCCGGGGCGATGGCAGCTGCACGCCGCCATCGCCGCCTGCCACTCCGATGCGCGGCCAAGGCCAGGGGCAGCGGAGGTCGACACCGACTGGACGCAGATCGTCGTGCTCTACGACATGCTGCTGGTCTTCGACGCGTCACCGGTGGTGCGCCTCAATCGCGCGGTCGCGCTCGGCGAATGGGGACGGCCGGCTGCCGCGCTCACCGAAGTGGACGCACTCGCCGACAGGCTGGAGGACTTCCACCTCTGGCACGCCGTGCGCGCTCATCTGCTGCTTCGCCTCGGCAGGAGAACCGAGGCGAAGGCGGCGGATGCCAGGGCGCAGGCGCTCACGACGAACCTCGCGGAACAGCGCCTGCTCGCAGCGCGCCTGGCCGCGCCGCTCAGCTGAGCAGGCTGATGAACGGGTCGGCGGCGCGGAACATGGCGCCGTTCGTGTTCGACCTCGGGGCTGACGCCGATCGCTCAGGCTTGGGCGATAGCGTGACCGCGTGCAGCAGCATCCGTCGTCGCTCAGGTACCGGACGTCCGCCCTCCGTCGGGTGACGTGGGTGATCTGGCCGTGGATGAACTGGCTGCTTCCGATCGGCTTCTGCGCGTTCACGCTCGTCACGGGCAGCGGAGTGCTGCCGTTCCTCGTCGTCGTCAGCTCGCTCCTGCTGATTCCCGCTGCGGCGCTGCTTGGGTCACTGCCCCGTCTCATGCTGCGAAGGCAAGGCGTGACGGCGGCGACGCCCGGTGTCATCGTCTGGCTGCTGGTGCTGCAATGGTGGAGCTGGGTCGGGATGGCGGTCGCGATGCCCGATGACACTTTCGCGAGTGTGCGCCCGTCACCGCTGCAGCGATTCGCATGGCCGCAGATGTCGGAGATGTTCGCGACGGGGGTCTTCGCGGGCTCGGTCATCGTCGGAGCCGGGTCGTGGGTCGCGACGCTGATTCTGGTGTCGCATGCACCCGCGCCTCACATCCGGCACAGGTGGGAGACGGTGGCCTGGGCGTCCATCGTGGCGACCCCGGCACTTCTGCTGCTCGCGGGGCCGATCGGCATCGGCATCGCCCAGCTTCAGACGGACGCCGCGGGCGAGCGGCCGGCGCAGGTCGCCGAACTGAGCGCAGCGGACCAGGTCAGCCAGGCGCAGCAGCGGTACGACACGGTGCAGCAGACAGTCTCTGATCTCCGAGCGATCGCCGCGGCAGGACGCTGGGAGGCGAACGCGGCGGAGGCTGAGTCGGTGAACGCCGACGGCAGAGGCTGGCAGTCCTATCGGCTGCTGATCGACTTCTCACATGAGGCGACTCCCGATCTCGTGATCGATCGTGACGCGTTCGCGGCGGTGCTCACCGCGGCAGACTGGACGATCACCCGATCAGACACCATTCCTCTACACATCGACGCGCACGGCCCTGATGGGGCCACGCTCAGGATGTCGCAGCAGGGCGACACGCCGCTCAGGATCGTCCTCACCACGGGCTCCTGGTGGCAGTCGACGGGTGCTCCAGTGACTGCTGAACTCGACCGTTCCGGTGGGCTCGGCGGCGGGTACGCCGCCGAGGAGTGGCCGCAGCTGCGCTGACCTCGGTGCGGGGTCGCTCCGTGCTCCTCAGGCAGCGGACGACGGCTCACGCGAGCGCGTGGGCCACCAGACGCTCCAGTGTGGCGATCCCGTCACGCGACAGGATCGACTCCAGGTGCCCCTGGACCGAGGCGAAGCCTTCGCCGCGCAGCGCGTAGACGTCGCCACTGTCAGCATCCGATGACACCTCCGCATCGCCGACGCGGGTGGTGCCGGGCGCGACGCGCGCCGTGAACGTGTTGTAGAAGCCGACCGAAGCGTCCTGCCCGAACACCGGAACGGTCTTCTGCACTCCTTGATACGGCGAATCCAGCGGCACCAGTTGGATGCCGAGACTGTCGGCGAGGATCTGATGGCTCAGGCACACGGCCAGCAGCGGCGCGCCGCTCGCACGGCGGCGCGCGACGACCTGCTGCATGCGGGCGATGCGCGCCGAGGCGGCGTCACGGGGGTCGCCGGGGCCGGGGCCGGAGACGACGAGATCTGCGGCATCCACCGCCTCATCGGTGACGACGTCCCACGCGGCGATCTCGACCTCGAGACCGAGGTGGCGCAACTGGTGGGCGAGCATCGTCGTGAAGCGGTCCTCGGCGTCGACGACCAGCGCACGTCGCCCGGCGAAGTGCTCTGTGGCGTGCACGTCCTGCGGCTGCATCCAGAAGTCGGCGAGGCGGGTGTTGCGGGATGCCAGCAGAGCGGCGATCTCGGGGTCGTCGGCCAGCCGGCCCTCAGTCGGTGCGTCGTCGTCGCGCGCCTCGGCGGCGTGATCGCGCTCGATCGCGCCGATGGCGCCGAGCACACCGGCCGCCTTGCCGTGGGTCTCGTTGACCTCGCCGATCGGATCCGAATGGCGCACCAGCGTGGCGCCCACCGGCACGCGCAGATGGCCGTCCTCGACGTAGACCGTGCGGATCAGAATCGGCGCGTCGAGGTCATGGCCGCCCTCGTCATTGGGCGTGAACAGGGCTGCGACGCCCGAGTAGTAGCCCCGCGGCGTGCGCTCGTGGCGCCGGATGACGGCGCAGGCGTTCTGCATCGGAGACCCGGTGACGGTCGGGGCGAACATCGTCTCGCGCAGGATGTCACGCGGGTCGAGCCTGCTGCGTCCTCGGAGCATGTACTCGGTGTGCGTCAGGCGCGACATCTCCTTCAGGTGCGGGCCGGTGATCCGCCCGCCGTCCGAGCACACCTGGCTCATCATCTTCAGCTCTTCGTCGACGACCATGAACAGCTCCTCTGTCTCCTTCGTCGAGGAGAGGAACTCGGTCAGCGACTCGCGGGTCGCCCCGCCTGCCGGATGACGGAAGGTGCCTGAGATCGGGTTCATAGTGACGACGCCTTCTCGGGCGACGACGTGCGCTTCAGGGCTGGCGCCGACGGCGATCTCGCCGGGCGTGATGACAGCGAACGTCCAGTACGCCCCTCGTTCCTGCTCGAGCAGCGCGCGGAACCAGGTGAGCGCCGCAATGCGGTCGTTGCACTCGAAGCTCGCACGGTAGTCGCGGCGGATGACGAAGTTCGCGCCCTCACCGCGGCCGATCTCCTCGGCGATGACACGCTGGACGATCTCGGCGTAGTCCTCATCGGAGATGTCGAACCCTCCGCCGCGCAGCGCGATCGGGTCGGCCGGCAGCGCCGACATCAGTTCGGCAGCATCCAGCGTCTCGTGCTCTTCGACGAGCACACAGCGCAGCGGAGTGCCGTCGTCCTGCGCGACGAATCCGCGCTCGCGCACCTGTCGGTACGGCACCATCGCGAACACCTCGCGAAGCCCGCCCTGGTCATCCAGAGGGATTTCCGCCAGCGTCTCGACGTCGATGACGTCGCCCGCGAGCAGCTCGATGCCGCCGTCGCGCGCGATCAGCACGAACGACGCGTTCGGATCGGACGCGAGGCCCCGGATGCGTTCGGGCAGAGCAGAGGTCATCGGTGTCTCCTGAGTTCGGGCATCCGGCGCGGGAAAAAGAAAGACCGCCCCGGAAGGCGGTCTGGTTCTGGATTCGCGAACGCACCGCCTAACAGGCGGGCCACCAGGTGAGGTTCGCGGACATGGGCTGAAAGTATCACATCCGCGTCGCCGTGCGCGGGCGTGTGACCGCGCCGCAGGACGGCGGGATACGGGCCCCATCCAGCCTGCAGGTCATCCTGCGAAGTAAAGTGGGGGAGTGCCCGCAGTGAATCTTGGGATGCCGCGCGTCCCCGAAGTCCTCGCCCCTCGTCGCAAGTCCCGTCAGATCCGGGTCGGCAAGGTGCTCGTCGGTGGCAACGCCCCGGTGAGCGTTCAGTCGATGACGACGACCAAGACCACCGACATCAACGGCACGCTGCAGCAGATCGCCGAGCTCACGGCATCCGGATGCGAGATCGTGCGCGTCGCCGTGCCGTCGCAGGATGACGCGGATGTGCTGCACATCATCGCGCAGAAGAGCCAGATCCCGGTGATCGCCGACATCCACTTCCAGCCGAAGTACGTCTTCCAGGCCATCGACGCCGGCTGCGGTGCGGTGCGCGTCAACCCGGGCAACATCCGCAAGTTCGACGACCAGGTGGGCGCCATCGCCGCCGCGGCGAAGGCTGCGGGTGTGTCGCTGCGCATCGGTGTGAACGCCGGATCGCTCGATCCTCGCCTGCTGCAGAAGTACGGCAAGGCGACGGCTGAGGCGCTCGTGGAGAGCGCCGTCTGGGAAGCGTCGCTGTTCGAGGAGCACGACTTCCACGACTTCAAGATCTCGGTCAAGCACAACGACCCCGTCGTCATGGTGAAGGCCTACCGGCAGCTCGCCGAACGTGGCGACTGGCCCCTGCACCTCGGCGTGACCGAGGCCGGGCCGGCCTTCCAGGGCACGATCAAGAGCGCCACGGCGTTCGGCATCCTGCTCGGCGAGGGCATCGGCGACACCATCCGCGTCTCGCTGTCGGCGCCGCCGGCCGAGGAGGTCAAGGTCGGCCATCAGATCCTGCAGTCGCTGAACCTGCGCGAGCGCAAGCTCGAGATCGTGTCGTGCCCGTCGTGCGGGCGCGCACAGGTCGACGTCTACTCGCTGGCGGATGCTGTCACCGAGGGGCTGAAGGACATGACGGTTCCGCTGCGCGTGGCCGTGATGGGCTGCGTCGTCAACGGCCCTGGTGAGGCGCGCGAGGCGGATCTCGGTGTGGCCTCCGGCAACGGCAAGGGCCAGATCTTCGTGAAGGGCGAGGTCATCAAGACCGTGCCCGAGGAGGACATCGTCGCCACGCTCATCGAAGAAGCGAACCGCATCGCCGCCGAGATGGGGCCAGACGCCAGCGTCGGCACCGCGCAGGTCGTCACCGGCTGAGCGCTGCGACTGCGTCGCAGTCGCGTAGCGTATTGGTCATGCAGCCGACGCACGTCTCCTTCCCCGACGGATCCACGACCGGCGAGGGCGAGGTGCTCCTCGTCGACCGCGACGCGTCGGTGATCGTCGTCGATGCGACACCCTTCCACCCGGTGGACCACACCTGGCCGGATCAGCCGGGGGATGCCGGGATCATGCGCGTCGGGGATGCGCGGGTCGACATCGCCGAGGCGGTGATGGCGGCGATCAGCGACGAGGGCACGCTCGCCGTCGGCACGGACATCCCTGTCAAGCGTGGCGGCGAGGGCTGGACCTGGCTGGTCGGCCATCGCGTCGCAGGCGACATCCCCGCTTCGGTCGCGGCTGGTGCTGTTGTCGCGATGGAAGTGGATGCTGACCGCCGAGCCGCACTGAGTCGCGGCCACACGGCGTGCCATCTGGCATCCCTCGCGCTGGACGCCGCCCTCGCGGACCTGTGGCGCAAGGAGATCGGCACGGACCCACTGGGCAATCCCGATTTCGAGGGCCGGTCGAACCAATCCAGCCGAATCCACTCCGATGGCAGCGTCGACGAGTACCGGCTGGGTAAGAGCCTGCGCAAGGCCGGCTTCGACTCGGAGGGCTTCGCGTCGTCACTCCCGGACCGCGAAGCGCGGATCAACGCGAAGCTGGCCGAGTGGGTGGCATCGGATGCTGCCAGCCGGATCGACACGGAAGGCCCGTCGATCATCGACCGCCGTTCGTGGCGGTGCGACCTGCCCGAGGGTGGGGTCGGGTTCCTGTGCGGCGGCACGCACGTCACCTCGCTCGGGGAGTTCGCGTCGATCACCGTGTCGCTCGACCTGAGCGATCCGCAGCTGCTGGTGATGACGACGACCGCCGTGCCGGCCCCGTCCCTGGCATCCGATGCCTGATCATGGAACGGCGCGGCCGGACTTGCTGACGGACTTGCCTGTGCTGACGGACTTGCCCGTGCTGACTGACTTGCCGGTGGATCTGCCGGTGCCGGTCGACGACGGCGGCGCAGCCCACCTCGCGGGCTAGTCGCTGCCGGAGCTCACCCTGCCGGCAACCGATGGCAGCACGGTATCGCTTCGGCTCGGGGCGCACCATCATCTACGTCTATCCGCTCACTGGCGACCCAGCGGCAGAGCTGCCACCCGGCTGGAATACGATCCCCGGTGCTCGCGGACGCACGAGCGAGGCCTGCGACTTCCGCGACCATTTCGCAGAGCTTGGGGACGCCGGGGCCGCGAGGGTGTACGGGCTACGGCCGCGACTGACGCTCTGCCGATAAGGTGAGACGGTCCGCGCGGTGATACATGGCGCGTGGTGTCCGCAGACAGGGAGTCAGCATGTCGCAGTCAGCTGAAGTCGACGCGTCGACGGGGGCGCCGACGGTGACGTCGGCGCTGCCGGGTTTCGAGGTCGTGGCGCGCATCCGTCGATTGCTGGTCGTCGGGGTGCTCGCGGCGCTGGGCTACGCAGCGTTCATGTCGGCGAGCAAGGGATTCTGTCCTGGTGGTGTCAGCGATGGCGGTTTCATCGATGCCGCCGGCAATCCGACTGACGTCGCGCCGACCTGCGTGAATCTCACGCTGCGACCGAGCCCGCTGATCCTCGCGGCGATCGCCGTGATCGTGTTCTGGGCGTTGACGAGGGTGCTGCGCCGTGCGGTCGATGTTCCGTCGGCGATCCGCATCGTCGATCGTGCTGCCGCCGCGATCGTCATTCTCGTCGTCGCATCAGTGGTGATCAGTCAGGTCTGGTTCGCGCTGATCCCTCTCACCGACTGGGACGGCACCGGAACGTTCTTCTATCCGTTCCCCTTCGGCTCTGTCGACATGCAGACATCGCCGATGCAGGTTTCCTGAGCGGGGAGGCCTCTGCTCGGCGGCGCGTTCGACTAAGACGCCCTCGCTCTCGGCGGCCGGCGTAGTTAGGGAGATTGCGCGGACCGCACCGCGCGTTCACCAGATGCGCCCCCGCGTATCCGATCGTTCAGAATGGTGCGTCGGTTGCGCAATCCAACCATTCAGAAGGGTGCGTCGGATTCCGGTGGTTGTCCCGTGGCCGGGGTGTGCCAGGTGTGGCGGTCTGCAGGGGTCGGGGCTCCGGATGGCACGAACATGACGCGTCGGGGTGGAGCATCGCTGTAGGTGCGTCCGTTGGGGGCCGTCCAGGTGATGTCGGAGTTAGGCAACTGCATTGCGGTCCAGCGGTGCTCGTCTGAGATGTCGGGGTGCTTGAGGGCGTGGTGGGTCTTGCAGAGGTGGGCGAGGTTGTCGATGGAGGTCGGTCCGCCGAGGGCGTGGTCGTGGGTGTGGTCGATCTCGGTGCGGTGGACGGGCATGCGGCAGCCGGGGAAGCGGCAGTGTTGGTCGCGGGCGCGGAGGTGGCGTTTCATGCCGGTGGTGGGGGTGTAGGTGTCGGTTTCGGTGACCATGCCGGTGGGGTCGAGGAACAGTCGAGTCCAGCCGTTGTTCATGCCGGCGAGTTGCCGTGCGATGTCGGGGTGGAGTTCCCCGTGTCCGTCCAACTGCGCGGGGTGGTCATCGGCGTCGGTGAGGGTGGTTGCGGCGATGGTGACTTGGATGGTGGCGGTGATGTTCTCCAGACCCGTGCCGTGGATCTGAGAGGGATCGGCGCACAGGAGCAGGTCGGTGAGCAGGTCGGCGCGGATCTGATCCATGGTGCGGGTGTCGGTGGGGATGTGGATGATGTCCGGTGGGGTGGTGATCATCTGTTCGACCCAGTCCCAGTACGCGTTGGGGTCGTTTCGGAAGCGGTTCTCGTCTGGTGGGACGTATTCGCCGTTGTAGTAGACCTCGTCCTCTTCTTCGTCGAAGGGGTCGCGGGTGAAGGTGTCGCTGGTCCCGAAGATCACCTTCGCCCCTGGCGCCGATGCCGGCGCCGGTTCTGCTTCCGGTTCGTTGTCGGGGTCGTGGTACTCGGGGTTGCCGTGGAGCATTTCGTCGATGGCGTCTTCGTCGATGGGGAGGGTGGGGTCGCGGTCTTCGGGGTGCTGCTTCTGGTGGCGGGCCATCTGGGTGAGGCGGTCCAGGATCGCCACGGCGAGATGTTCGGGGAGCAGGATCTGCAGGATGGCCATTCCGTCGCCGACGGACTTCACGGTGACGGTGCGCTCGTGGGTTGCGCGTTCGTGCTTCTCGTTAATCGTCAGCCCGGCCAATGCCGCCGCGACCTCGCGGGCGTGCGCGCGCGTCCGGGCGGGAGCCTCGACCTCGGCGAACACGACGGCCGCGGTTTGGTAGAGGTCGAGGGTGTCGGGGGTGAGGGTGCCGGCGGCGATGGCCTCGTGAACGGGCGAGGCGGCGAGCAGGATCTCCCGCACGTGCGCGGCGGTGATGCTGCCTGCTTCGAACGAGTCCCGCAGCAGAGCGAACTGGTCGGTGGCCAGCCATTGCGCGTCGCCGAAGGCGCGTTCGGCGGTGCCTTTGGCGATGTGACCTGCGGCGGAGTACTCCGCGACCATCGACCGCCAGATCGCCTCCCGATGCACGGGTTGCTCGTCTGCGTCCGCTTCCATCAGCACAGCCCGCCGCGCCAACAGCGCGGCGGCGCGGGCTTCTGCCCGGTTGATCTCCTCCCGCACCGCGACCCACTCATCCAGCAGCGCGTTCTGCTGTGAGAGGCGGTCGAGGTATGGGGTGGACATGCTTTCAGTGTAGAACAGAGTTACGACACTGGCAAGGCTTTGATGGAGATATTAGCATGTGAGTGTCGGTGTAATGTCTGGGATTTGGGGTTCTTGGACTTCGGCTCGCTGGCGCTCACTCAGCCCGTTTCGACTCGCCTGCGGCTCGCTCAACGACCGGGAGAGAGGGAGACCCGCCTGCGGCTCGCATAACGACCGAGGCACAGGGGCATCCTTCGACGCATCTGCTTGACTGACTGGATGCTGCTGAACGCGATCGAGACCGGGTCGGGCGATCGCGTCGCCCTGCTGCTGCACGGAATGATGGGCTCGGCAGAGAGCTGGTGGCGCATCGCGCCGCTGCTGGCCGACAACGGCTTCCGCGTGATCGCGCTCGACCTGCCGGGGCACGGGTTGTCGCCCCGCGATGAACGCTGCACCGTGGCATCCGTCGCCGACGACGTCGTCGAGACGCTCGCCGCGCGCGCTCCTGGCGCGCGCATCCAGGCGATAGGGCATTCCTACGGCGGTACGGTGCTCGCCGCCGTCGCCGAGCGGATGCCGATCGAACGAGCGGTCTTCGTCGATACGACCTGCGCATTCGAAGGGGGCGAAGACCACGCAGCGCTCGCCGCGCGGTACGAAGCCGACCGCCTCAAGCGCACGGACCCCGCATGGCTGCTGGCCAGTCGTCCGTTCTACAGCGAGACGGATGCCAGGAACGAGGCGTGCGCAGCGGAGCGGTTCGATCCGATGACTGCCGCGTCGATCTCAACTGGCGACGATGTCGCGCATGAGCCTGCCCCTGGCAGCATCCTCGTGAGAGCGCGACCGAGCAGCTTCGTCCCCGACGAGACGGCAGAACGTCTCGCCGCACGCGGTGTGGATGTCCGTGACATCCCCGGTGCCGCGCACTCCGTCTGGTACAGCCATTTCGAGGAGTTCCGCGCCGCGCTTCCGGAGTTCTTCGTGCTCAGCTGAAAGGCGCCACCAGGCAGTACTCCGCATCGAGCTGGAAGAACACCAGCATTCCCGACCGCACGGCCAGCATTCCGGCCGAAATCGTGCAGATCTCCCGAGCCCCGGCACGGACGGAGGGCCCCAAGGCACACGCTCACGCGCGAAGCGCCTCAGAACGCGCCGAGGGCCTCGGTCAGCATCCGATGTCCCTGCGCCTCGAACGCCTCGTCACCGATCGTGAAGGCCCAGCAAGCCGTGCCAACGGCTTCGCGCAGGGCATCCATCCGCCACCGTTCCGGATCGCGTGGATCCGCGCCGTACCCCGTGACGGATCCGTGCCCCGAGAAGAACGCCGCCTCCAGATCGGGCCGGCTGCGCCACTGCCCTGCAGCCAGGCGCACCACATCGGTCGCAGCAGGGCGAAAGGCGAAGCGCCCGAAGTCGATCACGCGCACGACGTCGGCATCGATCAGCCAGTTGCGCGGCTGCCAGTCGCCGTGCGTCGGCACCAGATCCACCGCGGGCGCCGGGTCGGTGGAGAGGATGCTCCGCGCACGAGCCGCGACGTCAGCGTCCACCCGGTGTTCGCCGTCGAGCCAGCGCAGCGCCCGTGCGTTCACGCGGGCTTCGTGGTCGGCATCCGATCGCGACGACTGCGCGTGCAGCCGCCGCAGCAGCGCGCCGGCTTGCGCGTAAGTGCTCGGATGCCCCTCCGCAGGTGTCCCCTGCACCAGCACGCCAGGCAGGTACTCGAGAACCATCACGCGCGCGGCCACATCGGCATCGATCAGTCGCGCGGCATGGCCGGTCTGCACCAGCGGGCTCGTCCACCCATCGTGCGCGGCGATTTCACGGTCGAGGTGATGATTCGCGGCATCCCCGGCCTTCACCACGACGTCGCTCTCGGCGCCGTGCACGTGCAGCACCGTCGACGCCATGAGCTCCCACGACATGTCGCGCACCAGGGTCGCCCCTGGCACCCGCGCCTGCACCCACGCCGCCTGCGACGAAGAGAGACGTCCGCCGTGCCAATCGCTCACGCGAACTCCACCACACCCTTGGCGATGTCAGTGCGCACGAGCTTCAGCGAGACAGTGCTTCCCGGCTTGGTCCCGGCAGCAACCCGAGCCGTCGCCGTCACCGCCGGCTCCGCCAGCTGCACCGCAGCCCGCTCCTCACCGCGCAGCTCGATCACGGTCGCCTCGATCGTCTGACCCACCAGCGGACTCAGCAGCGCCGCCTCGACGCGGTTGATCGTGTCGGAGTCCAGTCGGGATGCCCGCTGACCCGACTCCTGCATGAGATCCGGCAGCTCTGAGAGCGACGCGCGCGCCCAGTCCGGTGCCTGCTCGCCGCGCGAAGCCGCCAAGCAGATCGCCAGCGACCAGCGGTCGACGAGTCGGCGCAGGGGAGCGGTGGCGTGGGCATACGGCGCCGCGATCGCGGCCTGCTCGGTCACGGACGGCACCTGCCCGTCGAAGGCGACGTACCCTGCGCCGCGGAACAGCGACGCCGAAGCCTCGAGCACGGGAAGTGTCAGTGGGTCGGCGCGGTCGAGGCCGCGCAGATACTCCCCATACTTCCCCTCGCGCCACGGCCGCCCCAGCGCCTCAGTCTGGTGGCGGAACCGCGCGAACGCCTGCTCATCGGGTGCCGGCATGGTGCGCAGCACGCCGACCTTCGCGTCGAGCATCAGCTGCGCCGCTGCCATGCCCGTCATCAGCGACAGCTGCGCATTCCAGTCCTCGATCGGCAGAGGCTGGCGGCGCTCGATGTCGTAGCTGCCGTCCGACCGCTGCACGACCTCCTCGTCCGGCAGGTTCAGGCTGGCGCCACCGCGCAGCATCTCCTGTGCCTGACGGGCAGCACCCACCTCGGGAAGCAGCGCGAGCGGGCCTTCGTCACCGCGTTCCAACGACTCCTGCGCTGCCACGTAGTCGAGCTGCGCACGCGAGCGGATCAGCGCCCGCTCCAGACGGAACTCAGAGACCGAGCCGTCAGAATCCAGCGCGAACGTCCACACCAGCGCGGGGCGATCGACGTCGGCCAGCAGCGAAGCGCGATCTTCGGAAAGCACCCTCGGATGCAGCGGAATCATGCCGTCGGCCAGATACAGCGTCTGTCCGCGCTGGCGAGCCTCGGCATCCACCGCCCCACCCGGGGCCACGAACGACGGCACATCGGCGATCGCGTACCGCACCTGGAACCCGCTGCCGGCGCGCTCGAGGTGGAACGCCTGATCCAGATCCTTCGAGCCCGCGGGGTCGAGGGTCACGAATGGCACGGCGCGCAGGTCGAGGTCCGGTTCGGGGGCGACGGCCGACTTCGCCTCAGCCAGGGCCTCGGCGGAGAACTCCGTCGGCGCCTCGATCTCGGAACGGAGCTCGGCGAGGGCTGCGGCCAGCTCACTCTGTGCGGCTGATGGGGCGACGTGCGATCGGCGCTGAGGCATGCCACCACATTACGCACGACCGCCCCGGCCAGTATCCGGCGCAGTAGCGTTGGCAGCATGACGAATGCAGAGAAGGCACGCACGCTGACCGCCCTGTACGACGCGCCGGAGATCCTCCGGGTCGTCAATATCTGGGACGTCGTCTCAGCCAAGGCCGTCGCCGCCCTCCCCGAGACGAAGGCGCTCGCGACGGCAGGGCACTCCATCGCCGCCACGTTCGGCTACCCCGACGGGCAGATCCCGCGCGAGCTCATGCTCGACATGGTCGGCCGCATCGCAGCATCCGTCGACCTGCCCGTCTCCGCCGACCTCGACGACGGCTACGGCGACGCCGGCGAGACCACGCGCCTCGCGATCGGCGTCGGCATCGTCGGCGCCAACATCGAAGACCGGCTGAAGCCGTTCGCCGAGTCCGTCGCCCAGGTGGAGGCGATCGTGAAGGCCGGCGAGGCCGAGGGCGTCGCGTTCGCTCTGAACGCGCGGACGGATGCCATCGTGCGCGGCGGAGACAAGCCGCTCGCCGACAAGCTTGCGGATGCTGTTGCGCGTGGCCGCGCCTATCTCGACGCCGGCGCGACCGCGGTCTTCGTCCCAGGCATCCTCGACGCCGATGCCACCCGCGCCCTGGTCGATGGGATCGGCGTGAACAAGGTGAGCGTCATCGGGCTGCCCGGTGCGCTGACCGCCTCCGAATACGAGGCGCTCGGCGTCAGCCGCATCTCGTACGGGCCTATGGTGCAGCGCGTGGCACTCACCCGCGTGCAGGATCTCGCGACCGACCTGTACGCGCACGGCGCCATCCCGAAGGACACCCGCGCTCTGAACTGACACCGCGACGAAGGCGAGTGGCCACGATCAGTACAATCGAGGGGTGGTCACTCGTCTAACGAACTTCTTCCTCCGCACGCTCCGCGAAGACCCGGCAGGTGCCGAGGTCGCCAGTCACAAGCTGCTGATCCGCGCCGGGTACATCCGGCCGCAGGCCGCCGGCATCTTCGCCTGGCTGCCGCTCGGGCTGCGCGTGAAGGCGAAGATCGAGACGGTCGTGCGCGAGGAGATGGGCGCCGCTGGTGCGCAGGAGGTGCACTTCCCCGCGCTGATGCCCCGCGAGGCCTACGAGGCGACCGGTCGCTGGGAGGAATACGGCGACCTGCTGTTCCGCCTGCAGGACCGCAAGGGCGGCGACTACCTGCTCGCCCCCACGCACGAAGAGGCGTTCACGCTGCTGGTGAAGGACCTGTACTCGTCGTACAAGGACCTGCCGCTGACGATCTACCAGATCCAGGACAAGTACCGCGATGAGGCGCGTCCGCGCGCCGGCCTGCTGCGCGGCCGCGAGTTCACCATGAAGGACGCGTACTCGTTCGACGCGTCCGACGAGGGGCTCGACGCCAGCTACATGGCGCAGCGCGATGCCTACGAGCGCATCTTCCAGCGACTCGGCCTGGAGTACGTCATCGTGCAGGCGGATGCCGGTGCGATGGGCGGCTCGCGCAGCGAGGAGTTCCTGCACCCGACTCCCGTCGGCGAGGACACCTTCGTGCGCAGCGACGGCGGCTACGCAGCCAACGTCGAGGCCTACACGACCACGGCACCCGCCGCAGTCGGCTGGGACGACGCCGCAGCGGCGACGATCTTCGACTCGCCGGATACCCCCACCATCGACACCCTCGTCGCGCACTCCAACGCCGTGCTCGACGGTGAGTACACCGCCGCCGACACGCTGAAGAACGTCGTGCTGGCGCTCACCCACCTGGACGGCACGCGCGACCTCGTCATCGTCGGCATCCCCGGCGATCGCGACGTCGACATGAAGCGCGCCGAGGTCGCCTTCGCACCCGCCGAGGTCGAGCCCGCGACAGACGCGGACTTCGAGAAGCACCCCCTGCTGGTGCGCGGCTACATCGGACCCTGGTCGCCGACCGGAGCCGTGCTCGGCGAGGAGTCGGCCACTGGCATCCGCTACCTCGTCGACCCTCGCGTCGCCGATGGCACCCGCTGGATCACCGGCGCCAACGTCGATGAGAAGCACGCCCACACCGTCATCGCCGGTCGTGACTTCGCCAGCGACGGCATCATCGAGATCGCGAACGTGCGCGACGGCGACCCCGCTCCTGACGGCTCGGGTCCTGTCACGATCGCTCGGGGCATGGAGATCGGACACGTCTTCCAGCTCGGCCGCAAGTACGCCGAGGCGCTGGGGCTGAAGGTGCTCGACCAGAACGGCAAGCTCGTCACGGTCACGATGGGCTCGTACGGCATCGGCGTCACGCGCATCCTTGCGATCATCGCCGAGCTGAACAACGACGAGAAGGGCCTCATCTGGCCGGCATCCGTCGCACCGTTCGACGTGCAGGTCGTCGCAGCCGGACGCGACCAGGTCGCGTTCGACGTCGCAGAGGACATCGCGAGCCAGCTCGAGGCCGCCCGCCTCGACGTGCTCTACGACGACCGCGTGAAGGTCTCGCCCGGCGTGAAGTTCGGCGACGCCGAACTCGTCGGCGTGCCGAAGATCGTCATCGTCGGCCGCGGTGCGGCCGACGGGCAGGTCGAGCTGTGGGACCGTGCCAGCGGAGACCGCGAGACGATGTCGGCGTCGGATGCTGTCGCGCGCCTGACCCGCTGACGCAGTCGACTGCGCGGTCAGGCGTCTCAGTCGCTGGCGCGGACGTTCGGTGCGCGCCGATGCCGAGATGTCAGAAGCCGTGGCCTTGGGTGGCAGGGTGTCGGATGCTGGGGTGTAGAGGCCTGCAACCTCCGCCGTCCCGGCAGCATCCACGGCGTCCTGCTCGTCCTGCACCGACATGCCGGCGGTGACCGCACCGGACGCCGCCCCTGCCGCCACCCCGGCTGCCGCAGCCTTCGACCGACTCGATGCGTCGACTGCGCTGTCGTCAGCAGACCAGGAGTCGGACGCGTCTGAATCATCCCGAGATCTGCTCTTCGATGGCCCGAGAAGAGCGTTGGCCAGATATCCGAAGCCCTTGAGGAGCTCGCCGCGCACCTTGCGCCGGCTCCCCTGGTTGCGCCGTGTTCGCACCATGACCGCTGTCCTCCCCGATGCGCACAGAGGTGCGATGTGGTCATCTTCCGGCACGCGCGGCAGCCGCCGCATGCTGGTTTCGTCCATCACGGGCGATCCCTGCGCTTCGGTGTTTATACGGTGGTCGGATGCGCATCCGGGCGGGAGAATCGGCGCATGAGTCGATTCCTGCTCACCGCGATGCCTTTCACAGGGCACGTCGGCCCGATGGCCGCCGTCGCGCGCGAGCTGGTGCGCCGCGGTCACGAAGTGCGGTTCTACACCGGCTCCCGCTTCCGCGATCGTGTCGAGGCGAGCGGCGCGCAGCTGGTGTCGTGGCAGCGTGCGCCCGACTTCGACGAGAACGATCTCGCTGCGACGTTTCCGCGTCTGATCGGCAAGAAGGGCACTCAGCAGCTGCTGGTGAACATGGTCGACTGCTTCATCCAGACGGCTCCGGCGCAGACTCTGGACCTCGCCGCCGAATGGCAGCGTGAGCCATGGGACCTGCTTGTCGCTGACGAGACATCCGTCGGGGCCGTGCTCTTCGCGCAGACGAAGCGGATGCCATGGGCGACCCTCGCCGTGCTGCCGCTGATGCTTCCAGGTCCTGGCGGACCGCCGAGCGGACTCGGACTTCACCCCGGCACCAACCCGATCACGCGCGCCCGCGACGCGCTGCTGCGCGGCGCCGTACCGCTCGTCTCGCGACCGCTGGTGAAGGCGCTGGACGCCGCTCAACTGGACGTCGGTCTGAAGGCGACGCATCGCACGATGGAGCGCATCGTGTTCTCACCCACGCTGGTCATGGCGAGCGGCTCCCCGTTGCTCGACTACGACCGCGCCGATCGGCCAGCGCACCTGCAGTTCGTCGGCGAGGTGTCGGCGGTGCCTCCGTCGATGCCCCTGCCGGACTGGTGGCCCGATCTCGACGGGCGCCGCGTCGTGCTGGTGACGCAGGGCACGCTGAACATCGACCCGGAGGACCTCGTCAGGCCGACGCTCGAGGCACTTGCGGACCGTGATGTGCTGGTCGTCGCGACGACCGGCATCGCTGGACGCGACACTCTGCCGTTCCCCGTGCCCTCGAACGCGAGGGTGGCCGGCTTCGTGCCGTTCGCCGAACTGCTGCCTCGAGTCGACCTCGCCGTGACCAACGGCGGATGGGGCAGCACCGTCGCAACTCTGCGGCAGGGCATTCCGCTGGTGGTCGCCGGCGGCGATCTCGACAAGCCGGAGGTGGCGGCCAGGGTGGCATGGAGCGGCGCCGGGGTGAATCTGCGCACCGGCACTCCTAAGGCGGCGGGCGTGGCGGCCGCGATCGATCGGGTCCTCGCGGACCCGTCGATCAGGGAGGCTGCCGGGCGGGTGGGGGCTCAGCTGCGCTCGCTCGGGGGCGTGACAGCTGCGGCCGACCTGCTGGAGAGGACAGTGGTGCATGCGTGGTCGGGCGAGCTCAACGGCGGAGAGCCGGAAGAATCGTGACATGGTGGATGCATGACCGACGATGCGCGCCCAGACGATCTTGCTGCCGATATCGCGACGATTCTCGATGACGCCGGGATCGTTTCGAACCGGACGCTGGTGGAGCGGATGCTGCAGAGCAGCATCCGACTCGGTCAGGAGGACACCGACCGACTCGATCTGAAGATCGCCTCGGCGGCGCTCGCAGAGATGGGTGACGCGTTCCGGCTGTTCCGTCCCTACGCGCAGATTCCGAAGGTGACGGTCTTCGGCTCGGCGCGCACCCAGGAGGACGATCCGCTCTACGGGCAGGCAGGCGACGTATCAGCGGCGCTCGCCGCGGACGGATGGATGGTCGTCACCGGTGCCGGGCCTGGCATCATGCGCGCGGCTGCGCAGGCGGCAGGAAGCGCGATGGCGATCGGCGTGTCGATCAGGCTGCCCTTCGAGGAGAAGCCGAGCGATGTGATCGCCCAGGGCACCCACCTGGTGCAGATGAAGTACTTCTTCACGCGCAAGCTCATGCTGATCAAGGAGTCGCTCGGCTTCATCTGCCTACCAGGTGGATTCGGCACCATGGATGAGATGTTCGAGCTGCTCACCCTGCAGCAGACGGGCAAGGCCGAGCCGGTGCCGATCGTGCTGCTCGATGAGCCGGGCGGAACGTTCTGGCGCGGGCTCGAGCGCTTCGTCGACGAGAACCTGGCCGCAGGCGGCTTCATCTCGACGGGCGACCTGGACCGCGTGCTGATCACCGACTCGGTCGACGCGGCAGTCGCCGAGATCACCGGTTTCTGGCACAACTACGACTCGCTGCGCTGGGTGGGGGACCGCCTCGTCCTGCGGCTGCGGAACGCGCCGACGGATGCCGAGATCGCGGAGCTGAACGAGCAATTCGGGGATCTGCTGCTTCGCGGAGCCATCGAGCGCACTGAGCCACTGAGCCCGGAGCGCGCCGATGACGACCGGCTCGAGCTGCCGCGCGTGTCACTCGCGCTGAATCAGTTCAAGGTCGGTGCGCTGCACCGCCTGATCCGCGCGATCAACACATTGCCCTCGGCGCGCTGAAGGCCCCGCCAAGGCTTCACTGGTTCCCCCGGGCCGCCGCATCGTGGCGTCCGGTGGCATCATGAGAGCGTGACGCACTCCACAGAGGTGAGCTGGCAGGTCGACGGCATCGACATGTTCGGAACGTTCGTCAGTCCGGAGGGCGCAGGTCCCCATCCCGCTGTCGTCATGGTCGCCGGAAGCGGACCGACCGATCGCGACTGGACCTCCCCGCTGCTGCCAGGAGCCAACGGCACGGCCGCGCTGCTCGCCGAGGCGTTCGCCGCCGACGGCATCGCCTCGCTGCGCTACGACAAGCGCGCCTCGGGTCCGCACGTCGCCGAGAACCTGCCTGCGATGGTCGGCAGGATGAGCATGCAGTCCCACCTCGACGAGCTGGTCACCGCGACGCACGTGCTCGCCGAGCGGCAGGACGTCGATGCCGCCCGCATCATCGGCCTCGGCAACAGTGAGGGGTGTCTGCACGTGCTGCACTACGCGACGAGCGCGCAGAAGCCGGAGTTCGCCGGCATCGTGCTCGCCGCACCTCCAGGCCGCAGTATCGGCGCGGTGCTGCTCACGCAGTTGCGCACACAGCTCGGCCTGGTGCCGAACGGCGCAGAGCTCTTCCCGCTCGTGGAGCAGGCCGCCGCCCGCTACAGCGCCGGAGAGGCGATGTCACCGGACCCGCGCCTGCCGGAGGGGGTGCGGATGGTGCTGTCCAGTTTCGAGGCGCCGGCGAACCTGCCTTTCGCGCGCGAGCTCTGGGCGGAGGACGCCACCGTCGCGCTGCCGGACGTGCAGGTCCCTGCCCTCGTGCTGATCGGGCGCAAGGACGCGCAGGTCGACGCGGATCTGGACGGAGGCCCGCTGCAGGCTGCGGCCGCAGGAATGGCCGAGGTGACCTTCGCATTCCCGGCGAACGCCAACCACGTTCTCAAGCAGGATCTGCGCTCGCCGCAGGAACGCGCTGCGGCACCTGGTTCTGGCTACAACGAGCCGGACGCGGTGCTCGATCCGGAAGCTGCCGAGACGATCCGCACCTGGATCCGCGACCTGCTGAGCTGACTCAGCTCTTCGCTGCGCGCTCGCGGGCGGTGATGGCGGCGGCGAACGCCGTGAGATCGACCGGGTGGCCGAGGATGCGCTCGGCTGCCCGATGCCCCGAATAGTACGCGGCGCCGACAGTGGCGGGCTCGTCACCCCACGTCGCCTCGCCGGCAAAATGCAGCTCGCCGTCGACGGGGCCGGCCAGCGCATCGTGATCGTGATGCGACGAACCGGTCGCCAGGTGCGAGTACGAGCCGTTGGAGTACGGATCCCGCCCCCAACTGGTCACCCACTGCGCGATCGGCTGGCCGACAGCATCCCCGAACAGCGCCCGAAGCGCCATCAGCACGTCCGTCACGATCTCGTCATCGGTCAGATCCTGCAGGTGCCGCCCCAGCGGACCTGCGGCGAACGTGAGCAGCGTCGGGATGCCGCTGATCGCCGATACGTCGTACCAGGAGTGCCAGCGTTCGCCCGCCTCGCCGAGTGCGCGGATCACGTAGCTGTCGTCCTGCCAGAACCGCTCGGGGAACTGCAGGAAGATCTTGTTGAACACTCCCATGCCGAGCCGTGCGATGGGACCGGCGACGTCGTCGGGCAGCGCCGGCTCGAACGTGATCGACTCCGCCTTCAGCACGCCGAGCGGCACCGTGATGACGGCGGATGCTGCCGCGAACGCACCATGAGTGCTCGACACGGTCACCCCGCCGGCAGCGCGGGACACCCCGGTGACCTCCGCCTCGAGGCGGATGTCGAGACCCGCTGCCAGTCTTGCCGGGATCTCGTCGTACCCGTGCGGGAAGATCACCTCATCGCCCTCGATGCCGTCCTCATCGAGTCCATGTGCATCCAGGTCGCCGATCCACGCGCCGCACTGCTCCTCGACGCGGTGACGGAAGAACTCCCGGATCTCGTCGATGCGCTCGGGCGACAGGCCGGAGGCGTCCAGTGCGCGCTCTGTGACGTCGAGGTACGTCTCACCGGGGGAGGACGCGGCGATGGCATCCACCAGAGCCCGATCGACGGCTTCGACATCGTCGATCCACTGTGCGCTCGCGGCAGCATCCATCCGCCGCCCGTCGCCGTCGAAGTGCGTCATGGGCCGGCCGCCGACCTGAAAGCTGCCGACCGTGTACTCGAGCGTCGGGATCCGCAGTGCCTGCACGAGCTCCCACAGCGGAGAGTTCTCGACGCCGTGGATCCACGAGGCACCGAGGTCGACAGGGAACCCGTGTGTGCGGTCGGTGCTCATCCGTCCGCCGACGCGATCGCGGGCTTCCAGCACGACAACCCGTCGCCCGGCATCCGCCAGCATGCGCGCGCAGGTGATGCCGGCCATGCCTGCTCCGATGACGATCGTGTCGAAAGCCTCCATGTCGCCCAGTATGCGGGCAGCGGCATACGGCAGTCCAGCGCCCAGGGAGTGCCGCGTTTCGGCTATCCTGTTCTGATGCCCGCAGAGCGTTCTCATGCGGGGAGAGCTTAATAGGGAGGCCGCTGATGGACATCGAACTCGCACTGCTGCGCGGAATCGAGAAAGAGAAGGCGATCCCCTTCGATGAACTCGTGTCGATCATCGAACAGGCGATTCTGACCGCCTACGGCAAGCACGTCTCTGAAGACGGCGCGATCCCCGAGGGCGTACGAGTCGAGCTCGACCGCAAGAACGGCCACGTCGCCGTCCTGCAGCCGGTGCGCGACGAAGAGGGCGCGATCATCGGCGAGGAGGAGACCACTCCAGAGGACTTCGGTCGCATCGCCGCCTACGCTGCCAAGCAGGTCATCGGCCAGCGGCTGCGTGACATCGCTGACGAAGCGGTGCTCGGCGAATTCCGCGGCAAGGAGGGCGACATCGTCGCCGGCATCATCCAGCAGGGCCCTAACCCGCGGATGATCCACGTCGACCTCGGCAGCGTCGAGGCGATCCTCCCTCCTGAGGAGCAGGTCCCCGGCGAGGAGTACACCCACGGCCGTCGTCTGCGCGTGTACGTCACCGGCGTCGCGAAGGGCGCGAAGGGACCGGCGATCACCGTCTCGCGCACCCACCCAGGACTGGTCCGCAAGCTGTTCGCACTCGAGGTGCCCGAGATCGCCGGCGGACTCGTCGAGATCGTCTCGCTGGCGCGCGAAGCCGGCCATCGCACGAAGATCGCGGTCAAGGCGAACGACCCCTCGGTCAACGCGAAGGGCTCGTGCATCGGCGAGATGGGACGCCGCGTCCGCGCCGTCACGGAGGAGCTGGCTGGGGAGAAGATCGATATCGTCGACCACCACCCGGATCTCGCGACGTTCGTCGCCAACGCGCTCTCGCCGGCCAAGGTCACCTCGGCCTTCGTGCTGGATGCGAACACCAAGGCAGTCCGCGCGCTGGTGCCCGACTATCAGCTCTCGCTGGCCATCGGCAAGGAAGGCCAGAACGCCCGACTCGCCGCGAAGCTCACCGGAGCGAAGATCGACATCCAGCCCGACAGCGTGATGGGCGACGCCTGACCGCTCGGATGCCGGTGAGCCGGATTCGGGCGTTCATGGGTGAGGTGTAAGATGGAGCCTGTACGAACGTGTGTCGGTTGCCGCGATCGTGCCTCTCGAACCGCCCTGATCAGGGTGGCTGTACAGAATGGTGAACTCGTCTTCGACGAGCGAGCGGTTCTGCCCGGGAGGGGCGCATGGCTGCATCCGACATCCGAATGTCTGGAGGTCGCGCTGCGGCGCCGGGCATTCGCACGTGCACTACGTGTTTCCCCGTCACTCGGTTTCCCCGAGGCGGATGACGCGCAGATCATCGAACGACACAGTCCGCGAAACAAAGGCTGAACGGCTATGGAAACAAAGTGAACGGCTCGAAATGAGACCCGTCCGCGACTAGTGGTCTGCCCTGCCTGGGTGGACCGACCCAGACAGGAGAATTGTGGCTGCCAAACCACGTGTGCACGAGATCGCCGCTGAACTCGGCGTCGACAGCAAGTTCGCACTCGCGAAGCTCAAGGAGCTCGGCGAGTTCGTGAAGAGCCCGTCCTCGACGGTCGAGCCCCCCGTCGCGCGCAAGCTGCGCGCGGCGATCGAGGCCGACCCGCAGGCGAAGGCGGCGGACAAGGCCGATGCCAAGCCCGCCACGGAGACCGAAGCCAAGCCGGCTGCCAAGCCCGGCGCCAAGGCTGCGGCTCCCAAGGCTCCGACCCCCGGACCCAAGCCCGGCCCGGTCAAGAAGACCACCGAGCCCGAGGCTCCGGCACCGGTCGCAGAGGCTGCGCCGGCGCCGGTCGTCGAGACGCCAGCTGACAGCACCCCTGCGCCCAGCGGCAACGCCCCGAAGCCGGGTGGCAACGCGCCCAAGCCCGGTGGAAGCGCACCGAAGCCCGGCGCACCGCGCCCCGGCAACAACCCGTTCGGCTCTGCTCAGGGCATGGGCCAGCGCCCGGCCGGTCCGCGTCCAGGTAACAACCCGTTCGCGTCCCAGCAGGGCATGGGCCAGCGCCCGACGCCCGGCAACATCCCGCGTCCGCAGGCTCCGCGTCCTGGTTCGCCCCGTGTCGGCGCTCCGCGCCCGGGTCGTCCCGGTGGTGCAGGTGCACGTGGTGGTCAGGGCGGTCGTCCCGGCGCTCCGTTCCAGCAGCGTCCAGGCGGTCCCGGTCGTCCCGGTGGCGCCGGTGGTGCTCCCGGTGCCGGTCCCGGCGCGCGTCCCGGTGGTGGCGGCGGCTTCGCCGGTCGCCCCGGCGGTGGCGGCGGCCGTGGTCGTGGACCCGGCGGTGGCACCGCAGGTGCCTTCGGCAAGGGCGGCGGCAAGAGCAAGCAGCGCAAGTCGCGGCGGGCGAAGCGGCAGGAATTCGAGATGCGGTCGGCGCCGATCGTCGGTGGAGTCAACGTCTCCAAGGGCAACGGCGAGATCATCCGCCTTCGTCGCGGCGCATCCATCGCCGACTTCGCTGACAAGCTCGAGGCGCTGAACGGTTACACCGTCCAGCCCGGCACGCTCGTCACCATCCTCTTCAACCTCGGCGAGATGGCCACGGCCACCGAGTCGCTGGACGAGGCGACCTTCGAGGTCCTCGGTGAAGAGCTCGGCTACAAGATCCAGATGGTCTCGCCCGAGGACGAGGACAAGGAGCTCCTCGAGGGCTTCGGTCTCGACCTCGAGGCCGAGCTGGAGGCGGAGAGCGAGGACGACCTCGAGATCCGTCCCCCCGTCGTCACTGTCATGGGTCACGTCGACCACGGTAAGACCCGACTGCTCGACGCGATCCGCCAGACCAATGTCATCGAGGGTGAGGCCGGCGGCATCACCCAGCACATCGGTGCGTACCAGATCTGGACCGAGCACGAAGGGATCGAGCGGGCGATCACGTTCATCGACACCCCTGGTCACGAGGCGTTCACCGCCATGCGTGCCCGTGGTGCGCAGGTCACCGACCTGGCGATCCTGGTGGTCGCGGCCGACGACGGCATCATGCCGCAGACGGTCGAGGCGCTCAACCACGCCCAGGCCGCGGATGTGCCGATCGTGGTCGCGGTGAACAAGGTCGACAAGCCCGAAGCGAACCCGGCGAAGGTGCGCCAGCAGCTCACCGAGTACGGTCTGGTCGCCGAGGAGTACGGCGGAGACGTCATGTTCATCGACGTCTCGGCTCGCGCCGGCACCGGCATCCAGGAGCTGCTCGATGCAGTCCTGCTGACGGCCGATGCAGGCCTCGACCTCACGGCGAACCCGAACAAGTCCGCTCGCGGTGTCGCCATCGAGGCGAAGCTCGACAAGGGCCGTGGTTCGGTCGCTACGGTTCTCATCCAGTCGGGAACGCTGCGTGTCGGCGACTCGATCGTGGCGGGTACGGCCTTCGGCCGCGTCCGCGCCATGCTCGACGAGAACGGCGATGCTGTCGAAGAGGCAGCACCGTCGCGTCCGGTGCAGGTGCAGGGTCTGAACTCGGTCCCCCGTGCCGGCGACGTGTTCATCGTCACCGAAGAGGACCGCATGGCGCGCCAGATCGCCGAGAAGCGTGAAGCCGTCCAGCGCAACGCTCTGCTGGCCAAGGCCCGCAAGCGCATCTCGCTCGAGGACTTCACCCGCGCTCTCGAAGAGGGCAAGGTCGAGACGCTCAACCTCATCATCAAGGGTGACGTCTCCGGTGCCGTCGAGGCGCTGGAGGAGTCGCTGCTCAAGATCGAGGTCGACGACACCGTGCAGCTGCGGATCATCCACCGCGGCGTCGGTGCGATCACCGAGTCGGACGTGAACCTGGCGACGATCGACAACGCGATCATCGTGGGCTTCAACGTGCGACCTGACACGAAGGCCCGTGAAGCTGCCGCCCGCGAGGGTGTCGACGTGCGGTTCTACTCCGTGATCTACTCGGCGATCGACGAGATCGAGAACTCCCTCAAGGGCATGCTCAAGCCGGAGTTCGAAGAGGTCCAGTCGGGTGTCGCCGAGATCCGCGAGGTGTTCCGCTCCTCGAAGTTCGGCAACATCGCCGGTGTCATCGTCCGATCGGGAACGATCACGCGCAACGCCAAGGCGCGCGTCATCCGCGACGGCGTCGTGCTCGCCGATGGCCTGGCCATCGAGTCGCTGCGTCGCTTCAAGGATGACGTCACCGAGGTCCGCACGGACTTCGAGGCCGGTATCGGCCTCGGCAAGTACAACGACATCCAGATCGGTGATGAGATCGAGACCACAGAGATGGTCGAGAAGCCTCGCGGCTGATCTGAATCGAACGGTGAGGGGCGCCCGCGTGGCGCCCCTCATCTGTCACAGAGGAGAAGGAAATGGCTGGAGAACGACAGGCACGACTCGCGGATCGCATCCGCGTCATCCTCGCCGAGCGTCTGGAGAAGGGGCTGCGTGACCCGCGCCTGGGCTTCGTGACGATCACCGACGTTCGCGTCTCCGGCGATCTTCAGCATGCCTCGGTGTTCTACACAGTCCTCGGCACCGACGAGGAGCGCGCTGCCAGCGGCGCCGCGCTCACTTCGGCCACCGGGCTGCTCC
The DNA here is from genome assembly GCF_022637555.1 of Microbacterium sp. H1-D42. Lineage (NCBI taxonomy): Bacteria > Bacillati > Actinomycetota > Actinomycetes > Micrococcales > Microbacteriaceae > Microbacterium > Microbacterium sp. H1-D42. Next base: position 2,154,815 of record NZ_CP093342.1, on the reverse strand, counting down.
GCAAGGAGGTCGGCAGCCAGCTGAACGTGCGACTGGTGCCGACGCTGGAATTCATCCCGGATGCGCTTCCCGAGAACGCCGGGCACATCGCGGATCTGCTGCGCGAGGCACGCGAGCGCGACGCGGAGGTGGCCAAACTGGCCTCGTCCGCCACGCACGCGGGCGAAGCTGACCCTTACCGTCGCGACGAAGCCGACGAGCAGGACTGAGGTCAGGCCACGAGCAGCTGCTTGAGCGTGCTCGAAGTCCACTCCCTGATGTCCTCGCCCGACCACGCCCGACCGTTGGCCAGCGCCAGGTAGAGCTCAGGTCCGGCGATCGAGAGCGTGATGTCGGTCGCGCGGTCCTGCGTGAGGCCCTCTCGCAGAGCATCATGCTCGGCGAGCTTCGCGCTCAGATGCGCGTACTCGCTTGCGCGTCGCTCCTCGACGCTGCGGTGCACCTCGTCCACCTCCGCATCGGTCAGCGCGCCGATGCGCGCTGCCTCGAGCAGGGGCGAGACCGCTTCGCGGATCGGATGCCGGCGTGCGACGAACCGATCGATCAGAAGCGGTCCGTCATCGGAGTGCGCCATCGCGTGCTCCCACTGCTCGCGGACGTGTGCGTTGGCCACGTCTCGCTCGCGGACGACCGTCGTCTCGATCAGCTCGGCGAGCAGCCGGGGCTTCGTGCCGAAGAAGTAGGACACGGTCTGCACCGCGAATCCTGACCTCCGGGCGATGTCGCCCATCGTCGCGCCGTGGTAGCCGAACTCCACGAACGACGACGCGGCGGCCTGCAGGATCTTGCGTCGCGACCCGGCGGCCTGAGCGCTCCGACGCGATTGGCTCTTGACAGCAGTCATCGATGGAAGTTTACTTGATCCGTTCACTAGTGAGGGGCACTAGTGAATTCGGCCTGGGGGGACACCGGCCGATCATCGAACTGGGGAGTCGTCATGATCACTACCTATCGTGTGCTCGCATACATCATCTGCGCGCTCGTCGCCGTGCAGGCCGCCGCCCATGCGTGGGCGTCCGCCGGCCTGAGCGCATACATCTTCGCCGGAGGGGCGATCGACCTGTCGGCACCGCCGGCGATTCCGGAGTTCCTCGGAATCATGGTGCACGGGATGAACGGCATGTACGTCATCCCGCTGGTCGCGATCGCGCTGCTTGTCGTCGCGTTCCTGGCCAAGACGCCGAAGGCCGTTCCGCTGGCCGTCACGGTCGTCGTGCTGGTGGCGCTGCAGATCACATTGGGGATGCTGTCGCACAGCGTGACCTTCCTCGCACTGCTGCACGGGCTGAACGCCCTGCTGCTGTTCGGCACGGCGCTGGTCGCAGCCAGAACGGTCGGCCGCAGCGCCGCATCGGCGCCGGCCGTCGGAACGGCGACCGCGGCAAGCGTTCGGGGCTGATATGACCACGGCCGGGCCGCGCGCCCGGCTCGTCGCCGCGGTGCGGATCCTGGCGATCTGCCTCGCGGCGACGCTCGTGGTGCTCCTGGTGGTGATGTGGTGGGGCAGTCTGCGCCCTGGCGCGTACTCGCTCACCGAACACGCCGCCGGCCACGGTGGTGCGAGCGGGGGCGTCAGTGTCGCCGATCTGACGGCGGATGCTGATCGCGCAGCCGACGTGAAGGTCGAACTCACCGCTCGGCACGAGACCGTGCAGCTGGCATCCGGTGCGTCGTTCGAGGGGTACACCCTCAACGGCGCCACGCCAGGGCCGACGATCCGCGCAACGCAGGGCCAGCTCGTCGAAGTGCTGCTGCGCAATGAGGACGTCGCGGGCGGGGTGACGCTGCACTGGCACGGAGTCGACGTGCCGGCGGCGATGGACGGCGTGGCAGGAGTCACACAGGACGCGGTAGGACCAGGCGAGTCGTTCGTCTACCGGTTCGTCGCCGAGCAGGCCGGCACCTTCTGGTACCACTCGCATCAGATCTCGCACGAGCAGGTCATCGGCGGACTGTTCGGGATGCTGGTGCTCGCACCGGCCGAAGAGACGGCTGTGACCGACGTTGTCGCCGCAGTGCACACCTATCCGAACGGGATCCGCACGGTGAGCGGCGAGCCAGGGGTCATGCACGTCCCAGCGCAGCCGGGGGATCGGGTGCGGGTCCGGGTGGCCAACACCGACAACGTGCCGCTGTCGGTCTGGTCGGGCGCTCCATTCGTGCTGCGCGCAGTCGATGGCGGTGAACTGAGCCAGCCTCCTCCCATCGAGGGGAAGCGGGTCACACTGACGGCGGGTGCGCGTGTCGATGTCGAGGTCGAGATCCCGGCATCCGGCGGCGTGAGCGTGCAGCTGCCCGGCGCCTCGATCGTGCTCGGAGCCGACCCCGGCCCTGCGCCGCAGCCCACCGAGATCCTCGACCTGCTCTCATACGGCGAGCCGACGGACCTGCCTTTCGACCCCGAACAGCCTGATCGGTCCTATCGCTACGACATCGGCAGGATGCCGGGATTCATCGACGGCAAGCCGGGCTTCTGGTGGACCGTGAACGGCAAGATCGGCGACGACATCCCGATGTTCATGGTGAAAGAGGGCGATGTCGTCCGCATGACCATCACCAACGGCAGTGGAGAGGTGCATCCGATGCACCTGCACGGGCACCACATGCTGGTGCTGTCCCGCAATGGCGAGCAGGCCACCGGCAGCAGCTGGTGGGTCGATTCCCTGAATGTCGAACACGGCGACACCTACGAGGTGGTGTTCGTCGCCGACAATCCCGGTGTGTGGATGGACCACTGCCACAACCTGCCGCACGCCGCCGAAGGACTGATCGCCCACGTGATGTACGAAGGCGTGACGACGCCCTTCATGCTCGGCCATGACACCGGGAACAATCCCGAATGACACCTCACGCCGGCAGTCGCAGCATCCCGTCTGCGGCCTCGACAAGGCCATCCGCGATGAGCGAGTCGATCGCACGGTCGCGCTGCGCGGCATCCGCCCATGCGGCCGTGAGATCCGCGTCCGGCAGAGCATGCTGTGGTGCCTCGCGCAGCATCCGCAGCATCGCGCCGCGGGCCTGACGATCCGATCCCTCGTACCGCGTCTGGCGCCGGCGCCTGTCGCCGGTGTCGGGACTGCCGGCGGCAAGCCAGGCGCAGGAGGATGCCAGTGGACACTGCCCGCATCTCGGCGCCCGTGCGGTGCACACCATCGCGCCGAGTTCCATCATCGCGGCATTGAACAGCGCGGAGTCCTCGACCTCTTCCGGCAGCAGGGCGGCCATGCGTGCCAGATCCCGCTTCGCGGGCGGATCGGGTTGCGCCCGCCCGTCGACGAGCCGGGCGATCACCCTGCGGGTGTTGGTGTCGACGACCGGATGGCGGTCGCCGTAGTGGAACACAGCCACCGCCCTGGCGGTGTACTCGCCGATTCCGGAGAGGGCGAGCAGCGAGTCGACCTCGCGCGGCACGGTGCCCCCGTGCTTCGCGACGACCTCGACGGCGGCACGATGCAGCCACAGCGCACGGCGCGGATAGCCGAGGTTCGCCCATTGATGCACGACCTCGGCAGGCGTCGCTGTGGCCATCGCCGCCGGTGTCGGCCACCGATCGAGCCACGCCTCCAGGTGCGGGATCACGCGGTTCACCGGCGTCTGCTGCAGCATGAACTCGCTGACCAGCGTGCCCCAGGCGCCGTATCGCTCGGCGAACTCCGCGCGGCGCCACGGCAGGTCGCGGGCGGTGGTGGCGTACCAGGCCTGCAGGTCGGACCGCCACGCGGCAGCGGGGGAGGACGGTTCGCGCATCCGTCCAGCCTACGAGGCATCCCCTGGCACGCTCTAAGCTGAAGGGATGGTCTCGCCCGGAATCCTGCTCGTCGACAAGCCCGGTGGGCTGACCAGTCATGACGTGGTCGCCCGCACTCGGCGTGCCTTCGGCACCCGCAAGGTCGGCCACGCCGGCACTCTCGATCCGATGGCCACCGGTCTGCTCGTGCTCGGCATAGAGGGCGCTACGCGCCTGCTGACCTACATCGTCGGCGCCGACAAGACATACACCGCCACGATCCGCCTCGGCGCTGACACGACGACCGACGATGCCGAGGGCGAGATCGTCACCCAGGCGACGCCGGATGCTGTCGCAGCCGTCACCCCCGCACAGATCGCGCACGGCATCGCGGCACTGACCGGCGCGATCGCGCAGGTGCCGAGTGCTGTCTCGGCCATCAAGGTCGACGGCAAGCGTGCATACGACCGTGTGCGTGCCGGCGAGGATGTCATCCTCGCCGCCCGCCAGGTGACCGTCTCGCGGTTCGACGTGCTTGAGCAGCGCACCGGCGACGGCGTCATCGACGTGGACGTGATCGTCGACTGCTCGTCCGGCACCTACATCCGCGCGCTCGCGCGCGACCTCGGCGCTGGACTGGGGATCGGCGGACACCTCACCGCGCTGCGCCGCACGCGCGTCGGCGGATTCGCGCTCTCGGATGCCGTCGGCATCGAAGACCTCGCAGGTGCCGCCACCCTGACGCCGGCCGAGGCGGCGGCGCGGGTGATGCCAGTGCTGCAGGTGTCTGACGCCGAGGCGCGTGACCTGCGCCACGGCAAGCGCCTGCACGAGCAGGCGAGCCGGCTGACAGCATCCGAAGTCGCTGCGATCGACCCTGAGGGCTCGCTCGTCGGCATCCTCGAAGCACGCGGCCACGACATCAAGAGCGCCATGAACATGCCGGAGGTGCAGGGATGATCCTGTGGTTCACCGTCGTCCAGATCGCCATCGCGTGCGCCGCCGGGCTGTTCTGCCTCATCGCGGGCTTCGCGGGGCGGCGTCCCAGCGACTGGACTGTCGGCAGCGTGCTGCTGGTCGAGGTGCTGCTGATCGCGCAGGTGGTCGTGGCGATCATCGCGCCACTCGCGGGCAATCCGCCCACTGGTGATCTGCTGGAGTTCTGGGTGTACCTGATCGCCGCCGTGCTGCTGCCGCTCGGGGGCATCGCCTGGGCGCTGCTGGAGCGCGGCCGATGGAGCACCGTCGTGCTCGGCGTCGTCGCGATCTCGCTCGCCATCATGCTCTGGCGCATGCAGACGATCTGGACGCTGCAGGCCGCATAGAATGGATGGCGCAATGTCCAACACCGTCACACGCTCCCCGATGACGGGCATCGGTCGGGTCCTCGTCATCGTCTACGCGGTGATGGCGCTGGCTGCCACCGGCCGCAGCTTCGTCCAGATCGTCCGCCGCTTCGATGAGGCACCCCTCGCCTATACGCTGTCGGCCGTCGCTGCTGTCGTCTACATCCTCGCGACGCTCGCTCTCGTGCTCGCAGGACGCCCCGGCTGGTACCACGTCGCGTGGGTGGCGATCGTCTTCGAACTGACCGGCGTGCTAGTCGTCGGAGCCCTGAGCCTTCTGGTGCCAGAGCTGTTCGGGCACGACAGCGTCTGGTCGTACTTCGGCATGGGCTACCTGTTCATCCCGCTCGTGCTGCCGATCTTCGGCCTGTGGTGGCTGCGCACCCACCGACCCGAACCCGCTCGCGCCCTGGAGGAGTCGTCGTGATCGTCTTCCGTGATCCCGCCGAAGTGCCGGCCGACTTCGGTCGCACCGTCGTCGCCATCGGGAAGTTCGACGGCGTGCACGTCGGCCACCAGGCCGTGATCCGCAAGGTGCGCGATGACGCCGAGGCGCTCGGCGCACGTGCGGTCGCGGTCACGTTCGACCGCAACCCGCTCGAGGTGCTGCGTCCGGAGCTCTGCCCCGACAACGTCGTGGCGCTGGAGCGCAAGCTCGACCTGCTCGGCGAACTCGACCTGGATGCCACGCTCGTGCTGACCTTCGATCGCGCTCTCGCCTCGGTGCCGGCGGAGGAGTTCGTGCGCACCATTCTGGTTGATTCCCTGCACGTCGCCACCGTCCTGGTCGGACGCGACTTCCGCTTCGGGCACGGCGGCAGCGGCACCCCCGATCTGCTGCGCGAACTGGGGCCGAAGTACGGTTTCATCGTCGACGTCGTCGACGACGTGTTCCCGCAGGGTGAGGGACGTCGCGTATCGTCCACCTGGATCCGCGAGCTGCTCGCGGAAGGCGATGTCGCACATGCCGCGCACGTGCTCGGTCGCCCGGTGACGGTCTCGGGTGAGGTCGTCCACGGCCTCAAGCGCGGGCGCGAACTCGGTTTCCCCACCGCGAACCTCTCTGAGCTCGTCGACTCGCTCGTGCCGGCGGACGGCGTCTACGCCGGATGGCTGATCGACCACGAGAGCGGCATCCGGCATCCGGCGGCCATCTCGGTCGGCACCAACCCCACCTTCGACGACGTGCCGCGGCGCCAGGTCGAAGCGCACGTGCTCGATAAGACCGGTCTCGACCTGTACGGGCATCCCGTCACCGTCGAGTTCACCGCGCACCTGCGCGGTATGGTCGCCTTCGACGGCATGGACGCGCTCATCGCGCAGATCGCGGCCGACGTCGCGGACGCGCGCATCCAGCTCGGTCTCTGACCGACTCGGTTCTGGGCGCAGACGAATCGCGCCGACATGGCGTCTCATCTGTCGGCATTCGCCTGCGATGTCGTAAACTGAGAGCAGGTGCTCATCGACGGCCGCGGCTGACGCGCAGATCGAGCACCCGCATCCGCACGGTCCTGGCTGGCGCCACACGCGGATCACCGTAACGGAACCGAAGGCCGCTTCGGCGCTTCGGCACTCACGCTCAGGAGGAGCATGCCGACCACGGCAACCGCCGCACCGCGGCGAAAGAAGACGTCTCGTCGCGACGAAGAGGCGCCTCTGATCCCGATTCTCGCGCGCAAGGTGCGCGAGATCGAGGCGAAGGCGCAGCGCGCGAAGCTGGGTCCGACCAATCGCATCAAGTTCCAGGTCATCGCCTTTCTCGTCCGCGAGGAGCGGGCACGGGTGAAGGCCGACACCGAGCTGACCGATGCCGCTCGCACCGAGCTGCTCAAGCGTCTGGACGGTGTCGCCACGATCCTGGCCAAGACGGCCGCTCGCGACACCTCGCTGATCCAGCTGCTCGAGGCGGATCAGGCGACCTCACCGGTCGCCAAGCGCATGCGCCGGGACTGGCTGCTGGAGTCGGGGGCCGAGCTGGCGCCGGAAGAGCTCGTCATCGCCGACATCGCGCCGACGCGTGCCCCGGTGGTGCCGGCGGCGATCGCCGAGAAGCAGGTGACCCCACCGTCGGTGGAGGCCCGCGAGCTGGCGAACCCGTTCCTCGCGCCCGACCTCACGCCGCGCGCCACGGTCGTGCCGCGCAGGCGGCTGGACAGCTGGGAGCTGATGGGCCCGCTGTACAAGGCGTTCGAGTCCGGCGCTGGCGGGGGAGCAGCCACCATGGACCTGCCGCCGACCCCCGAGTACGACCACATCTCGCCCAAGGGGCGCGAGGTCATGGTGCACCAGTCCCGCTTCGTCGAGGCGGTGCGCGCCGGACACCGCAGCTTCCTGCTGGCCGACGAGCCAGGACTCGGCAAGACCGCGCAGTCGGTGCTGGCGGCATCGGTCGCGGGTGCCTACCCGCTGCTGGTCGTCGTGCCCAACGTCGTCAAGATGAACTGGGCCCGCGAGGTCGAGCGCTGGACACCGCAGCGCCGCGCCACCGTGATCGCCGGAGACGGCGCCGACATCGACGCCTTCGCCGACATCTTCATCGTGAACTACGAGATCCTCGACCGGCACCTCTCATGGCTGGGCTCTATCGGCCTGAAGGGCATGGTCGTCGACGAGGCGCACTTCATCAAGAACCTCTCATCGCAGCGGTCGCAGAACGTGCTGGCACTGGCGTCGCGCATCCGCGAGCGTGAGCGCGACCCGCTCATGCTGGCGCTGACGGGCACGCCGCTGATCAACGATGTCGAGGACTTCGACGCGATCTGGCGGTTCCTCGGCTGGACCAACGGCGAGAAGCCGGGGCCCGAGCTGATGGAGAAGCTGGATGCCACCGGGCTCACCCCGGCCGACAAGTCGTTCTACGCCGAGGCGCGAGAGGCCGTCATCTCGATGGGCATCGTGCGACGCAAGAAGAAGGACGTCGCAGCCGACCTGCCTGACAAGCTGATCGCAGACCTGCCTGTTCAGCTGGACGACGAGTTCGGTCGCAGCATCCGTGCGGCGGAGCGGGAGCTCGGCGAGCGGATGGCGGCGAAGTACCGTCGCATCGTCCAGGCGCGCACCGCGTCCGCAGGTGCATCGCGCGTCGCCGCGGGCGAGATCGATGACGACATCGTGCGTCTCGTCGCCCACAACGAGCTCGAGGAGTCGAAGGCAGCCGGCACCGGGGGCGACAACGTCTTCACCATGGTGCGCAAGATCGGTCAGGCCAAGGCGCAGCTCGCTGCGGATTACGCCGTGCAGCTGCAGCGCTCGGTGCAGAAGGTCGTCTTCTTCGCCAAGCACGTCGATGTCATGGACCAGGCCGAGGCGCACTTCGCTGCGGCCGGCATCAAGTCCGTCTCGGTCCGTGGTGACCAGACGACACCGGTGAGGCAGCAGGCCATCGATGCGTTCAACACCGATCCTTCGGTGGGAATCGCGGTCTGCTCGCTGACAGCGGCCGGCGTCGGAGTCAACCTGCAGGTGGCGTCGAACGTGGTTCTCGCCGAGCTGAGCTGGACCGCGGCCGAGCAGACGCAGGCGATCGACCGCGTGCACCGCATCGGCCAGGACGAGCCGGTGACGGCATGGCGCATCATCGCCGCGCACACGCTCGACACCAAGATCGCCGAGCTGATCGACCAGAAGCAGGGGCTCGCCGCGCGAGCGCTTGACGGTGAGGCGGTCGAGCTGGAGCCGAGCGAGTCCGTGCAGATGGCTGCCCTGATGCACCTGCTGCGGGAGGCGCTGGGCGCGGCCTGATCAACAGCATCCGAGAGGGGGCGTTAAGAACTCGCGTTCTTGGCGCCCTTTTTCGTGCCTTTGCAGATTGAGTGCGGAAGAACTGCGGATAGCGACCGATCGGCGGACAAGATCATCGGTTTTCGCGCCTCTCGAATGGCATCCGCCCGGCTTCACCACTAGTGTCGAGAGCGGGCAGCGTGGCCTCTTCTCCTTTCCCCCTGAGTACGAAGGCAGCAGCATGAAGATCGGCATCCTCACCAGCGGCGGCGATTGCCCCGGCCTCAACGCCGTCATCCGCGGCATCGTGCTCAAGGGCACCACCACATACGATCTCGAGTTCGTGGGCATCCGCGACGGCTGGCGCGGCGTCGTCGAGGCTGACTTCTTCCCGCTCACCCGTCACGAGGTCAAGGGGCTGTCGAAGGTCGGCGGCACGATCCTCGGCACCAGCCGCACCAATCCGTACGAGGGCCCGCGCGGTGGAGCCGAGAACATCGCCAAGACTCTGGCGGCGCACGGCATCGACGGCATCGTCGCGATCGGCGGCGAGGGGACCCTCGCGGCGGCCGATCGTCTTGCGAACGACGGCATCAACGTGCTCGGCGTGCCGAAGACGATCGACAACGACCTGCGTGCCACCGACTACTCGTTCGGCTTCGACACTGCTGTCAACATCGCCACCGATGCCATGGACCGTCTGCGCACCACAGGCGACTCCCACCAGCGCTGCATGGTGGCCGAGGTGATGGGGCGTCACGTCGGTTGGATCGCGCTGCACGCAGGCATGGCCGCCGGCGCGCACGTCATCTGCATCCCAGAGGTGCCGATGTCGATGGATGAGGTGTGCGACCTTGTCACCAGCGCCCACGACCGCGGCCGCGCTCCGCTCGTCGTCGTCTCGGAGGGCTTCACGCTGACCGGAATGGATGAGGCCTACAGCGACAAGGGCCTCGATGCCTTCAACCGCCCTCGGCTGGGCGGGATCAGCGAGATCCTCGCCCCCGAGATCGAGCGCCGCACCGGTATCGAGACGCGCTCGACCGTGCTCGGTCACATCCAGCGCGGCGGGTCGCCGTCCGGCTTCGATCGCGTCCTCGCGACGCGACTCGGACTGCACGCGGCTGACGCGCTCGTGGACGGTGACTGGGGGCAGATGGTCGCGCTTCGCGGCACTGACATCGTGCGCGTGCCCTTCGCCGAGGCGCTGGGAGAGCTCAACACGGTGCCGCTGGAGCGCTACCAGGAGGCCGCTGCGCTCTTCGGCTGATCACGAATCAATGCCGATCATCGTTCGGATTTGACGATGGGGCATCCCGGCTGAAATGGTGAGTCAACCTCGCCCATCACGCTGGAGTGCAATGAGCCGTCACCGCCGCCCCCTGGTCGCCGTTCTGTCGATGCTGGCCCTGGTGGTGATACAGGCGATAGCGGATCCCACCGGGCTTCTGGCGCTGGTCGGCTGGCCAGGAGGAGCGCTGCGCTTCGACCTCGGCCTGTGGCCGATCGCGTCGACGCTGATCTTCCTCCCGGTGCTGCTGGCGCTGATCTGGTGGGTCGCGGTGTGCGTCGGCCGGCGGTTCTGGCTGCTGGCGCTTGGAGTCACCCTCGCTGTGCTGTTCGCTCAGGCGGTCGCGGTGCTCGCGATGACGGGCGACCTGTCGATCGCCGGACGCGCCGCCGGCTACGTCACTGCCAAGGCCGTGCCTGCCGCACTCATCGTCGCCGCGCTCACGCGCTGGCTCGGCGGAAAGCCGGCCACAGCGTCGGATGCCGGTGGCGGGACGGATGCTGACACCGAGGTCTCTGCTGACACCGAGGTCTCTGCCGAAGCGGGCGCCGATTCCGGTGCCGGTGGGTCACGGCGACGCTGGGAATGGGCACCCGCCGCTCTGTTCGCCGGCGTCACACCGCTGCTCGCCGGACAATGGTGGACGGGTGCTCCCTATGTGGACGGCATCCCCGTGGCGCAGCCAGACCGCGGCATCCTCTCGGTCATCGTCGCGGTCGCACTCACCTTCGCCGGTGTGCTGCTCGCTCTGCGCTGGATCCGGCCGCGGGTGCGCGGCGTGCTCGGCGGCTGGCTGGCCGCGGTGCTGGGCGGAGCCATGGTCGGCGCAGTGCAGATGGTCATCGGCGCGATCGTCGAGGGCGGATTCCGCGGCGACATCTGGCCGCTGATGCTCGGCTACGTCACCGTCGCAGACGGTCTGGCTTACGGCGCCTGCGTCGGATGGATCCTCGGCATCCTCGCCGTGGTCCTCGACCGGCTGCCGGCTCCCGCAGTGCGCCCGGCGCGAGCGGTGGTGGCGGCCCTCGCGGTCGTCGCCGTCGTGGCCTCCCTGCTGCTGCCAGGCCTCTCGCCGAAGGGGCCGGCAGTGCCGGTCGCCCTCGCCGACGGCTTCCTGCGCGCGAACGGCGACCACTTCACCGACGGCAGCGGAAACCAGGTGCTGCTGCGCGGAGTCGACGTGAACCAGCTCGTCGACTTCTACCAGCATCGTCCCGAGGTGCCGGAGACCACCCCGCTCACGGCGGACGACTTCGAGGGGATGGCCGGCTACGGCTTCAACGTCGTGCGGCTCGGGATCTCCTGGTCGGCGCTGGAGCCGACCCGAGGCGAGCTCGATCCCGAATACCTCGACCAGATCAAGCAGGCCGTCGAAGAGGCCGCCGACAACGGCATCTACACGGTGCTCGACGTGCACCAGGACGGCTGGTGGAACGGCCCGACCACCCCTGGGACGATCTGCCGTCCTGGCACCGACCCGATGTGGGGCTATGACGGCGCCCCGGAGTGGGCCACGATCACCGACGGCGCTCCACGCTGCCAGTTCACGGGGCGCGACATCTCGCCTGCGGGTGACCGCGCGTTCCAGAACTTCTACTTCAACACCGACGGCATCCGCTCGGCTCTCGCGGTGACCTGGGGCAGACTCGCGGCGGAGTTCCGCGACGAGCCGATGGTCGGCGGCTTCGACCTGCTCAACGAGCCAGGGTTCGGCGAGACCGCACCCGCGACGACCTCACACCAGCTGGGCGAGTTCTACCAGGAAGCCATCCGCGAGATCCGCGCCGCCGGCGCCCCGCAGATCGTGTTCTTCGAGCCCAGCATCATGTGGTCGGGGCTCGGATTCGATGTGGGCCCGCAGCCCGGCTTCACGACTGACACGAACATCTCGTTCTCGCCGCACCTCTACGCCGAGTCGATCACGATGGATCGCGATCTCGGGATCCCGCCCATCGTGAGCATCGAGCGTCAGTTCGAGCTCGCGCAGCGCGCCGCGGCCGACTACGATGCGCCGCTGTGGTCGGGGGAGTACGGCTACTGGGGCGACGATGTCATGCCCCGACTGACGCGCTACGCGGCCGAAGAGGACAGGCAGATGCTGGGCAGCGCCTACTGGGTCTGGAAGCAGGCCTGCGGAGACCCGCAGAACGGCATCCAGGACATCGGCGACGGTCTCATGATCGAGAACTGCGAGACCGGCGAGTTCGATGACACCAAGGCGGATGTGCTGCAGATCCTCAGTCGGGCGTACCCGCGGGTGGCCCCTGGCGAGCTGACCTCGCTGCGAGCCGAGGGCGCTGCGCTGTCGATGACCGGCACCGCGGAGCAGGGCACCTGCGATCTGCAGGTCTGGTTCCCCGGCAGCGGCGAGCCGGCTCCAGAGGTCACGGGAGTCACCGACGTGGCGCTCGAGCAGGTCGACGGCGGGTGGCTGATGAGCGGCTGCGCCGATGGCGACTACGCGGTGACGACGGAGTAGGCCGGGTATCCGGGCATCCGGGCATCCGACGCCTGTCAGCAGCCCCGGATCAGGCGATCCGCTCGCCAGCAGGTCGATTCCGCAGAAATCGACCTGCTGCGGAGCGGATCGCCTGAACTCGGCAGTTGTGCACCGGCCGTCAGCTGCTGAGCGCCGCTGTCGGAGACGTGCGCGCGGCGCGGATGGCGGGCAGCAGGCCGGCGATGGCGCCGACGGCCACGGTGACGACCACGCCTGCCACGAGCACCAGCGGTGGGATCACCGTCGGCCATCCGTTCGTGCCCGCTGTGGCTGCCGTGATGCCCCAGCCGATCAGGCTGCCGGCCAGGCCTCCGAAGGCCGAGAGCAGGATGGCCTCCAGCAGGAACTGCACGCGGATGTGCCCCTTGGTCGCCCCGAGTGCGCGCCGAAGACCGATCTCGCGGCGCCGCTCCAGCACCGAGATGATCATCGTGTTGGCGACGCCGATCCCTCCGACGAGCAGCGCGATCGACCCCACGCCGATGAGCAGCCCGGTGAACGCCTGATCGACCGTGTTCTTTGCTGCGAGGGCATCCGAGGGACGACTGACCTTGATCTCGGTGGGTGAGCGGGGGCTCAGCGTCGGGGGGATCAGGTCGCGCGTCGCGGTCACCGCGGCATCCGCCGAGAGCTGGTAGACGGTCGTGGGATGCCCGTCGAACCCGAACAGATCGGTCGCCACCTGCTCGCCGATCAGCGCCGACGAGTCGAGCTCCGGCGCCAGCGGCGATGCGGCCAGGATGCCGATCACCGAGAAGTTCGTGCCGCCCAGCCACACCAATCGTCCTGGATGCTGGATGCCGAGACGCTCGGCCGCGGCCCCGCCGAGCACCACGGTCGGCAGTCCAGCCGGCGCCGTGTCGAGCCAGCGGCCCTGCGCGAGCGTGGCACCAGTGGTCTCGAGCAGGTCGGCGCTGGCCGCCTGGACGATCAGCCCGCCGGTCTTGCCAGCATCGATGAACTCGCTTCGGTAGACAGGCACATCGTCGAGCAGCGCGGTGGATGCCGCGGACTGGGCATCCGGGATCCGTCGCAGCATCGCTGTCGAATTCTGCGGCAGCGATGCCTCTTCGCCGGTCAGACCGGTGCCCGCCGTCACGGTGAGCAGACCAGTGCCCAGTTCGCTGAGCTTCTGCTGCACCAGCGCCTGGCTGGAGGTGGAGATGCCGATCACCGAGATCATCGCGGCGATGCCGATCGCGATGCCCAGCGACGAGAGCACCGCGCGCATGGGCCTGGCTCGCAACCCGTGCGCGCCGAGTGCGAGTGCGTCGGAGGCGCGCAGGCGGGATCGGATGCTGTCAGTCGCGCGTTCGCTCATGCTGCGCTCCGCTCGTCGGAGATGATCGCGCCGTCACGGATCGCGACGCGGCGCGGCATCTGCTCGGCGAGCTCCGTGTCGTGCGTGATGACCACCACCGTGGTTCCGGCGGTGTTCAGGTCGCGCAGAATGGCCATGATCGCCTCTCCGGAGTGCGAATCCAGGCTTCCCGTCGGCTCATCGGCCAGCAGCAGGCGCGGCTTCCCGATGACGGCCCTGGCGATGGCGACCCTCTGACGCTCACCGCCCGAGAGCTGGCGGGGATCGTGGTGCAGGCGCGCTCCGAGACCGACCTGCTGCAGGGCATCCGCGGCTCGGGCTCGGCGCTCGCGTCGTGACGCACCTGTGTAGAGCAGGCCGGTGGCGACGTTGTCGAGGGCGCTGACGCCCTCGGTGAGATGGAACTGCTGGAACACGAATCCGATGCTGTGCGCGCGCAGCGCCGAAAGCGCGCTGTCGCTCATGGCCGTGATGTCGTGGCCGGCGATGATCGCACGACCGGATGAGGCGGCATCCAGAGACCCGATGATGTTCAGCATCGTCGACTTGCCCGAACCGCTCGGGCCGACGATGGCGACCATCTCACCCTCGTCGATGCGCAGATCGACGCTCTTCAGCGCGACGGTCGGGGGAGAGCCGTAGGAGCGGGTGACACCGTGCAGTTCCACCATAGAGGCGCTCATTTGGCCACCACGACGACATCGCCCACTTCCAGCTTTCCGCCGGTGATGGCGACCAGACCGTCGGCGAACGCTCCGAGTTCGACGGTGACCAGTTCCGGTGTGCCCTTGGTCTTTCCGGATTTCGGCATCCGCTCAACCGCGAAACCACCGCCGGGCTGGGCGAGCAGGGCCGTGACCGGCACGAGCAGCTGGTCCTCACCGCGGCTCTGCGCGATCAGCACCGTCACACTGACGCCGGCGAGATCGGCAGCGTCTTCCGGCTTGTCGAGCACAAGGGTGAGCGGAATCTGCATGCTCTTGCCGTTGGCACCCTCGCGCTCGATGGGAGCGCCGACGGCGGTGACCTTCGCGCCCGCTGTCTTCCCGTCGGGCAGCTGCACCGTCGCGGTGGAGCCGACGGCGCCCAGGTCGCGCTGACCTGCCGAGAGGAATGCCTCCACCTGCTTGGTGACGCCGGTGACCGACAGGACTTCGGCGCCGGCCGAGGCGCCGACCTTGACGGACGCGGACTCGATCCGCACGTCACCGGTGGCGAAGACGATGCGCCCGAGTTCGATCGCCCCGGTCCGCTCCAGTCCCAGCGACTTCTGCCAGGCGCGTACGGCACGTGTGGTGCGGTCGGTGAAGTCCGTGTCGGGTTCGCGGTCGAAGAAGCCGAGGGCCGCGAGATTCTGCTCCAGCTGCAGCACATCCGCACCGTTGCTCATCGCAGGGTCGAACCCGCGCCATGCGGGCAGCTTTCCGTGCAGCAGCACGACTGGAGTGTCATCCACGCGGAACAGCACGCCGCCGCGACCGATCATCGTGCCGTCGGCGGTCAGCGCGGTGATGGTGCCGCCGAGCTGCGTTCCGAGCTTGCGCTGATCCGCGTAGCCGAGCATGCCCTGCACGCGCACCTGTTCGGTCAGCTCACCACGGGTCAAGGTCGTGGTGTCGACGGCGATCGGCCGCTCGTCGGGCTCTGCAGTGGCTGGTGGCAGGAAGATCATGGCCGCAGCGACCAGGGCAGCGACCAGCAGAACCGCTCCACCGGTCAGCCAGATGACCCGACGGCGCCGGGGACCGGGTGAGCCGACAGTCGTATCCGTCATCAGTTCGCCGCGCCTTCGTTGGCCTTCGCGTCGCACGCGTCGATGTCGTCGGGGTTGGTCTCGGGCCCAAACGCCTGAGACATACCGCCGGAGCCCTTCACCGGGTCGGGGTAGTCGTAACCTGCGTCGCGCATGCACTGCGCGAAGATCAGCTGCGATTCGAAGATCTCGTCCTCGGTGGGAAGGGACTCGTCCACCGGAGCCTCGCCGACCTCCTTGCTGCATTCCGCGTAGGCGGCGTCGAACTCGGCCATGTCGTACTGCGAGAGATCGATCGCCTCGGTGCTGTCAGAGCCGCCCGGCTTGAGGTCGAACCCGGCCTTCAGCATGCAGGCGTCCATGTTGTCGCGCCACTCCATGAGCGAGGTCTCGTAGTCACCGGACTTGAGTTCTGGGTCAGAGCCTCCGGCCGGAGCGCAGGCAGTCATCGTCAGGGCGAGCAGGACGGCGCCGACGGATGCGGCGACGGCGGTGACACGGCGTGTGCGGGGAAGGGTGCGAAAGGACATGAGGTCTCC
Organism: Microbacterium sp. H1-D42; assembly: GCF_022637555.1. NCBI lineage: Bacteria > Bacillati > Actinomycetota > Actinomycetes > Micrococcales > Microbacteriaceae > Microbacterium > Microbacterium sp. H1-D42. Next base: position 2,138,618 of record NZ_CP093342.1, on the reverse strand, counting down.
GAATGCTGGCTCGAACAGGTACACGGGCCATTTCATCCGGTCACCGGTAAGGGCGAGGTAAAGCGTGGACTTTACGTTTCCTTGAGGTCGACTCTGATTGACTGCTGGCATGCGTGTGCTCATAGTCGAAGACGAGGAATTCCTCGCGGATGCCATCAGTGCCCGTCTGAAGATGGAGGCGATCGCCGCCGACGTCGCAGGCGATGGCGAGGCAGCGCTGGAGGCCGTCGACGTCAACGACTACGACGTCGTGCTGCTGGATCGCGACCTGCCGGGCATCCACGGCGACGAGGTGTGCCAGATCCTCAATCAGAGTCCCGATCGCCCCGCCATCATGATGCTCACCGCGGCCGGAGACCTCGATGACCGCGTCGAGGGGCTCGGAATCGGTGCGGACGACTACCTCGCGAAGCCGTTCGAGTTCGCAGAGCTGATCGCCAGAGTGCGCGCTCTCAGCCGCCGCCGCTTCAGTGCGGTGCCGCCGGTGCTCTCGCGACGTGGCATCCGCCTCGATCCGTTCCGGCACGAGGTGACGTGCGACGGCCGACCCGTGCACCTCACCCGCAAAGAGTTCGCCGTCCTTGAGCTGCTGCTGCGCGCCGACGGCGGAGTGGTCAGTGCCGAGACGCTGCTCGAGAAGGCCTGGGACGAGAACGCGAACCCCTTCACGCACACGGTCAAGGTCACCATCAGCAACCTTCGACGCAAACTCGTCGATCCCGACATCATCACGACGATCTCGGGGGCAGGCTATGCCATCGCCGACGAGCGCTGAGCCCGCACCCGTCACCCGCCGTTACCGGGTGACGGTGCGCACCCGACTCGCGCTGACCTATTCCGCCCTGCTGATCGGCTCGGGCGTGGTGATGCTCACGCTCGTGTACATCTTCATGCGCTTCGTGCCGACGTACGCGCTGGAGCCTGGCGCATCCGTCCCCGCAGTCCCCGCGGAACCCACCCCGCCGCCGAGCGAGACGGGCGCCACAGACGCGGCAGAGATCACGACCCCCGCCCGGGAGCTGCTGATCACGTCGGCCGATCAGATGCTGAACGTGCTGCTGATCGTCTCCGTCGTCGTACTGGTGGTGCTCGGCATCATCGGCGTGGCGGTCGGCTGGGCGGTCGCGGGACGGATGCTGCGCCCGCTGCGTGACATCAACGACGCGGTCGAGCGTGCCGCACACGGCGATCTCGGCCAGCGCATCGGGCTGGAGGGGCCGCGGGACGAGATCTCAGAGCTCGCGACGAACTTCGACGAGATGCTGGCGCGGCTGGAGCGTTCCTTCGCGGCATCCCGTCGTTTCGCCGCCAACGCCTCGCACGAGCTGCTGACGCCACTGGCGACCAACCGGGCGATGCTCGATGTCGCGATCGCGCAGCATCCGGCATCCGACGATGCAGAGGTCTTCGAGCGGCTGCGGATGATGAATGAGCGCGGCATCCAGACGGCTCAGGCGCTGCTCGAGCTAGCGAGGGTGGAGGCATCCCCGGTGCACCTGGAGCGCGTCGACCTCGGCTCTCTCGTCGAAGAGATCGCGACGGCCTGCCGCGCGGAGGCGGCCGAGCGCGGAGTGGATCTGCGCCTGGATCTGTCACGGGCGCCGGTGGGCGCCGAGCCGGTGCTGATGCGTCAGCTCATCGTGAACCTGCTGCAGAACAGCATCCGACACAATCTGGCGCAAGGCGGCACGACCGAGGTGCGCACCGACACGTCAGCTGGAACGGCTCGCCTGATCGTGTCGAACACCGGCGCGCAGCTGTCGCCCGAGGCGGTGGCCGAGCTGGTCGAACCGTTCGTCCGCGGCCAGGGACGCCGTTCCACGACGGCGTCGGAGGGCCACGGTCTCGGACTGTCGATCGTCGCCGCCATCGTGGAGCGCTTCGGCGGCGAGCTCGACCTCGCGGCACGGGACGGCGGGGGACTGCGCGTCACCGCGACCTTCCCTGCCCGGTGATCAGCGCCGGCAGGGTCAGGGCTGCCGCTTCGCGGGCGGTGGAGGTTGCCAGGATCAGGCCGATAGCGCGGCAGCAGGTCTTTGTCTGTGAGATTCGCCTGATGCGGGGCCGATGTCCTGATCTGGGCAGGTCCGCGCGCGACTCGGATGCGGCTTCGGCGTGTGCGCAGCGTCGTCCGGCGCGGTGCAGACCTTGCGCGATGGCGCGCAGCACCGTCTCGCGCACGTAGTCCGGATCGTGCATGATCTGCTGATAGTCGAAGCGCAGCACCGTGTACCGCTGCAGCACAAGGCGCGCGTCGCCTCGGATGTCAGGCCGGCGATCCTTCGCAGAGCTTTGGAACTGATACCCATCGATCTGAACGACAAGGCGCTCGCCGATCAGCGCGTCAACGCGATGCCCGTCGAGGCGGGCCTGCTGCCTGATCTGCACCCCGCGAGAGCGCATGATCTGGGCGAAGCGGGTCTCTGTGCCTGCATCCGACAGCTCACCCACCTCGGCGAGCACTCCTGTCGCGGCGGTGCTGTGCCATCGCACCCGGTGCAGTTCGTCCAGTGCCACGAACTGCAGCCGCACCGCCGACTCCCAGATCGCGAGGCCGCGGTCTGCGGGGCCGAGAACCCACGAAGGTGGACAACTTCCGGCATCCGCCTGTCTGTGCAGGAGAAGCCTGGCCGCGCGGGATCAGGTGATCAGCTCCGGAGCAGGTGGACTTGTGCGAAATCCACCTGCTCCGGGGCGATCGTCCTGATCTCGGCAGGGCGGCAGCTCGGCAGGGCGGCCGATGAAGCGACCTCAGTCAGCCAGCCCGAGCACGTCCAGCATCCACGCGATCTCGAACGCGCGCTCCTTCCAGGCGTTGTAGCGCCCGCTCACGCCGCCGTGACCGGCGGACATCTCGCACTTCATGATCACGTCATCGGCACCGGCCTCGCGCAGCCGAGCGACCCACTTGGCCGGCTCGACGTACAGCACACGCGTGTCGTTGAGCGAGGTCATCGCGAGGATGCGCGGGTAGGCGACGCCGTCCCGCACGTTCTCGTACGGCGTGTACGACTTCATGTACTCGTAGACCGCGGCGTTGTGCAGCGGGTCGCCCCACTCGTCCCACTCCACGACGGTCAGCGGCAGCGACGGATCGAGGATCGAGGTGAGCGCGTCTACGAACGGCACTCCGGCGAGGATGCCGGCGAACAGCTCCGGAGCCATGTTCGCCACGGCGCCCATCAGCAGGCCGCCGGCGCTGCCGCCCTCGGCCACCATCTTCGAAGGCTCGGTCACTCCGGTCTCGACCAGGTGCCGGCCGCACGCGATGAAGTCGGTGAAGGTGTTGCGCTTGTGCAGCTCCTTGCCGTCCTCGTACCAATGCCGGCCCATCTCGCCGCCGCCGCGCACATGAGCGACAGCGAACACGACACCACGGTCGAGCATCGACAGGCGCATCATCGAGAATCCTGGGTCGATGGAGTGCTCGTACGAGCCGTAGCCGTAGAGGTGCACTGGCCGCACCTCAGCACCCGGGTCGCCGAACGACCGCTTCCAGACCAGCGAGATCGGCACCTGCACACCGTCGGGCGCGCTAGCCCAGGCTCGCTGCTGCCCGTACTCCGCGGGGTCGTAGCCGCCCAGCACCGGCTGCTGCTTGCGAACGTGCCGCTCTCCGGTGGCGACGTCGAGTTCGAGCACCATGGACGGCGTTACGAACGAGGTGTACGCCATCCGCAGGAAGGGTGCGTACCACTCGGGGTTGCCGCCGAAGTACGCCTCGTACAGCGGCTCGTCGAAGGTGATCTCATCCAGCGCGCCGGTCTGCAGGTCCATCAGCGCCGTTCGGGCGAGGCCCTCGCTGCGGTACTCGACAGTCGCGAAGTCGCGGAAGCAGTCCACGTCGAGGATCCGGCGCCCCGGCGTGTGCGGCAGCAGCACATCGCGCGCGCCCTGCGGGTCGGATACTGACACTGACACGAGCTCAAAATCGAGCGCGTCGGCGTTGTGCAGGATCAGCAGGCGGTCCTCGCCGTCGACCACCGCATGATCGGCGGAGTACTCGACGCCGTCGTGACGAGGCCAGATGACGCGCGGTTCGGCGCTGAGGTCGGCGAGGTCGATCAGCAGCTCTTCGCTGGTGATCTTCGAACCGAGCCCGATCAGCAGGTACTTCTTGCTGCGGGTGATGCCGGCGCCGAGCCAGAATCGCTCGTCCGGCTCGTGGAACAGCTTCACATCGGCGTCGATCCCGTCGCCGATGCGGTGCAGCCACAGGGTGTCCGGCCGCCAGGCCTCGTCCCGCGTCGTGTAGAGGATGCTCGCGCCGTCCGGCGTGAAGAACGCCTGACCGGTGTTCTCGATCACGTCATCGAAAGCCTCGCCGGTGGCCAGGTCACGCACGTGGACCGTATAGAGCTCGGAACCCTCGACGTCGACCGACCACAGCAGTCGCGTGCCGTCATCGGACACGTCGAACGCACCAAGAGAGAAGAACTCGTGCCCCTCGGCCTCAACGTTGCCGTCGAGCAGGATCTCTTCACCAGGCACCGGCACGCCAGGTTCGAGCACCGGGGGAGTCCAGTCGTCGCCGTGCGCCGCCGTGCGGCACTGGATGCCGTACTGCGCCCCCTCCTCGGTGCGACCGTAGAACCACCAGTCGCCGCGTCGGGTCGGCACCGACAGGTCGGTCTCCTGCACACGGGCCTTGACCTCGCCGAACAGCCGCTCGCGCAGCGGCTCGAGCTGGGCGGTCCTGGCATCCGTGTACGCGTTCTCGGCCTCGAGGTGCGCGATGACCTCGGCATCCTCCTTCGCCCGGAGCCATTCGTAGTCGTCTTCGAACGAGTCGCCGTGGTGGGTGCGGATGATGGGGCGCTTGTCCGCGACAGGCGGTCGGATGCTGGATTCGCTCACCGTCCAACGGTACCGGAGCAGCATCCGAGGCGAGTTGACCGACGCCTGTCAGAATGGGAGGATTCTCACGGGTCCGGAAACGGATGCTGAACCCACGGTGAACTCTTCGTTCGTCACGCCGAACACCTCGGCCCCTTCTTGACAGTCCCAACGAAAGAGACCGGTGGAAACCGCAGCCCTCATCGTCGTGCTGGTCATCGCACTGGCATTGTTCTTCGACTTCACCAACGGATTCCACGACACCGCGAACGCGATGGCGACTCCGATCGCCACCGGAGCGCTCAAGCCGAAGACAGCAGTGCTGCTCGCGGCCGTCCTGAACCTCGTCGGCGCATTCCTCTCCACGGAGGTCGCGAAGACCGTCTCGGGTGGCATCATCCACGAGGAGGACATCAGCAGCGCGATCATGCCGCAGCTGATCTTCGCCGGCCTGATCGGCGCGATCACCTGGAACATGCTCACCTGGCTGCTCGGCCTTCCCTCCAGCTCGTCGCACGCGCTGTTCGGCGGACTGATCGGCGCGACCCTGGTCGGTGTCGGAATGAGCGGCATCAACTTCGGTGTCGTCATGTCGAAGGTGATCCTGCCTGCGCTGATCGCCCCGCTCACCGCCGGAGTCATCGCCTTCCTCGCCACCAAGCTCGCCTACTCGATCACCCGCCGCTACGACGGCAAACCCGACGGCCGCGACGGATTCCGCTGGGGGCAGATCTTCACCTCGTCGATGGTCGCGCTGGCACACGGCACGAACGATGCGCAGAAGACGATGGGTGTCATCACGCTCGCGCTGATCACGGTCGGCTGGCAGACCGGCGACCCGACCAGCGACGACTACCACAACCCCGAGTTCTGGGTCATCGTGGCCTGTGCGTTCACGATCGCTCTCGGCACCTACCTCGGTGGCTGGCGCATCATCCGCACCCTCGGCAAGGGGCTCACCGAGGTCAAGCCCGCGCAGGGCTTCGCCGCTGAGAGCTCGACCGCGGCGACGATCCTCGCCTCCAGCGCCCTCGGTTTCGCCCTGTCGACCACGCAGGTGGCGTCCGGCTCGGTGATCGGCTCCGGCCTCGGCCGCCGCGGTGCCAGCGTGCGCTGGAAGACCGTCGGACGCATCGGAATCGGCTGGCTGCTCACTCTGCCTGCTGCCGGCGCAGTCGGCGGTCTGGCCGCACTGCTGGTCGTGAAGTTCGGCAACATCGGCGTGCTGATCGACGCGATCGCAGCCGTCGTGATCATCGTCGGACTGTTCATGTACTCGCGACGCGACGCGGTGAACGCCTCGAACGCCATGAGCGATGTGGCCGAGTCCGGTCATGCCGTCGGCGTGCCGGACGTGCCGGGCCCTACCCGCCGGACGAGCCGCATGGAGCTGGTGCGCGCACTGGATCGCGCCGAGCGCAAGGCGGATGACGCCGAGAAGGCCGCTCGCAAGGCCAAGAAGCTCAAGAAGGCCGGCGGCTCGCCCGCCGAGGTCAAGGCGGCACGCAAGGCCGCCGACCGGGCAGCGCAGAAGCTGGCAGAGGCTCAGCAGGCCGCTCAGGAGTGGGAAGTGCTCAGCGCCAGCCGTCGCGCGCGAGCAGAGCTCGCCGAATGGGAACTCTCGGATGAGGAGGCACAGCGGTGATCATCGATTGGCTGGCGTTCGTCAGTGTCTTCATCGCCGCGCTGATCGGTGCGATGCTCGTCGTGCTGTTCTACGCCCTCGGGCTGCGACTGCTCGTTCGCGGAGGGCGCGCCCCCGTGGTGAGCCCAGCCGAGTTCACAGATGCGATCACGATCGTCACCGACAAGGAGATCCGTCGCGCCGAGAAGGCCGCGGCCAAGGCCGCGAAGCGCAGTGAGCTGACGGCGGCGCAGCGCAAGCTCGCCCTGGTCGGTGCGTATGCGTGCTTCGTGCTCTGCGGAGCAGCCGTGCTCGGCGGGGTCATCCTGATCGTGGTCGGTCACTGAGACGCTTCAGTGGTTCTCAGAGCGCGTGATCGGATGCTGAGAATCGCTCTCCCGCGCTGAGCGCCATCGGTCCTAGGCTGGTCGCATGTCCGCGCCCTATGTCTTCGGCCGACACGAACCGGCATCGCATGTCATCGTGCACGTCAGCGACCCGCATCTGCTCGACGGCGGCGGACGACTGGGCGGGCAGTACGACGTGGAGAACACGCTCGCGCACACGCTTGAGGCGATCCGCGCCGTGCATGTCGCGCCGGCCGCGATCGTCGTCACGGGGGACCTCGCCGACCTCGGTGAACCCGACGCGTACCGGCGCCTGCGCGCCGCAGTCGAACCGGTGGCATCCGATCTCGGCTGTCCCGTCGTCTGGGTCGCTGGCAACCACGACGAGCGTCCGGCGCTGCGCGAGCATCTGCTCGACCTGACAGCGACCGAGGAGCCGGTGACGGGCGTGTGGGACCTGAACGGGCTGCGCCTGATCGCCCTGGACACCAGCGTGCCCGGCTGGCATCACGGAGACATCGACGCCGCACAGCTCGACTGGCTGCGCGAGATGCTGCAGGCGCCCGCCCCGCACGGCACCCTGCTGGCCATGCACCACCCGCCCCTGCCCAGCCACCTGCCGCTTTTCGACATCCTCGAACTGCGTCACCAGGATGAACTGGCCGACATCGTGCGCGGCACCGACGTGCGGGGCATCCTCGCTGGTCATCTGCACTACTCCTCGCACGGCACGTTCGCCGGCGTCCCGGTGAGCGTGGCCTCGGCGACCTGCTACACGATGAACGTCGCCCGCCCCGCCACCGAGGTCAACGGCATGGATGCGGCACAGGCCTTCCAGCTCGTGCACGTGCATCCCGACACCATCACGCACACGGTCGTGCCCGTCGTCGATGCGCCGACCGGCGACTTCTTCTCGCGCGACTGGGCGGACCGGATGGCGCGGCTGACGCCTGAAGAACGTCTCGAGGTTTTCTCCCGCAAGCCCGCCCGCGGCAACGCGTAGACTGGACGCATCCCCCGAAATCCCTTTCCGCCACTACCCACAAGGATGTGACATGGCTGCCGTTGCGCCTGCCCCGACCCGGACCGAGACCGATTCACTGGGAAGCCTCGAGATTCCCGCCGACGCCTACTGGGGGGTGCATACCGCACGGGCGGAGGAGAACTTCCCGATCACGAAGCGCCCGATCTCGGTCTACCCGGATCTGATCCGTGGGCTCGCGATGGTGAAGCAGGCCAGCGCGCGCGCCAACAAGCAGATCGGCGCGCTGGATGCCGAGCGGGCCGACCTGATCGACGCTGCCGCGCAGCGCGTGATCGACGGCGAGTTCCACGACCAGTTCATCGTCGGCGTGATTCAGGGCGGTGCCGGAACGTCGACGAACATGAACGCCAACGAGGTCATCACCAATATCGCGTTGGAGATGGCCGGACGTGGGAAGGGCGATTACGCCTTCCTGTCGCCGATCGACCACACCAACCGCAGCCAGTCGACCAACGACGTGTACCCGACGGCGATCAAGATCGGTCTCTCGCTGAATCTGCAGTCGCTGCTCGACGAGCTCGATCTGCTGCGCCAGTCGTTCCTCGGCAAGGCCGCGGAGTTCCACGACGTGCTCAAGGTGGGGCGCACCCAGCTGCAGGACGCCGTGCCGATGACCCTCGGTCAGGAGTTCCACGGCTTCGCGTCCACGCTCGGCTATGACCACAAGCGCCTGACCGAGAACGCCTCGCTGCTGTTCGAGATCAACATGGGCGCTACGGCCATCGGCACCGGCATCACCACGCACCCCGCCTACGCGGCGGCGGTGCTGCATCATCTGCGTGCGATCTCGGGCCTCGAGCTGCAGACGGCCAGCGACCTGGTCGAGGCGACCAGCGACACCGGCTCGTTCATGTCGTTCTCGTCGAGCCTGAAGCGCAACGCCATCAAGCTGTCGAAGATCTGCAACGACCTGCGTCTGCTCTCATCAGGCCCGCAGGCGGGACTCGGCGAGATCAACCTCCCGGCTGTGCAGGCGGGATCCAGCATCATGCCGGGCAAGGTCAACCCTGTGATCCCCGAGGTCGTCAACCAGGTCGCTTTCGCGGTCGCCGGTGCCGACATGACCGTGACGATGGCTGTGGAGGGCGGTCAGCTGCAGCTGAATGCCTTCGAGCCGGTGATCGCGCACTCGATCTTCCAGTCGATCACCTGGATGCGGCAGTCCATGTGGACGCTGCGGGTGAACTGCGTCGACGGCATCACTGCCAACCGCGACCGCCTCGGCGCCATGGTCGGCGCCTCGGTCGGAGTGGTCACAGCGCTCACGCCGTTCATCGGCTACGCCGCATCCGCAGCCCTCGCCAAGACTGCGCTGCTGACGAACCGCAATGTCGCCGACCTCGTCGTCGAGGCAGGGCTCATGACCCGCGAAGAGGTCACCAAGCAGATCTCGCCCGCGCGACTGTCCGGCCTGGAGACGGTCACAGCGGCCATCCCGATCATCGCGGCTGAGGATCTGCCCGAGAACTGATCCGCCGCACACGAAGGGCGCCCCGCGAGATGGCGGGGCGCCCTTCGTCTGTCCGGGCTCAGTCCAGGATGCGGCAGTGCGTCGTCAGCTCGCCGATGCCGTCGATGCCGACGGTGACCGTGGAGCGGTCGCGCAGGAAGATCTGCGGGTCGCGGGAGTACCCCGCCCCGCCGGGGCTGCCGGTGGAGATCAGCGTGCCGGGCTGCAGGGTGATTGCCGTCGACAGATGTGCGATCAGCGTGGCGACCGAACGCACCATCTGGCCTGTGCTGGCATCCTGCACCGTATGCCCGTCGACGACTGCCCAGATGTGCAGGTCCTGCGGATCCGGGATCTCATCGGCGGTGACCACCACTGGACCCGTCGGCGTGAAGCCGTCGAAGGACTTGCACCGCGACCACTGCGCCTCGGCGAACTGGATGTCGCGCGCGGTGATGTCGTTCACTGCGGTGTATCCCCAGACCGCGCTCAGGGCGTCTGCGGCGGCGACGTCCTTGGTGGGGCGCCCGATGATCACACCCAGCTCGGCCTCGTAGTCGATCGACTCGCTGAGAGTGCGCGGCCAGGAGGTGGTCTGTCCGTGGCCGGCGAGAGAGTTCGGCCAGAGGGTGAAGACCGTCGGCGCCGTGTCGGTCTTCAGCCCCAACTCGCTGGAGTGGGCGGCGTAGTTCAGCCCTACGGCGAGGATCGCGGGCGGCGCGATGACCGCCGATCCGAACGTCGCATCGCTGATCGGATGCCGTGGTGCAGACGTCTCGGCGAACGCGGCGCGCAGTCGGTCGAGCATCTCATCACCGCCCTCGATCAGCTGCTGCAGCGTTGCCGGGGCGGGGGACAGGAGGTCGCTGACGAGGATGGCGTCTTCACCGTCGATGACGGCGAGATGCAGGGACTCGGACGCGCGAGTGCTCAGGTGGGCGAATCGCATGTCTCTACGCTACCGGCCGAGATGGCGGAGGTGACCGAGGCTGGCTCTAGGCTTTCCCCATGAGCTTTGGAGGAGAGCCCCGTGCGGGCTTCGCATCGGCCTTCGATCGTCCGTCCCCTCAAGCCCCCTCCACGCCACCGGCGCCGTCACCTGCTCCGGCCATGCCGGCGCTGGTGCTGCCGGTGCGCAAGGGCAGGACGGTGGCGGTCTGGGTGTTCGGACTGCTCGCCTTCCTGCTCCTCGCGCTGATCGCGTACTTCGCCGAGTTCATCGGCGCCGGCGCCTCGATCGTCGGGCTCGTGCTCGCGTTGATCCCGCTCGGCATCGTGCTCCTCGGCGTGCGTCTGATCGACAGGTGGGAGCCAGAGCCGAAGAGCCTTATCGTCTTCGCACTCGCATGGGGCGCTGTGGTCGCGGTCGGTCTGAGTCTGCTGGTGGATCTGCTGCTGACGCTGGCCGTCGGGCAGGTCGGCGACGTGTTCGGCGGGGTCGTCCAGGCGCCGATCGTAGAGGAGACCGCCAAGGGCCTCGGCGTCTTCCTGATCTTCCTGATCGGTCGGCGCGCGTTCGACGGACCCGTCGACGGCGTGGTGTACGGCGCGCTGGTCGGCGCCGGCTTCGCCTTCACGGAGAACATCCAGTACTTCGGCATCAGTCTGCTCACCGGGGGTGCGGAAGAACTGACTCTCACCTTCATCCTGCGCGGACTGGTCTCCCCGTTCGCCCATGCCATGTTCACCGCCCTCACCGGCTTCGCGATCGGCCTGGCGGCGCGGCGCGGCGCCAGCGCCGCCCAGGCTCTCGGCTCGGGCGCGCTCGGCTTGATCGGTGCGATCGTGCTGCACGCCTACTGGAACGGCTCGTCACTGCTGGGCGATTTCTTCGTTCTCTACATCACCACGCAGGTGCCGCTGTTCCTCGGCTTCATCCTCGCCATCATCGCGTTGCGCCGTGAAGAGGTCAGGCTCACGCAGCGGCGGCTGAGCGACTACGCCGCGGCCGGATGGTTCACGCCGCAGGAGGTCACGATGCTGGCCACACCCGCCGGACGCAAGGCGGGGATGCGGTGGGCATCCGGCCTGAGCGGTGATCGTCGTCGGCTGATGCGCTCCTTCATCAGGGACGCGACCGAGCTGGCATCCGTGCGACAGCGCGCCATCACCCGGCGTGACCCCTACGCCGGCGCCGATGAGTACGCGCTGCTCATGCGCACTCGTCAGACGAGGGCGCAGCTGCTCGCGTACTGACGAAGAGGGTCAGCACGCTCGTTGTGAAGCCCCGAACACAGACTCAGCGCCCGTGGCTGCGGCGATGCCTGCAAGTCCTCCGGGCGCTGAGTTGATCTTTAACCAGGGTGCCCCGAGGATCGACGGAAGTCAAGGGTCGGGCCCCGGTGGCCGAGTTCACAGCATCCGTCACAGGCTCTCGACGATCACGTCCAGCGCGACGCCCTCGCAGGCGATCCTCGGCAGGTCGGCCAGGCGACTGCCGCGCACCGAGTCGCCGGTGGCGCACCGTGGGTCGGTGGAGACGACGACGCGCCCGACTCCGTTGGTGAGCGTCACCTGCAGCCCCAGTGCCGCGAACCGCGGCGTCAGTTCGCGCTCGACCTCGGCGACGAGCAGATCGAGACCTGCCACGCCGAGTGCCCGGCCGTCGGCGATCGCGGGAACGGCGATCGTGATGGTGTACTCATCGCTGCAGAGGTAGTCGACGTAGGGACCCGCTACGTGCGGCAAGAGGGTGCTCATCGGCACCCGGTACCACTCCAGCTCGCTGTAGTCGATGTACTCCTTGTTCACCGTCTGCGACGCCAGGACCAGTTTGCGTCGCTCATCGCCCTGCCACCAGGCGAGGTGGCTGTGCGCGTCGGCGAGCAGATCGAGGGTGGCGATGAAGCCCGCACCGTAGACCGGCACATCGCGCAGTCCCAGCGTCTGTGAGGCGTACGGCTCGACGATCGCGTCGAGCTTCGCTCGAGTGAGCGCGCCGGCCTGCAGCACGTCGGCCAGCTGCCGCGCGCAGGGATCGACCCAGCCGAGCAGCTGCTGAATGGGGGAGCCGAAGTAGTCTTCGACGATCCGCGCCGCCGCGGCGGGGTGGGTGGTTGTAGTGGTCATCGCGTCCTCCAGTGCACGTCGATGGATGCTGTCGTCAGGCCGAGCTCTCGGGTGAGTTCTGCAGATGGATGAGGGTGTCGATCACGTCGGAGACCATGAGCTCGGTGCGCCGGCCGGCGTCGTCCGGGTCGCAGGCCTCGACAGCGCGGATGATCGCGATCAGGCTCTCGGCCTGACGTCGGAGACCCGGGAGGTCGGGAGCGGCGAGGCGCAGGTACGGCGAGAACTCGGCCTGCAGTCGCATCTGCTCGCGGGTGAGGCGTGCTGACTGGCTGAGTGAGACGAGTTCGACCTGCACATCGTCGAGCACGCGGCGCTGCTGGTCGAGGTCGAGCTCGTCCAGCCGTTCCAATCGCTGAAGGACCCGGCGCGTCTCGCTGCCGTCTGCGCGACGGGCCGCGAGTCGCACGGCGGCCGCGGTGATGGCCGCGTAGTGCGCGCCCATGTCGCGCAGAGTGAGGCGCGAAGCGGATGTGAGCGCGTCGCGCGCGAAGACCAGCGGGTCGGCGTCATCGACCACGAAGCTCCCGCCGTTGCGACCACGACGCGTGACGATGAGGCCCCGGCCCCTGACGGTCAGCAGCGCCTCGCGCACGGTGACAGGTGCCACGCCGAAGCTGCGGGCGAGTTCCGACTCCGAGGGGAGGCGCTCGCCTGCGCGCAGATGCCCGCGGTGGATCGCGTCGACCAGTCGACGCTCGACCAGTTCGGCTCGTCCCTCGTCGCCGATCGACTGGAACAGGGCCCCCTGCAGGCGGTGCGGCTGACGCCCGCGGGTCGTCGACTCGGGTGTCTGCACGACACCCGAGATGACACCGGTGGAGGACGGCACTGATTCCATGCCTTGATTCTCGCATCAGAACCAGTTTGAGAAAAGACTTGAAATATGACCTACGGTTTTATATGTTTAACGAATCCTTCCCGCGTTCGATGAAGATCCAGGAGCACGACATGAGCACTGCCGCACCGATGGCACAGGCCGAAGACGGCGAAATCGCCGACCAGGGCAGCGTGTCTCTGCAAGGGCTGTCCAAGTCCTTCGGCGAGTTCACGGCTGTGCGCGATCTCGATCTGCGCGTGGCACCGGGGGAGTTCCTCTCGATGCTCGGCCCGTCCGGATCGGGCAAGACCACGGTGCTGCGGATCATCGCCGGCTTCGAAGAGGCCACGTCTGGCACCGTCCGCCTGTCCGGAGTGGATGTGACCCGCACGCCACCGCATGCGCGTGATGTGAACACCGTCTTCCAGGACTACGCGCTGTTCCCGCACATGACAATCGCCGACAACGTCGGATACGGCCTTCGCGTGAAGGGGACCAGCAAGGCCGAGCGCGCCATGCAGGTCGGCGATTCCCTGCGTCGCGTCCGGCTCGATCACGTCGCCGATCGGCTGCCGCACCAGCTCTCGGGCGGTCAGCGCCAGCGCATCGCCCTCGCCAGGGCGCTGATCCTGCGCCCGCAGGTGCTGCTGCTCGACGAACCACTGGGAGCGCTCGACAAGCAGCTGCGCGAGCAGATGCAGATCGAGCTCAAGCAGATCCAGCGTGAAGTCGGCATCACCTTCATCTTCGTCACCCATGACCAGGAGGAGGCGCTCACCCTGAGCGACAGGGTGGCCGTCTTCAACAACGGCCACATCGAGCAGATCGGCACCGCGCGAGACGTCTACGAGCGCCCGCAGTCCGAGTTCGTGGCCCGCTTCCTCGGTCTGTCGAACCTGATCTCGGCCGATCTGGCCGCCGATCTCACCGGTGACGGCCAGACGATGAGCATCCGTCCGGAGCGCGTGCACCTGCAGGCGGTGACAGATGAACTCCCCAGCGGTGAGGTCGGGCTGGTCGGCACCGTCTCCGAGATCGTGTACACCGGCCCGACGACCCGCTACCTCATCGCCACCGACGCCGGCATCGACATCATCGCCGAGCAGCCCAACTCCCATGGCGCTGACAGGATGGCATCCGCTCGCGGCGACCGCCTGCGCGTCGCCTGGAATCCCGCCAACGCCGCACGACTTCCCTGACCCCCACCCGCACCACCGCAGCACTGATCACAAAGGAGAGATCCATGCGCAAGAAGATCCTGACCGTCACGGCCATCACCGCAGCCGCCGTCATGGCGCTGGCCGGCTGTTCCGGCACGTCCGACCCCGCCTCCGAAGGCGGACTCTCGATCGATGTTCCCGAGATCCCGATGATGGAACAGCTCGGAGACAACGAGAACGAGGTGAACATCGTCGCCTGGTCGGGCTTCGTCGAGCCGGCCTGGTCGGATGCCTTCACCGAGCAGACCGGATGCACCGTCAACAGGCGCATCGCCGGCACGAGCGACGAGATGGTGCAGCTCATGCGCACCGGCGACTACGACCTCGTCTCGGCATCCGGCGACGCGAGCCTGCGCCTGATCGCCGGTGGCGACGTGCAGCCGCTCAACCTCGACCTGATCCCCAACTTCGGCGATGACATCGTCGAGGGCATGAAGGGGCAGATCTACGACACCATCAACGACCAGTCGTACGGCATCCCGATCGGCCGCGGAGCCAACATCCTGCAGTACAACAGCGAGGTCGTCACCGAGGAACCCACCAGCTGGGACATCGCCTGGGAGAAGGACAGCCCGTATGCAGGCAAGGTCATCGCGTACGACGCGCCGATCTACATCGCCGACGCGGCCGTGTACCTGATGGCCCACGAGCCCGACCTCGGCATCACCAACCCCTACGCCCTCGATGAGGAGCAGCTCGCGGCCGCCGTCGATCTGCTGAAGCAGCAGAACGAGATCGTCTCGGAGTACTGGTCGGACCCGGCCGCGCAGATCACGTCATTCGCCGGCGGGACCACCGCGGTCGGCACATCCTGGGAGGTGCTGCGCAAGCTCACCGAGGACGAGAAGTTCAAGAGCGTGCTGCCGTCTGAGGGCTCGACGGGATGGTCGGATGCCTGGATGCTGGCGACGGAATCGAAGAATCCCAACTGCGCTTACGCGTGGATGGACTACGCGTCCGCGCCCGACGTCAACGGCGCCATCGCCATGAACTTCGGCATGGCCCCGGCCAACGCCGCGTTCTGCGACACGAGCGACGAGGCCAAGGCGCACTGCGAGTACTACAACGCCACCGACGAGGAGTACTTCAAGAACGTCTGGTTCTGGACGACTCCGATCGAGCAGTGCATCGACGGACGCACTGACGTCACCTGCACCAACTTCCAGCAGTGGACGGACGCCTGGATCACGGTCAAGGGCTGACCTGACCGCATGAACCGCCGGGGGCGGGACTCCCTTCCCGCCCCCGGCACCAACCTCTCGACGATGACAGGATCGACATGAAGCGCCGCGTACGCATCGCAGGCCTGCTGGCCCTCCCGATGACCTGGCTCATCGGCATCTACATCTTCTCGCTCGTGATGCTGCTGATCACCGCGTTCTGGGTCACCGACCCGTTCACCTCCAAAGTGAAGCCCGGCTTCACTCTGCGCAACTTCGAGCAGCTGGTGACCAACCCCGCCTACCTCTCGACTTCGGTGCGCACCCTCGGCATCGCCCTCGGCGTGACCGCACTGGCGATCCTCATCGCGGTGCCGCTCGGCATCTTCATGGCGAAGGTCGCATCCCCGTGGCTGCGTGCGGTGCTTGCCGTCTCCATCACGCTGCCGCTGTGGGCCGGCTACCTGGTGAAGGTGATCGCGATGCGCATCACGTTCACCCAGGAGGGCTTCCTCAACTGGATGCTCAGCCCGTTCGGCATCGAGGGACCCGGCTTCACCACCTTCACCGTCGTGCTGACGCTCACCTACCTCTGGCTGCCGTACATGGCCGTGCCGGTGTACACCGCCATCCGCCAGCTGCCGCCGAACCTCTTCGACGCATCGGCGGATCTCGGAGCGGGATCTTGGCGCACGGTCCGCACCGTCGTGCTGCCGCTGATCAAGCCGGCCATCATCGCCGGATCGGTCTTCACGTTCTCCCTCAGCCTCGGCGACTACCTCGTCGCCAAGTTCGTCGGCGGCGACACGCAGATGATCGGCAGCGTCATCGCCTCCAACATCAACCTGAACCCGCCGCTGGCTGCGGCCTTCTCGCTCGTGCCGATCGCGTTCGTGGTCATCTACCTGGTGAGCGTGCAGCGCACCGGCGCTCTGGAAAGGATGTGAGTCGATCATGCTGAGACTGTCCCGCTCATCGACGATCGCCCTGGGGATCATCGTCGCGATCATCCTCGCGTTCCTGTACATTCCGCTGATGCTCGTGGTGCTGAACTCCTTCAACTCCGCTCGGATCGCCAGCTGGCCGATTTCCGGCTTCTCGCTGGAATGGTGGGGCAAGGCCTTCACCAGCCAGCCGGTGCGGGATGCGCTGCTCAACTCCCTGCTGGTCGCCTCCGGTGCCACGGTGATCGCCCTGATCCTCGGCACACTGGTCTCGTTCGCGCTGCAGCGCTACCGGTTCTTCGGTCAGCGCGCAGTGAACCTGCTGGTGGTGCTGCCGATCGCTCTGCCCGGCATCGTCACCGGTGTCGCCCTGAACAACACCTACAACCAGATCCTCGAGCCGATCGGCATCCAGGTCGGCTTCTGGGGCATGATCATCGCGCACGGCACCTTCTGCATCGTGATGGTGTTCAACAACGTGCTGGCACGCCTTCGCCGGATGAACCCGAGCCTCGAGGAGGCGTCGAAGGACCTCGGAGCGACCCCATGGCAGACGTTCCGCATGGTCACCTTCCCGCAGTTCCGCAGCGCACTCGTGGCAGGGGCGATCCTCGCGTTCGCGCTGAGTTTCGACGAGGTCTACGTCACCATCTTCACCGCACCGCCTGGTGTGGACACGCTGCCGCTGTGGATCATGAATCAGATGGCCAGGCCCAATGAGGCCAACGTGGTGAACGTCGTGGCGACGGTTGTGATCGTGCTGTCGTTCATCCCGGTGTGGGTGTCGCAGCGCCTCTCGCGCGACGTCAGCGACCGCGACTGATCATCGCTGTCACGTTGACCGCGGTCCGCGCCTCCGGTTGGATGTACTCATGACTGAACGCACAAAGCCCGAGTTCGACGCCCCCACCGGACCCGCCCCCACCGAGCTCGTCGTCCGCGACCTGATCGAGGGCGATGGCGCACAGGCACAGCCCGGCGACACCGTCACCGTCCACTACGCCGGTGTCGAGTTCGACACCGGCGAGGAGTTCGATTCCTCGTGGGGTCGTGGCGAGACCATCCAGTTCCCGCTGCGCGGGCTCATCCAGGGCTGGCAGGACGGCATCCCCGGCATGAAGGTCGGCGGGCGGCGCGAGCTGGTCATCCCGCCGCACCTCGCCTATGGACCCGCCGGAGCCGGCCACTTCCTGTCTGGCAAGTCGCTCATCTTCATCATCGACCTGGTCGCCGTCGGCTGACCGATCGCATCGCCAGGGTGGACCCCCTTCGTCGTCAGACGGAGGGGGTTCGCTGTGAGATCCCCGAAAATCGGAATACATGCATCTGCATGTAAGTTACCCTCGTGTGAGGCGCCCCGCGCCCATGACCCCTCAAAGGAGATTCCCCTATGACGATCGACATCCCCGGCTACCGCCCCGGCACCTGGGTCCTTGACCCCTCGCACAGCGAGGTCACGTTCAGCGTGCGCCACATGATGATCTCCAAGGTGCGCGGCACCTTCGGCATCAAGGACGCCACGCTGATCGCCCCTGAGAACCCGCTCGAGGCCAAGGTGGAGGCCAAGGTCGACGTCGCCTCCATCGACACCAAGGATGAGGGTCGCGATGCGCACCTGCGCAGCGGAGACTTCTTCGACACCGAGAACCACCCGAACATGGAGTTCGTCTCCACCGGCACCCGCTACGAGGGTGGCGACTTCCTGGTCGACGGCGACCTGACCATCCGCGGCGTGACCAAGCCGGTGACCTTCGAGTTCGAGTTCGGCGGCTTCGGGCAGGACCCGTACGGCAACTACAAGGCCGGCGCCTCGGCGACGACCGTCATCAACCGCGAGGACTTCGGCCTCACCTGGAACGCCGCACTGGAGAGCGGCGGCGTCCTGGTCGGCAAGGAGATCACGATCAACCTCGACCTGCAGGGCGCCCTGCAGGCCTGAGCCTCAGGCTCTGCTGAACCCCGGGTCCGTCAGGGCTCGGGGTTCATCGCGTCGTAGGCGCGGAATCGGGGGCTGAGTCGTGCCAGCATCGCGGCCAGGCCGATCACGAGGAAGCCGCCGAGCAGAGGCGGGAACCACAGGCTGGTGACGGTCGCGAGCGCGCCCACGTACAGGGCGCCAAGGCGCGGTCCACCGGTCACCACGATGATGAAGATGCCCTGCAGTCGTCCGCGCATGGCATCAGGCACAGCGGCCTGCATCATCGTGTTGCGGTAGATCGAGCTGACGTTGTCGGCTGCGCCGGACAGTGCGAGCGCGAGGCAGGCAAGTGCGATGAGTGCGATGTGCGGCGAGTTCTCGGATGCCGGCGGCAGGAACACCCCGAACAGCAGAACGGCTCCGAACAGGGCGATCGCCGCTCCGTAGGTCTGCACGGCGCGGGCGATGCCGCGTCCGTGCCAGCGGTAGCGCACGATCCGACCGGAGAGCAGGCTCGACACGAATGTTCCGGCGGCGACCGCGGCGGTGAGGATGCCGGTGGTGATGGCGCCGCCGCCGAGCAGGACGGTGCCGAGAGCCGGGAACAGTGCGAGCGGATTGCCGAACGTCATCGCCACGATGTCGAGCAGGTACTGCATCCTGATGTTTCCCGAGCGCTTCAGGAATCGCCAGCCGTCGACCAGCGATTCCAGACCCGGTCGCACGATCGTCCCCTCTGGCAGCAGTCGCGGCAGCGTCCACAGCCCGAGGAACATCGCCAGCATGAGGACGACATCGATCGTGTAGGTCCAGCCGTAGCCCGTGAGGGCGACCAGGGTGCCCGCGAGGGCCGGACCGATCATCACCATCACGCCGATGGTGATGCCGTTCAACGCGGACGCCGCGGCGAGCAGGTCGCGCGGGATCAGGCGGGGGACGATGGCCGTGCGGGTGGCCATGCCGACGGCGTTCGCCGACGAGATGATGATGCTCAGGGCGTACAGCCACCAGATGGTCTCGAGGCCGGACCAGGTGAGGGTGGCCAGGAGCAGGGTCGCGCTGAAGGTGATCGTCGCGGCGATGAGCGCCACTCTGCGACGGTCGAAGGCATCTGCGAGCATGCCGCCGTACAGCCCGGCGATCACCATCGGCACCAGTCCCGCGACGGCGACCATCGAGACGGCGAACGTGCTCGCGGTCAGTTCGAACACGTGCAGCATCACCGTGACGATGGTGAGCTGGCCGCCCAGCCCGGCCAGGGTCGAGCCGATCCACATCCGCGTGAATGCCGCGCTGGCGCGGAACGGGCTCAGGTCGATGAAGTGACTGGCGGGGCTCACAGGCGGGGGCGGCGATCGGGGAGGGGCACCAGTAGAGGCTATCCCGCTTCGGTTCTTCGGCAGTCGGTTCACTGGTAGACTTTCCAGGTTGCCGTTTGATCGGCCGCGGATAAAGAGAGCAGGCGCATACGGCGCCCTGCACCGCGCAACAAGCAGAGAGGGGATCGAATCTATGGCACTGGAAGCAGACGTCAAGAAGGCGATCATCGAAGAGTACGCGACGCACCCCGGTGACACCGGATCCCCCGAGGTGCAGGTCGCAATGCTGACGCAGCGCATCAAGGACCTCACCGAGCACCTGAAGGACCACAAGCACGACCACCACTCGCGCCGTGGTCTGTTCCTGCTCGTCGGTCAGCGCCGTCGCCTGCTGGGTTACCTGCAGGACGTCGACATCAACCGTTACCGCTCGCTCATCGAGCGTCTCGGTCTGCGTCGCTGAGACCAGCGTTCAATCGCGCAGAACATTCTTGAGAAGGCCGCCCCACGGTGTGGGGCGGCCTTCATCATTCCGCGGTGAGGCTGCTGCCGTCGATCAGCGCGCCGCCAGCAGCGCCTTCGCCGCAGCGATCCCCGAATCGCGCGAGGAGTGGATGTTGCTGGTGACCATTCCCGCCCAGAAGATCGTGTCTTCGATCGGGGTGTTCAGCCCGCGGCGCCGCGAGAACGGACCCGGGTAGGCCCCACGTGCGAACTCATCCTTCGACCAGTCGTATGTCGACGCGTTGACGTACTGCAGGCCAGGGCTTCCCACCGCCTTTCGCACGTTCGCGAGGGCCGCATCGAGCCTCTCGCGCTCCGGCAGGTCGAGCAGTTCCTGTGCCGCGCGGCCGGTCGCCCAGCACACGACGATCTCACCCGAGTACCCCGGAGTCCCCACCGATCCGTTCCACAGGCTCGGCGGCTGCTCCGAGAAGGTGGTCATGACGTCCCATTGCCGTGGCACGGGATGGTTCGCCGGGATCACCGGGTGGTCGAACTCGAGGATCCCCTTGAAGACCGACAGGTACTCGATCTGCTGCAAGCCGTCTCGCAGGTCAGCCGGCAGCGGCGGACTGAACGTGATGTCGCCGTGCTTCAGCACCCCGCCGGGCAGGGCGATGACGAGCGACTTCGCTTTGTAGCTGCCGCGCGAGGTGTGCACGTCCACCCGGCCGCGGCGGTGCTCGATGGTGTGCACCCGCGTTCCGAGCCTGATCGGCAGGCCGGCGGCGATCGGCCTCAGCACCTGGTCGTATCCGCCGATCACTCTGTGGTCGTCGTAGACATCCTCGAACAGGGTCTGCGGCGGAACGTCCTTCTCCCAGATCGCCCAGTCGACGAGGTCGGTCACCCATTCTGCGGGCAGCACGTCGAGCTGTTCGCTGTCCACTTCTACCGCGGCCAGCAGGATCGGGTAGTTGTCGCGGTGGATGCCGACCCGCTCGAGCCAGGCCAGGGCTGTCTCTCCAGGCAGCGGGTGGGGGAGAGGGCCTGCCGGTGCGCCCTGGGGGAAGGCCAGCGATTCGTAACGGGCGCCGTCGAGCCAGGGGGTGTCGGGGGCGAGCCGACCCCAGATGTTCTGCTGGCGTCGTGTCGTGATGCCCTGCTGATTGATGATGTCCCACGTCGAGGCGGTGCTGCCGTGCACCAGCTCGGCACCCCGCTCGACGGGGATGCCCATCGATGTGCGGTCGGTCCACATCCGACCGCCGATGCGGTCGCGCGCCTCGAGCACGAGCACCCGCTTGCCTGCATCGGCGAGCGTCCGCGCGGCGCCGAGGCCGGATGCTCCGGCGCCGACCACGATCGCATCCCACATGCGATTGTCGGAGCCGGCTATGCCCTTCGCCGAGGGGTGAGCACCTGCTGTCAGCAGCAGGCTGGCAACGCCCGCGGCTCCGAAGCCGAGCACGGCTCGTCGGCTCACTCCCGCAGGGTGCATCGCGACATCGGTCTTGGTGAGTTCGTTCATGTCCGCCTCCCGGGACGTCATTGTCAGGGACTTCACCGGAAACCTAACAGCGTTCGGGCTAGCCAGTCAACGCTGTTGACATCTGCGTTGCTGTGCTCATGTGCCCACGAGGTCGGGGTGGTGGATGGCGGCGACGTCAGGATGGGCGCGCAATCGGGACTTCAGGGCATTCTCGCCATAGAGGCTGTGGATCGGGTTCGATGGGTCGTCGGTCACCCCGGACGCCTGCGGCCGCAGTTCGTCGGGAAGCTCGATCAGTGGCAGGCTGCGATCGAGCGCCGGATTGAAGAAGAACGGTATCGAAATGCGGTCGTGTGGCGCTCGAGGAGACACGACGCGGTGGTTCGTCGCCTTCAGGTATCCGCCGGTGGCGTACTCGAGCAGCTCGCCGATGTTCACGACGAAGGCCCCAGGCACCGGGGGAGCGTCGACCCAGTCGCCGTCCCGCTCCACCTGCAGTCCGCCCTTGCCCGGTTCCACCCACAGCAGCGTGAGCACGCCGGAGTCCTTGTGGGCGCCGACGCCCTGCTGTGGTTCCGGATCGCGCGTGCCCGGATACCGGACGATCTTGATCAGTGTCGAGGGCTCGCCGAAGTGGTCGTCGAAGTATCCGGCATTCGCACCGAGGGACTGTGCCCATGCCCGCAGCAGCCTGCGCGACACGGCGCACAGCGCAGCGTGCCACTCCGCGACGACCTCGCGCAGTTCGGGCTGCGCAGACGGCCATAGGTTCGGCCCGATCAAGCGGCTGTACCCGGGGCCGCCGTCCACGGCATCGCGCTCGGGGCCGATGTCGATCTGCTCGCGCCAGTCGACCTCCCCCTTCGTGCGCTCTCCGCCGAGCCGTGTGTAGCCGCGGAAGTGCGGGCTCTTGATGTTCTCGATCTCGAGCTTGTCGGCGGCGGGCAGGGAGAAGAAGTCGCGTGCCGCGCGGTGAAGTCGCTCTTCGAGTTCGGGGGAGATGCCGGTGCCGGTCAGATAGAAGAAGCCGACGTCATGGGCGGCTGCGCGCAGGTCGGCGCGGAAGGACGCGGCGGCCGCGTCGCCGGCGTCAAGGCGCGACAGGTCCAGGATGGGGAGGTTCAAGTCGGTCATGGATCGAAGCTAGACCGGCATCCGCTTCGGCACGAGGAATGTTGCCTTCTCTTACCTCGCGAGCGCAAGAACTCGCCGACTGCGGTGCTAGTGTCGCTTAGGTAAGGCACTCCTTACCTCCCATTGACATCGGAGACGCATCCGCCGTGTTCGCAGCTCTGCTCATCGGTCTTCGCGAAGGCTTGGAAGCCGCACTCGTCGTCGGCATACTCGTCGCCTACATCCGTCGCATCGGCCGCGCCGACGTGCTCGGGCGGATGTGGATCGGCATCGGTCTCGCGATCGCCCTCGCACTAGGCATCGGCGCGGTGCTCACTTTCGGCGCATACGCGCTGACCACGCAGGCGCAGGAGATCATCGGCGGCAGCCTCTCGCTGGTGGCTGTGGCGATGGTCACCTGGATGATCTTCTGGATGCAGAAGGCCGGACGCACCATGAAGTCCAGTCTGCAGGGCGGGGTCGACCGTGCCCTCGCCCAGGGCGGACTGTGGGCCCTCGTCGCCGTCGGCTTCGTCTCGGTCGCCCGCGAGGGCATCGAGACGACGCTGCTGCTGTGGTCGATGGTGCAGTCGTTCGGCAACGCGCCGATGTCGCTCGTCGGCGCCCTGATCGGACTCAGCATCGCCGTCGTCGTCGGATGGATGCTGGCGCGCGGCGCCGTGCGCCTGGATCTGCGACGCTTCTTCGCCTGGACCGGCGGGTTCCTCGTCATCGTCGCGGCCGGCGTGCTCGCCTACGCCGTGATGGACCTGCAGGAGGCCGGCGTCCTGCCAGGCCCCTTCTCGGCAGGAGCGCCGCTGGACCCCGTGACCGGAACTGTGCTCACCGGTTTCGCCGGCTTCCCGCTCGGGTGGGCCTTCGACGTGACAGGGGCCATCCAGCCCGGCGGCTTCGCCGCCTCGATCCTGCAGGCGACCATCGGGTTCATGCCGCACATGACCTGGCTGCAGGTGATCGCCTGGTTCGTCTACCTCGCCGTCGTCGGCACCTTCTTCGTGCGGGGTCTGCTGAGCTCCCGTCGTCCATCTTCCACCCCGCAGTCCTCTTCCGCGCCCGTCGCGGCGCTGAGCGAGGACCTCGCCCCGTCATCATCTCCTGGAGTCGCATGAGCATCACCACTCGCACGCTGAGCATCCTCTCGCTCGGCGCCGTCGCCGCCCTCGCCCTCACCGGATGCGTCGCCAAGCAGTCCGCCGATCCCGCGGCATCCTTCACGGTGTCCTCGACCGACGACGAGTGCGCGCTCTCCGCCACCTCCGCACAGAGCGGCACGCTCACGTTCGAGGTGACGAACGGCGGAGACCAGGTGACGGAGTTCTACCTGCTCGCCGAGGACGGTCTGCGGATCGTCGGCGAGGTCGAGAACATCGCGCCATCCGCGTCGCGCACGCTCACTGTCGTGGCGCAGCCGGGCGAGTACTTCACGGTCTGCAAGCCGGGCATGATCGGCGACGGCGTGGGGCGTGCGGCGTTCACCGTCACCGGTGACAAGGTCGCCATCGATGGGCCGGATGCTGAGCAGAAGCAGCAGGCCGTCGACCTGTACGCGGCCTTCGTGAAGGACCAGGTCGGTGCGCTGGTGCCCGCCGTCGAGGAACTCGTCGGCGCATACACCGCGGGCGACGATGAGAAGGCACGCGAACTCTTTCCTCTGACCAGGGCCTACTACGAGCGCATCGAGCCCGTCGCCGAGGCGCTCGGCGACCTTGATCCCCGCATCGACTACCGAGAAGTGGATGCCGTCGCCGAGGGGCTGGACTGGACGGGCTTCCACCGTCTCGAGAAGGACCTCTGGGTGCCGGCGGAGGACGCCCTCAACGCGGACGGCTCGACGCCGGCCTGGCAGGACTGGGCCCCGTCCACGCCCGAGCAGCGCGGGGCGTACGGCGACCTGCTGATCGCCGACGTCCAGGAGCTGTTCGACTACGTGCACTCCGAGGACTTCACCACCGCGCTGAACGACCAGGGCATCGCCGGCATCTCGAACGGCGCCGTCGCGCTGCTCGACGAGGTGGCCACCGGCAAGATCACCGGTGAGGAGGACTGGTGGTCGCACACCGACCTCTACGACTTCGCCGCGAACGTCGAGGGTTCGAAGATGGCGTTCTCGCTGGTGCGCGATTTCGTGGCATCCAAGGGGGCGGACGGTGAGTCGCTGGTCGCCGCGATCTCGACCGGCTATGACGACCTCGACGCCGCTCTGGCGGCGCACGGCTCGCTCGACGCCGGCTTCGCCTCTTTCACCGACCTGACCGACGCCGACAAGCGCCAGCTCATCGACCTGATCAACGCACTCGCCGAGCCGCTGTCGCAGCTCACCGGCACGGCCCTTTCCTGAGCGGCGAGAGCGGATGCTGAACACCGACGAGCCGCAGACCGGGCGGCCGAGCTCCGGCCTCAGCCGTCGCGGGCTGCTCGGGCTGGCCGCAGGCGGGGGAGCGGCCGCGCTCGTCCTCGGCGGCGGGGCCGGCTTCGCCATCGCGTCAGCGCGCCGCGACGCGCCTGCCGATGCGCACGGGCACGCGTTCTTCGGCGCACATCAGGCCGGCATCACGACGCCGGTGCAGGAGCAGCTGCACTTCGCGGCCTTCGACATGATGCCTCGCAGCGATCGCGATGATCTGATCGAGCTGCTGCAGGACTGGACCTACGCCGCCGCGCGCATGACCCAGGGCCTGGAGGTCAGCGCCACCGGCGCCGTCGGCGGTTCTCCGCAGTCCCCGCCAGACGACACCGGTGAGGCACTCGGCCTGCCGGCCAGTGCGCTGACGATCACGTTCGGCTTCGGCCCGACGCTGTTCGAGAACGACGAAGGGGATCGCTACGGCATCCGCGATCGCCTTCCGGCGAAGCTCGCCGCGCTCCCGGCGTTCCTCGGCGACGATCTCGACCCGACGCAGTCCGGCGGAGACCTGTGCATCCAGGTCTGCGCGGACGATCCGCAGGTCGCCGTGCACGCAGTGCGCAATCTCAGCCGAATCGCGTTCGGCCGAGCCAAGCTGCGCTGGTCGCAGCTCGGCTTCGGCAAGACATCGCGCACCACCGCCGACCAGCAGACCCCGCGCAACCTCTTCGGCTTCAAGGACGGCACGGCGAACATTCTCGCCGACGACAAGGCCGCCCTCGATGAGCACGTCTGGGTCGCCGAAGCCGACGACCCAGCGTGGCTGGCCGGCGGCTCCTATCTCGTCGCCCGCAAGATCGCGATGCTCATCGAGACGTGGGACCGTGTGCAACTCGGTGAGCAGCAGAACATCTTCGGGCGCGACAAGGGCGAGGGTGCGCCGCTCAGCGGTGGCACCGAGATGAGCGAGCCCGAGCTCAGCGGGCTCGATGCGCACAGCCACGTGCGGCTCGCACACCCTGACAGCAACAGCGGCACCCGCATCCTGCGCCGCGGCTTCAACTACGTGGGCGGGAACAACAGCCTCGGGCGGCTGGATGCCGGGCTGTTCTTCCTGTCGTATCAGCGTGACCCGCAGCAGTTCGTCACGCTGCAGCGTCACCTGTCCACCGACCTGCTGAACGAGTACATCCGGCATGTGGGATCGGGCATCTGGGCAGTGCCGCGCGGGGTCGGCGAGGGCTCGTACGTCGGTGCCGCTTTGTTCGACTGATCAGTCGGTTCGCCTGACCGGTTTGTTCGCCTCAGCCGGCACGGCCGCGCCGCGACCCGGTGGGGTCGCTTCGGTGGCCGCCGCCGACGACGTCGGGGTCGGCGAACATCCACCGGGGGCGGGGTTCAATCAGCGGTCGGAACAGCTTGCGCATCGGCTTCGAGGCGAGCACGAAGGCGGTCACCACAGACAGCACCGTCACCGCAGGCAGCCAGAACCAGGTGGGATCCAGCCCGCGCAGGATGCCGGATTCGCGGAACGGGTACAACACGAAGGAATGCAGCAGGTAGACGTACATCGTGTACTGCCCGAACGTCGTCCACCACTGTGCACGGCGGGGGAGGAGGGCGAAGAACGCGGCGCTCAGGATGACCGCGAGCACCATCACCATCAGGCGCATCCCGCCGGCCCACCACAGGGATCCGTCGGTGAGATCGGCGTAGGAGTCGTCGTAGAAGAACCATTGGCGCAGATCGATCGCGCGCCAGACATCGAGCCAGCGCCAGACGACGAACGACCAGACGAGGAGCACGCCGACGGCGGCGGCGCGCAGCCACCAGGGGCGGTAGTCGATCAGGCGGAAGCGCCGCACGATGTCGTGTTCGCTCAGCCACCAGCCCAGCGTGAAGAAGAACAGCAGGCCAAGCGTGCGCGAAAGCGAGAACGTGCTGTTGACGTTGCTCATGTAGCCGACGCCGATCGAGATCACCAGCGCCCACGCCAACGGCCAGCGCAGCAGAGCGAGGTACGGCAGCACGAGGCGGAAGATGCCGAGCGCCAGCAGGAACCACAGCGTCCACGACGGTTCGGTGAGGTTGGGGTCGGCCTGTCCCTCGACGAGCCACTTCGTCAGGATCCACAGCCCTTCGAATATGACGTACGGAACGAGGATGTCCGTGATCACGCGCGCCATCTGGCGACGGTTCGGGCTCGCGGACTTGGAGAAGTACCCCGAGATGATCGCGAAAGCGGGCATGTGGAACGCGTAGATCACCAGATAGAGCGATTCGGAGATCGCCGAGTCGTAGGTGAGACGCTGGATGCCGTGGCCGAGCACCACCAGGATGACGCAGGCGAACCTGGCATTGTCCCAGAACGGGACGCGTCGGCGTGGGCGGGGAATCGAGCCCGTCGAGGTGACAGGCGGATGCTGCGCGGCACTGCTCATCACTCGAGGCTACCCGTGGGAATAAGGTTGCACGCACGGCGTTCTATCAATTACATTCACTTGAATAGAACGGATGCATCAGCATCCTGAGCGGAGAGAAATGAACGAGCAGGGCCAGATGCAGTTCGGCCTCATGTCGGTCAGCGACATCACGCAGGACCCGATCACCGGTGTGACGCCCAGCGAGAGCGAGCGCATCCAGGCGACGGCGACCATCGCCAAGCATGCGGAAGAGGTCGGTCTCGACGTCTTCGCCATCGGCGAGCACCACAACCCGCCGTTCTGGTCTTCCAGCCCGACGACGTTCCTCGCGTACGTCGCGGCGCAGACCGAGAAGCTCATCCTGTCGACCTCGACGACGCTGATCACGACCAACGACCCGGTCAAGATCGCCGAGGACTACGCGATGCTGCAGCACCTCTCCGGTGGGCGCATGGACATCATGATGGGCCGCGGCAACACCGGCCCCGTCTACCCGTGGTTCGGTCAGGACATCCGCCAGGGTCTGCCGCTCGCGATCGAGCACTATGCGCTGCTGCGTGAGCTGTGGGACAACGACGTCGTGGACTGGGAGGGCAAGTTCCGCACGTCGCTGCAGGGCTTCACCTCAACGCCCCGCCCGCTCGACGGCGTCGCGCCGTTCGTCTGGCACGGATCGATCCGCACGCCCGAGATCGCCGAGCAGGCCGCGTATTACGGCGACGGCTTCTTCGCGAACAACATCTTCTGGCCCAAGGAGCACTACCAGCGCCTGATCGAGCTGTACCGTCAGCGCTACGCGCACTACGGCCACGGCACCCCTGAGCAGGCGATCGTCGGCATCGGCGGTCAGGTCTTCATGGCGGCGAAGTCGCAGGACGCGGTGAACGCCTTCCGTCCGTACTTCGACAACGCCCCGGTCTACGGTCACGGTCCGTCGATGGAGGACTTCTCCGAGATGACCCCGCTCACGGTCGGATCGCCGCAGCAGGTCATCGACCGCTATGCAGGCATGCGCGAGCACTACGGCGACTTCCAGCGTCAGCTGTTCCTGCTCGATCACGCCGGGCTCCCGCTGAAGATGGTGCTCGAGCAGCTCGACATCCTCGGCGCCGACGTCGTGCCGGTGCTGCGCAAGGAGCTGGCGAAGGGTCGTCCGGCCGAAGTGCCGGATGCCCCGACCCACGCTGCGCGCGTCAAGGCCGTGTACGGCGACGGGCCGGCGCGCGAGGCCCGCCCTGGAACCAACAGAGGCGACAACCTGACTGCGGGCGGACCGTACCAGGACACCCCGGCGCGCACCGGCTCCGCCTTCGGCAGCGCCGCGACCCGCAAGGGAGCACTGTCATGAGCGACCGCCGCATCGCCGTCATCTCGGCTGGGCTCTCGAACCCGTCATCCACGCGCATGCTGGCCGACCGTCTCACCTCGAGCACGATCGCCGCACTCGCCGAGCGGGGGATCGAGGCGACCGTCGATGTGATCGAACTGCGCGACCTCGCGCACGACATCACGAACAACCTGCTGACCGGCTTCGCGCAGGCGCCGCTGGAGGAGGCGATCAACAGGGTGGTCTCCGCTGACGCGCTGATCGCCGTGACGCCGATCTTCTCCACCAGCTACTCCGGGCTGTTCAAGTCGTTCATCGACGTGCTCGACCCGGACTCGCTGACCGGCAAGCCTGTCCTGATCGGGGCGAACGCCGGAACGGCGCGGCACTCGCTGGCGATCGACTACGCGATCCGCCCGCTGTTCACCTATCTGCACGCCGAGCCGGCGCCCACCGGCGTGTTCGCGGCGTCCAGCGACTGGGGCGCCTCGGCCGACGAGGTGGCGCCGCTCGGCTCCCGCGTCGATCGCGGCGCGCGCGAGCTCGCCGAGGCGATCGCCAGGCGCGAGGCTGCGGCAGACCTCGACCCGTTCGATCCGGCCAACTACCTCGGCGAGGGACGCTCATTCGGTCACCTGCTCGGCGGTCTCGCCGGCGAGTGAACACAGGCTGGTGAACACAAGCGAGTGAATACGACGAAGCCGGGCACCCCATGGGGTGCCCGGCTTCGTCGTCGTGATGCGGCGGGGCTCAGCCCTCGATCCCGCTTTCGAAGGTCTCGAGTCCGTAGCCGCCCTGCACCTCGCGCGCGACCTGAGCCTCGCGCTGCGCTGCCTTGTAGGCCTCCTCCTCGCGGAGGAGCTCCTTCTCGTCCGATTCTTCGGACTTCTTGTCGGTCATCATGTGCTCCTGTGCTGCTCAGCCGCTCTTGCGGCGGAACTCGCGCTTGGTGTGTGCAGGCTGCGTCGAGTGGACGGCGGATTCGCCATCCAGGTGAGCCTCGCCACCGCGGCTGCGCGCGTTCTTCTTGTCGAGCGCATCCTTGAACTTGCGCTTCATCTCCTCGGAGGTGACTGCCTTGTCTTCGCTCATGCCCGTCAGCCTAACGCGAATCCGCGGTGCTGCGGGAGGACCGCGTGCGGCATGAGGTGACTGCTAAGCTTGACGGGGTTTGCCTATGGCATCCTCCGCACGAAAACTCGTGTGCCACACGGGCACGCGAGCCTAAAAAAAGAAGGAGAGACCTCTTGGAAGGTCCTGAAATCACTGCCGCCGAGGCCGTTCTTGACAACGGTCGCTTCGGCACCCGCACCATCCGCTTCGAGACCGGTCGTCTTGCCCAGCAGGCGCAGGGCGCCGTGGCGGCCTACCTCGACGACGAGACCATGCTCCTGTCGGCCACCAGCGCGGGCAAGCACCCGCGCGAGGGCTTCGACTTCTTCCCGCTGACGGTCGACGTCGAGGAGCGCTCGTACGCCGCCGGAAAGATCCCCGGCTCGTTCTTCCGCCGTGAGGGACGTCCCTCCACCGAAGCGATCCTGGTGTGCCGTCTCATCGACCGCCCGCTGCGCCCGTCGTTCGTCGACGGCCTGCGCAACGAGGTGCAGATCGTCATCACCGTTCTGTCCATCGCCCCCGGCGAGTACTACGACGCCCTGGCCATCAACGCCGCATCCGCGTCGACCCAGATCTCGGGTCTGCCGTTTTCGGGTCCGATCGCCGGCGTCCGCCTGGCGTTCATCCCCGGTCACGGCGAGCACGCCGACCAGTGGGTCGCGTTCCCGAACCAGGCTCAGGTCGAGGAGGCCGTCTTCGACCTCATGGTCGCCGGTCGCGTCATCACCACGGCCGATGGCACGGAAGACGTCGCCATCATGATGGTCGAGGCCGAGGCCACCGAGAACAGCTGGAACCTGATCAAGGCCGGCGCCACCAAGCCCAGCGAGGACATCGTCGCGCAGGGCCTCGAGGCCGCCAAGCCTTTCCTGACCCAGCTGGTCAAGGCGCAGGAGCAGATGGCGGCGACGTCGTCGAAGGAGCCCGGCGTCTACCCGGTCTTCCCCGCCTACAGCGACGAGGTGCTCGAGTTCGTCTCCAGCCGCGCCTTCAGCGAACTGGGCGATGTCTACCAGATCGCCGACAAGATCGAGCGTCAGAACGCCGATGACGCGGTCAAGGACCGCGTCCGCACCGAGCTGATCGCCGCCGTCGAGGCAGGCGAGCTTCCCGCCGGAGCGCCGCTGGAGTTCTCGGCCGCCTACAAGTCGGTCACCAAGAGCATCGTGCGCGGTCGCATCCTCTCCGAGAACGTCCGCATGGACGGTCGCGGCCTGGCTGACATCCGTCCGCTGGACGCCGAGGTGCAGGTCATCCCGCGCGTGCACGGTTCGGCGATCTTCCAGCGCGGCGAGACCCAGATCATGGGTGTCACCACGCTGAACATGCTCAAGATGGAGCAGCAGATCGACTCGCTCTCGCCCACCACGAGCAAGCGCTACATGCACCACTACAACTTCCCGCCTTACTCGACCGGTGAGACCGGTCGCGTCGGGTCGCCGAAGCGTCGCGAGATCGGGCACGGCTTCCTCGCCGAGCGCGCCCTCGTGCCGGTGCTGCCCAGCCGCGAGGAGTTCCCGTACGCGATCCGCCAGGTGTCCGAGGCTCTCGGCTCCAACGGCTCGACGTCGATGGGCTCGGTCTGCGCTTCCACCCTGTCGCTGCTGAACGCCGGTGTGCCGCTGCGCGCACCCGTTGCCGGCATCGCCATGGGTCTGGTCACCGATCAGGTCGACGGTGAGACCCGCTACGCGGCACTCACCGACATCCTCGGTGCCGAGGACGCCCTCGGCGACATGGACTTCAAGGTCGCAGGCACCAGCGAGTTCATCACGGCCATCCAGCTGGACACCAAGCTCGACGGCATCCCGTCGTCGGTGCTCGCCGGTGCGCTGACGCAGGCGCGCGACGCGCGTCTGACGATCCTGAACGTGCTGAACGCCGCGATCGACGCTCCCGACGAGATGGCGCCGACCGCTCCGCGCGTGATCAGCGTGCAGATCCCGGTCGACAAGATCGGCGAACTGATCGGCCCGAAGGGCAAGACGATCAATGCGATCCAGGACGAGACCGGCGCGCAGATCTCCATCGAGGAGGACGGCACCGTCTACATCGGCGCGACCGACGGCCCCTCGGCCGAAGCAGCCCGTGCTCAGGTGAACGCGATCGCCAACCCCACCAACCCTGAGGTCGGCGAGCAGTTCCTCGGCACCGTCGTGAAGATCGCCACGTTCGGCGCCTTCGTGTCGCTGCTGCCAGGCAAGGATGGCCTGCTGCACGTCACCGAGGTGCGCAAGCTCGCCGGTGGCAAGCGCGTCGAGAACGTCGATGACGTGCTCTCGGTCGGCCAGAAGCTGCTCGTCAAGATCACCAAGATCGACGACCGCGGCAAGCTGTCGCTCGAGCCCGTGCTCGACGACGCGCCCGCCGAGGGCGAGGCCGCTGCGGAGACCGCCGAGGCGTGATCTGACCGGAGCCCGCTGACGCGGCTGCTGTGAACCGAGACCCGGTGCCCTGCGAGTGATCGCAGGGCACCGGGTCTCGTCGTATCCGATGTGACCGGATCGTTATCGAAAGTTCGCGAACCGGAGCGTCATCCTGCGCGATCGCAGGCCACACCTCGCTTACCCTCGAAGTACGCACCGGGGGGTGTGGTGAAACGGATCGACGATCCGCGGGGGTGAGACCATGAGGCTGTTCGGCGTAGGCACTGCCGATACGCAACCGCGCGCGGACGCCGGCATGACGGAACACCCGTCCGCACCGATCCCCGTGGTCGGACCTGGTGTGGGCGAGGGCGTCAGAGTCGCGCTCGGCGAGACCGGGATCAAGGTCTTCCCACTGATGCTCGGCGCCGGTGAGTTCGGCTGGAACGTCGATCTCGAGACCAGCCACGGCATCCTCGACCGGTACGTGGAGTTCGGTGGCAACGCCATCCACACCGCCGACGGCTTCTCCGCCGGACGCAGCGAGTACATCATCGGCCAGTGGCTGCGCTCGCGCGGCCATCGCGACCGTGTCGTGCTCGGCGCGCGCGTCGGCTCGCATCCCGACAATCCCGGCCTCGGCTCGGTCAACCTCGTCCGCGCTGTCGAGGCGTCGCTCACCAGGCTGGGTGCCGAGCACATCGATGTGCTCTATCTCGACGCGTCACTCGACGGCATGACGCACCTCGAAGACACACTCGCGACGGTCGAGTGGCTCCGCGAGGCAGGCAAGATCCGCGCACTGGGTGGATTCCGTTTCGCTCCGGAGCGCCTGGTCGAAGCCCGCATCCTGGCATCCGCGGGGTACCCGCGACTCGAGGTGCTCGATGAGCCCTACAACCTCGTACGCCGCCGAGGTTTCGAGGGCGACCTGCGGCTGGTCGCCGCCGCCCAGGGGCTCGCTGTGACGCCCTCACACGCCCTGGAGCACGGGTTCCTCTCTGGTCGTCACCGCAGCAAAGCGGGCGTGGCTGGCGTGCGCGGCGAGCAGATGCGCGCGCACCTGAACCGCAAGGGCATCCGCGTGCTGCGAGCGCTCGACAGCATCGCGGCCGACCTCTCGGTGCCGGTTTCCGCCGTTTCGATCGCGTGGCTGCTCGCGCAGCGCACGGTCGTCGCGCCGATCGTGAACACCTTCGCCCCGCAGCATATGGAAGAGCTCATGCAGGGTGCCGGCATTTCGCTGCTGCGCTCCCAGATCGCCGAACTCACCCGCGCGGGCGACTGACTAAGCTGGGGTCGACCCCGCCGAAGTGGTGGGACGAATTGAGTGGGCTGTGACGCATTACATATATCTGGTCAGACATGGTGAGCATCAGGATGCCGAGCACGGCATCGACGACGGGCCACTCTCCCCACGGGGTCAGCGACAGGCCGAGCTGATCGCAGACCGTCTCTCCGGACTTCCGCTCGACGCCGTGTGGCACTCGCCGCTGCTGCGCGCTGCTGAGACCGCGCGGACCATTGCCGCACGGCTGCCATCCGTCGACCCCGAGCCGTCAGCCCTGCTGTTCGACTGCGTGCCGACCGGCATGACCGAAGACACGCCGGCTGCATACGAGTCGTTCTTCGGGTCGGTGAGCGAAGCCGAGGTCGAGGCAGGGTCGGCGCAGATGGCGGATGCCGCCGGCGAGTTCCTGCGCCGACGAAACGGCGAGGTGCACGAGGTTCTCATCACGCACAACTTCGTCATCTCCTGGTTCGTGCGCGAGGTGCTCGGCGCACCGGACTGGCGGTGGATGACACTCAACCAGGCGCACTGCGGGCTCACCGTGATCGCCCAGAAGCAGGGCCGGCCGTGGACGCTGCTCAGCCACAACGACCTCGGTCACCTGCCGATGGAGCTGCGCACCGGCCTTCCGGACACGCCGCTGGTCTGACACGCAGGCGTTTGTCGATGCGGCGCGAATCTAGACTTGTCCTATGACCACACAGGTTGCCCTCGTCGGCGGTACAGGCAGGCTCGGACGCATCATCCACACGGTGATCGACGCACTCGACGGCTTCGAGGTGCGCACGGTGCTCGGCTCAGCCAGTGAGTTCAGCGAACTCGATGGCGCCGATCTCGTCGTCGATGCCTCCACGCCTGCGGTCAGCATCGAAGTCGTGCGCGCAGCCACCGAGCGCGGGCTCAACGTGCTCGTGGGCACCTCGGGCTGGTCGCAGGAGCGCATCGCGCTGGTGCGCCCGCTGGTCGCGGCCGCTGAGATCGGCATCCTGTTCATCCCCAACTTCTCGCTCGGCTCCGCGCTCGGTTCTGCGCTGGCCGCCGCCGCAGCCCCGTTCTTCCCCTCGGCGGAGATCATCGAGGCGCACCACGATCGCAAGATCGACTCGCCGAGCGGCACCGCGGTGCGCACCGCCGAGCTGATGGTGGATGCCAGGGACGCGCAGGGCCCCTTCCAGGCGCCGCACGTCGACCAGCGGGCACGCGGCCAGCAGGTGGCGGGCGTGCCAGTGCACTCCCTGCGTCGTCCCGGTGTCATCGCCAAGCAGGAGGTCATCCTCTCGGGCGCGGGGGAGTCGCTCTCGATCGTGCATGACACGATCGATTCGGCGGCCGCCTACGCCCCTGGCATCCGCCTGGCCGTGCCGTTCGCGCGCGATGTGCGCGGCATCGTCGTGGGTCTGGAGAACATCATCGACATCGGCATCGGACCCCGCTCGTGACCTCGCGCATCGGCGTCGGCATCATGGGCGCCGCGCTGCTGCTGTACATCGTCACCGCCGTGTGGCTCGCCGTGATGTTCTTCAGCGTAGGGACTGCGGCCGGCATCGGCATGGGCATCGCCCTCATCGTGATCGCACCGATCGGCGCATGGGCGCTGATCCGCGAACTCGTCTTCGGCTTCGGCGCCGATCGCCTCGGCCGCACGCTCGATGCCGAGGGCGGCATGCCCGAGGCGCCGGAGCAGCTCAGTCCCAGCGGACGACTGCGCCGCGAGGATGTCGAGCCGATGATCGCGCAGTACACGACCGCGGCCGAGAGCGCGCAGGACGATTGGCGTGCCCGCTACCGACTCGGCGTGGTGCAGGATGCCGCCGGTCGACGCAAGGACGCCAGGGCGAGCATTCGCGAGGCCATCCGGCTCGCGCGCGTTCGTCCCTGACGTCCTGGACTGTCGGGTTCGGCTGTCGGGCAGGGCGGTCAGGCCAGGCTGGCCTCGAGCGTGATCTCGATGCCGGCCAGTGCCTGCGACACCGGGCATCCGACCTTCGCCTCTGCGGCGAGCTCCTGGAAGCGCTCCGGGGTGATCCCCGGCACGGTGGCGTTGACGTTCAGGTGACTGCCGGTGATTCCGGTGCCGGGCTTGAACGTCACAGAGGCCGAGGTGTTCACGCGCTCCGGCGGGGTGCCGTTCTCAGCCAGCGCGTGCGAGAACGCCATGCTGAAGCACGAGGCGTGCGCTGCGGCGATGAGCTCCTCGGGGGTGGTCATCGTGTCAGAGCCCTCGGACCGCGCCTTCCAGTCGATGGGGAAGGTGCCAAGGTTCGAACTCGAGAAGGAGACGGTGCCCGAGCCCTCCATGAGTGAGCCGGTCCAGGTCGTGGCGGCTTCGCTTGTGATGGCCATGGGGTCCTCCTGAGGTGCATCGCGCGACCGCCGGGATTCGGCGTCGCTCCGTCAGCCTACCCACGCGCAGCGGCCGAGGGAATCGCGTTCAGATCGCGGTGCGACGGCGTCCGACCAGTCCTGCGCGCTGAAGAAGCAGATACAGCTGGCAGCCGAGGCAGAATCCGAACGCGGCGTTGACGAAGGCCGCCAGGAACGCGGCGGCCGTCGCGACGGGCAGAGCCAGCGGAACACCGAGCAGGTGCAGCACCAGACCGACCGAGACGACGGCGAGCCCGACGCCCTGTGCGAAGCGCGGCGGCCGCGGATCCTCGAGCTCAGAAGGCGGCGCGAGCCGTGGGCGCACGACTCGGCGGAACAGCACACCCCATGGAGTGGTCGCGGGGGAGAGGACTGCCCACAGGAACAGGGCGGCGATCACGATCGTGAGCAGGAAAGCCGGGTCGATCGGCGACGGGGTCACATCGAGCAACCCCAGCAGTGTCGCGATCAGCAGCAGGACGGATGTGATCCAGGCGGCGAAGCGCGGAGCGCGCGGATCGATGCCGGCAGGTCGGTCGTGCGGGGCGGATGCTGACATCAGGCCTCCTGAAGAGCGGGCAGCGCGTCGAGAGCGGCGGCGAGGTCGGCCGGTCGGGGCACGCCGACGAAGCGCGACGTCACCCGCGAATCGGCGTCGACCACGAGAGTCGTCGGGGTGCTCAGCACGTGGTGCCGCGCCGCGAGATCGGGACGGTGGGTGAGATCGACGTCGAGCACGTCGACGCTGGGGCGATCGGATGCCGCGCTGCGCAGCATCCGACGCACCTGCGGGCATCGTGAGCAGGTCTCGGTGCTGAACTGCACGAGTGCGAGGCGACCGGGACGGCCACCGAGTTCGGACAGGTCGATCGTGCCGGCGCCACGGCGGCGGCGACCGTCGCGCACGCGCCACACCACGCCGAGGATGGCTGCGATGACCACCAGAGCGGCGATGACGAGCAGGGCGGAGGCGAGGGGCACAGACCGAGGCTACGTCCGGGGACGGGGCCTGCGGCGGATATGACGCAGGATGACAGCCGGTGCGATGAGAGGCCCGTTCCATGTGCACCCCGGTATCGTTGCTGTCATGAGCGCCGCCGTCCCCACGCCCTATGAAGACCTGCTCCGTGACGTGCTCGAGAACGGCACGCACAAGGATGACCGCACCGGAACCGGCACGACCAGCGTGTTCGGACGGCAGATCCGCTTCGACCTGTCGCAGGGCTTCCCCCTGATCACCACCAAGCGCGTGCACTTCAAATCGATCGCATACGAGCTGCTGTGGTTCCTGCGCGGCGACTCGAACGTGCGCTGGCTGCAGGAGAACGGCGTCACGATCTGGGACGAGTGGGCAGACGCCGACGGCGAGCTCGGCCCGGTGTACGGGGTGCAGTGGCGATCGTGGCCGACGCCGGACGGCGGCAGCATCGACCAGCTCTCGCAGGTCATCGAGCAGATCAAGGCCTCGCCTGACTCGCGACGTCTGATCGTGTCGGCCTGGAACCCTGCCGACATCCCCGACATGGCGCTCGCGCCGTGCCACGCGATGTTCCAGTTCTACGTCGCCGACGGCAAGCTCTCCTGCCAGCTGTACCAGCGCAGCGCCGACCTGTTCCTCGGCGTGCCGTTCAACATCGCCTCCTACGCGCTGCTGACGCTCATGGTCGCGCAGCAGACCGGCCTGGAGCCTGGCGACTTCGTCTGGACCGGCGGAGACTGCCACATCTACGACAACCACGTCGAGCAGGTCCGCGAGCAGCTCAGCCGCGACCCCTACCCGTATCCGACGCTGCAGATCACGCGCACGCCCGCCTCGATTCTCGACTACGAGTACGACGACTTCGCGGTGCAGGACTACCAGCACCACCCGGCGATCCGCGCGGCGGTGGCGGTATGAGCGACGTCACCGTGACGCCTCAGATGGTCGGCCTGATCTGGGCCGAGGCGCATAGCGGTGTCATCGGGGCCTCCGGCGGCATGCCGTGGCATGTGCCAGAGGATCTGGCGCATTTCAAGGAGACCACGCTCGGCGCCCCGGTGATCATGGGCCGCAAGACCTGGGATTCGCTGCCGGAGCGCTTCCGGCCACTGCCAGGGCGCGAGAACATCGTCATCACCCGGCAGCAGGACTGGACTGCGGAGGGCGCACGCCGAGCCGCGAACGTGCAGGACGCGGTCCGCGGACTGGACAGCGTCTGGATCATCGGCGGGTCCGACATCTTCCAGCAGGTGATCGGGCAGGCTGATCGCCTCGCGGTGACCGAACTGGACCTGGACGTGGACGGCGACGCTTACGCCCCGGCGCGGGATGGCTGGCGCCTGGTCGACGAGGGCGAGTGGCAGACCTCGCGCACCGGCATCCGCTACCGCTTCCTCGGGTACGAGCGCTGATGCCCACCGCACTGATCACCGGCGCCAGCGCCGGGCTCGGCGCCGAGTTCGCCCGCCAGCTCGCTGTCAAGGGTGCCGACCTCGTTCTCGTGGCGCGCACGACCGCGACGCTCGACGGACTGGCGGAGGAGCTGCGCACCAGACACGGCGTGGACGTGCAGACGATCGTCGCCGACCTGTCGGCGGAAGACGACGTGAAGCGCGTCGCTGAGCGGATCGCCGATGACGGGCATCCGATCGACCTCCTCATCAACAACGCGGGCTTCGGGCTGCCACTGCACTTCGCCGACAACGACATCGAGGACGAGGTGCGCCACCTGCGTGTGCACGTCGAGGCGTCGATGCGACTCATGCACGCCGCGATCCGCGCCATGCGCGGCCGGGGCGGGCGGATCATCAACGTGGCCTCCGTCGCCGGTTTCATCTCGCGCTCGACGTACTCGGCCTGCAAGAGCTGGCTGATCGGGTTCAGCCGCTGGGCGAACGCCGAGTACTCCCGCGATGGCGTCACGGTGACCGCGGTGTGCCCCGGATTCACACACACGAGCTTCCATGAGCGCATGGGGCTCGCGCCGGGTGAAGAGGGAATCCCCGCCATCATGTGGCTCGACGCGCCGAACGTCGTGCGCGAGGGACTGCGCGATGCCGCACGCGGCAAGGCCGTCTCGATTCCGTCGCTGCGCTACAAGGTGATCGTCGCGCTCACGCGGGTGCTGCCCGCATCTCTGACGTCGGGCGTCGCGCGTCGAGGGCGCGTCTGAACCAGCATCCATGTGACGGCTGGAGTGTCGAGCGCGTTGCGCGAAACGCTACGCTGAGAGGATGACGCACATGGACAATCCCTTCGGACAGGTTCTTGTCGCGCTGGTCACTCCGATGACCGCCGACGGTGAGGTCGATTGGCCCGCCGTGGAGAAG
The DNA here is from genome assembly GCF_022637555.1 of Microbacterium sp. H1-D42. Taxonomy (NCBI): domain Bacteria; kingdom Bacillati; phylum Actinomycetota; class Actinomycetes; order Micrococcales; family Microbacteriaceae; genus Microbacterium; species Microbacterium sp. H1-D42. The sequence goes on along the minus strand of NZ_CP093342.1, from coordinate 2,099,256 downwards.
CACATGGATCGGGTGATCTCGGATGGTGCTGACGGTCTGGTGGTGACGGGGACGACGGGGGAGACCTCCACGCTGACCGACGCTGAGAAGATCCGTCTGGTCGAGGTCGGCAAGGATGTCTCTGCTGGCCGGGCGAAGATCATCACGGGGGGCGGGTCGAATGAGACCGCGCACGCGATCGAGCTGTACAAGGCCAGTGAGAAGGCCGGTGCGGATGGCATCATGATCGTCACGCCGTATTACAACAAGCCGACTCAGGCGGGCATCCTCACGCACTTCCGTCTGGTTGCCGATGCGACGGACCTGCCGGTGATCCTCTACGACATCCCCGGCCGCACCGGTGTGCCGATCAAGTACGAGACGATTCTGCGCTTGGCCAAGCACCCGAACATCCTCGCGGTGAAGGACGCCAAGGGGGACTTCAGCGAGGTCAGTCGCGTGCTGAACCAGACCGATCTGATGTACTTCTCCGGCGATGACACCAACGTGCTGCCGCACATGTCGATCGGTGCGACCGGCATGATCGGCGTGACCGCGAACATCACCTCGGCGCCGTACCGCGCGATGATCGATGCGGTGAATCGCGGCGATCTGGCTGCGGCGACCGCCGAGCACAAGCGGCTCGAGCCGCTGGTGCGCGCTGTCATGACGCATGTGCCTGGAACCGTGTCGGCGAAGTACATCCTGCATGGCCTCGGCCGCATCGGCAGCCCGCGCGTCCGCCTGCCGCTGGTGGGCCCGGAGGAGTGGGAGGCCGCGATCATCGAGGACGAGCTCGCGCTTGTCACCGATGTGCCCGGTGCCGACTTCTCGAACTTCCGCCCCGACCGCAACGCCGCGGCCGGTGGCGCCCTGCCCAAGGTGCACGGCACCACACGATGAGCGCCACCATGCGCTGACACGTCAACACCGGACACCAGGTGTCCGACAGAGGAGACATCCATGTCCATCCCCCTCGCCACCCCCGAACCGCTCGCCAAGGGCACGCTCCGCGTCACCCCGCTCGGCGGTCTCGGCGAGGTCGGCCGCAACATGACCACGTTCGAATTCGAGGGCAAGATCCTCATCGTCGACTGCGGCGTGCTCTTCCCTGAGGAGCACCAGCCTGGCGTCGACCTGATCCTGCCCGACTTCGAACCGATCAAGGACCGCCTCGACGACATCGTCGGCGTCGTGCTCACGCACGGTCACGAGGACCACATCGGCGCGGTGCCCTATCTGCTTCGGCTCAAGTCCGACATCCCGCTGATCGGCTCCGGCCTGACCCTCGCGCTGGTCGAGGCGAAGCTCAAGGAACACCGCATCAAGCCCTTCACCCTCACCGTGAAGGAAGGACAGCAGGAGAAGGTCGGTCCGTTCGACCTCGAGTTCGTCGCGGTGAACCACTCGATCCCGGATGCCCTCGCCGTGGCGATCCGCACGCCGGCCGGCATGGTGCTCGCCACCGGCGACTTCAAGATGGACCAGCTGCCGCTGGACGGCCGCATCACCGACCTTCGCGCCTTCGCCCGTCTGGGTGAGGAGGGCGTCGACCTGTTCCTGGTCGACTCCACCAACGCTGACGTGCCCGGCTTCACGCCGACCGAGCGATCCATCGGACCGGTGCTGGACCAGGTGATCGGCAAGGCACCGCGTCGCGTCATCGTGGCCAGCTTCTCGAGCCACGTGCACCGTGTGCAGCAGGTCATCGACGCCGCCCACGCGCACGGTCGCCGCGTCGCGTTCCTCGGCCGCAGCATGGTGCGCAACATGACCATCGCAGAGCAGCTCGGCTACCTGAACGTCCCCGCCGGCGTGCTCATCGACTACAAGAAGGCCCGCGACCTGCCCGACGACAAGATCGTCTACATGTCGACGGGTTCGCAGGGCGAGCCGATGGCCGTGCTCAGCCGGATGGCCAACCTCGACCACGCGATCGAGCCCGGCGAGGGCGACACGGTCATCCTCGCCTCGAGCCTCATCCCGGGCAACGAGAACGCCGTCTACCGCGTGATCGACGGCCTCACCAGGCTCGGCGCGAACGTCGTGCACAAGGCCAACGCCAAGGTGCACGTCTCGGGGCACGCCGCTGCCGGCGAGCTGATCTACTGCTACAACATCCTGCAGCCCAAGAACGTCCTGCCTGTGCACGGCGAGTACCGGCACCTGATCGCGAACGCCAAGCTCGCGCAGGAGACCGGTGTTCCAGAGGAGCGCACCTTCGTCGGCGGGAACGGCATGATCATCGACCTGCGCGACGGCGAGGCTCGCGTCGCCGGCCAGCTCGACATCGGCTTCGTGTACGTCGACGGCTCCACGGTGGGCGGCATCACCGATGCCGACCTCAAGGACCGCCGCATCCTCGGCGAAGAGGGCTTCGTCTCGATCATCGTCGTGGTCGACTCGTCGACGGGTGAGATCATCTCGGGCCCCGAGATCCACGCCAGAGGCGTGGCGGAGGACGACTCCGTCTTCGACGACATCACCCCGAAGATCGTCGCCGCGCTGAAAGAGGCGGCGGGCAACGGCGTGCGCGACAACCATGCACTGTCGCAGATCATCCGTCGCACGATCGGCCGCTGGGTGAACCAGAAGCTGCGTCGCCGTCCGATGATCGTCCCGCTCGTCATCGAGGCGTGAGCGCTCCCGCCTGATCCCGCGGAAAGCCGCGTCATTGCGCGGGTATGTCGGTGCCTGGCCGTAGCCTGGATGCTATGGCCAGGAGCACCACGAAGTCTGAGCGCGCGTCCGCGAGCGCCTCGTCGTCGCGTCCCAAGCGGCAGACCGCTCCACGCTCGAATGCGAAAGCGGCCCCCGCCCCGAAGAAGTACGTCGACGAGGCTGAGAAGGCACCGCTCGGCGTGCGGATGTGGCTGGGCGTGGCGCACGGCGTCGGCGGGCTGTTCCGAGCGTTCGGGCCCGAGAACCTCGAGAAGGACCAGCGACGCGACGGGTTCCCGTTCCTGCTCGTGCTGCTCGCCTGTGCCGGCGCTGTCGTGGAGTGGTTCCTGATCGGCAACGAAGTCGCCCAGACGATCAGCGCGTACACCTGGGGCGGTCTGGTCGGACGCGCGGCGTTCGTGCTGCCGGTGCTGCTCCTGCTCCTGGCGGGCTGGCTCTTCCGGCATCCGTCGTCGGTGCACGACAACGGACGCATCGGCATCGGTTTCGGACTGTTCGTGCTGACCTTGGCCGGCTTCTGCCACGTCGCATCCGGCGAGGTGAACAAGCTCGGCGTGCTGGAGCGGCCGCAGCCGAAGGAGGGCATGCCTGCGCTGAGCGCGGCAGGCGGCCTGTTCGGGTGGATGCTGGGCGAGCCCCTGGCGTTCCTGACGCCGGTCGTCGCCTACATCGTGCTGGCGCTGCTCGCGGTGCTCAGCGTCCTGATCCTCACCAAGACGCCGCCGAACCGCATCGGGGAGCGTCTCGGTGACCTGTACGCGTGGATGTTCGACGCGGAGCGTCCCGTGCGCGCCGCCGCCGACGAAGGCGCGGATGCCGCAGACGCCGCCAAGGACGATTCGCTCCCATGGTGGCGACGCAACAAGACCGGCCGCGAAGAGGACCCCGACGACGGGGTGGACTCGCAGGCCATCACCGCGCTGTTCGACGAGCCGAGCGGCAGCACGGCCGCCGCGTACGATCAGGCCGTCATCGTCGATGAGGCGCCGCACGACGCACCGCATGACGCCGCGACCGAGGTGATCACCGATCTCAGCGCCCTCACCGAGCTGCTCGGCGAGCAGAACACCACTGCACTGCTCGATGATGCCGGTTCCACCGGCGAGCTGCCCGGCCTCGACGGATTCGGCACGGCGGGCCCAGGCTCCGCCGGACCCCAGCCGCCGGCCGCTCCGTACGTGCTGCCATCGACCACGGTTCTGAAGGTGGGACCTGCGCCCGTGATCCGATCGGATGCCACGGATCGCACGATCGAGCAGATCACCAGCGTCCTCACCCAGTTCAAGGTGGATGCCAAGGTCACCGGATTCTCGCGCGGGCCGACGGTCACGCAGTACGAGGTCGAGGTCGGCCACGGCGTCAAGGTCGAGAAGATCCTGCAGCTGAGCAACAACTTCGCGTATGCGGTGGCATCCAACGATGTGCGCATCCTCTCGCCGATTCCAGGCAAGAGTGCGATCGGCATCGAGATCCCCAACGTCGACAAGGAGACCGTCGCGCTCGGCGACGTGCTGCGCTCGACCGCCGCGCAGAAGAGCACCCACCCGCTCACGATCGGCGTCGGCAAGGACGTCGGTGGCAACATCGTCGTCGCCAACCTCGCCAAGATGCCGCACCTGCTCGTGGCCGGCTCCACCGGCTCGGGAAAGTCCAGCTTCGTCAACTCCATGATCACCAGCCTGCTGATGCGGGCGCGGCCGGCGGACGTGCGCATGGTGCTGATCGACCCGAAGCGCGTCGAGCTCACCAGCTACGCGGGCGTCCCGCATCTGATCACTCCCATCATCACGAATCCCAAGAAGGCCGCCGAGGCGCTGCAGTGGGTCGTGAAGGAGATGGACATGCGGTACGACGACCTGGCGTCGTTCGGCTTCCGCCACATCGATGACTTCAACCGTGCGGTGCGCGCCGGTGAGGTCGAGGTTCCCGTCGGCAGCGAGCGGGTGCTGAAGCCCTACCCGTACCTGCTGGTGGTCGTCGACGAGCTCGCCGACCTGATGATGGTCGCCCCGCGCGACGTCGAGGACTCGATCGTGCGCATCACCCAGCTGGCGCGCGCATCGGGCATCCACCTCGTTCTCGCCACGCAGCGACCCAGCGTCGACGTCGTGACTGGTCTCATCAAGGCCAACGTGCCCTCGCGGCTCGCCTTCGCAGTCACCAGCGTCACCGACAGCAGGGTCATCCTCGATTCGCCTGGCGCCGACAAGCTGATCGGCCAGGGTGACGCGCTGTTCTCGCCGATGGGATCGTCCAAGCCCTTCCGACTGCAGGGTGCCTGGGTCGACGAGAGCGAGATCGCCTCGGTGGTCAAGCACGTCACGCAGCAGGCGCGTCCGGAGTACCGACCCGATGTGCAGGAGTCCGCCGAGACGAAGAAGAAGGACGTCGACGAGGACATCGGCGACGATCTCGAGCTTCTGCTCGCGGCGGCAGAGCTCATCGTGTCATCGCAGTTCGGCTCGACCTCCATGCTGCAGCGCAAGCTTCGGGTCGGCTTCGCGAAGGCCGGCCGCCTGATGGATCTGCTGGAGTCCCGCGAGATCGTCGGCCCCTCTGAGGGGTCGAAGGCCCGCGACGTGCTGGTCACCTCTGAGCAGCTGCCGAGTGTGATCGCCAAGCTGCGAGGTGACGACGCGCCGGCCGCACGGCCCGCGGCGGCACCCGCACCGGCCGCGGCCGTCGATCCGATCGAGCGGCAGTTCGAGGGGCTGCCGGTCGTCGAGAGCGAAGACGACGGCGATGAAGACGCCTGGGGCCTGACGGGACGCGACTGATGATGGCGATTCCGAGACAGCTTCCCAACACGATCACAATTGCGCGCATCCCGCTCGCAGTCGTCTTCTTCATCCTTCTGCTGATGGCAGGCACCTACGGCGCTGATGACCTGGTGATGCGCTGGGTCGCGGGCGCACTGTTCGTCGTCGCCATCTCCAGCGACTGGGTCGACGGCTATCTCGCCCGCAAGGGCAACATCGTCAGCGACTTCGGCAAGCTCTGGGACCCGATCGCCGACAAGCTTCTCACCGGATCCGGTTTTCTCGGACTGGCGATCCTCGGCGAGGTGAGCTGGTGGATCGTCATCATCATCCTGATCCGCGAGTGGGGCATCACGATCCACCGCCTCACGATCGTGCACGAGCAGGTCGTCGCGGCCGCGTGGATGGGCAAGATCAAGACGGTCGTGCAGGGCGTGGCCTTGAGCTGGGCGCTGCTGCCGCTGCACACCCTGATCGGACTCACGCCCTGGATCATCGTGACGCAGGTGCTGATGATCGCCGCCCTGGTCCTGACGGTCGCCAGCGGGATCGACTACGTGATCGCCCAGGTGCGCGGACGCAAGACGAGCTCGTGAGCGATGCGTCTGATCTCGTCGCCGCTCTGACGGCTCGCGGGTGGACGCTCGGGGTCGCTGAGTCGCTCACCGGGGGCGGTGTCGCCGCCGAGATCGTCACGGTACCAGGGGCATCCGCTGCATTTCTCGGCGCTGTGGTCGCCTACGCGACGCCGCTCAAGCACTCCCTGCTCGGCGTGGATGCTGCGCTGCTCGAGACCCATGGGCCCGTGCATCCTGATGTCGCCGCTCAGATGGCCGACGGCGTGCGCAGCGCCGTCGAGGTCGAAGGGCTTGCCGCAGATGTAGGCATCAGCACGACCGGAATAGCCGGACCGGATTCGCCGGACGGACAGCCCGTCGGCACGGTTCATATCGGCGTCATCACCCCGACCGCGAGGCTCGTGCACTCGTTCACGTTCGCGGGTTCGCGAGCAGAGGTCCGCAGGCAGGCTCGTGATGCGGTCATCAGGGCCGCACTCGACGCGGTGCGGGAATAGCGCAGACGGATCAGCGGTTGTCGAAGATGTGCGCATGACACGACACTTCCGAACGGTTCATACCGGATTGCTCACAACTGGGGCACAGAGAGAAACAGTAGATTCAGCAGTAGCCAGTGGGGTTAGACTGGCGATCCACTCGGATGCAGATCTGGGGGATGCGATGGAGGGGAGGTTCCGATGATCCTTGTCAGACAGGAGATCGGCGATGTGCTGCGGGACTTCCGCCTGCAGAAGGGGCGCACGCTGCGCCAGGTCGCCGGTAAGGCCTCCGTGGCCCTCGGCTACCTGAGCGAGGTGGAGCGCGGCCAGAAGGAGGCCTCCAGCGAGATTCTCGCGTCCGTCGCAGAGGCACTCGACGTGCCCATCTCGACCATCATGCGCGAAGTCGGAGACCGCATCTCCGTGCTCGAGGGGCTCAGCCCGTTCCCGGACGTCGTTCCAGACGACCTGGTCGCCTCGGTCGAACCAGAGCTGTCCCTGCGCTGAGCGGATACGGCTCCCTTTCATGAGACGCAGCGAGTTCCTGCGCGCCGTCGACGACGAGTTCGGTGCGCGGGCGAATGCGCTGACCAACGATCTGGTTCTCGGTGGCATCGGCATGACCGCGCACGATGCACTGGATGTCGGCGTGCCGCCCCGTGAGATCTGGCTCGCGCTGTGCGATGCGGCGGATGTGCCGCCCGAACGGCAGTACGGAGTGGGCCGCATCGAGCCGCGCAAGGGCTGATCGCGCCCCGCAGCCGATCGAAACTCGATAGATCCTTCTCGGCGTGTCGTCGAACTTGTGTTCGATGAGCGCGTATCGTTCTGCACAAGTGGTCTTGATGCGACTTCTCTCCACAGAAGGCGGGATGGCCGACGCGATGTCGGTGGCTCCTCCTACCGTGAGAGATGTGGCACTGAGCCATACGCCTTGTCGCAGAGTCGTCCCGATCGGGGCGGCCGCGACAGCCTACAGGCGGCAGCGATCGAGATATGAAGGAGCACGTCATGCCATCCACCGACGACCGCGAGAAGGCACTGGATTCCGCCCTCGCACACATCGAGCGTCAGTTCGGCAAGGGATCGATCATGCGACTGGGCAGCGATGAGCGCGCCCCCGTCGAGGTGATCTCCACCGGATCCATCGCCCTGGACAGTGCCCTTGGCATCGGCGGGCTGCCGCGAGGACGCATCATCGAGATCTACGGCCCGGAGTCCTCGGGTAAGACCACGCTCACGCTGCACGCCATCGCCAACGCTCAGCGCGCCGGCGGCATCGCCGCGTTCATCGACGCAGAGCACGCGCTCGACCCCGAGTACGCCCGCAAGCTGGGCGTCGACATCGACCAGCTGCTGGTCTCGCAGCCCGACACGGGTGAGCAGGCGCTCGAGATCGCCGACATGCTGATCCGCTCCGGCGCGATCGACCTGGTCGTGATCGACTCGGTCGCAGCTCTCGTCCCCGAGGCCGAGATCAAGGGCGAGATGGGTGACTCGCACGTCGGTCTGCAGGCACGACTGATGTCGCAGGCGCTGCGAAAGCTCACCGGTGGTCTGAACCAGACCAACACCACGATGATCTTCATCAACCAGCTGCGCGAGAAGATCGGCGTCTTCTTCGGCTCGCCCGAGACGACCGCCGGTGGAAAGGCGCTGAAGTTCTACGCGTCGGTGCGCCTTGACATCCGCCGCATCGAGACGCTGAAGGACGGTACTGACGCAGTCGGCAACCGCACGCGCGTCAAGGTCGTCAAGAACAAGATGGCGCCGCCGTTCAAGCAGGCCGAGTTCGACATCCTCTACGGTGTGGGCATCTCGCGCGAGGGCAGCCTGATCGACTTCGGTGTCGAGCACGGCATCGTCAAGAAGTCCGGCTCCTGGTACACCTATGACGGCGACCAGCTCGGCCAGGGCAAGGAGAACGCGCGCAACTTCCTGCTCAAGAACGACGACGTCGCCATCGAGATCGAGAAGAAGATCAAGGAGAAGCTCGGCATCGGCGTGAAGGCCGCAGTCGAAGCTCCCGCTGACGCACTGGCGGAGCGTCGTCCGGCCTGACAACCGGGATGAACCATGACTGCTCACGGCGACGAACATCTCGCTCCTGTCATTCCGCTCTTCGGGTCCTCCTCGCGCGCTGACGCGCGCGAGGAGGGGCCGGGACCCCAGCATCCCGCTGCACGCGCTGCGGCGGCTCTGGAACATGCCGAGCGCACAGCCGCCCTGCACGCCCTCGCCCGTGCTCACGCGCCCGCTTCCGATGACCCCGTCGACGAAGGGCAGGCCGAGCCGGCACCCGAGCAGGTCAGGGAGCGCGCCGAGGAGGCACTCGTGCGCAAGCTGCGTGCGAAGGCGCTGTCCGTCTCCGAGGCGCGTGCGGTGCTGCGCGAGAACGACCTCGACAGGGATGCCATAGAAGACGTCATCGACGACTTCAGTTCGCGTGGTTACATCGACGACCGCACGCTGGCCTCGCTGCTGGTGACCTCGGGTGTCGAGCGCAAGGGGCAGGGTCGCGTCGCGCTGGCAAGATCCCTGTCGCAGCGTGGCCTCTCGCGCGAGATCATCGACGACGCGCTGGCAGAACTGCCAGACGACGACGCCGAGCGGGCGCTGGAGTATGCCCGCAGCAAGGCGCCGGGCATGAGCAGGCTCGAACCGGATACCGCACTTCGGCGTCTGCTCGGGCAGCTCGCGCGTCGCGGGTACGGCGGCTCGGTGGCGATGAACGCGGCGCGCACGGCGTTGCGCGAAGCGGGTGGCACCCGATCGGGCGCGCGGTCCGGAGTGCGCTTCGTCGACTCCGACTGACTGGCTGCGGCGGGGTGGAGCGAAGTGCGCTTTCCTCGTGCGCGGCGCCCGCGCTCGTGACGGCTCGTAGAATAGCTCTCACCATGACTACTCCGCGCAGTGAACCGACGATCATCGCGCCCTCGGCGGCCGCGCTGGACGCTGACGGCGGCCGCCGCTCGTACGAAGTGCGCACCTTCGGGTGCCAGATGAACGTGCACGACTCCGAACGGCTCTCCGGCTCGCTTGAGAGCGCTGGCTACGTGCGGGCGGATGCCGGCGAAGACGCCGACATCGTGATCATCAACACCTGCGCGGTGCGAGACAACGCCGCAGGCAAGCTCTACGGCACTCTCGGCCATCTCAAGTCCGTCAAGGACAAGCACGACGGCATGCAGATCGCTGTCGGCGGGTGTCTGGCGCAGATGGACCAGCAGGCCGTGCTCGACAAAGCACCCTGGGTGGACGTCGTCTTCGGCACGCACAACATGGGCTCGCTGCCTGGCCTTCTGGAGCGTGCGCGTCACAACGGCGAGGCAGAGCTCGAGATCCTCGAGTCGCTCGAGGTGTTCCCCTCGACCCTGCCCACCAAGCGCGACTCCGCGCACAGCGGCTGGGTGTCGATCTCGGTCGGATGCAACAACACCTGCACGTTCTGCATCGTGCCGAGCCTGCGCGGAAAGGAGAAGGACCGCCGCCCAGGCGACATCCTGAACGAGATCCGCCTGCTCGTCGAAGACGGGGCGATCGAGGTCACCCTCCTCGGCCAGAACGTGAACTCCTACGGCGTCGAGTTCGGCGACCGTCAGGCCTTCAGCAAGCTGCTGCGCGCAGCCGGTGAGATCGAGGGGCTGGAGCGCATCCGCTTCACCAGCCCGCACCCCGCGGCATTCACTGACGACGTCATCGACGCCATGGCCGAGACGCCGAACGTCATGCCGCAGCTGCACATGCCGCTGCAGTCCGGCAGCGACAGCATCCTCAAGGCCATGCGCCGCTCGTACCGCAGCACGAAGTACCTCGGCATCCTCGACAAGGTGCGCGAGCGCATTCCGAACGCCGCGATCACCACCGACATCATCGTCGGCTTCCCCGGCGAGACGGATGAGGACTTCGAGGACACGATGCGGGTCGTCGAGCAGTCCCGGTTCTCGAGCGCGTTCACATTCCAGTACTCGATCCGCGAGGGAACACCCGCTGCCACCATGGCGGACCAGATCCCCAAGGAGGTCGTGCAGGAGCGCTACAACCGCCTGCTCGCCCTGCAGGAGCGCATCTCGCTCGAAGAGAACCAGAACCAGGTCGGCCGCGAGGTCGAGGTGCTGGTCTCGGTCGGTGAGGGCAAGAAGGACGCCGAGACGCACCGACTCACCGGACGCGCCGAAGACAACCGCCTGGTGCACTTCGAGCTGACACCAGGCTCAGAACGGCCGCGACCAGGCGACGTCGTCACGGTCCGGATCACCCACGGCGCCCCTTTCCACCTGCTGGCCGACGACCCGACCGGTGCGCCCCTTCGCATCCGCCGCACGCGCGGCGGCGACGCGTGGGACCGTGCGCAGGCCGAGACCTGCGGTGTTCCCGCTCCGGCCGCAGCCACTGGTGCGCCTGGTGCGGTGTCGCTCGGGCTGCCGACGCTTCGCGTCGGCGTGTGATCAGCATCCGACTTCTGACGCCGCGCGCCCATCGCGAGTGGATGCCATGACGCAGCGACTCTGGGCAGTGGTCGGTGCCACCGGAACAGGCAAGAGCGATCTCGCGCTCGACCTCGCCGACGCCCTGCGCGCGCAGGGCAACCAGGCCGAGATCGTCAACGCGGACGCGATGCAGCTGTATCGCGGCATGGACATCGGAACCGCCAAGCTGACGGTGGATGAGCGCCGCGGCATCCCGCACCACCTCTTCGACGTGCGCGAGGTCACCGAAGAGGCGGCTGTCGCGTGGTATCAGCCGCTCGCGCGCGCCGCCATCGGCGAGATCCACGCTCGCGGGGGAGACGCGATCCTGGTGGGCGGGTCGGGACTGTATGTCTCCAGCGTCGTCTTCGACTTCCGCTTCCCGCCAAGAGACGCCGGCGTTCGCGCTCGTCTTGAGGCCGAGCTCGCCGCACTCGGTGCGGGCGCACTGCTCGAGCGACTCCGCGAGAAGGATCCAGACACGGCCGCGCGGATCGACCCCAATAATGAGCGCCGCATCGTCCGGGCCCTCGAGGTGCTCGAGCAGGGCGGGGAGACGCACGGCGCGGCACTGCCCGAGAGACCCGAGCTGTGGCATCCGGCGACCCGGCTCGTCGGCCTGCACACGCCGCGCGACGTGCTCGTCGAGCGCCTGGATCGCCGCGTCGAGCGGATGTGGCAGCAGGGCATGCTCGATGAGGTCGAGGCGCTCCGCGACCTCGGCATCGAGCGGGGCGTCACCGCGTCGCGTGCGATCGGCTACGCTCAGGCGCTCGCGCAACTGCGCGGCGAGAAGAGCGAGTCGGATGCCATCGCCGAGACTCAGGCTTTGACCCGGCGCTACGCGCGCCGCCAGGTGTCGTGGTTCAAGCGCTATCCCGAGCTCGAGTGGCTCGAGTCCGGCGCGGCCGAGGCCGGATCGCTGCTGCGCTGATCACCTGTTCGCCGTCGGTGGTCGGGCACGATGTCGGTGGTGGGGCGCATCATGAATGCATGGTCACGCACTACTACACTGCATCCAGCCTTGACGGGTTCATCGCGACAGCGGATCATTCGCTGGACTGGCTGCTCAAGCAGGACATCGACGAAGACGGTCCGATGGCATACTCGGGCTTCCGCGCCGGCCTCGGGGCGATCGCGATGGGGGCGCACACCTTCGAGTGGATCATGGCGAACGACGAAGACGGCTGGGGCTACACGCTGCCGGCCTGGATCTTCTCGCACCGCGATCTCGACCTGCCCGAGGGGGCTGACGTGCGCCTCACCCAGGCAGATGTGCACGAGGTGCACGCCGAGATGACCGCAGCGGCCGACGGAAAGGATCTGTGGATCGTCGGCGGGGGAGAGCTCGTCGGACAGTTCGCCGACGCCGGACTGATCGACGAGGTGTGGATCCAGTACGCGCCGGTGACGCTCGGCTCTGGTGCGCCTGTGCTGCCACGCGCTCTTGATCTCGAGATGCTGGACGTCGCGCGCAACCGCAACTTCATGTGCGGCCGATACAAGGTGCTCGGCGCGCTCTGAGCCCTGCGTGCGGCGGGCGTCTGCGGTGATGGAAGACTGGGCGACATGGCACCGAAGGCCGCGCGCACCGCTCTGCGCTGGCCGAGGCGCGCCGGCGCAGCCGCCGTTGCGCTCCTGGCCGCACTGACCCTGTCGGGATGCTTCGTCATTCCGCTCGCCGATGGGCGTTCGCCGTTCGACGACCCCTCCGGTGCGAGCTACAGCGATATCGAGGACGCGCTCCCCGATATCCAGGACGCGCTCGATGACGTCGACACGCAGGACGGCGCATGGCTGTTGCAGGCCGAAACCGGCGTGGATCGATCCTGTGAAGGGGCGTGCAACCTGCACGTCTGGGTCACGATCGCGCCGGACGACGATCTCGATGACCCCACCGTCCCGGAGGACGTGCTGCGCGATGTGCTCGTCGCCGTCGTCCCTGTCGCGGAGCAGCAGCGTGTCGACGTGCGCGTCTCGGGTGGGCTCGCGCGCGGCGCCGATGGCGACCTGACCGGCGTGGAAGGGGACCTGTCTCGCGCAGCCACGCAGCTGTTCGGCAGGATTCCCGAATCGGGCATCCTCGGAGACTCCTACTTCATCGGTCTTGAGCCTTCCGGCGACGTCGAGATCATCGCGCGGACCCGAGACAACATGGAAGTGCTGCAGGCGATGCCGCTCGACTAGCCCGCGCGCGTCAGGAGCCCATATCGTCCCTAGACTGGTGCTCATGGTCGCATTCACCAAAGGGCACGGCACCGGCAACGACTTCGTCATCATCGAAGACGTCGACGGCGAGCTCGATCTCACCGCAGCCCAGGTGCAGGCCGTCTGTGACCGCAACTTCGGGGTGGGCGCTGATGGGGTGCTGAGAGTCGTGCGCTCGAAGGCCATCGATGAAGGGGCCGCGGCGCTGGCCGAGGAGCCGGGCGCCGAGTGGTTCATGGACTACCGCAACTCCGACGGCTCTCCTGCCGAGATGTGCGGAAACGGCATCCGCGTCTTCGTGCACTACCTGCTGCGATCCGGGCTCGCGACGCTCGAGCCCGGTTCCACGCTGCCCATCGGCACGCGCGCCGGAGTGCGCGACGTGCTGCGCAGCCAGACGGGCTACCAGGTCGATCTCGGCCGCTGGCATCTCGCCGGCGGTGAGCCGCTCGCTCGTGCCGCCGGGCTCTCGGTCGCGCGACCGGGCCTTGGCATCGACGTCGGCAACCCCCATGTGGTGGTGGCACTGGCATCCGATGAGGAACTCGACGGACTCGACCTGAATCCATCACCGCTGCTCGAGCCGGCGCCCATCGGCGGCGCGAACGTCGAGTTCGTCGTGCCGGGCGAACCGCTCGTGCGCGATGGCGTCGGACACGTGCGCATGCGCGTGCACGAGCGCGGCGTCGGTGAGACCCTCAGCTGCGGCACTGGTGCTGCGGCGTCGGCGCTGGCCGTCCGTCACTGGGCGGGCAAGAGCGCTCCGAACGAGTGGCGCGTCGAGGTGCCTGGCGGGGTGCTCGGCGTGCGGATGTTCCCCACCGAGGACGGTGAGCACGTGGGGCTCTCCGGTCCCGCGCAGCTGGTCTATCGCGGCGAGATCGACCTGGTCTGAACCGGACGGACTTCTCGGCCCCTTAGGCGACCGCAGGGCCTACTCGGCGACTTCGACCGGACCGGTCGGCGGGTTGCCGTGCCTGCGCACCTTCAGCACGCGGTATCCCTTGCCCGTGGCAGCGCGATGCACGCTGTAGCCAGGTGAGAAGGTCGTCGCGAGCCAGCGCTGCAGCGAATCCGAGCCGAGGTTGCGCTGCACGACCATCCAGGCGTCGCTGCGCTCGTCGAGGCGCGGGATCCAGCGCTCCAGCATGTCGTGCAGCTCGCTCTTGCCGACCCTGATCGGCGGGTTCGAGCGGATCGTGCGGAACATCACGTCATCGGGAACATCGTCCGGCAGCACGGCGTTGACATTGGTGAGGCCGAGAGCGGCAGCGTTGCGGCGCGTGAGATCCAGTGCTCGCTCGTTGACGTCGACCGCCCAGACGGTCGCGTGGGGTGCGGAGAGGGCCATTGTGAGACTGATCGGTCCCCACCCGCATCCGAGATCGAGAAAGTCGCCACCTGGCGGCAGAGGCGGCATATTGGCGAAGAGCACCGAGGTGCCGGCATCGAGACGGTCGGGACTGAACACGCCGCCTGCGGTGGTCAGTTCGAGATCCTGTCCCGCGAGGTTCACGTGGATCGTCCGGAAGTTCTCGGCACTCGCCGGGGCCGCACTGAAGTAATGGTCGGACGCCATGCAGTGAGCGTACCGGACGAGGCGGGCTAAGGTTAAGGCGCCATTCCAGAGTGGCCCAGTTTTTTCAGAGAGGCACAGTTCAGCACCGAATGACGAACACCAACAACGAGAACACCACACACGACACCACCGCGGACGCTGTCGATCGCGTGCTGGCGAACGCCGAGCAGCGTGTGGAGCCGAGGGTGTTCGGCGCCGCGCAAGCGCTGCAGGACGCGTCGACCGCGACGCACACCGACGCTGACGGCGCGCAATGGGACCTTGATGACCGGCACGCACTGCGCCGCGTCGTCGGCCTGTCCACCGAACTCGAGGACGTCACCGAGGTCGAGTACCGGCAGCTGCGGCTCGAGAACGTCGTCCTCGTCGGTGTCTACCCCCAGGGTGCGCAGGATGACGCCGAGAACTCGCTGCGCGAGCTCGCCGCCCTCGCCGAGACCGCAGGCGCGGTCGTGCTCGACGGTCTGCTGCAGAGGCGCCCGCACCCGGATCCCGCGACCTATCTCGGCCGCGGCAAGGCGCAGGAGCTCAAGGACATCGTCGCCGCGGTCGGCGCTGACACCGTCATCGCCGACACCGAGCTGGCCTCGAGCCAGCGGCGCGCACTCGAGGATGTCGTCAAGGTGAAGGTCATCGACCGCACCACCGTGATCCTCGACATCTTCAGTCAGCATGCCAAGAGCCGCGAAGGCAAGGCGCAGGTCGAACTCGCACAGCTCGAGTATCTGCTGCCGCGTCTGCGCGGCTGGGGCGAGTCGATGAGTCGTCAGGCCGGTGGCCAGGTGGGCGCCGGCGGCGCCGGCATGGGCTCGCGCGGTCCTGGTGAGACGAAGATCGAGCTGGACCGCCGTCGCATACGCACCCGGATGGCGATGCTGCGCAAGCAGATCCGCGACTTCGCGCCGGCGCGTGACGCCAAGCGCGCCGAGCGCAAGCGCAACACGATCCCGTCGGTCGCGATCGCCGGGTACACCAACGCCGGCAAGTCGAGTCTGCTCAACGCGCTGACGAGTGCCGGTGTGCTCGTCGAGAACGCCCTGTTCGCGACGCTGGATGCCACGGTGCGCCGCGCGGAGACCGCAGACGGCCGGGTGTTCACGCTCACCGACACGGTCGGTTTCGTGCGCAACCTGCCGCATCAGCTGGTGGAGGCATTCCGCTCGACGCTGGAGGAGGTCGGCCAGGCCGACCTGCTCGTGCACGTCGTCGACGGTTCGCACCCCGACCCTGCGGCGCAGCTGCAGACCGTGCGCGACGTGATTGGCGATGTCGGCGGTCGCGAGATCCCCGAGATCATCGTCTTCAACAAGGCCGACCTCGTCGGCGAGGACGACCGATTGGTGCTGCGCGGGCTCGCGCCCGGCGCGCACTTCGTGTCGTCCCGCACCGGCGAGGGCATCGAAGAGCTGCGCGCGACGATCGAGCGGATGCTGCCGCTGCCGGCGGTCGAGGTGCGGGCTCTGGTGCCGTACGACCGTGGCGATCTGGTCGCCGCCGTGCACGAGACGGGCGTCCTGCTCTCGGCCGAGCATCAGGAGACCGGAACGTCCGTGCACGCGCACGTCTCCGAGCGCCTGGCCGCCGAACTGGCGCCTTTCGCAATCTCCTGAGTCGTCTCGGATGCCGGGGAGCCGCGCGCACCGGCATCCGAGACGTCGTCTCAGCTCGCTGAGAAGCGCCCCTCGACGGTCGCCGACACCGTGATCTCCTCGCCCTGGAACTCCATCGGCGGCGCACCGGCAGCATCCATCGCCATCACCGCTCCGCGCATCATCGCCTTCGGCATCGGGGCGCCGCCCTCGGAGATGAGGCCGCGGTCGGCGATCTCGAGGGGCGTGATGCTCTGCAGACCGAGGGCCTCGGCGTAGGCGCGGGCACGGGAGACCGCGACGCCGACGGCCTGGGTGGCCACTTCACGTTCGACCTCGCGCTCGGTCTCGGGGGTGAGATGCCAGTCGACATGCCCGACGTTCACGCCTTCGGCGACCGAGAGCTCGGTGACCCACACCGACATCTCGGAGATGTCGGAGAACGTGGCGGTGAAGTCGATGCTCGCCCGATACACCGGGGCGAGTCGCTTGCCCTCGTTGTTCCACGGACGTTCGGCGTAGACGTTCATGCGCTGACTGGTCCACTCCGTGATGCTGCCGCTGTTCTCGCGGGAGGCGATTCCGTCTCGGACGGGTGCAGCCAGGGTGAGAGTGCGCTCGACGACCTTCTCCCGGACGGAACCGTCGAAGGCGACCGACAGGTGCAGCGTGGCGCGCTCGGGCGCGATGCGCAGCTCGTGCTCGCCGCGGACGGTGATGATGACTTCGCTCATGGCTGTGACTGTACGACACCGAGATGACATCGAGGACCACGCGGAGCACTAAACTCGGCGTGGCGAACCGCAGCTGAACCCGCAGCGCCATGTCAGAAAGGGACCGCCCGTGAAGAAATGGGTGTTGCTGGCCGGCGCGATCATCGCCGAGGTCTCAGGCACGATCATGCTGCGCGCGGCCGTCGATCACCCGGTATGGGTGGTGCCGGTGGCCGTCGCCTATGCGGCAGCGTTCACCCTCGTCGGGCTGACCCTGCGTGCCGGCCTGCCGATCGGGGTCGCGTACGGCATCTGGGGAGCGGTCGGCGTCGCTCTCGTCGCGCTGCTGGGCACGACGATCTTCGCGGAGACGATCAGCGCCGGTGCGCTGATCGGCATTGCCATCATCATCGTGGGAGTCATCCTGGTCGAGACGGGCTCGCATCCGCGTCGAACCGACGATGACGAGGCTCTGACGTGAGCTGGGTATGGCTGCTCCTCGCGATCGGCTTCGAGGTCACCGGGACGCTGTCGCTGCGCGCGAGTGACGGCTTCCGCAAGCGGGTATGGCTCATCCCCGTGGTCATCAGCTACGTGCTCGCCTTCACCTTCCTCGGCATCACTCTCGAGACGGGCATGCCGGTCGGCGTCGCCTACGGGCTGTGGACGGCCATCGGCATCGTCCTGATCGCGGTCATGGCGCGCGTGCTGTGGAAGGACCCTCTGACCCGTCGGATGATCGTCGGCATCGGCTTCATCGTGGTCGGGAGCCTGCTCGTCGAGATGTCCCAGCACTGATGCTGTCGCCGGCGCGGAATAGCGTCGAGGCCGGATCCGTTGTAACCTGTGATGCTCGGGTGCTTCGGCATCTGTCTGGTAATTCCACAGTGTGACAGCGGCTCCTTCGCAAGAAGGTCCACGGGGCTGATCGGTTTCGACGGCGCCTGTGTATCGACGAGAAGCGGGCCGAGGATGCAGGGTTATCTCGTGAACGCTCCCTGCAAAACCATAGTTGCCGAATCCAAGCGCAACGACTTCGCCCTCGCTGCATAAGCGAGCCCGATAGTCCGTCAGACCGTATGTGATCCCGATACGGACCCTGGCGTCATCTAGGGATCTTGCTGCGTGATGGCGTCTGGACGTCACGTGGGACTCTTCCCAGGCTGGGCTTGTCGACTTAGGTGTCTGTGACAAAGGTCGGAGCCGAGTAGAACGCTTTCATAGACTGCGCCCGGAGAAGACGTGGATTAACAGCGTCGGACGGGGGTTCGATTCCCCCCAGCTCCACCAACCGCTGTCACAGGAGAGAGCCCCGGCCTCGCATGTTCATGCGGAGGCCGGGGTTCTTTTCGTTGTCGCTCTCCGATAGATTGCGGGTTCTGGGTCGGTCGCACGAGGGGGAGCGATGGCGGTCATGTGGACGGATCGGTGCGCGCTCGTGACTGGCGCCAGCAGTGGCATCGGGCTCGAGATCGCGCGGGTGCTCGCAGGTGAGGGCGCGAACCTCATCCTTCCCGTCCGGGACCGTCGGCGCGGGAAAGCTGCACGCGACAGCATCCGACGATCCCACTCCGCTGCGCAGGTCGAGATCGCAGATGTCGACCTCGCCAGGCTGTCATCAGTTTCGGCGTTCGCCGAGCGGATGCTGGAGCGCGGCGAGCCGATCGGGCTGCTCGTGCTGAATGCCGGCGTCGTGATGCTGGGGGACACTGAGCGTCATGTCACCGAGGACGGCTTCGAGCTGCACTTCCAGACGAACTTTCTCGCACATGTCGCACTGACCGCGGCGCTCCTGCCGCTGCTGTGCGCCGGCCGCGCGCACATCGCCATCCAGCTCAGCCTCGCCGCCGCCCGCGGACGGCTCGATGACCTCCAGTCCGAGCGCCGGTATCGACCGCTGCGGGCGTATGCGGCTTCGAAGCGCGCCCTCGGGCTCTACGGCGTCGCCCTTGCGCGGCGCTGCGACGAAGAGGGGCTCGGCGTGCGCGTGAATCTGTGTCACCCCGGGGTGGTTCCGGCCACCGGCATCGCGGCGGACATGCGCACCGGGGCGCCCAGCTCCGTGGCGCGGATCGTCGGGGCTGTGGGCAACTCACCCGCGCGGGCCGCAGAGCCGGCCCTCGCGGCGCTCGCCTCTGACGACTCGGGCCACTTCTTCGCGCCCCGCGGGCCGCTCGGCCTGTCAGGAGCGCCCCGCGAACGTCGCCTGTACGCCGCCATCGCCGACCCCGGCGAGGCCGAGAGGATCTGCGAGCAGGCGGATCGGATGCTGGCTGCCGGCCGCCCGCGGCGCTGACGCGTCCGTACCGGTGTGAGCGACAGGCCGTCGAAAGCGCGTCAGTCCCGCGGGCGCAGCCCGTCCAGGGCCACCGCGAGCACTTCCCGGCCCAGCAGCTCCGGGTCGACGGGACCGTCCGGCCGATACCACTCGACCAGCGAGTTGATCATGCCGAAGATCAGGCGTGTGGCGACACCGGCATCCAGATCGGCGCGCACGAGCCCTTCGGACTGCGCTTCGCGAACGAGCCCTGTCACGGTGTGGTCGAAGTTGCGGCGGCGCTCGAGTGCTGCCACCTCGACGTCGCTGTTCCCCCGCAGTCGCAGCAGCAGCGTCACCTGGGGCTGCCGTGCTGTCAGCACGCTCACGGCGCCCTCGACGATCGCCGTCAGTCGCTCGGCCGGCGTGGCGCGCCGCAGCGCGGCATCCAACGCGTCTTCGAGCCCGCCCAGCGCGTCCTCCAGCGCGATCTCGAGGATCTGCGCCTTGGAATCGACGTGGTGGTACAGGGCGGATTTCGTCACGCCGAGCCGATTGGTCAGGTCCGACACGGATGTGGCGTCGTATCCCTGCTCGTTGAACAGCTCGACGCCCACGCGGATCACATCCTCGCGGTCATGGCCAGGACGGCCACGACGGGCGGAGCGGGCGCTGGTCACGACCACGGCATCCTCATCGGCATACCGTCCAACATAGCGCCGCCGACGCTGTCGTGCGGCGGCACCGGACCACGGCGCGGGAAGACTAAGCTGGAGAGGTTATCCGACGACCTGGAAGGGCTTCGACGTGGTCGATTTCATCGTGTTCATCGTTCTGTTCCTTGGCGGGTTCTACCTGTTCGGGATCTCGCACTCGCTGCCGACCGGTCAGGGCTACGCCTTCACGGCGGGCATCCTTCTGGTCAGCCTTGCGATGGCCTACGTCATGCGTCAGCGCGGCTCGGCCACCAAGCGCAGCGACAACTGGAACCAGAACCAGCAGTGAGCCTCGTGGCGCCGTCCTGCGGCGGCGCCACCTCGCCTGCTCGCGGGGCTGTCAGCCCTGCCACTCGATGAGCAGCAGGCCCTGCTTCGTGTCGGCGAACTTCACCCAGCCGTCGCCGAATTCGTAGGTCATCCCGAATCCGTCGGCGTCGGTTGCGATCGCGTATGCCGGATCCTCGGTGAAGTACGTGCGATCGCCGTCCTGCGACAGCAGCCATCCGTCGCGCTGCAGACCGGCCATCGCCGTGTCGGCGGTCGCCTCGCTGATCGGACCCCAGGCATACATCTGGCCGTGATCCGATGCCGTGCTGAAGTCCGCCCACATGCACATCAGGCCGTCGTCGACGACCGTCTCGCCGATGCGGAACTCCTCCTGCATCGACGTCCAGCCCTGTGACTTCAGTGCGTCGACCGTCCCGGGGGAGATGATCGTGTCGCACGTGGGCGCCGCGCCGGGCTCGGGCGCGGTCTCGTCCTCTGGGGCCGATGTGACGGTCGCGGGCGGTGGCGTCGACGGTGCAGCGGCTGGGGCCGTCGGCGACGACTGAGGGGCCGCGGCGGGGGCACAGGAGGCCAGGGCCAGCGCCGTCAGCAGCACGCCGACGGCGAGCGGATATCGGGTTCTCATATGACTCATGGGGAGGAAGGGGTGCGTGCGGCGCTCAGGAGCGCTGCACGTCGCGGAACAGGGTCAGGAACTTCTCGTGCAGCAGGCCATTGGTCGCCAGCGCAGACAGGTCGGAGAGGGTGTCCCTGCCGTCGAACGCCGTCATGCGTCCCCCCGCTTCGCGCACGATCGGCACGGCCGCCGCGATGTCGTACTCCTTGACGTCGAACTCGGCGACCATGTCGATCCGGCCCTCCGCCAGCAGCATGTAGCTGTACACGTCGCCATACGCGCGGTCGCGCCAGACCGTGTCGGCCACGGCCATCAGCTCGGGCAGCTTTCCGGCATCCGACCACTGCGCGATGCTCTGGAAGCTCACGCTCGCATCCTCGAGTGAATCAACGCTCGAGACGCCGAGGCGACGCGTGCCGGCCGGCGTCGCGGTCCATGCTCCGCGATCGGATGCGGCCCACCAGCGCCGCCCGAGCGCTGGCATGCTGACGACACCGATCTGCGGGACGCCGTCGATGGCCAGCGCGATCATCGTGCCCCACAGCGGAACCCCGCGCAGGAAGTTCGCGGTGCCGTCGATCGGATCGATGATCCACTGCCGGTGCGTGTCGCCCTCGGCGCCGAACTCCTCGCCGAAGATGCCGTCACGGGGACGCTCAGCGGTCAGCAGGGCGCGGATGGCGCGCTCGGTCGCGAGGTCGGCGTCGGTGACGTGCGAGCGGTCCGCCTTCAGGGAAACCTGCAGGTCGGCGGCGTCGAATCGCGTCAATGACTGTGCGTCGGCGGCGTCAGCCAGACGCAGTGCCAGAGCGAGGTCGGCATCGAGATCCGTGGCGGAGTCTGTGGCGGCGGGGGAGTCTGTCACGTGACCAGGATAGACCGCCGCCATGTGCCAGGAGGGCTCTGCAACGCGCCCGGGATGACCTCGATTTGTAGCGACCCCTGGGCACTGGTAATGTAATTCCTCGGTCGGGGTTATCCCGGGCCACGCACCTCTAGCTCAATCGGCAGAGCAATTGACTCTTAATCAATGGGTTCAGGGTTCAAGTCCCTGGGGGTGCACGGATCAGCCTCGGAATCTCTCGCCAGATTCCGGGGCTTTTTCGCTTTCACGATTAGGTCACGGTTTTCAAGGTCACGGTTTCGACACGAGTGCCGCCGCCTCCTGCACGGTGTCGACGAGGTGCACGTGCTGCTCCATCGGGCGGCCCTTCGCGAGCGCCTGCAGCAGCGGCCACGCTGGCAGCTGCTGCGTCCAGTAGTCGCGCCCGACCAGCACCATCGGTGCGATCGAAGACTCGTCGGCGTAGTAGTTCTCGCACGCGTCCTGGAAGATCTCCTGCACGGTCCCGCCGGCACCAGGCAGGAAGATGATGCCACCCTGGCAGACCTCGAGCAGGATCGCCTCCCGCTGCGCGTTGTGGAAGTACTTCGCGATTGCGCTCGCGAACGGGTTGGGCGGCTCGTGGCCGTAATGCCAGGTCGGGATGCCCAGTGAATCGGCGCCCTGCGGGAAGCGGTCGCGCACGGCGAAGGCGGCGTCCGCCCACGCACCGACGCTGGGCGCGAAGCTCGGCACGGCGGCCAGCATGTGCACTGCCTCGTCGACGGCGTCATCACCGTAGGTCGCCAGATACCCGCCGAGATTCACCGCTTCCATGGCGCCGGGGCCGCCGCCGGTTGCCACAGCGTGGGTCTGCGACAGCATCCGCCCCAGCATCGCGCCGTCCGTGTACGTGCGCTCTCCGCGCGCGGCGCTGTGCCCGCCCATGACTCCGACCAGCGTGCGGCCGCGCACCCAGGTCTCCAGCGCGATGCCGATGCTGTGGTCGTGCAGCGACTGGGCCAGCATCGCGTCTCGGGTGCTGTCGCGCTGCGACCAGCCGTAGATGCGCGCGTCGGGGCTGCGCAGGTAGCCGTCGGATGCGAACAGCTCATGCGGGGTGTACAGCGTCGTCCGATATGCGTCGATCGGGGCGTCCGGCACGGAGGGGAACACCACGGCGCCGCGTGCCCGGATCGATTCCTCGTCTTCGAGCAGCAGATCGCAGCCGAGGAACAGCGCGCCGGCGACGTCGACCGAGCGCAGCGCCTTGCGACGAGCAGTGAGGTCGATGTCGCGCAGGCGCCAGCCCGACAGCGAGTGGAGGCCATACGCGAGGCGGCGATCGAAGTCGTCCAGGGAGTCGACGTCGACGACGCCTCCGCGCGTTCTTCTCATGTGCCGACCCTACGGCCATCCACCTCTTCCCTCCGGCGCACAGCGGTGAGAACATGTCGAGAGGAGGCTCCCATGATCGATCTCGATGATGTCGACACCGACGATGACGGTGCGCTGACCGCTAGCGCCGAACTTCCAGGCGGTCGTCGCGTGACCGTGGAGTACGAGTTCGATGAGGAACTCGAGCGCGACGACGATGAGGACGTCGAAGAGGCCGGCGACGATGACGAGGACGCGGTCGCGGAGTTCGAGCGTGAGGACCTGCCCGATCTCGATGTGATGCAGGAGACGGTGCAGCACGCGCTGGCGCGTCTGACAGAGGAGATCCTCGATGCGCGCGAGCGTGAGGTCGCCGAGGAGCTGACCGAGGCCGCGTATGAAGACGACGAGGACGTCGATCTCGAGGAGGCGCTGGAGTCCCTCAAGAACGACATCGCGCTGGACGGGGTGATCGTCTTCGGCGACGGAGGATTGACGCTGTTGTACATCGCACCGCAGGAGTACCCCGACCTGATCATCTACTGCCTGCTCGACGAGGACCTCGAGATCGACGACCTGATGGTCGAATGATCGCCAGTCCTGCGCAAGCATTGTCGCCCGGTGGACTTCCAGATCGCCGTGGAGTGACTCACTCCACGCGGATGAGCGTGCCTCCCGTGAGCTCCTCGAGCTGATCGAACGTGAGCGGCATGACCGTCTCCGGCGTGCCGCCGGCGGTCCACACCTCGTCGTACGCCCGCAGATCCTCGTCCAGGTACGTGCGCAAGGGCGTCGGATGCCCGATGGGCGCCACCCCGCCGATCGCCTGCCCCGTCGCGGCGCGGACGACGGCCGCCGGCGCCATGGCGACAGCATCCGCTCCGATGCTCTGCGCGAGTACGGCGAAGTCGACGCGATGCGCTCCGCTGGTCATCACCAGGATCGGCTCGTCGTCCGCGACCAGGACGAGACTGTTCGCGATCGCGCCCACCTCGCATCCGATCGCCTGCGCTGCCAGCACGGCAGTCCGGGCGGAGTCCGGCAGCACCACGATGCGCCCCTCGATGCCGGCCGCGGTGAGGTGCTCATGCACGATGCGGCTGCGGGTGGGGAGGGATTCTGCTGCGGTCACGGGGGTCACGGGCTCCTTCGCGCGGTTCTGCGGATGCCGTCAGGTGGCGTCTCCCACGAGGATAGCCTCGGCGTGCTCGGCGGAATCATCATCTGTCTCATCGATGTGCGCCAGCACGCGTCGTCGCAGCAGGATCGTGAGAGCCGCGATCAGCACGGAGGCGGCCGCGAACAGGTACGGCACGGTGTCGCCCCATGCGTGTGCGAGCGCGGCGGCGACGGGTGGTGCCATGGCCCCGCCGAGGAAGCGCACCGCAGAGTAAGCCGACGACGCCACCGAACGGGGCAGGTCGGTCGCCTCCATCACCGACTCGGTGAGCACCGTGTTCATGACGCCGAGCAGCAGACCGCCCACGATGATGCAGACCACCAGCGCCGTCGGCCTGCCGACGACGAGACCGGCGACGATGAGGTCCACGGCCAGCAGCGGAAGGGTCACCGCCATGATCGTCGTGCGGGCGATGCGGCGCATCAGCGCAGGCGCGACCCAGACACTGGTCACAGCGAGCGCGATGCCCCAGCCGAAGAAGGTCAGCCCGATGCCCATCGCGCCGAAGCCCAGCGGGAACGGCGAGAAGGCCAGCAGCACGAAGAAGCCGATGTTGTAGAACAGCGCGGTGATCGCGAGGGTTGCCAGTGCTGGGTTGCGCAGCGCCTTGAACGGGGCGCTGAGGGGCATCGGCTCGCGCTTCTCAGTTGTGCCGCGCACCAGCGTCAGCACGGCGATGAACCCGATCGACATGAGCACCACGACGCCGAAGAACGGTCCGCGCCAGCTGATCTCACCCAGGAATCCGCCCAGCAGCGGTCCGATGGCGATGCCGAGACCGAGCGCGGCCTCGTACAGCACGATGGCGGCACCGCTGCCACCGGCGGCCGCGCCGACGATGGTCGCGAGCGCCGTCGAGATGAACAGTGCGTTGCCGAGGCCCCAGCCGGCGCGGAATCCGATCACGGCGTCCACGCTGCCGCTGAGAGCGCACAGCAGGGCGAACACGACGATCAGTCCGAGGCCGACGAGCAGCGTCGCCTTGGCTCCGATGCGGCTGGAGATCCAGCTGGTGACGAGCATGGCGAGACCGGTGACGAGCAGGTAGCTCGTGAACAGCAGTTCGGTCTCGACGGGAGACGCCTGCAGGGAATCGGCGATGGCGGGCAGGATCGGGTCGACGAGCCCGATGCCCATGAATGCGACCACACAGGCGAACGCGACTGCCCATACCTGTGCGGGCTGTCGCCAGACCGATCCCTGGGGTGTTCCGCTCATGCGCGTGCTCCTGTCGTCGTGTTGATGCTGTTCGTGTTCTGGGTGTGTGCGGCGAGGATCTCGGCTGCACGGTGAAGTGCCGCCCAGTCCTGATCGCTGAGGTCGGCGAAGCGCGGAGCGAGCGTGTCACGCAGCTCGGTGCGCCAGTCGTTCAGCGCCTGGATGCCCGCCTCCGTCGCGGCGACCAGGGTGGCCCTCGAATCGTCAGGGTCGGGGGAGCGCGAGACCAGCCCGGCCTGCTCGAGCGCACCGACCAGGCGCGTCATGCCCGGTTGGGTCGTGCGGGCGGATGCGGCCAGAGCGCCGAGGCGCATCTCGCCGTTCGCCGCCAGCGTGCTCAGCGCACGCCACTGCGCGGATGGGGCCTCATTTCCGGAGTCCTGCGCTGCGATGCGCGCGAGACTGTGCGCCGAGAGGACGATCGATCCGATGGCATCCGCATTTTGCATACCAACCAGTATATATCGCGTGGCATGCATTCGTGCCGACTTGACGGCGGGGGATTGTCGCCCATACGATTCCAATACCTGAATCGGGTTTCATGTTCCCGACCTTCCAACGATGAGAGGCATCCAGATGCGGGTTACGAAGAAGTTGCTCCTGGGCTCGGTGCTCGTCACCGCGGCCCTTGTCATGTCGGCATGTGCGCCGCAGCCTGATGCCGGTGCCGGCGATGCAGGCGATGCCGGTCCCTCCGAAGTGCGCGTCGGTGTGATCACCAGTGAGACCGGCCCGCTGGCCGGCTACGGCAAGCAGTACCTCGACGCGTTCGCGGCAGGGCTGGACTACGCCACCGACGGCACCGGCGAGGTGGACGGCACCAAGATCGTCATCGAGAACCGCGACGACGCCGGTGACCCCGACACCGCTGTCACCGCCGCCAAGGAGCTCATCGGCGACGGAGTGAACATCCTGATGGGCAGCGCCTCTTCCGGTGTCGCGCTCGCCGTGGCCGAGCAGGCCGCACAGAACAAGGTGCTCTTCATCTCGGGCCCCGCTGCCGCAGACGCGATCACCGACATCAACGACTACACCTTCCGCTCCGGACGCCAGTCCGCACAGGACGTCGCGACGGCCGGTACGTTCCTCGACGACATCGAGGGCAAGAAGATCGCCGTCTTCGCGCAGAACAACGCATTCGGCCAGGGCAACGTCGCGGCCGTCGAGGCGATCCTCGGTGGCAAGGGCGCCACGGTCGAGCCCGTGCTCGTCGCCGAGGACGTCACCGAGTTCACCCCCTTCGCCCAGCAGGTGCTCTCTGCCCAGCCCGACCTCGTGTTCGTGGCGTGGGCCGGGGCCACCTCCGGTGCGATGTGGCAGGCCATGAGCCAGCAGGGCGTGCTCGATGACATCCCCGTCGTGACCGGACTCGGCGACAGCGCCACCTTCGGCGCCTACGGCGTGGCCTCGGAGAAGATCAACTTCCTGAACCACTACTTCGGCGGAGCTCCGGACAACGAGGTGAACACCGCCATGATCGCGGCGCTCGAGAAGGCCGGAGCCGAACCCGACCTGTTCAGCCCCGACGGCTTCAACGCCGCGATCATGCTCGTGCAGGCGGTCAAGGAAGGGAAGGGCGACGTCGACGCGATGGTCGCGGCCCTCGAGGGCTTCGAGTTCGAGGGCCCGAAGGGCACCAACACGGTGCGCGCCGAGGACCACGCGCTGCTGCAGGACATGTACCAGGCGAAGCTCGTCGCGGACGGTGACACGTTCGCACCCGAGCTGGTCGCGACCGTCCCCGCCGCCGACGTCGCTCCCTGACACGCAGAAGGCAGAACGAATGAACACCCCAGCCCCGCCCGCCACCGGCGCATCGCTGCGGATCGAGGGTCTCGGACTCGACATCGGGGGAGCGACGATCCTGAAGGACGTCGACCTCACCGTCGAGCCAGGAGCCCTGGTCGGAGTGATCGGCCCGAACGGCGCAGGCAAGACCACGCTGTTCAACGCCGTCTCGGGTGTGATCCGGCCGACCGCCGGGCGCATCCTGATGGACGACGTGGACATCACCCGCACCAGCGTGCCGCAGCGCGCCAGGGCGGGGCTGGGGAGGACATTCCAGACGTCCAGTCTGTTCCCGCAGCTCACCGTGCATGAGAACGTGCGCATCGCGGTGCAGGCGGCGCAGGGCGGCAGTTACTCGCTGCTGCGCTTCCCGAAGAAGTCGGATGCTGTCAGCATCCGCGCCGAGGAGCTGCTGCGTTCCGTCAGACTCGGACACCGACTGGATGCCCGTGCGGGCGACATCAGCCACGGCGACAAGCGCAAGCTCGAGATCGCCGTGCTGCTGGCCACCCGTTCGCGCCTCGTGCTGCTCGATGAGCCGATGGCCGGTGTCGCCTCCGGCGACGTCGCAGGGCTCGTCGACAGCATCCGAGGACTGCAGGCCGAGACCGGCTGCACCGTGCTGATGGTCGAACACCACATCGAAGTGCTGATGGGACTCGTCGACCTCGTCGCCGTGATGTACTTCGGCAGCATCATTGCCGTCGACACCCCGCATCGGATCATGGAGAACGCCACCGTGCAGAGCGCTTACCTGGGGACGAGTGCGTGAGCGCCCCCATCCTGCAGGTGCGGAACCTGCGCGCATCCATCGCCGGACAGCAGGTCGTCGAGGACGTCACCTTCGACGTGCCCGCCACAGGCATCACCGCGGTGCTCGGTCGCAACGGCGCGGGGAAGACCTCCACGCTGCGCGGCATCCTCGGACTCATCTCCCGCAAGGGTGAGGTGCTGCTGGAAGGCGAGCGCATCGACAACCTCAGCACCCACCGCATCGTGCAGCGCGGCGTCGGCTACGTGCCGGAGGACCGCGAGGTCTTCGCCGGGCTGACCGTCGCCGAGAACCTCGCGCTCGCAGAGCGTCAGCGCATCCCGCGTCGTGAATTCGTCGATGCGCTGTTCCCCGACCTCGTCGCCCGCCGCGAGCAGCGTGCCGGCACCCTCTCCGGCGGTCAGCAGCAGATGGTGTCGGTCGCGCGGGCGCTGCTCAACGACAATCGGCTGATCCTCGTGGATGAGCCGACGAAGGGCCTCGCGCCGAAGATCGTCACCGAAGTGTCGGATGCCCTCGCCGAGGCGGCGCAGACCGTGCCGATGCTGCTCGTGGAGCAGAACCTCGACGTCGTCCGGCGCCTCGCAGACCAGGCGATCGTCATCGCCGGTGGCCGCGTCGTGCACACCGGCCGCGCCGTCGACATCCTCGACGACGCCGACCTGACCAGGCGCCTGCTCGGCGTCAGTGCGGAGGAGCACGTATGAGCACTCTGATCCTCACCCTCATCATCGGGCTCGGGCTCGGTGCGCTGTACTTCCTCGTGGCCAGCGGCCTGAGCCTGATCTACGGCCTCATGCACGTGCTGAACTTCGCGCACGGTGCCTTCCTCACGCTCAGCGCCTTCGTCGGCTGGGCCGTCGCCCAGGCGGTCGGCGTCGACAGCTGGAGCGGATTCCTGCTGTCGATCCTGGTCGGAGCGCTCGTCGGCGCGGTGTTCGCCGCCCTCACCGAGCTGCTGCTCATCCGGCCGCTGTACGAACGCCACATCGAGCAGGTGCTGGTCACCGTGGGGCTCTCGTTCGCCGCCATCGCACTGTTCGAGGGCATCTGGGGCACGGACCCGGTGAACGTTCGCGGCCCCGTCTGGCTGCGCCAGACCACCGATGTGCTCGGCGCCAGCATCCCGAACAAGTACTGGGTGCTGATCGTCGCCGCCGCCCTCGTGCTCGCAGGTCTCGTGCTGTTCCTGAAGAAGACGCGCTACGGCATGATCATCCGCGCCGGCGTCGAGAACCGCGCCATGGTCACCGCCCTTGGCATCGACGTGCGCCGCTCGTTCACGCTGGTGTTCGCGATCGGCGGCGCGGCCGCGGGCATCGGCGGAGTGCTCGCGATGCACGCGATGACGTACGTGTCGGCGCACCTCGGCTCGACGCTGCTGATCTTCGCGTTCATCGTCACCGTCGTCGGCGGTCTCGGATCGCTCACGGGTGCCGCTGTCGCCTCGGTGCTGGTCGCCGTACTGCAGCAGGTCGCCAACACCTATCTCGGCGGCACCGGCGACTTCATCGTCGTCATCCTGCTCGCCGTCGTGCTGCTGGTGCGCCCAGCCGGTCTCATGGGAAAGAAGGCCTGACATGCGCACCACCACGCGCCGCAGCTGGATCCCGCTCGCCGTCGGCCTGGTCGTCGTCATCGTGCTCGCGATCCTGCCGCTGCTGAACCTCCAGATCCCCGGCATCCTGCCCGGCCCCACCTACACGCCGGGATCGCTCGCGCTGATGTCGCTGTGCATGGTGTTCGCGGCCCTCGCGCTGTCGTACAACCTGCTGCTCGGCACAGCCGGCATGCTGTCCTTCGGGCACGCGCTGTACTTCGGCGCAGGCGCATACGGCCTCGGCATCGTGCTTCAGGCCGCTCAGCTGCCGCTGGTGCCCGGCATCTTCGCCGCGCTGCTCGGCGGCCTCGTGATCGCCGTGATCACCGGTGCCGTCGCGATGCGAGTGAATGGCATCCCGTTCGCGATGGTCACCCTCGCCTTCGCGCAGGCCGGCTCGGTGCTGGTGCGTCGCAACCAGGCGATCACCGGCGGCGAAGAGGGACTCAGCCTGAACACCGACGGCGTCCCGGACTGGCTCGTCGGCGTGGTCAACACCCGCAACCTTTACTGGGTCTCGCTGGCGGTCGTCGTCATCGTCTACCTGATCGTGCTGTGGGTCGACCGCTCACGGCTCGGCCACCTCGCGGCCGCCGCACGCGAGAACGACCTGCGCGTGCGGGTACTCGGCCTGCAGCCGACGCGCGCCAAGCTGATCGTGTTCGTCATCGCGGCCCTCTGCGCCTCACTCGCCGGCATCGCGTACCTGCTGCTGCAATCGGGCACTCAGCCCACCGCCGTCGGCGCCGACCTCACGATCACCGTGCTGGTGATGGTGGTGCTCGGTGGCGTCGGATTCCGCTGGGGTGCCATTCTCGGTGGTGTGCTGTACACGATCCTCGACCAGCGTCTGACGGTGCTCGCCCGCGCCGAGGGCATCCAGCAGCTGCCTGATGTGCTGCGCGTGCCCCTGTCGGAGCCGCTGTTCATCCTCGGCGTGCTGTTCATCCTCGTCGTGATGTTCCTGCCAGGCGGCATCGCCGGAACCGTCGACTCGTGGCTCCGCCGTCGTCGTGGACGCGGCGGGACCGTCGCTGGGCTCGACGACATCGACATGCAGGACGCCGTCCCGGAGATGGCACGATGACCACCGCTGCAGGCCCGCACACCATCGGTCGGTGGCTGTTCGACCGGGCCGTCACCGATCCGCACCGTGTCGCCGTCGACGACCGCGGCGTGCGCACCGACTACCGCACGCTCGCTGCGCGGGTGGCGGCGCTCGCGCAGCGGCTGTCGGAGGCCGGCTACGGCGCTGGTCAGCGGATCGCAACTATCTCGGGCAACTCCACGGATCACATCGTGGCGTTCTTCGCCTGCGCGCAGCTGGGCATCGCATTCGTCCCGCTGTCGTGGCGGCTGACTCCTGTCGAGCTCGCCGACCTGATCATCCGCACCCGGCCCGCCCTGCTGCTCATCGAAGACGAGCACGCGGCTCTCGCAGCCGCGGCACGCGAGGTCGCAGGCCAGCAGGCAGCGGGCGTGCCGGATGCGCACGCGCTGCTCGGCGTGGCCGGCGTCGAGGCCGAGGCGCCCCGCGCGCAGCATCCGATGTCTCCGCGCCCGGCCCGCGATGACGACCCGCTGCTGATCATCTACACCTCCGGCAGCGAGGCGGCGCCCAAGGGCGTCGTCCTCACGCACGAGAACTGCTTCTGGAACAACCTCGCACTCGACCGCGCGATGCCGCTGACCGCCGACGACGTGGTGCTCGCGATGCTGCCGCAGTACCACGTGGCGGCGTGGAACGTGCAGCCGCTGCAGGCCTGGTGGCGTGGCGCGACCGTGGTGCTCGAGCGCGGCTTCGATCCAGGACGCGTGCTGCAGCTCGTCTCCGATCGCAGGGTCACCGCGATGATGGGCGTGCCGACGCAGTATCGGATGATGCAGCAGCATCCGCTCTGGCCCACCGCCGACCTCACCCCGTTGCGCCGCGTCGTCGTCGGCGGCGCGACGATCCCCGCCGACCTGGTGCAGACCTGGGCCGCCAGAGGGCTGGCCTTCACGCAGGGATACGGACTGACCGAAGCAGGACCCAACGTGCTGCATCTCGCCGCCGACCTGGTCGCCGACCATCCCGGTGCCGTCGGGCGGCCGTATCCCGGCGTCGACGTGCGCCTGGTCGACCCCGACACCGAACTCGAACTGGACGGCGCCGCCACCGGCGAACTGTGGGTCCGAGGGGCGAGCGTGTTCGCCGGCTACCTCGACGACCCAGAGGCCACGGCCAGGGCGATGCGCGGCGAATGGCTGCGCACCGGCGACCTCGTGCAGCGCGACGCCGATGGCATCCACCGCGTCGTCGATCGACTCAAGGACATCTACGTCTCCGGCGGCGAGAACGTCGCCCCTGCCGAGGTGGAGCGCGCCTTCACCGGGCATCCGCTCGTCGAGGCGTGCGCCGTCGTCGGCGTGCCGGACCCGATCTGGGGCGAGCGCGGCGTCGCCTTCGTCGTGGCGTCAGGCCCCGTCTCGGCGGAAGAGCTGCGCACCTACGCTGCGGAGCGGCTGGCCGCATTCAAACTGCCGATGCGCATCGAGTTCGTCACCGAGCTGCCACGCTCCACGATCGAGAAGGTCGCCCGCGTGCGACTGCGCCGGATGGCGCTGAAGGGGGACACCCATGATCGCTCACACTGACGACCCGCCGGTCTCGCCGGCGACGGGCCGGCCGCTGACGAAGCGCGGACAGCAGACCCGCAGGCGGCTGCTGGAGGCGGCAGAGCAGGTGTTCGCCGACCTCGGATATCACGAGGCCTCGATCGTGAAGATCACCGAGCACGCGGGCGTCGCGCTCGGCACCTTCTACCTGTACTTCGACAGCAAGCAGGCGATCTTCGACGAGCTCGTGCTCGATCTCAACAGTCGCGTGCGGCATTCGATGTCGGAGTCGATGGCCGGTGCGACCGACCGCATCGAGGCCGAGCGTCTCGGGTTCGAGGGCTTCTTCCGCTTCACCGCCGCGCATCCTGCGCTGTACCGGGTCGTGCGCGAGGCGGAGTTCGTCTCGCCCGAGATGCTCCGGCTGCACTACGAGCGCATCGTGGACGGATACCGGGCGGGCCTGGCGGCCGCCCAGCGTGACGGTGAGATCGCGGCCGACCTCGACACCGGTGTCGTCGCGTGGGCCCTGATGGGGGCCGGCGAGCTGATCGGCATGCGCTACCTGCTCTGGGAGAAGGATGCCGACGGTCACCCTCCCGCGCAGATCGACACCGCGGTGCTCGATGGCATGACCGCCTTCATCACCCGGGCGCTGCGGCCCGACAAGGCTCTTGGCTCGACCGAACGCTCCACGGAGGGGGAGAACGATGACTGAACAGGACCTCGCCGGTCGGCGAGCGGTGATCACCGGAGGGGCGAGCGGAATCGGCCGCGCCTGCGCCGAGGAGGTCGCGCGTCGCGGCGCGCACGTCGTGATCGCGGATCTCAACGCCGAAGCGGCCTCGGCGGTCGCGAGCGAGCTCGGCGGAGAGGCATGGGCGGTCGATCTCTCCGACACCGCAGCGCTGGACACACTCGAGCTGCAGGCGGACATCCTGGTGAACAACGCCGGGATCCAGCGCGTCAGCCCGATCGTCGATTTCGACCCTGACGCCTTCCGCGCGATCCAGCGCATCATGCTCGAGGCGCCGTTCCTGCTGATCCGCGCCGTGCTGCCCGGCATGTACGAGCGCGGCTGGGGCCGCGTCGTGAACATCTCCAGCGTCCACGGTCTTCGCGCCAGCGCATTCAAGTCCGCCTACGTCGCCGCCAAGCACGGCCTTGAAGGTCTGTCGAAGGTCACCGCCTTGGAAGGCGGGCCGCGCGGGGTGACGAGCAACTGCATCAACCCCGGCTACGTGCGCACGCCACTGGTCGAGAAGCAGATCGCCGATCAGGCCAAGGCGCACGGCATCGCGGAGAGCGAAGTCATCGAGAAGGTCATGCTCACCGAGAGTGCCATCAAGCGCCTCGTGGAAGCGAGTGAGGTCGCCTCGCTGGCCGGCTGGCTGGCATCGGATGCCGCCGGGATGGTCACCGGCGCGTCGTACACGATGGACGGCGGGTGGAGCGCCCGATGAGCACCCATGAGTACCGCACGGTCTCCGTGCCCGTCGCCGGGGGAGCCCTGCGCGTGGGCGTGTGGGAACCACTCGGAGAATCGACGCAGACTGTGCTCGCGATCCACGGTGTGACCGCATCCCATCTGGCCTGGCCACTGGTCGTCGAGCAGCTGCCGGACATGCGCATCATCGCCCCCGACCTGCGCGGGCGAGGAGCGAGCAACGCCGTGCAGGGGCCGGCCGGCATGACGGCACACGCCGACGACCTCGCAGCCGTGCTGGATGCGCTGGACGCCGCGGCCGTCACGGTCCTCGGGCATTCGATGGGCGCCTTCGTCGCGGTGGTCTTCGCGTACCGGCATCCGACGCGCGTGCAGCACCTTGTGCTGGTCGACGGCGGTCTGCCGCTCGACGTGCCGGCCGGCATCGACCCCGCCCAGCTCGTGCCGCTGATCCTCGGCCCCGTGGCAGAGCGGCTGTCTCGCCGCTGGCCCGATGCCCGTGCGTACACCGAGGAGTTCTGGCGCGGGCATCCGGCGTTCGTCGAGGACTGGAGCGACGAACTCGACGCGTACATCGCCTACGACCTGGTGCCGGATGGCGATCTGATGCGGTCGGCGACGAGCGCCGAGCTCATGGGCGACGACGTCGTCGACATGAACACCGGCAGCGTGCTGCCGGAGGCGCTGGCCGCGCTGCCGGCGTCGACGCTGTTCATCTCCGTGCCCCGTGGCCTGCAGAACGAGACCCCTGGGCTCTATCCGCCCGCGCATCTGCAGCGACTGCTGGCCCAGTACCCGGCCGTGCGGCACGTGCATCTCGACGACCTGAACCACTACACCGTGGTCATGGGCCACCGCGGCGCCGCGGCACTGGGGGAGCTGGTGCGCGGCGAACTGGTGCGCGGCGAGCTGGGCTGACGCGCCCAGCGGCACCGCCTGCGCTACCGCCTCGCGCCGGCGATGCGGGAGGACAGCTGATGCGCGTGCGCCAGCAGGGTGCGGCCGAGCTGCGGCAGGCGGTCGGGGCCGAAGCGGAACTCGACGCCCGTGAGGCTCAGCGCCCACTCCGGGCGGCCGTCGCGGTCGAACACGGCGGCGCCCATGCCCCATGAACCCTCCACGATCAGACCGGGGTTGACCGAGTAGCCCCGAGACTTCGTCTCGGCCAGGCGCGTGCGCAGCGGCTTGTCGCCGTGCACCCGTCCCCAGCGCTCTTCGAGCTCGGGGTGGCGCTCGAGGTACGCATCCACATCGTGGTCAGGAAGGAACGACAGGATCGCCAGCCCTGCGCTGGCGACCCCGAGCGGAAAGCGCACGCCCTCGCTGAGCACGAACGATCGGATCGGAAACGAACCCTCCTCGCGCACGAGGCACACCGTCTCGTCGGCGCGCCGAGTGGACAGGAACGCGCTCTCCTCCGTCTTCACCGCCAGCGAGCGCACGATGTCGCGCGAGAGCTCGGTCACGTCATACCGCGCAGCGGCCACGGTTCCCATCAGATACAGCTCAGGCCCCGGCATCCACATCGAGGTCGCATCGTCCTGATCGACCAGTCCCTCCACGCGCAGCGCCGTCAGCAGCCGGTGCGCTGTGGAGCGGCTCAGCTCAGCATCCCTGGCCAGGGTCTGCAACGATGCGCCGTCGGCGGACGCGGCCACGAGCCGCAGCAGGGATGCTGCTCTGGCGATGGCCTGCGCGCCGGGCACGGTGCGCCTTCGGGAGGGCTGCTGCTGTTCCACAATGTGGACGCTACTCGGATTCGTGACCACATCGCAAGCATCGGCTTGCCGCGTGCGACCGTGCGGGCGGATGCTGGATGCAGACGTACACGAAGGAGTGGTCTTGATCGACAAACAGTTCGCATCCGCGGCGGGGGCCGTCGCTGACATCCCAGACGGGGCATCGCTCGCGGTCGGGGGCTTCGGCCTGTCCGGCAACCCCATGACCCTCATCGAGGCGCTTCATGCGCAGGGCACCACCGGCCTCAGCGTCGTCAGCAACAACTGCGGCGTGGATGACTGGGGCCTGGGCATCCTGCTCGGCTCGCAGCGCATCCGCAAGATGACCTCGTCGTACGTCGGTGAGAACAAGGAGTTCGAGCGGCAGTTCCTCGAGGGCGACCTCGAGCTCGAGCTCACTCCGCAGGGCACTCTTGCCGAGAAGCTTCGCGCCGGGGGATCCGGCATCGCGGCCTTCTTCACCCAGACGGGCGTCGGCACGCAGGTCGCCGAGGGAGGACTTCCCCGTCGCTACAACGCAGATGGCACGATCGCGGTGGCATCCCCGGTCAAGGAGGTGCGCGGCTTCGACTTCCACGGCGAGCAGCGCGACTTCGTGCTCGAAGAGTCGATCACCACTGATTTCGCGCTCGTGCACGCGCTGAAGGGCGACCGGCACGGCAACCTGATCTTCAACAAGGCAGCGCGCAACTTCAACCCGCTCGCCGCCATGGCGGGCCGCATCTGCATCGCGCAGGTGGAGCAGCTCGTCGAACCGGGCGAACTCGACGCCGACAGCATCCACCTGCCAGGCGTCTACGTGCACCGCATCGTCGAGGTGGGCACCGACATCGAGAAGCGCATCGAGCGTCGCACCGTTCGCAAGGAAGGGGTCTGACATGGCACTCACCCGTGATCAGATGGCGGCCCGTGCGGCCAGAGAGCTCACAGACGGCTCCTACGTCAACCTCGGCATCGGCCTGCCGACGCTCGTCCCGAACTACGTCCCTGACGACGTCACGGTCGTGCTTCAGTCCGAGAACGGCATCCTCGGGGTCGGACCGTACCCCACCGAGGCGAACGTCGATCCCGACCTCATCAACGCCGGCAAGGAGACCGTCACGCTGCTGCCTGGCGCCTCGTTCTTCGACTCCGCGACGAGCTTCGGCATGATTCGCGGCGGCAAGATCGACGCCGCGATCCTCGGCGCCATGCAGGTGTCGGTGGGCGGGGATCTCGCCAACTGGATGATCCCGGGCAAGATGGTCAAGGGCCCCGGTGGCGCGATGGATCTCGTGCATGGCGCAGGCCGCGTCATCATCCTCATGGAGCACGTCGCCAAGGACGGCTCCGCGAAGATCGTGGACGAGTGCTCGCTGCCGCTCACCGGCAGGGGAGTGGTCGACCGGATCATCACCGACCTCGCCGTCATCGACGTCACCGACGAGGGTCTCGTGCTCGTCGAGACCGCCCGCGGCGTGAGCGTGCAGGACGTCATCGCTGCCACCGAGCCCGCACTGAAGGTCTCGGAATCACTGAAGGAGTCATCATGAGCGACATCGTCATCGTCGCCGCCGCCCGCACCCCACAGGGGCGGCTCAAGGGGCAGCTCGCCTCGTTCACGGCGCCCCAACTGGGGTCGCTCGCCATCCGCGGCGCGCTGGAGCAGACCGCCATCTCACCGACCGACATCGATGCCGTCATCATGGGGCAGGTGCTCGCGGCAGGCTCGGGTCAGAACGCCGCCCGTCAGGCGGCCATCGGCGCCGGCATCGGCTGGGACGTGCCCGCAAGCTCCGTCAACAAGGTCTGCCTCTCGGGCCTGACCGCCATCATCGACGCCGCGCGGATGATCCGCACCGGGGACGCCACGACCGTCGTCGCCGGTGGGATGGAATCCATGACGCGGGCACCCCACCTGCTGATGGGATCGCGTGACGGCTGGACCTACGGCAGCGTCGAGGTGCTCGACCACATGGCGTACGACGGGCTCACTGACGCGTACGACCGCGAGAGCATGGGCGCCTCCACCGAGCGGCACAACCCGGGCTTCGAGATGACCCGCGAACTGCAGGACACCGTGGCGGCGCTCTCACACCAGCGTGCGGCGGCCGGACAGAGCGAGGGGGCGTTCGACGCCGAGATCGTCGAGGTCACGGTGCCGCAGCGCAAGGGCGACCCTCTGGTGCTGACCAAGGATGAGGGCATCCGCCCCGACACGACCGTCGAGTCGCTCGCCGGCCTTCGGCCCGCCTTCGCCGAAGGCGGCACGATCACGGCTGGCAACTCGTCGCAGATCTCCGACGGCGCAGCGGCGGTGATCGTCACGACGCGCGAGAACGCGGATGCCAGGGGCTGGCCCGTTCTGGCGGCGATCGGCGCCAACGGGCAGACCGCCGGCCCCGACAACTCGCTGCAGGAGCAGCCCGCGCGTGCCATCGAGCGCGCCCTCGAGAAGCAGGGAATCACCGCGGCCGACCTCGATCTGGTCGAGATCAACGAGGCGTTCGGGGCCGTGGTCGCCCGCTCACAGCAGCAGCTCGGGCTGTCGTCCGACATCGTGAACGTGCACGGCGGGGGCATCGCCATCGGGCATCCGATCGGCGCCAGCGGAACCCGCCTGGTCGTGCACCTCGCGCATCAGCTCGCCAAGCGCGGCTCTGGCACTGCCGTAGCGGCGCTGTGCGGGGGAGGCGGCCAGGGCGAGGCGCTCATCCTCACCCGCTGATCTCACCCGCCTGGCAGGCGAGCTAGGACCGGTAGACGGTGCGGCCGCCGACGATCGTGCGCAGCACGGTGATGTCGGCGATCGTGGCCGGGTCCACCTCTACGGGATCAGCGTCGAGCACCACGAGGTCGGCGAACTTGCCGACCGCGATGCTGCCCTCAGCGTCGTCAGCGTGCACCTGCCAGGCGGCATCGATCGTCTTCGCCTTCAGCGCGGTGTGCACGTCGACGGCTTCTGCCGTATTGAGCGGCAGACCGCTGCCACGGCGGATGCGGGTCACCTGCGTCTGCACCTCGCGCAACGGCTCGAAGTCGGTCACCGTGTAGTCGCTGTGGGTGCTCACTCGCATCCCTCGGCGTCGCGCACCCGCGACCGGATCGAGCAGTTGTGCCTTCTCGGCGCCGACGATGCGCTCCTCGAACGCGTCGCCCCAGTAGTACAGGTGCCCGATCAGAAAGCTCGGGCTGAGCCCGAGCGCGGCCATCCGGTCGAGTTGTTCGGGATGCGCGAATGAGCAGTGCTCGATGCGGTCGCGGTGGTCCAGGCCGCTGCGGCCGTCCAGCGCCTCCTCATAGGCGTCGATCGTCTCATCGATCGCTGCGTCGCCGTTGGCGTGCACCATCACCTGCCAGCCGTGTGCGTGAGCGGTGCGGATGCGGTCGACCAGCGCCGCGTGGTCGTAGTTCGGCGATCCGTGGAAGTCGCGGCCGAGGTAGTTCTCGCGCTGGTATCCGCTGCGCCCCTGATTCGATCCGTCACTGATGATCTTCCAGGCGATCGCCCGGCACATGTCATCACCGGCGAACGGCTTCAGACCGTTCTGGATTGCGGCGTCCATGGCGAAGTCGTGCATCGCGAAGGTGATCCGACCCGACAGGTGCGGTGCGAGCTGCAGCAGGATGTCGGCTTCCTGCGGACCGATGGCGAGGCCGGTGGCGGCATCGTGCGTGTGCGTGTAGCCGCGCTCGGCGGCCCGCTGGTTGATGCGCACGATGTTGTCGAGCAGTCGCTGCTGGCTCAGAGGGGGAACGGCCTGCATCACCGCCGCCATGGCCGCCAGCTCGCCCAGGCTGCCGTTCAGACGCCCGGTGCCGTCGCGACCGAACGTGGCGCCCGCCGGGTCCTCGATGTCTTCGGGGATCCCGGCCGCGGTCAGGGCGGCCGAATTCACATATGCGAAGTGCAGCGAGGCGTTCATCACCATCATCGGGCGGTCGGGGCTGATCTCGTCGAGCACGTCGCGGGTGAGCTCGCGTTCCCCTTCGACGAGCGCGGGGTCGTACAGCTGACCCAGCACCCAGTCGCCCTGCGCGGGCTCGGCCCGGCGCAGGCGATCGAGCACTTCGTCGAACGTCGCGCCGTCGCGCGTGCCGCAGTCGACCCAGTCGAGCTGCGTCGCCGATGCCCAGTAGTGCATGTGCGGTTCGACGAACCCGGGGTAGACCACACCGTCGGTGACGGTCAGCACCTGGGTGTCCGCCGTCGCGAGCGCCAGGATGACGTCGGCCGTCCCGAGCGCCGTGATCCTGCCGCCGGTGACGGCGATCGCCTCGGCCGCGGGGCGGTCCGCCTCCATCGTGCGGATGCGGCCCGTCACGATCAGTTCTGGCCCTGAGCTGGATCGATCGGGGGAAGAGTCTGTCATGAGCCACAACCTACCGCGCACGCTCGCCGCCGGTCCCGAAACTCGCTGCCCTGTTCCTGGAGGTGGGCAGGGCCCTGGCTCAGCGCAGGGTGGCCTTGGCGGCCTTCTCGACGGCCTTCTGCTGCTTCTTGGCGCGCTTGTCCTGCTTCGGCGCGATCGGCGAGTCCATGGCGACCGCGACGCCGCGCTCATCGCGGCGCATGTCGACCATCGCTCCGATGGCGAGAGCGAGCGTGATGCCCCAGCTGACCCAGGCGAGCACGGCCCGCCACGTGATGGGGGCTTCACGCGTACCGCGCAGCAGCGACAGTCCCGCGGTGATGGCGCCGATGAGTCCAGTGCTGAAGAGGTAGCGCATGCCCCCACGCTACCCGAGTGCTCAGACGCTGTCGGGTAAGATCGAGGACGTACAGCTGTGTATCTTCCGGCCGTCGGCATCCCGGCGGAAATCGGCGGCACCCGACCCGCGCCCCCGGCGCGCGAGAGCCATGACACAGAACTCCGCATCATCCCCGAGCCTGCTCCGATTGGCGGGCTGGCCCTACTTCGCCATCGCTTTCATCGCACGACTCCCGTTCGCGATGATGGTGGTCGGCGTGCTGACCATGGTCGTCACCACCCGGGGCTCGCTGTCGCTCGGCGGCCTCGCCTCAGCGGCGGTCGGCGCCGGCACCGCCCTGATCGGGCCGTTCCTCGGGG
Organism: Microbacterium sp. H1-D42; assembly: GCF_022637555.1. Taxonomy (NCBI): domain Bacteria; kingdom Bacillati; phylum Actinomycetota; class Actinomycetes; order Micrococcales; family Microbacteriaceae; genus Microbacterium; species Microbacterium sp. H1-D42. The sequence continues at coordinate 2,058,748 of NZ_CP093342.1, read as the reverse complement.
CCGCGGCCGACCGCTACGGTCAGCGCCCGGTGCTGCTCGCATCCGCCGTGCTCAACGCCGCGATGCTCGCGACCTTCGCGCTCGTGGTCTACAGCCCGCTCAGCGAGTCGTTCGTCCTGATCTCAGGGTTCATGATCGGCGCCACGGCGCCGCAGGTATCTCCGATGTCGCGATCGCGGCTGGTCACCATCATCGACGATCGGATGCCAGAGGCGCGGCGCGCCCGCACGACGTCGGCGACCATGTCGTACGAGTCCGCTGCCGACGAGACGGTGTTCGTCTTCGGGCCGTTCCTGGTCGGCATCCTGGCATCGTTCATCGCACCGTGGGCGCCGATCGCCATCGCCTCGGTGCTGACACTGCTCTTCGTCGGGGCATTCGCGCTGCACCCGACAGGACGTCACGTGTCGGCAGCCCGCACACCGGGGGGAGCCGCGCCGTCGGCCGTATCTGAGCTGTTCCGACCGGCGCTGCTCGTGGTGGTGGTCGGCATCTTCGGGGTCGGCCTGCTCTTCGGCACGACCCTCACAGCCCTCACGGCGTTCATGGCCGATCGTGGTGCCGCCGAGCAGGCGGGGCTGCTCTACGGGGTGATGGGCATCGGGTCGGCTATCCTCGCCCTCGGTGTCGCCTGGCTGCCGCCGCGGTTCACGCTGGCCGCGCGCTGGCTGGTCTTCGGGGGCATCCTGCTCGCCGGGACGATCCTGGTAGCGACCGCCACGACCGTGGTGACGATGACGATCGCACTGGCGATCCTCGGCATCGGCGTCGGTCCGACGCTGGTCACCCAGTACAGCCTCGGCGCCGCGCGCAGCCCTCTCGGCCGCTCGGCGACGGTCATGACGATGCTGGGCTCAGGGGTGGTCGTCGGCCAGGCGATCGCGTCAGCGGTGACGGGCGAGCTCGCCGAGAACACCGGCACCTCGGCAGCACTGCTGATGCCGCTGGTCGCGGCGGTGGTCGTCGTCGCCGCGGGCCTGGCGAATCGCTTCATGACGCCGATCCAGCGCTGACCGCTCGGTGCTCGGTAGCCTGGGAGCACCGATCAGAGGAGTCCCCAGTGGCCACCGCAGAGTTCGTCATCGTCGCCAATCGACTTCCGGTCGACCGGATCGTGACACCTGAGGGCGAGGAGATCTGGCGCACGTCTCCCGGCGGCCTCGTCGCCGCACTCGAACCCATGATGCGCAGCGTCAACGGCGCGTGGGTCGGCTGGGCGGGGCAGCCCGACCTCGACATCCCGCCGTTCGAGGCCGACGGCATACGCCTGCTGCCCGTGGTGCTCAGCGAGCAGGAGGTCCAGGACTACTACGAGGGATTCGCCAATGACACCATCTGGCCGCTTTACCACGACGTGATCGCACCCCCGCAGTACCACCGTGAGTGGTGGGAGGCGTACGTCACGGTGAACCTGCGCTTCGCGGAGGCTGCCGCGACGGCCGTCAGCAGGGGCGGCACAGTCTGGGTGCACGATTATCAGCTGCAACTGGTTCCCGAGATGGTGCGCAACCTGCGACCGGATGTCACGATCGGCTACTTCCACCACATCCCCTTCCCCTCGCATGGCCTGTACGCGCAGATGCCCTGGCGGGATCAGGTGCTGCGCGGTCTGCTCGGCGCCGACGTGATCGGCTTCCAGCGCGCGCAGGACGCCGCGAACTTCCTCGCCGCCGCGAAGCGTCGTCTCGGCTATGAGACGAAGGCGACCAGCATCGCCCTTCCCGACGGTCGGACACCCCTGGTGAGGGCTTTCCCGATCTCCATCGACACCGGCCCGTACCGGGAGCTCGCCCGCCGGCCCGACATCCAGGCCCGTGCCCTCGAGATTCGTGAGGGGCTCGGCAACCCCAAGCGCATCGTGCTCGGCGTGGATCGGCTTGACTACACCAAGGGCATCCGGCACCGGATCAAAGCGTACGGCGAGCTGCTCGATCAGGGCCGCATCTCGGTGGAGGACGTCGCGTTCATCCAGGTCGCCAGTCCCAGTCGTGAGCGCGTCAACGCGTACATGCAGCTGCGCGACGAGGTCGAGCTCGCCATCGGACGCATCAACGGTGACAGGGACACCCTCGGCCACACCGCGATCCGCTATCTGCATCAGGGCTTCCCCCGGGAAGAGATGGTCGCGATGTACCTCGCGGCTGACGTCATGCTCGTCACCGCGCTCCGCGACGGCATGAACCTCGTCGCCAAGGAATACGTGGCCACCCGCGCCGACAACCGTGGGGTGCTCGTGCTGAGCGAGTTCACCGGTGCAGCCGATGAGCTGCGCCAGGCGGTGCGGGTGAACCCGCACGACATCGAGGGGCTGAAGGACGCCATCATGACGGCGATCGAGATGCCGCGTCACGAGCAGTCCAAGCGCATGCGCTCCCTGCGCAAGCGCGTGCTCGAGCACGACGTGACGGCGTGGTCGGAGTCGTTCCTGACAGCGCTCGAGAACGCTGGACGCCACCACGGACGAACGGAGCAGCCATGACCCGCAACTGGAACGCAGCAGTGCCCGACGACGCCGTGCTCGCGCTGGCGCGCACGGAGCGGCTGCTCATCGCGCTGGATTTCGACGGCACAGCATCCGAGCTCGTCGCCGAGCCGATGGCCGCGCGCGCCATCCCCGCCGTGTCGGATGCCATCGCGCGCCTGTCCGCATTGCCCGACACCACGGTCGCGTTCGTCTCCGGCCGCAGTCTCGTGCATCTGCGCGAGATCGCCGAGCACACCGACGAATCGCCGATCGTGCTGGCCGGCTCCCACGGCGCGCAGTACTGGTATCCGGGGGAGGGCGAGCAGGACATCGAGCCGACCGCAGACGAACGCGCGCTGCGCGACGAGCTGCTCGCAGAACTGGCGCCGCTGATGGCCGAGTACCCCGGCGTTGAACTCGAGAAGAAGACATTCGGCGTCGGCATCCACGGCCGGCCCGCCGACCCGGAAGTGGAGCGCGCGGCGTTCTCTCGTGTCGACGAGGTCTTCGCGCGGCGCGCCAGGCACTGGCGGCGCCGCACCGGGGACCGCATCCTGGAGTTCTCCTCGCGCGACGAGGGCAAGGACTCGGCCATCGGCCGGCTGCGGGCGCACACCGGGGCGACCGGCGTGCTGTTCGCGGGCGACGACGTCACCGACGAGGACGCGCTGCGCGTGCTCGGCCCAGGCGACCTCGGCGTTCGCGTCGGCGCGGGGGAGACCTCCGCCGCCCTTCGTGTGGACACCCCACAGCAGATCGCCGAAGTTCTGGGTGTCATCGCGACCGAGCGGAGTGCCGCTCGGGAATAGACTGCCCTCATGTCCACCCCTGAAGCTCACTCCGGCGCGCCCGGCGCCTCCGCAGACATCGACATCAAGCCGCGCAGCCGCGTCGTCACAGACGGCATCGAGGCGACCACCTCCCGAGGCATGCTCCGTGCCGTCGGCATGGGCGACGCCGACTGGGACAAGCCGCAGATCGGCATCGCGTCGAGCTGGAACGAGATCACCCCTTGCAACCTGAGCCTGGACCGGCTCGCGCAGGGCGCCAAGGAGGGCGTGCACTCCGGTGGCGGCTACCCGCTGCAGTTCGGCACCATCTCGGTCTCGGACGGCATCTCGATGGGCCACGAGGGCATGCACTTCTCGCTCGTCTCGCGCGAGGTCATCGCCGACTCCGTCGAGACGGTCATGATGGCAGAGCGCCTGGACGGCAGCGTGCTGCTGGCCGGCTGCGACAAGTCGATCCCCGGCATGCTGATGGCCAGCGCCCGCCTGAACCTCTCGAGCGTCTTCCTCTACGCCGGCTCGATCGCCCCGGGCTGGGTGAAGCTCTCGGACGGCACCGAGAAGGAGATCACCATCATCGACTCCTTCGAGGGCGTCGGCGCGTGTCGCGCCGGCCTCATGACCGAGGAGGACCTCAAGCGCATCGAGTGCGCGTTCGCCCCCGGCGAGGGCGCCTGCGGCGGCATGTACACCGCCAACACGATGGCATCCGTCGCCGAGGCGCTCGGACTCAGCCTGCCCGGCTCCGCCGCTCCGCCCTCGGCCGACCGCCGCCGCGACTACTTCGCGCACCGCTCGGGTGAGGCCGTGGTCAACCTGCTTCGACAGGGCATCACGACCGGCGACATCCTGACCAAGGAGGCGTTCGAGAACGCGATCGCGCTGGCGATGGCACTCGGCGGCTCCACGAACGTCGTGCTGCATCTGCTGGCGATCGCGCGCGAGGCGCAGGTCGACCTGACGCTGCACGACTTCGACCGGGTCGGCAGCAAGACGCCGCACATCGCGGACATGAAGCCCTTCGGGCAGTACGTCATGAACGACGTCGACCGTCACGGCGGCATCCCCGTCGTCATGAAGGCGATGCTCGACGAGGGACTGCTGCACGGTGACGCGCTCACCGTGACCGGCAAGACCCTCGCCGAGAACCTGCGCGACCTCGACCCGGCTCCGGTCGACGGCGACGTGATCCACACCTTCGACAACGCGATCCACGCGTCGGGTGGCATCTCGATCCTGCACGGCTCGCTGGCGCCGGAGGGCGCCGTCGTGAAGTCAGCCGGTTTCGACGCCGACGTCTTCGAGGGACCTGCCCGCGTCTTCGAGCGCGAGCGCGCCGCGATGGATGCCCTGGCCGCCGGCGAGGTGAATGCCGGCGACGTCGTGGTCATCCGCTACGAAGGACCCAAGGGCGGACCCGGCATGCGCGAGATGCTCGCGATCACCGCGGCCATCAAGGGCGCTGGGCTCGGAAAAGATGTACTACTCTTGACGGACGGACGATTCTCAGGCGGCACAACCGGCCTGTGCATCGGCCACATAGCACCCGAAGCGGTGGACGCTGGTCCCATCGCCTTCGTGCGCGATGGTGATCTGATACGGGTCGATATCGCGGCTCGCTCCCTTGAGCTACTCGTCGAGGAAGCAGAGCTGAGCTCCCGCCGCTCTGGCTGGGAGCCCCTTCCTCCGCGCTATACCCGTGGCGTCCTCGCCAAGTACTCCCGACTCGTGCGCTCCGCTGCGGAGGGTGCGACCACCGGTTGAGTGCGGGTTCGCGGATATTCGACTCGACAGACACCAGAGGAACAGCAAATGACTCCTGATTCCGCTTCGGCCGTGCCACGGCCACCAGCACGCGCTGCGTCAGCGCCCGAGATCTCGGGAGCAGAGGCCGTCGTCCGCTCGCTCGAGAACCTCGGCGTCACCGACGTGTTCGGCATTCCCGGTGGCGCCATCATGCCGGTCTACGACCCGCTGATGGATGCCTCTGGTCTGCGCCACGTGCTGGTGCGCCACGAGCAGGGCGCCGGACACGCAGCCGAGGGCTACGCGTCGGCGACCGGCCGGGTCGGCGTCTGCATCGCGACGTCTGGTCCCGGCGCCACCAACCTGGTCACCGCGATCGCCGATGCCTACATGGACTCGGTGCCGATGGTCGCGATCACCGGTCAGGTGTTCTCCACCCTGATGGGGACGGATGCCTTCCAGGAGGCCGACATCGTCGGCATCACCATGCCGGTCACCAAGCACTCCTTCCTGGTGCGGCGCGCCGAGGACATCCCCAGTGCGCTGGCGGCCGCCTTCGAGATCGCCTCGACGGGCCGTCCGGGCCCTGTGCTCGTGGACATCACGAAGGATGCCCAGCAGGCCGTCGCGCCGTTCATCTGGCCGCCGAAGGTCGATCTTCCCGGATACCGTCCGGTCACCAAGGCCCACGGCAAGCAGATCCAGGCCGCGGCCGCGCTGCTCGCCGAGGCCAAGAAGCCGGTGCTGTACGTGGGTGGCGGTGTCATCCGCGGTCACGCTGCGGCCGAGCTGCTGACGCTCGCCGAGTCCACCGGCGCGCCTGTCGTCACGACGCTGATGGCCAGAGGCGCGTTCCCCGACTCGCACCCGCAGCACCTGGGCATGCCGGGCATGCACGGCACCGTGCCCGCCGTTCTCGCGCTGCAGGAATCGGATCTGATCGTCTCGCTCGGAGCCCGCTTCGATGACAGGGTGACCGGCAAGGCCGAGCTGTTCGCGCCCGGTGCGAAGGTCGTGCACGTCGACATCGATCCCGCCGAGATCTCGAAGATCCGCACCGCTGATGTGCCGATCGTGGGGGACGTGCGCGATGTGCTGGTCGACCTCGACACGGCATTCCGCGGCACGATCGCAGGACGCAAGCCCGACACCGAGGAGTGGTGGTCGTACCTGGACGGGCTGAAGTCCGAGTTCCCGCTCGGCTACTCGCAGCCCGAGGACGGTCTGATGTCGCCGCAGTACGTGATCCAGCGGATCGGCGAGCTGACGGGGCCAGAGGCGATCTACGCGGCCGGTGTCGGCCAGCACCAGATGTGGGCGGCCCAGTTCATCAAGTACGAGCGTCCGAACTCGTGGCTGAACTCGGGTGGCGCCGGCACGATGGGCTATTCGGTTCCGGCCGCGATGGGCGCCAAGGTCGCTGAGCCTGAGCGCACGGTCTGGTCGATCGACGGTGACGGATGCTTCCAGATGACCAACCAGGAGCTCGCCACCTGCGTCATCAACAACATCCCGATCAAGGTCGCGATCATCAACAACTCGTCCCTCGGCATGGTGCGCCAGTGGCAGACGCTGTTCTACGACGGCCGGCACTCCAACACCGATCTGAACACCGGGCACGGCACGGTGCGCATCCCCGACTTCGTCAAGCTCGCCGAGGCGTACGGCTGCCTCGGTCTGCGCGTCGAGAAGGAGGAGGACGTGGATGCTGCGATCCAGACCGCTCTGGAGACCAACGACCGCCCCGTCGTGATCGACTTCGTCGTGAGTGCGGACGCCATGGTGTGGCCGATGGTGCCTCAGGGCGTCAGCAACAGCTACGTCCAGTACGCGCGTGAGCACGCCCCCGCATTCGACGAGGAGATCTGAGCCATGTCGACACACGTACTGAGCCTGCTGGTGGAGGACACCCCCGGTCTGCTGACCCGCGTGGCAGGGCTCTTCGCCCGCCGCGGGTTCAACATCGAGTCCCTCGCCGTCGGTGTGACCGAGGTGCCCGGCATCTCGCGGATCACCGTCGTCGTCGACGTCGATGCCCTGCCGCTCGAGCAGGTCACCAAGCAGCTGAACAAGCTGGTGAACGTCATCAAGATCGTCGAGCTGGAGTATTCGGCGTCGGTGCAGCGCGAGCACATGCTCATCAAGGTGCGCACCGACAACAACACCCGCTCGAACGTGCTCGAGGTCGTGAACCTCTTCCGCGCCTCGGTCGTCGACTACGCCCCTGACGCGCTGGTGATCGAGGTTACCGGCGACCAGGGCAAGGTGCAGGCGCTGCTGCGGGCGCTCGAGCCGTTCGGGATCAAGGAACTCGCCCAGTCGGGCCTTCTGGCGATCGGCCGCGGCGGCAAGAGCATCACCGAGCGCGTTCTGCGCGGCTGACCCAAAGAACTTCAAGAACCACTACCAAGGAGAAACACACCGTGAGCACCGAGATCTTCTACGACGACGACGCTGACCTCTCGATCATCCAGGGCAAGAAGGTCGCCATCGTCGGCTACGGCTCGCAGGGACACGCGCATGCGATGAACCTTCGCGATTCGGGCGTCGAGGTCACCATCGCCCTCAAGGACGGCTCGAAGTCGATCGCCAAGGCTGAGGAGGCGGGCTTCCCCGTCAAGAACGTCGCTGACGCCACCGAGTGGGCCGACGTGATCATGATCCTCGCGCCGGACCAGCACCAGCGCACGATCTACAACGAGTCGATCAAGGATCGCCTGACCGCAGGCAAGGCTCTCGCCTTCGCGCACGGCTTCAACATCCGCTTCGGCTACATCGACGCTCCCGAGGGTGTCGATGTCATCCTGATCGCCCCGAAGGCGCCTGGTCACACGGTGCGCCGCGAGTTCGTCGCCGGCCGTGGCATCCCCGACATCATCGCGGTCGAGCGTGATGCGACCGGCTCGGCCTGGGCGCTGGCGCTGTCGTACGCGAAGGCCATCGGCGGCACCCGTGCCGGCGTCATCAAGACGACCTTCACCGAAGAGACCGAGACCGACCTGTTCGGCGAGCAGGCCGTGCTCTGCGGTGGCGTGAGCCACCTCGTGCAGGCCGGCTTCGAGACGCTCACCGAGGCGGGCTACCAGCCGCAGATCGCCTACTTCGAGGTGCTGCACGAGCTGAAGCTCATCGTCGACCTGATGTGGGAGGGCGGCATCGCCAAGCAGCGCTGGTCGATCTCCGACACCGCCGAGTTCGGCGACTACGTCTCGGGTCCGCGCATCATCGACGCCGGTGTCAAGGAGCGCATGCAGGGAGTGCTCGCCGACATCCAGTCGGGCGCGTTCGCGAAGCGCTTCATCGACGACCAGGACAACGGTGCCGAGGAGTTCCTCGCCCTTCGCGAGAAGGAGCAGGGTCACCCCATCGAGGTGACCGGCAAGGAGTTGCGCTCGCTGTTCGCCTGGAAGCAGTCCGACGAGGACTACGTCGAGGGCTCGGCCGCGCGCTGACCTGATGTTCTGAGAACGGGCGTCCCATTCGGGGCGCCCGTTCTTCGTTTCCACAGGCGCAGACATCCGATGTCTATGCCAGACTGGAGGCATGCGACAGCAATGGTTCGATGACGCCCGTTTCGGCATGTTCGTGCATTTCGGCATCTACAGCGTGGCCGCCCGCCACGAGTGGGTGCAGAACTACGAGCGCCTCACCGATGAGCAGTACCGCCCCTATTTCGAGAACTTCGATCCCGACCTGTTCGACGCCGCTGAGATCGCGCGCACGGCGAAGGCGTCAGGAATGGGCTACGTCGTGCTCACGACCAAGCACCATGACGGGTTCTGCCTGTTCGACACGAAGCTCACGGACTTCACCTCGGTCACGGCGTGCGACCGCGACCTGGTGCGCGAATACGTCGACGCGCTGCGCGCCGAGGGGCTGAAGGTCGGGCTCTACCATTCGCTGATCGACTGGCGTCATCCCGACTTCACCATCGACTGGGTGCACCCGCGCCGCGATGACGAGAACGCCGCCGCACTCAACGAGGGCCGCGACATGGACCGCTACCGGGCGTACCTGCACGGGCAGGTGCGCGAGCTGCTGACCAACTACGGCGAGATCGACTACCTGTTCTTCGACTTCAACTACCCCGAGCACAAGGACGGCTGGGACGGCAAGGGGCCGGGGGACTGGGGCTCGGAGGAGCTGCTGGCGATGTGCCGCGAGCTGCAGCCGAACATGCTCGTGAACGACCGTCTCGGCATCCCAGCCGACTTCGTCACGCCGGAGCAGTACCAGCCGACGTCGCCGCTGATGGCCGATGGCGAGCCGCAGGTGTGGGAGGCCTGCCAGACGCTGAACGGCTCATGGGGCTACCACCGCGACAACATGGAGCAGAAGTCGTCGACGCTGCTCGTGCAGATGCTCGCCGACTCGGTGTCGATGGACGGCAACATGCTGCTGAACATCGGGCCGGACGGGCGCGGCGCGGTCGCCCCGCGAGACGCGCGCACGTTGAGCGAGATCGGGGAGTGGATGCGACTGCATCGGCCCGCCATCGTCGGCGCGGGCCACGCGTCGTCCACCCCGCCGCGCGAAGGCGTCTACACGCGCCGCGGCAACAAGCTCTACCTGCACCTGTTCAGCTGGCCGCTCGGCTTCGTGCACCTGCCCGAACTCGCCGGAAAGGTCTCGTTCGCCCGCCTGCTGAATGACGGCTCGTGGTTGAAGACCTCGGTGATCGACCCGGACCAGCAGGCCACGCACATGACGCCCGCCGGCCAGGCGGAGGGCACGCTGACCGTGCACCTGCCGGTGCGTCGCCCTGATGTGCTGGTGCCGGTGATCGAGTTGACGCTGACGGACGACTGACGCCTCAGGCGGCCGTCTCGGAGATCTCGAGGTGGTCCAGTGCGAGGCGCGCCGCCCCGTACAGGATCGCATCGGCCCCGGTGACGGCCGCTTCGATGCGGAGCGTCTGCGTCGCCAGTGGGTGGCAGGCTTCGTAGACGCGGCTGCGCACAGCCGCGATGAACGGCTCGGATGCACTCATGCTGCCGGTCAGGAAGACGGCGTGCGGGTTGAAGAAGTTCACGACCCCTGACAGGGCCTGACCGAGGTGCGTTCCGGCGGTGCGCACGAGCGTCGTCGCAACCGGATCGGCGTCGCGTGCCAGGGTCAGCACGTCCGTCGTCGTGGCCACGTCCGTGCGGCCGCGCTCCCGCATCTGGCGCACGAGGCTCGCACCGCTCGCCACTGTCTCGAGGCAGCCGGTGTTGCCGCAGGAGCAGGGGATATCGCCGCTGCCGTCGATGCGCGTGTGGGTGATGTCGCCGGCAGCCGAGGTCGCCCCGCGATGCACGCTGCCCGAGACGATGATGCCGCTGCCGACCGCGGTGCCGGCCTTCACCGTGATGCTGTGCCCGGTGTACCCGAACTGTGCGCGGTGCTCGCCGAGGGCCGCGAGGTTCGCGTCGTTGTCGACTGCGACCGGGACCTCAAGGCGTTCCCGAAGGTGCCTGCCGACCTGGAATCCCGGCCAGCCAGGCATGCGCGACGGCTGATCCACGGATCCGGTGGCGACGTCCACGGGGCCGGGCAGCCCCACACCTACCGCATGCAGCTTCTGCCCGCCCGCGAGTTCGATCAGCACGTCCGCGACCGCCTCGAGGGTGCGCTCCGGCCCATCGGTGAGGTCGACGTCCATGGTGCGCACATGCTGCACTTCACCGCTCAGACTGTGCCGGCCGATACGCGCGTGGCCGCCGCCGAGGTCGACTGACAGGATCACCCCTCCCTCCGGTGCGACGCGCAGCACGCGCGGCCTTCGGCCACCGCGAGACGCGCCGTCACCGGCCTCCTGCAGCAGTCCGGCATCGAGGAGCGTCTGCACGCGCAGACCGACAGTCGACGGGGCGATCCCCAGGTGGGTGGCGAGTTCCTTGCGCGAGTGCGCCTCGCCGCGCGCGATGAGATCGAGGATCTGTCGCACCGTGGCATCCTCCGACGCGCGATCGGATGTTGGTGTCATTGGTTCGCTTTCTCGGAGTCGGTGCTCGCCAGGCTATCGGCGAACGCCCCTTTCATCGTCGATCGAAAGATCGGATGTTCAGGTTGCGAGTCAACCCGAACTATGACAGCGTAGCTTCGTACGAAGCAACACTATGTTGATTCGACGGTCAAAACAACTCAAACTTCCGCAAGGAGACATTCAATGAAGAAGATGCGTGTGGGTGCAGTCGTCGCCGTAGCCGGCGTCGCGGTTGCCCTGACGGGCTGCACCAGCGCCAGTGGTGGCGGGTCGGCGGACGGCGACACGATCGTCGTGGACATGTGGGCAGGCAGCGAGGACGACACCGCCGCGCTGGAGGCGCAGATGGACGTGGTTCGCGAGCAGAACCCCGACATCAAGGTCGAGCTCCGCACCGCGCCGTGGGGGGACTTCTTCACGAAGCTCACCACGAACATGGCTTCCGGAAACATGGCCTGCGTGACCGGGATGAACTCCGGCATGCTCGCCAGCTACACCTCTGGATTCGTGAAGCTCACGGACGAGGACCTCACCAAGGCGGGGCTGGCTTCGTCGGACTTCGCCGAGGGCAGCCTGGAGATCCTCTCCAACAAGGGCGACATGTACGGTGTGCCGTTCGACGTGTCGACGATGCTGACGTATTACAACGAGGATCAGCTCACCGCCGCCGGTGCCGACCTGCCTGCGATCGACTGGACCTTCGACGACTTCGAGGCAGCTGCCAAGAAGGCCACCACGGGTGGCAAGTACGGCTTCGGCATCGGCATGGGCGACTTCCAGTGGCAGGCGCTCCCGATCGCGAAGAGCGGCGTGCAGCCGGTTTCGCAGGACGGCACGCTTCAGCTGACCGACCCGGCCTTCGCCGACGCGGCCGAGTGGTACGCCGGACTCGTCACCGAGCAGAAGGTGGCTGCGCCCGTCGCATCCGCGTCTGACGGTGGTTGGGGCGAGAACCAGTTCACCAGCGAGAACGCGGCCATGGCCGTCGACGGCACCTGGAACGCAGTCGGGTACCTCGACAACGAGGCCGGCTTCAAGGCAGGCATGGCACCGCTGCCGACCGGTGAGAACGGCGACCTCAGCCTGATCCTGGGCTCGGGCTACGGCATCGCCGAGAGCTGCGAGAACAAGGAAGACGCACTGAAGGTGCTCGGCTCGCTGCTCAGCAAGGACTCGCAGGACTACATCGCGTCCTCCGGCCGCAGCTACCCCGCACGCGCCGAGAGCCAGCCGCTGTACTTCGAGTCGATCGACGAGGCGTACCGCGAGCAGGTCAAGGCCACCTTCGAGGCAGCCTTCGCCAACGTCCAGGGTCAGTACGTGTCCGACAACTGGGCCAAGGTCGGCACGTTCATCCAGCCTTCGCTGGTGAGCGTCTACAACAGCCAGGAGTCGATGACCGCTGTGCTCGAGTCCGCTCAGCAGCAGTTCGGCAACTGACACACCCCTTTCCACACAGGAACAGTGAGAGATGACCATCACGAACGCGCCAAAGCGCCGCTCGGGGTCGCTCGCCAAGGTCGAGGCGCGCCAGGCGCTGGGTTTCGCAAGCCCAGCCCTGGTGGGCCTCGCCCTCTTCACGATCGTGCCGGTCGTCTTGTCCATCGTGATGAGCTTCTTCGACTGGCCGACGTTCGGTGAGCGCACCTTCAACGGCGGGACGAACTACCTCCGCCTCTTCGAAGACCCCAACTTCCTTCCTGCACTGCGCAACACGCTTGTGTTCACAGTGCTGTACGTGCCGCTGAGCGTCGTGCTCTCGCTGGCACTCGCCATCAGCCTCGGTCCGCGCATCCGCGGACGTGGCGCCCTGCGAGTGCTGTTCTTCATCCCCGTCGTCACGCCCATGGTCGCCAACGTGCTGGTCTGGAAGATGCTGCTCCAGCCGCAGGGCCTGTTCAACGGACTGGCGCAGACCTGGTTCGGCGTCGAGCTTCCCAACTTCCTCGCCGACAAGAACTGGGCGATGATCATGGTCGTCATCATGAGCGTCTGGCAGGGAATCGGCTACAACATGCTGATCTTCTCTGCGGCTCTCGAGCAGTTGCCGGAAAGCGTCATGGAGGCCGCCCGGATCGACGGCGCCCGAGGATTCCGCATGACGTGGAGCATCATGGTGCCGATGATCTCGCCGGCGATCTTCTTCGCCACGATCATGACGATGATCACCTCGTTGCAGGTCTTCGTCCAGCCGCAGATGCTCACCGGTGGCGGGCCGGGCAATGCGACTCAGCCGCTGGTGATGTGGATCTACAATCAGGGCTTCAAGTTCCAGGACCTCGGTCTCGCTGCCGCAGGTGCGTGGATCCTGTTCGCGCTGATCATCACCGTCACCGCGATCCAGTTCAAGGCTCAGAAGAGGTGGGTGCACTATGAGCACTGACATCGCAGAATCGACGACCCGCACGCTGATCGCCGTGGACGGCGAAGAGCACGTCGAGGTCGAGAAGCGACGCGGACGCGCCCCGATGACGCCATGGGCGCGGGTGCGTCTGATCCTCGCCCACATCTCCATCTACGTCGCGGCTGCGCTGTTCATGCTGCCGCTGGTCTACGCGTTCTTCTCCGCTCTCAAGCCCAACGGCGAGATGTTCGCCATGCCGCCGTCGCTGTTCGGCTCTGAGATCCGCTGGTCGAACTTCGCCGAGGTGTTCGAGTTCGGGCCGTTCTGGACGTACATCGGCAACTCGCTGTTCACCTCCATCGCAGGCACCCTGGTCGTGATCGTCGTCTCGACCACTGCCGGCTACGCCTTCGGACGCCTGCGCTGGAAGGGACGCGACGCGGTGTTCGTACTGTTCCTCGCCACACTCATGGTGCCGGCCGAGGTGCTCGTCATCCCGATGTTCCAGGTGATGCAGTGGTTCGGCTGGGTGAACACTTACCAGTCGCTGATCTTCCCGTTCGCGTTCGGCGCGTTCGGCACGTTCCTCATGCGGCAGTTCTTCCGTGGCATCCCCTATGAGCTCGAAGAGGCCGCGCGCGTCGACGGGGCGGGGCCGGTGCGCACCTTCCTGCAGATCATCGTCCCGCTGTCGAAGTCGGCGATCGCCGTGCTCGCCGTGTTCACGTTCCTGTCGTTCTGGAACGCCTACCTGTGGCCGCTGATCGTCACGGTCGACTACAACACCCTCGGCACGCTGCCGGTGGGACTCGCGAGCTTCTCGGGTCTGACCGGAACGCGCTGGGACCTGCAGATGGCGGCATCGATCATCTCGATGATCCCCACCACGATCCTGGTGATCGTGCTGCAGAAGCACCTGGTCAAGGGCATCGCCATGGCCGGCCTCGGAGGGCGCTGAGTTTCACGATGGCACATCATCAGGGCACATCCATGCCTGCCGATGTCGATCCCGTCTTCGTCGGGATCGATATCGGGGGCACGAAGATCGCAGTTCTCGTCTGCGACGACCAGCGGCGCATCCACCAGCGGGGTGAGGTTCCAGCACCCGCCGCCGAGGGGGGCGCGGCCATGGCGGACGCTGCGGCGTCGCTCGTGCGCACGCTCGTGGGCGGCCGGTCGATCCGCGCCGCCGGAGTCGGGGCAGCCGGAGTCATCGATCACGACACCGGCACGATCCGGGCCGCGTCGTCGACCTTCACCGACTGGGTCGGCTTCCCCCTGGCAGAGGAGCTCTCCCAGCGGCTGGAATGCCCCGTCGTCGTGGAGAACGACGTGAATGCGTTCCTGCTCGGCGAGTCGGACGTCGGCGAGACCGACGTCCTCGGCGTGATGCTCGGCACGGGTGTCGGCGGTGCGCTGCTCATCGACGGCGGGCTCCGGCGGGGTCCGCACGGTGCGGCCGGCGAGATCGGTCATACCCCCGGCTACAGCGACCTCTTGTGCACCTGCGGTCAGGTCGGACACCTCGAGACACTCGCCTCCGGCACCTCCATCGCCCTGCGGTACGCCGAGCGCACCGGGCAGGCGGCGGACGGGGCGCGTGATGTGGCTGCGCGTGCGGATGCGGGTGACACTGACGCGCGTGCCGTGTTCCGCGACGCAGGACACGCGCTCGGACTGGCCTGCGCAAGCGCGGCCACCCTGCTCGACATCTCCCACGCCATCGTCGGCGGCGGCGTCGCGCATGTCTGGCACCTGCTGCAGCCGGGCATCGACGACGCCCTCGGCACGGATGCGCCGATCACCGGCATCCCCCTGCACATCCGACCGGCGACGCGCGGCGCGGACGCGGTGGCACTAGGTGCCATCGAATCCGCACGCAGCCTCGCACTCGCATCCGTCTTCTGAGACACTCGCCTCCATCTCGCGTAGAAAGAGCATCATGACCGACCGTCTCGACGCCAGCCAGATCTGGATGGGCCCGCTGCCCGCACTCCATGAGGGCGGTATCGCCGCCCCTCGGATCGGCATCGCCGGCATCTCGATCGAATCCAGCACGTTCTCCCCGCACGTCTCGGGCGACGAGGCGTTCACGATCCGCACCGGCGCCGACCTGATCGGCTACTACCCGTTCCTCGACGAAGGACGCGAGCTGCGCGAATCCGCGCAGTGGGAGCCGATCTATCACGGCCGCTCACTGCCGGGCGGCGCCGTGGCGCCCGCGACGTACCGCCGCATGAAGGACGCCATCGTCGATGGCATCCGCGACAGCATCCGCGCGCACGGTCCGTTCGACGGCTTCTTCTTCGACATCCACGGCGCGATGAGCGTGATCGGCATGAAGGACGCCGAAGGCGACCTGGCGATCGCCGTGCGGGCGGCGCTCGGTCCTGACACGCTGATCTCAGCATCGATGGATCTGCACGGCAACGTCTCTGAGGTGCTGCGCGACGAGGTCGACATGCTCACCTGCTATCGCATGGCGCCGCACGAGGATTGGCTGAACACCAAGGAGCGCGCGGTCTGGAACCTGCTCGCGCGCCTGCGCGGCGAGCACGGCACCGACCCGCTTCGCCGCCGTCCGCATCGCGCCTGGGTGCCGGTGCCGGTGCTGCTGCCCGGCGAGAAGACCAGCACCCGACTCGAGCCCGCCGCCGGAATCTACGCCGAGCTGCCTGGCATCGAGGCGATGGACGGCGTTATCGACGCGTCGATCTGGATCGGCTACGCCTGGGCGGATGAGCCGCGCTGCCAGGCCTACGTCATGGTGATGGGCGATGACGAGCAGATCATCGCGCGGGAGGCCGAGCGGGTCGCCCGGCTGTTCTGGGACGCGCGAGAGGACTTCGTCTTCGTCGCGCCGACGGCGTCGCTGGACGGTGCTCTCGCCAAGGCGCTCGCGCCGGACGCCGCCCGCCCGTACCTGATCTCCGACTCGGGCGACAACCCGACGGCCGGGGGAGCGGGCGATGTCACCTGGACGCTCACCGAACTGCTCACGCGGCCCGAACTCACCGACGGCTCGCGCACGACGCTGGTCGCGTCGATCTTCGATGCGGATGCTGTCAGCGCCGCTCGCGAGGCGGGCGTCGGAGCGCAGATCTCGCTCAGCGCCGGTGCCGGCGTCGACGCGGGGCCCTCCGGCCCTGTGCAGATCACCGGCGAGGTCTTCTCGATCACCGATGGCGACAAGGATGCCGGCACACAGGCCGTCATCGCCGTCGGCGGGCTGCACGCGATCATCACCTCGCGACGCAAGCCGTTCCACCACCTGGACGACTTCCGCATGCTGGGGCTTGACCCCGAGGCGGCCGACATCGTCGTGGTGAAGATCGGCTACCTCGAGCCTGAGCTGTACGACCTCGCGGCGGACTGGACGCTCGCCCTGACCCCTGGTGGCGTCGACCAGGATCTGCTGCGCCTCGGCCATCACGATCTCGCGCCGGGCGTCTACCCGTTCGATACCACCGGAAACCCCGCACTCACGGCCCACGTGAGCCGCCGACAGGAGATCTGAGCATGCTCAACTTCGAGACCCGCACCGGCCCCGACTTCGGCGCGGCCGCACCGACCTACCCCGCGCAGGGAGTGCCGGAGTGGTACCGCGACGCGAAGCTCGGCTTCTTCGTGCACTGGGGCCTGTACTCGGTTCCGGCCTGGGCCGTGCAGCACGGCGAGGGAGTGAACATCCCGGCCGAGGACGCCTACGCCTGGCATCAGTACGCCGAGTGGTACGGCAACACCGTGCGCATCGCCGGAAGCCCGACGTGGGAGCGCCACCAACAGGTGTACGGTCCCGGCACCTCGTACGAGGATCTCGCCGACCTGTGGGACGCGTCAGCGTTCGACGCGGATGCATTCGTCGGCGAACTCGTCGGAGCGGGCGCCAAGTACGTGATCCCCACGACGAAGCACCACGAGGGATTCTGTCTCTGGAACACCGCGACCACCGGCTTCAACTCGGTCGCGCGCGGCCCGAAGCGCGACCTGATCGGCGAGTTCCACGACGCGACCCGCCGCGCCGGCGCGAAGTTCGGCGTCTACTACTCCGGGGCCCTCGACTGGCACGTCAGCGACTTCCCGCCGATCGAATCGGACACGGATCTGTTCCGCTTCCGCCGGCACGACGAGCACTTCTCGCGCTACTCGGCCGCGCAGCTGGACGAGCTCGTCGAGCGCTTCTCGCCCGATGTGCTGTGGAACGACATCGAGTGGCCGGACGGGGGCAAGGGCGGCGACGAGTACGCCGTCGCCGCGCTGCTGAACCGCTACTTCGACGCTGTTCCCGAAGGCGTCGTCAACGACCGCTGGGGCGTGCCGTACCACGGGTTCCTCACGCGCGAGTATCGTCACATCCCCGACATCCTCGACCAGCCGTGGGAATCCACGCGCGGTCTCGGCTACTCCTTCGGCTTCAACCAGGCAGAGGACGACCGCCACTCGCTCTCGGGTGACGCGCTGATCCGCATGCTGGTGGACGTCGTCTCGAAGAACGGCAACCTCCTGATCAATGTGGGACCTGCCGCCGACGGCTCCATCCCCGCGCTGCAGCTCGCCGCCATGCGCGCCATGGGTGCTTGGCTGGGCGAGAACGGCGACGCGGTGTACGGCACCCGGCCGTGGATCCGCTTCGGCGAACCGCTGGCCCCCGTGCGGTACACGGCCTCATCGGCCGGCGTGCACGTGCACGCGATCGACCCGTCGATCGGCGAGGTGCCGCTTCCGACCGAACTCGCCGGCCGTGACGCCCGATGGGCGGACGGTTCCGTCGCTGAGACCACGCCGCTCTCGAACGGCGTCACCTCGCTGATCATCCCTGAGAAGCTGCGCGGCTCGGCTGTGGCCGTCGCGACAGTCGCATGACATCACCCGTGCAGCTCGAGGACGCGGTGCAGCTTGAGATCGCGGTGCAGGATGCCGCTGGCGCGCGCATCGCGTTCGCGAGCGGCGCCGATCGCGTGGAGCTGTGCCAGGCTCTCGCCGAGACCGGCGGCCTCACGCCGTCGGCCGGCACTGTCGACGCGGTGCTCGAAGCGTCCGGCGGCGCGGAACGCGTCGCTGTGCTCGTGCGGCCGCGTCCAGGGGGCTTCGTGTACGACCCGGCTGAGGTCGCGCTGGTCGCCGCCGATGTGCGCGAGATCGTGCGTCGTGGCGCGGGCGGAGTGGTCGTCGGCGCGCTGGATGCCGAGGGTCGTATCGATTCCGAGGCCATCCGGCGCTGGATCGACGCCGCGCAGGGCGCCGAAGTCACCTACCACCGGGCCATCGACACGCTCAGCGACCCGGTGGCGGTGATCGACGAACTGGCAGAGCTCGGCATCCGCCGGGTGCTCACCAGCGGCGGCGCGACGCGCAGCATCGACGGGCTGCAGAACATCGCAGCGCTCGTGGGTCGGTCAGCCGGACGCGTGCAGATCATGCCGGGTGGGGGAGTGCGGGTCGGCGACATCGGCGACTTCGTCGCGGCGGGAGTGGATGCTGTGCACCTTTCTGCCCGTCGCCCGTCCGGCGATCAGGCGCCCAGTGGCCCAGGAGGCGGCGCAGCCGGCTTCGACACGACCGATCCCGAGATCGTCGCCGCGGCGCGTGCGGCCCTCACGGGGGCGATCGCCCGCCGGTGACCACCACCCTTGGCGGCCACGCTGGGATGGAAAACGCCGCTTCCGGGCATCCGAAAGCGGCGTTCTCCATCCCGAGACCCGCGAGAATGGGGCCTTACTCCGACGCGGGCGCGTCCTCGATCTCGATCGGGGCCTCGCCGTCGGCCCACACCGGTGCGGGCAGCGTCGTGGTCTCGCCGGCCTGGATGGCACGCAGGGCGTCAGTGATGTCCGCGGAGTTCTCCGGCACGGGCAGGCCGCACTTCTCGAGCTCGGAGACGAACTTCAGCGTCAGGCGGTTCTTGCCCGCCTCGATCGCCTCGGCCGTGGTGCCGTGCTGGATCTCACTGCCGGTCTGCAGATCGGAGACCGTGTCGCACACGTGGTAGACCCCGCCGCCTTCGACCCAGGTCACCTGGTCTTCGCCGAGCAGCATGATCACTGTCGACTGGTCGGCGGTGTACTGCTCGACCGACGGCGGGTTGAAGCTCGCGCCGAAGTAGGTCGCCGCGAGCGCCAGCACGATGCCGAGGATTCCGGCGGTCGCCTTCTGGCCCTTGTCCATGTCCTTGTTCAGGAAGATCAGGATCACCAACGGCAGGAACGCGATGACGGCGATGATCGCGCCAAGCTGGTTCTGCACGAAGAAGCGCGCCTTGTCGGACTTGCGCGCCGGGTCCAGCGTGTTGGCCTTCTTCCACAGCACCGACCCGGTGATGGCGAGCGCGGCGATGACCACCAGCATGACGAGCAGGGTGATGAAGGCCCATTGCGGGAACGTCACCGAAGCGCCCTGCTCCTCGAGCAGCCCGGTGTCGGGGTTGCGCACGATCGTGCCGTCGGCGCCGACGACCTCTCGCTGGGGCAGCAGCCAGAAGATGGCCACGGCCTCGCTTGCGATGGCGACGATCCACAGCGCCATCGCGATCCAGCGGAACGTGGTCGCCTTCTTCTTCGCGGCGGGCGTCGGCGCCCACTCGCGGCCACTCGTCGCGTCGCTCGCGTCGGCGGTCTTGTCAGGGGTCTCAGCCACTCTTGCCTCCCAGGTGGTGTCGACCCGAGCCTAGTGGGATGGCGGCTCCGGCGTCGGTACGCTGGGAGCATGAGTTCCGAACCCGAGGATGACGCCCTCAGCTGGGATGGCGACGACGCGCTCGAGGCCCGCCGCCCGACGCCTCGAGCCCAGAAGGCGAAGCCGGTGGCGCCCCGCGTCGAGACGCCGTCTGACCCCGCGTTCGATGCGCCGATCGCGCCCTTGCCGTCGGCTGGTGCGCCAGCATCCGACACCGCCGCGGCGCGCGTCGAGAACGCTGCGAGCGCCGGCGACGCGGCATCGGATGCCGACGACGAGCCGCAGGGGATCGGCACCGTGGCCCTGCTCGGCCTCGGCATCCTCGGCGGCATCTATCTGCTCTACACGGTCGGCTGGGCACTTGGCGGTGCCGGGATGCTGTCGAAGGCGGCATTCATGATGCCGGCGCCGATGTACCAGGCGAGCATGTGGATCGCGGTGGCAGCGCCCGCGCTGTGGTTCGCGGCGGCCCTCGTGCTCACGCGCGAGTCGAAACCCTGGGTGCGCTTCGCGGCTCTCATCGTCGGCGCCCTGCTGCTGGTGCCCTGGCCGTTCGTCGTCGCCGGCGGAGGGGGAGTCCTGTGACTGACAACACCGCACCGCGCACAGCGGGCAGCGAGACCGCCGGCAAGGTGCTCTCGGCGCTGCATGGCTTCCTGGTCGGCATGTTCGGTCTCGCGTACGCGTTCATCGTGTGGAACGCCATCTTCTACCTGACGCAGATGGCTCAGGCCGGAATCAGCGGGTACGGCTGGGTCGTGCTGCTGCTGCCCGCCATCGTGCCGATGATCGTCTTCATCGTGGCTCTTGCGCTGAGCCGGCGTCGCTCGATCGGCGTGTTCGTGCTCGTCATGCTCGCCGGGCTCGCGCTCAGCGCGGTGTTCTGGCTGGACACCCTCAGCTATGCGCTGCGTAACGGGGCATCGCTGCTCAACTGACACGCCGCGCACGACTGGGACGCTCGGCGTCATACGTTCGGGGAGCCCACCGGCGCTGCGGTAAAGTGTGTCCCGATCGCGCCCCCGATGGCGTGCGGCGCATCGTCTGACATCACCCTGCCGCGCTGCCCCGAAGGATACCTGTGTCGAATCAGACCGCCAGCAAGCCCGTCGTCCTCCTCGCCGAGGTGCTCTCGCCCGCCACGATCGAGGCGCTCGGTCCCGATTTCGACGTGCGTGACGTCGATGGCACCGATCGTGAGGCCCTGTTCGCGGCCCTCGCCGAGGCGGATGCTGTGCTCGTGCGCTCTGCGACGCGCATCGACGCCGAGGCGCTCTCGCACGCCCCGAAGCTGAAGGTCGTCGCGCGTGCCGGCGTCGGTCTCGACAATGTCGACATCAAGGCGGCGACGACTGCCGGTGTCATGGTGGTCAACGCGCCGACGTCGAACATCGTCTCTGCCGCTGAGCTCACGGTCGGACACATCCTCAGCCTCGCGCGCCGCATTCCGGCCGCGCACGCCTCGCTGTCGGCCGGCGCCTGGAAGCGCAGCTCGTTCACCGGAGCAGAACTCTTCGAGAAGACCGTCGGCATCGTCGGGCTCGGACGTATCGGCGCGCTCGTCGCGGCGCGTCTGAACGCATTCGACATGCGTGTGATCGCCTACGACCCCTACGTCACCAGCGCTCGCGCCCAGCAGCTCGGCGTGCAGTTGGTCACACTCGACGAACTGGTCGCCGAGGCGGACTTCCTCACCATCCACATGCCGAAGACCCCCGAGACCACCGGCATGATCGGCGCCGAGCAGTTCGCGGCCATGAAGCCGACGGCGTTCGTGGTCAACGTCGCCCGCGGAGGGCTGATCGACGAAGGCGACCTGCACGAGGCGCTCGTCGCCGGCGAGATCGCCGGTGCGGGCCTCGACGTCTTCACGTCCGAGCCTCCGGCAGAGGGCGGCACGGCGCGGGCGCTGCTCGACCTGCCCAACGTCGTCGTCACCCCGCACCTCGGTGCCAGCACCGAAGAAGCGCAGGAGAAGGCCGGCGTCTCGGTCGCCCGCTCGGTGCGCCTGGCGCTCGGCGGCGATCTGGTGCCGGATGCCGTGAACGTCGCCGGGGGCGTCATCGACCCGTACGTGCGCCCCGGCATCGCCCTGGTCGAGAAGCTCGGGCAGATCTTCTCCGCCCTCGCGCAGGCGCCGCTGACCAGCCTCGATGTCGAGGTGCACGGTGAGCTGAACAACTACGACGTCAGCGTGCTGCGCCTGGCGGCTCTGAAGGGCGTCTTCACGAACATCGTGAGCGAGACCGTGTCGTACGTGAATGCGCCGCTGCTGGCCGAGCAGCGCGGCGTGGCCGTGCGGCTGCTGCAGGACGAGATCAGCGAGGAGTACCGCAACGTCATCACTCTGCGCGGTGCACTGTCGGACGGCTCGCAGCTGGCGGTCTCCGGCACGCTCACCGGACCCAAGCAGATCGAGAAGCTGGTGTCGATCAACGACCACGCCATCGAGCTGCCCATCGAGAAGCACCACGTCGTGATGCTCTACACCGACCGTCCTGGAATCGTGGCCGTCTACGGCCAGAAGTTCGGCGAGGCCGGCATCAACATCGCCGGGATGCAGATCGCCCGCCAGGCAGCCGGTGCTCAGGCGCTCAGCGTGCTCACCCTCGACTCGCCCGTCGACGATGAGCTGCTCGAGGACGTCAGCGCCGCGATCGACGCCGACCTGTTCCGCCAGATCGAGATCACCGAAGTCTGAGTCGACCCACCCTGCTCGCGAACTGGAACGGCCCGCCCTCTCGCGAAGGCGGGCCGTTCGCCGTTTCGCGGGCGGAGAGATATTGAAAGGACCTGCCCCAGTGTGAGTGTGAGCGTGAGCCTCAGCGCGGTGCGGCCGCCGTCTGCACGAGTCGCACCAGCTCGGCCAGTGCGGCCCCGGTGGGTACGAAGTCGCTGAACAGGCGGGGCTCGTCGCTGGGGCCCATCAGCGAGTTGTTGAAGTACAGCCCGTCGCTGACGAGCATGACCAGATCCAGCGCGGTGTCGTCGTGAACATGGGGCCGGATGATGTCGGCCCAACGTCGTCGCGATTCGCGCACGGCGTCGGATGCTGACGCTGAGCCACCCTGTGCGAGGCGGGTGACGGCGATCAGGGCCCGATCGAGCGCATCGTCCTCCATCACCGAAGTTCGCACGTAGTACGCGACCGGGCCGTCTTCGGCGTCGCGCATGCGTTCGAGATCCTCTTCGCTGAGCGCCTCAAGTCGAGCGACGAGGCCAAGAGCGAGGTCGTCCTTCGAGGCGAAGTGGTACAGCAGGCCGCCCTTGGACACCCCGGCGGCCTTCGCGACAGCATCCAGCGTCGCGGCGCGTTCGCCCTCGGCGATGAGGATGCCCTCGTACGCATCCAGCACGCGCTCTCGGGCCAGCGGGGGACGGGCCATGATCACTCCTCAGGGTGTTTGGACATACTCGATTGTGTTACTGTACCAGCCGGACGGTATAGTAACCGTCATTCGTGATGCCAACCCAGGAGTAGCCGCATGTCCAGCACCGCAACGATCCGCCTCGCCGCAGAGGACGGTCCGCGCGTCGGCATCCGAGCCTGGGCCGCGCTGGCCGTGCTGATGCTGCCGGTGCTGCTCATCTCGGTCGACAACACCGTGTTGAGCTTCGCCCTGCCCGAGATCTCTCTCGCGCTCAGCCCCACTGGTGCGGAGCAGCTGTGGATCATCGACGCGTACTCGCTCGTTCTGGCGGGGCTCCTGGTCACGATGGGTGTGCTCGGTGACCGCTTCGGTCGGCGTCGGATGCTGTTCATCGGCGCGACCGGCTTCGCCGTGGTCTCCGTCCTCGCAGCCTTCGCTCCGACCGCCGGGATGCTGATCGCCGCGCGTGCGGCGCTGGGCTTCTTCGGCGCGATGCTCATGCCGTCGACCCTGTCGCTGCTGCGCACGATCTTCCCCAACCGCGACCAGCGTCGACTCGCGATCGCCGTGTGGGCGTCTGCCTTCTCGGCCGGTTCAGCGCTCGGTCCCGTCGTCGGTGGCTTCCTGCTCGAGCACTTCGCCTGGGGCTCGGTGTTCCTCATCGCGGTGCCGGTGCTCATCCCGCTGCTGATCGGCGGCTTCTGGCTGCTGCCGGAGAGCAAGGACCCCAACCCCGGGCGCATCGATCCGATCGGCATCCTGCTGTCGATGGCGGCGATGATCCCCGTCGTGTACGCGATCAAGTCGTTCGCTGTCGATGGACCCAACGTGGTCGCCGTGGTGCTGGTGCTGATCGGCGTGCTGATGGGATACCTGTTCGTGCGCCGCCAGCTGCGGGCGGAGACGCCGATGCTCGACATGACGCTGTTCCGTCGCGGCGGTTTCAGTGGGGCGATCCTGGTGAACCTGCTGAGCGTCATCGCGCTGGTCGGCTTCCTGTACTTCGTGCCGCAGCAGCTGCAGCTTGTGCTGGGGCTGTCGCCGATGACCGCCGGCCTCGCGCTGGTCCCAGGCATGGTGATGATGATCGTCGCCGGCCTCAGCGTCGTTCCCATCTCGCGGCGTGTGCCGCCGCACATCGTCGTCCCGGTCGGCTTGACGCTCTCGGTGCTGGGGTACGTCATCGTCGCGATGACCGCGCAGCAGAACAGCGTCGCCTGGCTGATGGTCGCGTTCGTCGTGCTCGGAATCGGCATCGGTGCGGCAGAGACGGTGTCGAATGAACTGATCCTCGCGCACGCGCCGCCGGCGAAGGCCGGAGCGGCCAGCGCGGTGTCCGAGACGGCGTACGAGCTCGGCGCCGTGCTGGGCACGGCGGTGCTCGGCGGCATCATCACGGCCTTCTACCGAGGTGCGCTGGTGGTTCCGGACGGCGTGCCGCCCGAGATCGCCGCTGAGGCGCGCGAGACGCTTGCCGGTGCGTACGCCGCCGCGCACGACGTGTCGGATGCCCTCGGCCAGCAGCTCTGGGAGGCCGCGAAGCTCGCCTTCGACAGTGGCATCGTGACGACGTCGATCATCGGG
Source organism: Microbacterium sp. H1-D42 (assembly GCF_022637555.1). Lineage (NCBI taxonomy): Bacteria > Bacillati > Actinomycetota > Actinomycetes > Micrococcales > Microbacteriaceae > Microbacterium > Microbacterium sp. H1-D42. The sequence goes on along the minus strand of NZ_CP093342.1, from coordinate 2,033,811 downwards.
GCGCTGCTCGTGGCGGCGGCCGGCGTCATCGCGGCGACCACGCTGCGTCCGCCGCGGCGCAAGTCGACGCGCTGAGCCCCTCGGACACTGCGGACCTCGCGTGCTGACATCCGGCGTGGCGGCTGCACCCGCGCCGCTACGCTGGAAGGAGTGTCCGCGGCGACCAGCGCTGCGGACGGTCGTTGTGCAAGGAGACTCATGTCGCGCGTCGTGAAGCTGGCCGTCATTCCCGGAGACGGGATCGGCCGTGAGGTCATCGCCCAGGCCGAGCGCGTGCTCGATGCCGTCACAGCAGGGCGCGATGTCACGTTCGAGAAGACGTCGTTCTCGCTCGGGGCCGACCGCTTCCTCTCCACCGGTGACACGCTCACCGATGCCGATCTCGACGCGATCCGCAGCCACGACGCGATCCTGCTCGGCGCCGTCGGGGGAGTGCCGGGCGACCCGCGCCTGAAGGATGCGAACATCGAGCGCGGACTGCTGCTGAAACTGCGGTTCGAGCTTGACCACTACGTCAACCTTCGCCCCTCGAAGCTGTTCGCCGGGGCATCCGGCCCGCTGGCAGACCCTGGTGAGATCGACTTCGTCGTCGTGCGCGAAGGCACGGAGGGGCCGTACGTCGGCAACGGCGGCAGTATTCGCAAGGGCACCCCGCACGAGATCGCCAACGAGACCAGCGTCAACACCGCCTTCGGCGTGGAGCGGGTCGTCCGCTACGCGTTCGATCTCGCCGAGCGCCGTCGCCAGAAGCTCACGCTGGTGCACAAGACCAACGTGCTGGTGCACTCTGGCGCGATCTGGAAGCGGATCGTCGACACAGTGGCATCAGAGCACCCCGGTGTCGCCGTAGACTACCTGCACGTCGACGCGGCCACGATCTTCCTCGTGACCGACCCCTCCCGCTTCGACGTGATCGTCACCGACAACCTCTTCGGCGACATCCTCACGGATCTGGCAGGCGCCGTCACCGGTGGCATCGGCCTCGCAGCCTCGGGCAACATCAACCCCGACGGCACCTTCCCCTCGATGTTCGAGCCGGTGCACGGCTCAGCTCCCGACATCGCGGGCCAGCAGAAGGCGGATCCGACGGCTGCGATCCTCTCCGTCGCCATGCTGCTCGATCACCTCGGGCTGCGTGACGAGTCCGTCCGCGTCCAGCGGGCGGTCGAGGCCGACATCGCGAGCCGTGACAGCGCCCGCAGCACCAGCGAGACCGGCGACGCCATCATCGCGGCCCTCCAGGCGTAATCTGACAGTAAGAGCGCTGCGCAGCATCCGACATCGCTGACGCAATCGACTCCGCAGCATCCGACAGAGGACAGAGATGACCGACACCGCCACTCCCACGGCAGAGCTCACGTTCGCCGTGACGAAGAACCTCGCGGCCAAGAGCCCTGCTCAGCGCGAGGAGATCCTGCAGAACCCCGGGTTCGGCACCAGCTTCACCGATCACATGGTCGACATCTGCTGGTCCGAGAAGGGTGGCTGGCACCGCCCGCGCGTGCAGCCCTACGGACCGATCGCCCTCGACCCGGCAGCCGCCGTGCTGCACTACGGTCAGGAGATCTTCGAGGGCATCAAGGCGTATCGGCACGCCGACGGCTCGGTGCACACGTTCCGTCCCGACCGCAACGCCGCGCGCCTGCAGCGCAGTGCACGCCGCCTGGCACTGCCCGAGCTGCCCAGCGAGTACTTCCTGCAGTCGATCCGCGAGCTCGTGGCCGTCGACGGCGCCTGGGTGCCCTCCGGCACGGATCAGAGCCTGTACCTTCGCCCGTTCATGTTCGCCAAGGAGGCCTTCCTCGGGGTGCGCCCGGCGAAGAAGGTGGCCTACTACCTGATCGCCTCGCCCGCCGGCGCGTACTTCACCGGCGGAGTGAAGCCCGTGCGCATCTGGCTGTCGAAGAACTACGCCCGCGCGGGCAAGGGCGGCACAGGGGCTGCCAAGACCGGCGGCAACTACGCGTCGAGCCTGCTGCCGCAGGCCGAGGCGTACGAGAAGGGCTGCGACCAGGTCGTCTTCCTCGATGCGGACGGCAACGTCGAAGAGCTCGGCGGCATGAACGTCGTGTTCGTGTACAAGGACGGCCGCGTCGTGACTCCGCAGTCCGACAGCATCCTCGAGGGCATCACGCGGGACTCGCTGCTGCAGCTCGCGGAGGATCGCGGTCTGACCGTCGAGCGCCGCGCGGTCTCGCTCGACGAGTGGCGCGAGGGTGTGGCATCCGGCGACATCGTCGAGGTGTTCGCCTGCGGTACCGCCGCCGTCGTCACCCCGATCGGCGCGCTCGTCTCGGACGACTTCGAAGACGCGCAGCCGCTCGGCGACCTCGCCCTCTCGCTGCGCGAGGAGCTCACCGACATCCAGTACGGCCGCCGTGAGGACAAGCACGGCTGGCTGGTGCGTCTCGACGCCTGACCCTCTCGTCCGGTTCCGCCGCCCCCTGCCTCTCGTCATAGACGACAGGTGGGGGTGTCGTCGGATTTGATCCGGTGAAACGGGGCTGGGTGGACGGGGCAGGCCCGGAGGGTGCGGCTGCGGGCTAGGCTGTTGCGGTGAAGATCGCACGGTTCAGCCACAATGACGGCATCCGCTTCGGCATCCTCGACGAGGGCGAACTGGTCGTCCTCGACGGCGATCCCATGTTCGCCGGATTCGAGACCACGGGCGAGCGCATCCCGCTCGCTGACGCCGCACTGCTGGCGCCGGTGATCCCGCGCTCGAAGGTCGTCTGCGTCGGACGCAACTACCACGACCACGCGGCGGAATTCGGCAACGTCGCACCCGAGGAGCCGCTGCTGTTCCTGAAACCCAACACGTCGGTGATCGGCCCCGGCGACGCGATCGTGCGCCCCGCCATCTCGGAGCGCACCGAGTTCGAGGGCGAGCTGGTGGCCGTCATCGGCCGCATCGCCAAGAACGTGAAGGCGGAGGATGCCCTTGACTACGTCTTCGGCTACACCGTCGGCAACGACGTGACCGCGCGCGACCTGCAGCGCAAGGACGGCCAGTGGACCCGCGGCAAGGGCTTCGACACGTTCTGCCCGCTCGGCCCTGTGATCGAGACCGAGCTCGACGTGGCATCCGCCAGCATCGAGACGCGGGTCAACGGCGAGGTGCGCCAACACGCTCCGCTGACCGACATGATCCACTCGGTCGCCGACATCATCGCGTACGCCTCTGCCGTCTTCACGCTGCTGCCGGGCGATGTGATCATGACCGGCACCCCCGCCGGCGTCGGCGAGATCGTCGCGGGAGACACCGTCGAGGTCGAGGTCAGCGGAGTCGGCATCCTGCGCAGCGCCGTGCGCGACGCGGCCCCGCTCTCGTGAGCACGCTCACTGCTGACGGCCTGCATGCCCTGCAACGCCGCACCGTCACCGTCCTGTCGATCGGGCAGGTGCTCGGCGGCATCGCCTTCGGCTCCACCGTGTCGCTCGGGGCGCTGCTGGCGGCTGACCTGTCAGGGGACGATGCCCTGTCGGGCCTGGCGACAGCATCCGTCACCCTCGGTGCCGCCGCCTTCGCGATCCCGTTGGCGCGCTTCGCCGCGCGCCGGGGACGCCGCCTCTCACTGACCGCAGGCAACCTGCTGGCGCTCGTCGGTGTCGGGATCGTCATCCTCGCCGCAGCGCTGCGTCTTTTCCCGCTGCTGCTCGTCGGCATCATCATGATCGGCATGGGCAATGCGGGCAACATGCAGTCCCGCTTCGCCGCGGCCGACCTCGCATCTCCCGAGCACCGCGGGCGCGACCTCTCGATCGTGGTCTGGTCGACCACCGTCGGCGGTGTCGCCGGCCCGCTGCTGCTGACGCCAGGCGAGGTGGTCGGGCAGGCGATCGGCATGCCGCCGCTGACCGGCTCGTACCTGTTCTCGCTCGTGGCGCAGGCCGCGGCGCTGGTGCTCTACCTGGTCGCGCTGCGCCCCGATCCTCTGCTGACAGCGCTCAGCCTGGCGGCGACGCCTTCCAAGGCGGCCGTCCTCGGTGCCGACGTCGATCGTCCGGTCAGCGCCCGCTACGCGATCTTCGCGGTGTCCGGATCGCATGCGGTGATGGCATCCGTCATGGCGATGACGCCCATCCACCTCAAGCACATGGCGCACGGCGCCGATGGCGGCATGGCGACCAGCACAGACGTGACGCTGCTCGTCGGCATGACCATCGCCCTGCACGTGGCCGGCATGTACGGTCTCTCACCGGTGTTCGGCATCCTCGCCGACCGCTGGGGGCGCGTGCCGGTCGTGCTGCTGGGGCAGGGGATGCTGGTGGCATCGCTGCTGGCCGCGATCTTCGCGGGTGAGCACCCGGCCGGAGTGATGGTCGCACTGGTGCTTCTCGGCCTCGGATGGAGCGCGGCGACCGTGGCAGGTGCCGCACTGCTCACCGAGTCGTCCACGGTCGAGATGCGTCCGAAGCGGCAGGGCATCAGCGACTCCCTGATGAGCTTCACGGCCGCCATCGGCGCCGCCGGTGCCGGACTCGTACTGACGCAGTTCGGCTACGGGGGCCTCGGTGTGACGGCGCTGGTGATCGTGATAGCGATCATCGTGCTCTCGCCCTACGGGCGCATCCGCGTGGCGGCACCGGTCTCGTGAGCCTGGCGGGCCGCGGCAGCGCCAGGGCTGAGCACGCATGAGCTGGGCCGGCACTGGCGAGGCGTACGCGGCTTCCTATGCGCAGTTGTGCGCGGGCACGGGGGAGCGGCTCCGCCAGCTCGCCGGTGCGGCCGACGGCCGGTCGCTTCTCGACGTCGGCTCGGGCGACGGCTCTCTCGCCGCGGCGTGGGCGGATGCCGGCTGGCAGGTCACCGCGTGCGAACCGGAACCCAGCATGCGCGAGGCTGCGAGGCGACAGCATCCGACACTGCCGCTGGCGGCAGGTGCCCTGCCGGCGCTGGACTTCGCCGACGCCTCGTTCCACGTCGTCGTCGCGAACTTCGTGCTCAACCACCTGCCAGACCCGCGCGCCGGTGCAGCCGAACTGCGGCGCGTCGCTCGCAGCACGGTCATCGCGACCACGTGGTCGGGATCACCCTTCGCCTTCTGGGGCGAGGTCATGGATCGAGCCGCCCTCGCCCCGGCAACCGGCGGCCGCCTGCCCGCCGACAAGGACTTCGAGCGCACCACCGCAGGGTTCGAATCGATGCTGATCGATGCCGGTTGGAGCCCTGCCATGACGGAGCTCACCTGGACCTGGCATCCGAGACCGGCCGTGCTCTGGCAGTCGGTCGTCGGGGGAGTGGCGGGTGCCGGAGCCTTCTACCGGACGCTGTCGGATGCTGATCGCGAGCGCTTCCGACAGGCGTTCGACAGCATCGCCGCCGAGCGCGGCGATGGCGAAGGGATCCCGATGCAGCAGACGGCCGCGATCGCCGTGGATCACCTCGACTGAGCGGTAACCGGGCGGGCCTGTGGCCGCAGCCCGCCCCGGATAGAATCGAGGGGATATGGCTACCGTGCACCCACTCACCACCACCGCGACCGGCTCTGACGTCCGTGTGCGCTTCTGCCCCTCGCCGACCGGCCTGCCGCACGTCGGCATGGTGCGCACGGCGCTGTACAACTGGGCGTACGCACGCCACAACGGCGGCAAGCTGATCTTCCGCATCGAAGACACCGATGCCGCCCGCGACAGTGAAGAGAGCTTCCGCCAGCTGGTCGACGCGCTCACCTGGATGAAGATCGACTGGGACGAGGGCGTCGAGGTCGGCGGCCCGCATGCGCCCTACCGTCAGTCGCAGCGCCACGACATCTACCGCGAGGTCATCGAGAAGCTCAAAGCCACAGGCGCGCTCTACGAGAGCTACTCGACCGCCGAGGAGATCGACGCGCGCAACGAGGCCGCAGGACGGGCGAAGCAGCTCGGCTACGACAACTTCGACCGCGACCTGACCGACGAGCAGAAGGCCGCCTTCCAGGCCGAGGGCCGTCAGCCCGCGCTACGCCTGCGGGTGCCGGATGAGGACCTCACCTACGAAGACCTCATCCGCGGCGAGGTGACGTTCCCCGCTGGATCCTTCCCCGACTTCGTGGTCGTGCGCCCGAACGGCGTGCCGCTGTACACGTTCGTGAACCCGGTCGATGATGCGCTGATGGGCATCACGCACGTGCTGCGCGGCGAAGACCTGATGCCCTCCACCGCCCGCCAGCTGGCGCTCTACGACGCGCTCATCCAGGCCGGTGTCACGACGTTCGTGCCGCGCTTCGCGCACATGCCGCTGGTGCTCGGCGAGACCGGCAACAAGAAACTCTCCAAGCGCGACCCGCAGGCCGACCTGTTCCTGCACCGCGAGCGCGGATTCATCCACGAGGGTCTGCTGAACTACCTCGCGCTGCTCGGCTGGTCGATCTCTCACGACCGCGACGTCTTCTCACTCGACGAGTTCATCGAGGCGTTCGACATCGTCGACGTCAACCCGAACCCGGCCCGCTTCGACCAGAAGAAGGCCGAGTCGATCAACGGCGACCACATCCGGCTGCTGGATGCGAAGGACTTCGCCGAGCGGATGCTGCCGTACCTCGTCGATGGCAACGTCTTCGCCGGCGGCGAGCCGACCCACGAGCAGATCGTGCTGGCGTTCCGCGCGGCACCGCTGGTGCAAGAGCGCATGCAGCTGCTCGGTGAGGCGCCCGGCCTGCTGGGCTTCCTGTTCGCCGACGAGCTGACCTACGAAGCAGACGCCTTGAAGGGCCTGCCGGCGAACGCCGCCGACGTGCTCGCCGCGTGCATCACCGCGCTGGAGCCGGTGGAGGATTTCACCCCGGAGGCGATCCAGTCCGCCCTCGCAGCAGAGCTCGTCGAGAAGCTCGAGCTGAAGCCCCGCGTGGCGTACGGTCCGCCGCGCGTCGCCCTCACCGGTCGTCGCATCTCGCCGCCGCTGTTCGAGTCGATGGAGTTGCTCGGCAAGGACGAGTCGCTGCGTCGACTGCGCGCGCTGGCTGATCACCTGGCGTGACACGAGGGTCGGCGGATGCCGTGATTCCCACAGCCGAGACCGATGTCATCCTCGGTGACCTCGGCGTACTGCTGCTGGAGTGCGGCACGTCGGTGACCGACGTGCGCGGCACCCTCGAGCAGGTCAGCCGGATGGCAGCGCCAGGGACATCTGTCGAGTTCGCGATCCTGCCAGAGATGGTGATGGTGAGCCGCCCAGGCGCCGCGGCGGCCACCACGACCGTGATCGGCAAGGGCGAGGCCCTGACCTTCCGTCAATCGGCGCGCGCGAGCAGGCTCGTGCGCGATCTCGAGTCGGGTGCGGTCGCGTTGGCGGACGCGCCCAAGCGCATGAAGGCGATCCGCGCCACACCGCGTCGGATGCCCGGCATGCAGAACGTGATCGGCTGCGGTCTGCTCTCGCTGTCGCTGGCCGTGCTGTTCCGCTGCCCCTGGTGGGCGGTGGTGCTGGCGCTGCTGGTCGGGCTGGTCGTCGGCGGCCTGACGATGGTGATGATGCGCGTGCGCGCAGCGGCGGCCGTCGCCCCGTTCGTGTCGGCGTTCGTCTCGACGATCCTCGTCGGCGTCGTCGCGAACGCGCTTGATCTCGGCCCCGTGCCGCTGTTCGCTGTGTGTGCGCCGATCGCGATCCTGGTGCCGGGCGCGCTGATCACGAACGCGCTGCTCGAGCTGACCTCCACGGACATCGTCACTGGCGCGTCACGGCTGATGTACGGCCTGATCATGCTCGCGTTCATGGCGGCCGGCGTGTATTCGGGCGCCGCGCTGACCGGAATGCGCATCGATTCAGCATCCGCCGCTCTCGTCGGCGAAGCCCTGCAGTTGACTGGTGACGGCGGCGGCTGGGCGGCGCTGCCGCCGCTGTGGATGTCGTGGGTCGCCGTCATCGTGCTCGCCGTCGGCATCGGTCTGGCATTCGGGTCGGGGTTCCGCCTGACCGTCGTGTGCATCGTCGTGATGACTGGCACGTACGCGGTGCTCGCCCTGTTCAGTCCGCAGGTGGGCAGCGTGGTGGCGATCGGGATCGCCGCCGCGGTGCTGTTCGTCGCCGCGCGCGTGCTGGAGCGCGTGACACTGTCGATCCCGGCGACGGTGTCTTTCCAGCCCGCGTTCCTGCTGCTCGTGCCAGGTACCGTCGGCCTCGTCGCGCTGGCGAGTTTCGATGCACAGGCACTGGCATCGGCGCCGATGATGTTCCTCAGCCTGTGCATCGGCACCAAGGTCGGCGCGCTGCTGGCGGATCTCGCCCGCATCACCCGGTCGACGGTCTTCCGGCACTGGGCGCGACCGGCGCGGATGGGCGAGCTGTGAGGTTCCAGCGACGATGACGCTCGCGCCACGCCCGGGGTGCCCATCTCGATTCGCCATCTACCGCGCGCTCCGGTAAGCTTTTACCTCGGTGCAAGACTCCGGTTTTGCCCTTGGGGTATGGTGTAATTGGCAACACAGCGGTTTCTGGTACCGCCATTCTTGGTTCGAGTCCAGGTACCCCAGCAAGTCTGAAACCCTCGGTTCTCCGGGGGTTTTCTTGTACCCGGATCTTCACCCCGGGCCGCCGCGGGGCGTCACTCGCTATGCGGCCTCTTGCGGAGGCTCTTCGTCTCGGACCGCCGTGTCTTCGCCGCCGCATGGCGGCGGGCAGACCCTCTGGTGGGCTTGGTCGGGCGCCGTTTCGGGCCGTCAGGTGCCAGCGCGGCGGTGATGATGACGGCGAGCTTCTGCAACGCGGTCTCGCGGTTGCGCAGCTGGGAGCGCTGCTCGGACGCTGCGACGGTGACGACGCCTGCGACAAGACGTCCACTCAGCCGTGCGAGCAGCTGCTCGCGCTGTTCGTCGGTCAGGACCCGCGAGGACGCGACATCCCACGACAGTTCCGCGCGGCTGTCCGAGGTGTTCACATGCTGCCCGCCAGGGCCTGGGGAGCGCGAGAAACGCCACTCCAGCTCTGTGGCCGGAATGACCAGTTCACGCGACACCGGCAGATCCATGCATCCAGACTCGCATGAATCGCGCCTTCGCCCGGCGACGCCATGCTGCGGTTCAGATCGTCGATGCCCGCGGCAGCGGCCTGGAGGCGGCGAGGCTGCCCAGAAGCCGCAGTCGCTCCTCTGTCGGCGCGTCGACGGCGGGGACCATCGTGTACATGAGCAGGCCCGGATCCGCGGGGAGCTCGAGCGCCTCGTAGTCGAAGATGAAGTCTCCGACCTCGGGATGCCGGATGCGCTTGCTTCCTGTGCGATGGAAGCGCACGTCGTGGGCCGCCCACCGCGTGCGGAACACATCGCTGCGCGTCACGAGTTCGCCGATCAGATCCGTGAGCGCCTTGTCGTGCGGGGCACGACCCGCTTCGACCCGCAGCGAGGCGACGATGCTGTTCGCGCCGGTCTCCCAGTCCGGATAGAAGATCCGGGCGGCGGGGTTGAAGAAGGTGAACCGAGCATTGTTGCACCCGTTGGCGGGGTCATCGATGATCGGCGAGAACAAGGCACGCCCGATCGCGTTGACCGCGAGGAAGTCCTTGCGCGTGTTGGCGATGTACGCCGGAGCGCTGATCGCGTCGAGCAATCGCTGCAGCCCTGGCCGTACCGCTGGCGTGCCGGTGCGCGTCGGCCCGCGGCCGGGGCGGGCGGGCGTCGCAGCGCCTGCAAGATCCCGCAGGTGGGCGACTTCGGCCTCATCCAGATGCAGCGCGCGGGCGAGCGCGTCGAGCACCTCTCGTGAGACTCCGGACAGGTCGCCGCGTTCCATCCGGGCGTAGTAATCCACGCTCACGCCGGCGAGCATGGCGACCTCTTCACGACGCAGACCAGGCACACGTCGGCGGCCCCCTCCGATGATGCCGGCCACGTCCGGCGTCAGCCGTGCTCGGCGCGTCGAGAGGAACTCGCGCACTTCGCTGCGATGGTCCATGCCCGACACGCTATTACGACTCCGGGATGTCGCGGCCGAATGTCTCGAGGGTGATCATCTCGGGCTCCGGCCCACCACGCACACCGGTGTCGAGGGCATCGATGCGGGCGGTCTCGTCAGCGCTGAGCGCGAAGTCGAACACATCGAAGTTCTCGGCGATGCGCGACGGGTTCACGGACTTCGGGATCGCCTGCACACCCTGCTGGATGTGCCACCGCAGCATCACCTGAGCAGCGCTCTTGCCGTGATTCGCGGCGATCTCGACGAGCGTCGGATCGTCGAACGTGCTCTTGGTCCCGCCGCGATACGCCGTGATGCCGCCGATCGGCGACCACGCCTGAGTCAGGATGCCGTGCTCGGCGCCGAATGCCTGCACGTCGCGCTGCTGGAAGTACGGGTGCACTTCGATCTGATTCACGGCAGGCACGACGTCGGTGCTCTCGAGCAGCGCCCTGAGGTGCTCGACCATGAAGTTGCTCACCCCGATCGCGCGCACCCTGCCGTCAGCCAGCAGGGTCTCGAGGGCCCTGTACGCGGCGATGGTCCGCTCGAAGTCGCCGGGCAGCGCCTGATGCAGGATGAACAGGTCGATCACGTCGGTCTGCAGCTTGCGAGCGCTCTTCTCGAACGCGTGCAGGGTCTGGTCGTAGCCGTAGTCCGAGATCCACACCTTCGATTCGAGGAAGACCTCAGCGCGTGCGAGGCCGGACGCGCGCACGGCGTCTCCGACGCCTCGTTCGTTCGCATAGGCAGCGGCGGTGTCGATCAGTCGGTATCCGACATCGAGGGCGGATGCCACTGGGTCGGCCGTCTCGGCAGGTGGCGTCTGGAAGACGCCGAAGCCGATGGCGGGCATCTCGACGCCGTTGTTCAAGGTCAGGTGGTCGGTCATGTCCACCACGCTAGAGCGGGCGGCGCGATCCTGGGAGTGACTGTCGTTACACCCCTGCCTGCCGGCCCGGTGAGGCAACGCATAGCAAGGCGCGGATAGGGTTGATGGGACCCTGGAGGATGCTGTCGTGACCACCACCCGCGCGCCGCGGAACCGCCGCCGGATTCTGATCATCGCCCTCGCAGGCGCCGCCCTGATCGCCGTCGTTCTGATCGCTTCGCTGACGCGGCCAGGGCAGGGCGAGCCGAGTGCCGCTCCGCCGGCCGCCGGGGAGCAGACGCCCACCGCAGAGGAGTCCGAGGCGCCGCAGCTGCCCGATCTCTCCCGTCGCGTCGACGGTGACATCGCCGCGATCGGTGACGTGGATGCCCCTGTGGTGCTCATCGAATACGCCGACTATCGCTGCCCTTACTGCGGCGTGTTCGCGATGGAGACTCTGCCGCAGATCGTGAGCGAGTACGTCGATGCGGGACAGTTGCGCGTCGAGTGGCGCGACATCCCGATCTTCGGTGAGGACTCGATGAATGCCGCCGTCGCCGCGCGCGCCGCCGGACAGCAGGGCCTGTTCTGGGAGTACCAGCACGCCGTGTACGCCTTCCAAGGCGACGGCCGCAAGGACCTGCCCCGTGAGCAGCTGCTGGCTTTCGCAGTCGAGATTGGGGTACCTGACCAAGCGGCGTTCGCGGCCGCCCTTGATGACCCCACCCTGCAGCAGGCGGTCGCCGTCGACGCGCAGGAGGCGCAGTCCCTCGGCGTGCAGAGCACGCCCACGTTCCTGATCGGTCAGACACCTGTCATGGGCGCCCAGCCCATCGATTCGTTCCGTCAGGTGATCGACGCCGAGCTGGCGCGCGTCGCGGGGTAGCGCGGCATGGACATCGGCTACATCGGGGCATTTCTCGGCGGCATCCTCTCGCTGCTGAGCCCCTGCTCGATCATGCTGCTGCCGGCCTTCTTCGCCTACGCGTTCACGACGCCGGCGAAACTGCTCTCGCGCACCGGGATCTTCCTGCTAGGCCTGCTGGTCACACTGATCCCGCTCGGAGTCTTCTCTGGGGTGTTCGGGTCTCTGCTGGGCGAGAACCGCGGCGTCCTCATCACCACCGTCGCGGTGCTCATCATCGTGGTTGGACTCATCCAACTGCTCGGTGTGCCGATTCCGGGCATCGCGCGCGTGCAGCGTGCTGACAAGGACAGCACCTCGGTGGTCTCGGTCTTCCTGCTCGGGGCCGTGTATGCGGTCGCCGGCGTGTGCACCGGACCGATCCTCGGCTCGGTGCTGATGGTGGCCTCGCTGGGCGGTTCACCGCTGTACGGCGCGATTCTGCTGGCGGTGTACGCACTCGGGATGGCGCTGCCGCTGCTGATCCTGGCACTGCTGTGGCGCCGGTTCGGTGCGAAGACGATGGCCTGGATGCGCCCCCGTGTGCTGCGGATTGGCCGCTGGCAGAACTCCTGGACCATGATCATCACCGGCGCGCTGTCCATTGCGCTCGGCGTGCTGCTGCTGGTGACCGACGGCACGGCGAATCTGGGCGGGATGGTGGGCATCGACACGCAGTTCGCGCTGGAGTCGTCGGTATCGGCGGTGGCAGCCACGATCCCGGACTGGTGGTTCGCGGTCGGCGCGCTCGTCGTGCTTACTGGGATCAGTGCGGTGCTGCTGCTGCGGAGCCGCTCGAGCGAACTCCCGACGGAGGTCGAGAAGTGACCGACGGCGAGGCTTCCGAGCAGGGCATCGCGCGCACAGTGCTCGCCGAGCTGCGAACCTGGCCGGCACGGCGCTGGCTGATCGCTTCAGCCACGACGCTGGTCACGGTGCTCGCAGTCGCGGTCCCGACGGACCTCATCCCGAACCCGTGGTTCTGGCGCGAGATGCCGCCGACTCCCTGGGCGTGGCCGGTGCTGATCATCACCGGAACCCTGTCCGGGCTTGTCGCGGCGACGTACGTCGCCCGCAAGGACACCGCGACGACGAAGGCGGGTGCGCTGGGCATGGCAGGCGCGTTCGCGACGTTCTTCGCCGTCGGATGCCCGGTGTGCAACAAACTCGTGCTGCTGGCGCTCGGGTACGCAGGCGCCCTGCAGTTCTTCGAGCCCCTGCAGCCCTACCTCGCCGGCGGGTCGATCCTGCTGCTGGGAATCGCGCTGGTGATGCGCATCCGTCGGGAGCGCGCCTGCCCGCTGCCGCGGGCGATGACCGAGGTACGCTGACGAGAGCAGCGCCGAGCGAGGAGGCCCCCGTGACGAACCCCGAGAAGAACCCACAGCTCACGGTCCTGGGCCCGGGGGAGATGTGCACCGACGTCGAGGTGCTCGCACCGCGCGAGGTGCCGCTCGGAGGACCGCGGGCGATGACCGTGTACCGCACCCTGCCGCAGAAGCGGCGTTCGCTCGTGGGTGCCTGGTGCTTCCTCGACCACTACGGCCCCGACGACGTGGCGCGCACCGGCGGGATGGAGGTGCCGAGGCATCCGCACACGGGGCTGGCGACCGTCTCCTGGCTGTTCACCGGCAGGATCGACCATCTCGACTCCAGCGGCGTCGCCGCACCAGTGCTGCCAGGCGAGCTGAACCTCATGATCGCCGGCCAGGGCATCACGCACCAGGAGATCAGCTCGCCTGAGACCACCGTGCTGCACGGGGTGCAGCTCTGGTACGCCCTGCCGGAATCGACACGCTTCAGTGAGCACCACTTCGAGCACTATGCGCCCGAGCCCGTGCACCTGCCAGGTGTCATCGTGCGCGTGTTCATCGGAGAGCTGGCGGGCTCGGCGTCGCCTGTCGTCACCCGCACACCTGATCTGCTCGGCGCCGAGCTAATCCTCGAGCCGGGGGCGGAGACCTCCTTCACCGTGCGGCACGACTTCGAGTTCGCGGTGCTCGCCGAGCGCGGCGATCTCATCGTCAATCGCGCACGCGTCGCCCATCGTGAACTCGGCTACGTGCCGGCCGGTGCCGACACACTGCATATCACCGCCGGCGCCGCCGGTGCCAGGGCGATCCTGCTGGGCGGGGTGCCACTGAATGAGCAGATCGTGATGTGGTGGAACTTCGTCGGGCGCAGCCACGACGAGATCGTCGAGTTCCGACGCCGCTACCAGGCGGAACTGGGGTTCGAAGCGGCCGATCCGCATGATGTCGGCAAGCCCGAGCTGTTCGGACCGTTCGCACCGGGCCAGCGTCCGCCGCTGCCCGCCCCGCCGCTGCCGACGGTTCGGCTGCGACCGCGCGAGTAGCTCGGCGCTCAGGCGAACGCGTCAAGTCGATGAGAACGGCCCCGCGGACGTTGATCCGCGGGGCCGTTCTCGTCGTACCGGGTGTCAGCTCAGTCGACGGCGGCGCTTCGACGCGATCAGTATCAGTCCGATCACCAGCAGTCCGATTCCGAGCGTCGTCGCGATCGCGATGTTGCGGAACTCGGCACCTGTCGCCGGCAGCGGCGCGATGAACGTGTTCGTGAACGAGATCGACACGTGGCCGGATGCCAGCGTGACCGACCCGGTGGTGCCGTTCTGCTCCTCGCCGTCGACCGTCATCGTGGTGCGGTCGGCATCACCGGCATCCGTCTCGGTGACGGTGCACTCGCTGCCGGCCGGCAGGTTCTCGATGTCGGCGGTCAGCCGATCCGGGCCACCGATCCGATAGGTCGCGTCGTGCACGACGAGTCCGGGCTCGGGATGCGACGGGTCGATCAGCACACACATCACGTCGACGGGGAACGTGCGGGTCACGGTCGACGCCGCCGATCCGTCCACGATCTTCGAGATGCTCAGGGCTGCCACACCGAACGTGTTCGTGATGGCCACAGAGCTCTGGTTCTCTGCGTCCGTGTTCGGCAGCGGTGCGAGTGCAGTCGTGGTCGCCGCCTGCGGATCGCCTGAGGCGCCCGCTTCTGTGACGACCATCGTGGTGCTCTCGGCGCCGGCCGCATCGGTCTCGGTGACCCTGCAGTCGGCGCCTTCCGGCAGTTCGGTCCACGTGACCGTCTCGCCGTCGGCGATCGACTGCGTCATCGGCTCGAGGGCAGTGACCTGCTGCTCGTCCCAGATGCAGGCCAGCGTCACGTCGAACGGTCCGTACAGGACTGGCTCGCCGTCAGCATCCACTGCCTCGGACTCGACCGCCTTCGTCACAGACACCTGGGCGAGGTTGAAGGTGTTGCGCACTTCCAACCCGGGCTGCGGCTGGTCGTCGACACTCAGGATCGTCGGATCCGTCTCGACGGTGAACGTGTAGCTCTCACCGTCTCCGGCGACGACATCGCCATCGGCGTCGAGGATCTCCGTCGAGTTGGCTCCGCCGGCATCCACCTCGGTGAGGCGGCAGTTCGCGCCGGTGGGCAGGTTCTCCCAGAAGGCGGTGGGCGAGTCCGCACTCACCATGCGGATGCGTCCGTCCGGGATGTCGACGGCTTCGCCGTCGCGCAGGCAGACCAGGCTGAGCTCATAGGCCGACGTGCCGAACTTCTCGGCGCCGTCACCGGCGAAGGTCTTGGTGACCTCGAGCGAGCCCGTGAGGTACCAGTTCGTCGCCGTGACCGTCACGAGACCGCCCTCCTCCGGAACGATGCCTACGCCGACCGAGGTGTCCTCACCGTCATTCGGCTCGATCACCACGGCGTCAGCGCCGTTCAGGTCGTCCTCGACAACCGTGCACGCGGAGCCCTTTACGACGTCCTGAACCGCTGAGGACCAGCCGTTCTGGGCATTCAGCTCGACCTGCGCATCGAGCACCACCTCATCTGCATAGGTGCAGGTGACGGTGAAAGTGAAGGTCTGGTCAAGGCCGTACTGGTCTGCACCGGCCCCCTCGAACTCCTTCACGAGCACCATCGCCGTCGAGTCGAACAGGTTCGTGTAGGTGACCGTGTTGATGACGGCCGTGCTGTCCGGCTGCATCTCGGGGATCACGACGGTGCGGGTCTCCTGATCGATCTGCGGTGCGTTCTCTCCGTCGGCTCCTGGCACATCCGCCTCGGTAAGCGTGCCATCCGCTCCGCGATCGTCTGTCTCGGTCACGGTGCACTCCGAACGCGCCGGGATCCCCGTGATCGTCTCGGTCTCGCCGCTGTCAAGCGTGAACGTCTCGTCGACGACCGTCTCACCCTGATAGGTGCAGACGACCGAGAACTCGAACTGCGTCGGCACGTACGGGCTGGTCGACTGCAGCACCTTGCCCACCTCGAGCGAGGCCCACTCGTAGGTGTTCTCGATCTCGAAGGCGAAGGTCTGGTCGGTCTCCGTGACTGTGATCTCCGACGGCGTGATCGTCGTACCGGTCTGACCGGCGTCGTCCTCAGCCACGGCGCACACTGAGCCCACCGGCACATCGTCGATCACGACAGGTGCCTCACCAGGAACGATCGTGACGGCACCGTCGTCGACAAGCGGCACTGCGGCGCCCTGCCAGGTGCACGACACGGTGGCTGTGAACTCGGCCGGCACGGGGAAGCCATCCGGGGCATCCACTGTCTTCTCGACCGAGATCGCACCGTTCGCGAACTCGTTCGTGACCGTCACGACGACCGGTGAAGCGCCCTCACCGATCGTCACCGGCTGGTCAGGGCTGATCGTGTGGCCAGTGGCGTGCCCGTCGTCGGTCTCGCTGACAGTGCAGGAAGCTCCGGTGGGCAGCCCTTCGTAGAGGGCAGTGCCGGCGCCGATGATCGTGCGAGTCGCGCCGCCGGGGACTGCGACATCGACGGCCTCGCCGTTCACCTGGCGGGTGCAGACGAGGCTCACTTCGTACTCGAACGTCGTTGCCGGATCGAGGGCGTTCGCGGGGGCGCCGTCGAGAGCCTTCTGCACCTGCAGGGAGCCGACGGTGAACGTGTTGGTGATGTTCGCCTCGACAGGAGCGGTGACGTCATCGCCGACGGTCACCGTGACGCTGCCGCTGGAGTCGTTGGCACCGCCGCTCTCGGTCTCGGTGACGACGCACGTCGCGCCGGTCGGCAGGTTCGAGACCGTCCAGGTCGGATCATCACGACTCAGCGTCGTGGATCCCTCGAACACCGGGTTCGGCGTCGCGCCGTCCAGCGTGCATGTCATCCCGACCGTGAAGGTGCTGCCGCCCCAGGCGCCTCCGCCGGACCCGGCGATCACCTTCGTGACCTCGACAGCGCCGACCGTGTAGACGTTCTCATAGCCGACCGTGGTCAGCGCGATGGTGGATCCCGAAGCGTAGGGGAGGATCGTGAACGATGCCTCCGATCCGGCCTCAGGATCGCCGGCAGTGCCGTTCTCAGTGATGACGACTGTCGTATTCGCAGCGCCACCGGCGTCGGTCTCGGTCACGGTGCAGTCCGCGCCGGCCGGGATGTTGGAGAACGTCTTGCTCTCGCCGTCCTCGAGGGTGAATTCGAGGTCGCCTGCCGGAATCGCCTCCTGGTCGAGATACGTGCAGCTGGCTTCGAAGCTGTACGTGCGGTCGTAGGCGATGGCTGTGCCGTCCTGGTTCTCAGCCCCGCCATCGTCCACGGACTTCTCGACGGTGAATCCGCCGGCTGCGTACGTGTTCGTGATCTCGAACGATGCTGCCTCGACGTCACCAGTGTACGGATCCCAGACCGCGTCATCCTGTGCGATGTCGCGCTCGGCTGTGACGCCGTCCTGCGGATCGACCGTCACAGTCACGCCGGGGATCACTGGATCCTCGACGACCGTGCACGTCGCGAACAGCGGCAGGTTCACGGGCCCTGTCGTGCTGTCGTAGACCAGCACGGTGCCGTCGGCGTCGACCGACGGGCGACTGGCATCCGACCCATCGGCGTGCAGCAGCGTCACCTCCTCGCCACCCGAGGTGCAGCTCACCAGCATCGGATACTCGGTCGGCAGATCGATGCCGACCGAGAAATCGGGCGCGTCCACCGACTTCTGCAGCAGCAGCTGACCGGTCGACGTGGCCACGCCGACCTTCTGCGGCTCGACCACAAGCGACGGGCGCTCCTGCTGGGTGACTGTCGCATTCGAACGCGAAGCCGTCGCAAACGAGTTCCAGGCGACCGGCAGCCCGTCCTCAACCGCGGACGCGGCAGGAAGCTGGTACGGCGTCTGCGTGTCGAAGGTCAGCCGCAGCGTCTCGCCGGGGCGCAGGCCGGGGGCGGGCGACAGATCGTCGTCATTGCTGTATACGAGCACCAGCAGGACGCTGCGAGCACCCTGCAGGGTGGCCGGCGGCGTTGCGTCGGTGGCCTCGTGCCAGTCGAAGTCACAGCTCGGATCTTCGGCGGTCCCTTCGGTGTAGACCTTGATGGCGTTGGTGTTGCAGGCCTGACTGAGCTGCTGAGGGGAGAGAAGAATCTTGTGAGTCGCGTGCGCACTGTCGATCAGGCTGTCGAAGTTCGCGGTCAGAGTGCTGGTCAGTGTCACGGGGAACTCAGACCCGCGATCACCCGGCACGATCACGCCCTGGTCACCGACCGTCGGGAGCGTGTCGAGAGATGCGACGACACGGGCGCTGGTGTTGCCGGTGTTCGTGAAATCCAGACGCCACTGCTCGGTGCCGCCCGGCCGCGTGATCGGGGCACATGGGTACGAGTAGTAGCCGTCGTCGGTGACACCCGGTTGGCTGGCGTCGCATGCCGCGGCATCGCCGGTGACATTCAGCACTCCGAGATCGTCGTCGCCAGGGATGGCCGGGTCACCGGCATCCACGCCCTTGACGTACTTCTTCGCAGCGATCGTGGCGGAGGCGAGCGGTGCGACCTCGGTGTCCGCTGAGCAGTCGGCGACTCCGTTCTCGACGGGCTTCGCAGTGAGGTCTTTGCCGTCGACGACCGTGGTGCCCTCGCACGTCTCGAACAGGCGGTCCGACGTCACGGTCACCTCGTTGTTCACGACGGTGTCAGGAGTGACGTCGTCGCGGAACTTCAGCGGCGCGTTCACCGTGAGCGTCCAGCCGGCCTCGAAGACGAAGTCAGCGGGCCCATCGATGCTGAGCTCGCCCGTGGTCTCGTCGAGCGATGCTGTGAAGCCTGGATCGCCCGTCGGCGCTCCACTGCCGGTCAGCGTGAACGTGTATGCCGTGGGATCGGGCTCGACGAGCAGTGAGCCGTTGGCATCGGTCTCCACCTGGTCCACAAGGTGGAAGCCGGTCATGTCCCACTGCCCGGTGTTCGTCACCGTGATGACGTACGGGATCGTCCCACTGGGGCTTACTAGCGCCGATGCACCTCGCGTCTTGGTGATCTTCACAGCGTTGGGGCGGTGCAGCACTTTCGTGGATGCTGCCTCGTGGCCGGTCTCGGTGAAGGTCTGGCTGCCGAACTGCGCTTCGCTGTACGACTGCACGTCGTCGCTGATCACGCCGAGGTCGGACTCGTCGGGATTCGGCTGCAGATCGGGGCGTGTGGTCGATACGAGGACGGCCGGGTCGCTGCGGAGGTACTCTCTGCGATCGGTGGACAGCTCGAAGTTCAGCTGGGGGTTGTAGGGGCGCTCCCACTGCTGCACCACGTCGGCGTCATCGACCTGCTGCGCGCGGAAACGCACGCCCACGACGGTGTCGGGGTCAGTGACGGCAGACGGCAGATCGAAGACCTCCGTGTCGCCGGGAGTCGCGTCGACCCAGTCGCCCAGCTGCCAGCAGGCCGACGAGTCGGTGATCGGCAGGCCGTTGCACGTCTCGACGAGGGCGCCGCCGACCGAGGTGAACACAGTGCCGACGAGCACGTCCATCGCGACCTGGTTCACTGGCGCCGGCACCACGATCTGCGCACCAGTGAAGTCCATCGTGTTCCAGAACGTCGGGGTCTTGTCAGTGAGGGTGAACAGGGTGGTGCGGGCGGTGCCGTTCGGGCGGCCGCCGAGCGTGGTCGTGTACGCCTTCGACTCATCCTCGTAGATGGACTCGGGGTCGATCACCTTGGTCGTCGTGATCGAGTAGCTCGCATCCACAACGATGAACTCATCGCTGGCATCGGCCGCTCCTGTGCCGCATCGGTTGTCGGTGCAGTCGTCGAGAACGGGGCTTTCGAGCTGCGTGTGCGTGTTGTTGATCAGAGTGTCGCCGTCCGGAGTGACCGTGACTGCCGTTCCTGGTGCGGAGCGCAGTGCGTCGCGCAGCTGCCAGGTGAAGGTCACCTTTCCCTGCGCGGTCGACGGGATGGCTGCCGCGCCGTCGGCGGAGCGGAAGGCGACGGACACTGCTGTGACGTCACTCAGATCATCGGGTCCCAGCGCGAGCGCCTCGGCGTAGGTGTAGTCCTGGGTTGCCGCGCCACGGGTGAGGGTGACAGTGGTCTCAGCCTCACTGATCCCGGCGGGCCGCACGATGGCGTCGATGTCGTACAGATTCAACGTGTCGAAGACCGTGTCTTCCAGCGCTTCACCTGCGGTCGGCTCGTCGATCACCATGCCCGACACCCGAGCCGCTGACCCGTTGGTCGCCGTGATGGTCGCGCTGATCAGCGGGTAGTCAGAGGGAGCCACATCGCCACCTGGATCCGGCAGACCGAGTTGATCCTGGTCGAACTCCTTCTTCAGATCGGCGTTGATGGGCTGGTCGACGATCAGGATCGTGTCGTTCGCGACGTCGACGTCGTCGACTCCGGTGGACTCGTTGACGCCATGCGCGCTGGCGGTGTTGTCGACCAGGCCGGTCTGATCGGTGTTGTAGGTGTAGCTGTGCAGGTCGCCGAGCACCCACTGGTCGGGATCGCCGCGAAGCGTGTCACGCACGCGGAAGTCGAGGTCGAACGGGCGACGCTCGTACGAGGACCCGACGCCTGCGCCTTCGACCTTCTCGGTGAGCACGACGCGCACAGCGAGGGCATCCGCGCTCTGTTCGTCGGTCAGGGTGTAGCCGCCGAATGCTCCGTCGCAGCCGTCAGCACAAGCCTGGTCGGTGATGTTCGTCCAGCCTTCGTCGGCGAGATACAGCGACACCTCGGTGATCTCGTCGTTCACGATCAATGGATCGGTCTGAGGTGTGATGGGGTCGATGCGAACCAGGTCGAAGGCGTCGTACACCGAGTCGACGGTGGCGGTCGGATCCTCGGTCTCCGAGATATCGGTCAGCGTCATCTCGGTGATGTTCAGACCGTCGGTCGACCACCACAGACGCGCGGTGCGCACTCCGGCGGAGAGTGCAGGCACGTCATCGTCCGGCGTCCACTCCTTCTCAAGGAAGTCCGCGCCGGGACCATCGCCGTCGATGGGAAGGACTGTGATGTCGTCGGCCGCGGTGTCGGTCTTCTCGCCGCCGGCATCCGGATTGTCGACGAGGGACTGCGCTGTGTTGGTGAAGGTGGCCTGCTGCTCCTGCGGCTGGGTCACCTCGATGCCGACGTGCGTGACCACGGTGAAGCCGGGGGCAAGCAGGTCGGGGCAGTTCGCAGAATCCATCGGCAGGTACTCGAACTGGATCCCGCCGATATCGTCCTGCAGTTCGGCCGGGATCTGGTAGGACCAGAGGGCCTGCGGGCCTGGGATCTCCGTGGCGTCCGGGAAGTCGGTCCAGTCGCCGTTCGTCGACTTCGGCCAGTAGCGCACGGTCAGCGTGGTGCACTCCGGAATGTCGGTGTTGTCGATCTCGGTGGCAGTGAAGTTGTTCCAGAAGGGGGTGTCGAGCGCGGGGAACGCAGGATCCGAGATGACGAGCTTCTCAGAGCCCGCCGTCGATTCGGGCGTGACGTTGCCGGTCAGAGTCATGTCGGCATCGGTGCCGGGAACACCCCAGACGGTGTCAGGGGTGATCGCCTTCGTCACTGAAGTGTCGAGCGTGAGCGGAGCGATCGTGAATGGGGCCGACGCGTCGTCCTCACCGGTCTGGCCGCGGGTGTTCTCGACCTCGGTGTCGACGACGTTGGTGCTCGCGACAGCGTCCTCGGTGGGCAGCGCGGTGACGTCGAGGGGGAGCGTCGCGTAGGCGCCCGAGACGATGTCGTCGCCCTCTGCTGAGTACACCACGGTGAACGACTCGACTGTGCAGCCGTTCTGGGGAGCCGGCAGGGTGTTCTTCGTCGTCGTCGACTCGGTCGTCGAGTCGCAGTCCGAGTAGTTGTACGTGATCTCGGCTGCGGTCGCTGCGACCGGCCATTCGATCCCGTCGCCGAATCCGTCGAAGCTGAGGCCCTGCTCGGTGAAGGTGGCGCTGCCTGCAGACGGCTCGGTGATGGTGAGGGTCTGCACGTTCTGTTCGCCGACAGTGGCCTTGATGTTGGCCGTCGTGCTCTGGCCACTGACCAGCGTGTTGTCTGCGAAGGACTTCTCGATCGTGACGTCGGGCTTGCGCTGCGCGAGGATGATGCTCGCGTCGTCGGTGACGGGATCGCTGGTCGTGCCGTTCTTCGACACAGTGCTGGACGCGTCGTTGGTGACGGTCACGTGCTCACCGTCGGGAATGTCAGTGACCGTCTCGTTGGTGACGGTGTGGACCACGACCTCGCCGGTCGCCTCCGGCGCGAAGTCCCCGGTGAACGTGATGCGGATGCCACCGGCGTCGGAGATCGGAGTGGGGGCGGTCTCCGTCCATCCGCCATTCACCCAGTACTCGGTAGTGGTCGCGGTGGTGCCTGGCGGTTCGGTCACGTCGTAGCCCGTGATGTCGAGATAGCCGTCGAAGTCGCCGGGCGGGTTGATCGGATCCTGCACCACGATCGTGTCGACGTTCTGGTTCGAGTTGTTGCCAGGTGTGACTGTCCAGTCGATGGGCTGAGCCGGCACGGCCGGCAGCGTGCCGGAGGGGCTGACGGTCTTCTCGATGGACGGGAGCAGGGTCGTCTCAATGGCCAGGGTGACATCGGCGGGAGCGCTCGCGGGCGGGGCGTTGGCGCCATCGACGTTCGCGGTGTTCCTGACGCTCTGCCCATCCCAGGTGCCGTCGGCGGTGGGCTTGACCATGGCGTTGACAGTGATCGTCATGCTGTTGCCACCAGGCCACGTCGCCGGGGAAGCGCTCAGATCAGCAGCGGGCTTGACGGTGAAGCTGTTCTCGTCGGTGTCGATGGCGAGGTCATACTCTCCGACCGGCTGTCCCGCGGCGGCGTTCAACTGCACGGTCACCGCAGGTGTGATGCTCGGGTTGAGCATCAGCGGCTCAGGGAGCGCGTCGCTCAACACTGTGTCGTCGCAGCCGCCCTGGTTTGTGGAAGAGCAGTTGACGGTGATCTGGTACGTGATCGTGTCGCCGGGGCCGAACGGTCCGGACTCCACCACGCTCTTGCTGATCCCGTAGGCGGCCGTGTCGGCGGCAGAGGCGGGAACCGCCCCGACGAAGATCGACGCGAACACGAGCAGGATCGATGTGATGCCGGCAAGCAGTTTGCTGCGACGCTGCATGGTCTGGGCCCCCTGAGACGCAAATGTCGCGGTCAGCCTACGTTCAGCTCAGAGAACGTGTCTACCGGCATACCGGAATGTCACCCTCAACGGGTGAGAGGTTTGCCCTCCGAATCCCGCGGTCGCACCGGGTGCTCGCTGAGGATCGAGACGCGGTTGAACATGTTGATCGTCAGGGCCACCCACTCCGCGGCCACGAACGTGTCGTCGCCCAGCACGCTGCGTGCTCCAGAGAGATCGGCCTTGTGCTCCTCGCTGAGCGGCAGGCGCGTCGAGGCCTCGGCGACGGCGATCACGGCACGTTCGCGCTCGGTGTAAAGCGTCGATTCCCGCCAGGCCGGCAGGAGGTCGAGTTTCTGCTGAGTGACGCCGGCCTCTCGCGCCTCGCGCGAGTGCAGATCAAGGCAGAACGCGCAGGCGTTCAGCTGAGAGGCCCGCACCTTGATCAGCTCCGCTTCCTGCAGCGTCAGGCCCAGACGGTCGGCCTCCTGACCGACCACTGCCGAATAGGCGGATGCCGCCTTCCAGATCTCCGGGGCAGCCTTGTCAAGATACGGTCGCATGCTCTCTCCTTGCGTCATGTCAGCATTCGATCATGTGAACGGCATCCGATCACATTCCTGGCCTCGGCACGACTCCGGCGCCCTCGCGCAGCTCGAAGACGAGCTGCGTCTCGGTGGCGCGCACGATCTCGTGCACGGTGATCTTCTCCAGCACGATGTCGCGCAGCGCTGCGGCATCCGACACGGCCACGTGCACCAGGAAGTCATCTGCGCCGGCGATGTGGAAGACCTGCAGCACGCCGGTCGTCTCCGTCAGCGCGTCGAACAGTGCATCGACTCCCACCTTGTTGTGGTTGCCGAGCCGCACGCGGATCATCGCCTGTACGGGGGACCCGACGGCCGTCGGGTCGACATGCACACGCGGTGCGGAGAGGATGCCACGACCGCGCAGTGTGCGCAGTCGGAATGCGCAGGTGGATGCCGGGATGCCGAGACCAGCGGCGATCTCTTTCACCGAGGCGTCCTGGTGCTCGATCACGGCACCGAGGATGCGCAGATCCAGGGCATCCACGCCGCTTGCGCTGTGCTGTGCTGCGACCAATTTTCGCTCCGATATCCGCCGTTCGTTGTTCACTGAACAACATAGACCGACGAGAACCGCATGCGCGACGATCTCGCTGGCACTGAGCTGTGGACTGGAGCAGGATGAGCGCATGTCCGACAAGCCGCTGCATCCCGATACCGTCGCCGTCCACGCCGGCCGCTCCGACTTCGCCGCGCTGGGCGTGCACGCGGCTCCGATCGATCTGTCATCCACCAATCCGCTGCCAGACATCCTGCACGGCGGTGACTCGTACGAGTCGATGGCGAACGGCGGACACCCCCTGCCCGACGGCGGCAACGTCTATGCGCGACTGTGGAACCCCACTGTCGCCCGCTTCGAAGAAGCCCTCGCCGAACTCGAGCACGCTGAGGCTTCTGTCGCCTTCGCCTCTGGTATGGCCGCCACCACCGCGGCGATCCTCTCGCACACCACCGGCGCCGGCAAGCGGCATATCGTGGCCGTCCGCCCGCTCTACGGCGGCACCGATCATCTGCTCGATTCCGGTCTGCTCGGCGCCGAAGTCACCTTCTGTCATGAGGACGAGGTGGCAGCCAGCATCCGACCCGATACTGGCCTGGTCATCCTCGAGACGCCGGCCAACCCCACTCTCGATCTCGTCGACATCGCCGCTGTCGTCGCGCAGGCCGGCGGCGTGCCGGTGATGGTCGACAACACCTTCGCCACGCCGCTGCTGCAGAACCCGCTCGATCTGGGAGCCGCGATGTCGCTGCACAGTGCGACCAAGTACATCGGCGGGCACGGCGACGTGATCGCGGGTGTCATCGCCTGCTCCGAGCAGACCGCAGAGGCGCTGCGCCGCGTGCGGGCCATCACGGGCTCGCTGCTGCACCCGCTCGGTGCGTATCTGCTGCACCGGGGGCTGGCGACTCTTCCGATTCGGGTGCAGGCGCAGCAGGCTTCGGCCCGCATCGTGGCGGCGAAGCTGCAGGACAACTCCGCCGTGCTCGAGGTGCGCTACCCCGAACTGGATGACACCCGCGGCCTCGTCGGCCGACAGATGCGCGGCGGTGGCGCAATGATCGCCATCCGTCTTGCCGGCGGATACGCCGCGGCGGAGGCGCTCACCGGCTCGGTGCGCCTGTTCACGCACGCCGTGTCGCTTGGCGGGGTGGACTCGCTGCTGCAGCATCCGGCTGCCTTGACCCACCGCCCTGTCGCGCCCGACGCGCGCCCTGGAGCCGACATCGTGCGGCTGTCGATCGGTCTCGAGAACGTCGAGGACCTGCTCGCCGATCTTGAGCAGGCGCTGTCGAAGGTCGATGCGGTCGCGGCCCACGCGACCCGCTGACACATCTGCGGCGATCGGCGGAACGCGCGCCACGAGACGCAAAGCGTGAGCGGGGCTGTCGTGACACGATGGGGGGATGAACTCCCCGAACGTCTCCGCGAACCTCACCAGGGAAGAGACCGCCCAGCGCGCCGCATCCATCACGCTGCGGGATGTGCGCGTCGAGCTCGACCTCACCGGCGCCCCCGAGCACGCGCGCACGGGATTCCCGAGCACCACGACACTGACGTTCGACGCGAAAGTCGCCGAGACGTGGCTCGACTTCATCGGCGAGTCGGTGGCGAAGGTCATCGTCAACGATGAGGACCGCGAGGTGCGCTACGACGGCGCCCGCATCCGGCTCGACGGCTTGGCGAGCGAGAACACCGTGCGCATCGAGGCCGTCGCCGCCTACAGCCGCTCCGGTGAGGGCATGCACCGCTTCGAGGATCCGGTCGACGGCGAGACCTACTTGTACACGCAGTACGAACCGGCCGACTCGCGCCGCGTGATGGCGTGCTTCGAGCAGCCAGATATGAAGGCCGCGTTCACTTTCGAAGTGTCTGCGCCTGCCGGATGGCACGTGCTGTCGAATCAGTCGCCGGCGAAGATCACCGAGGGCATCGGCGTGCAGTGCGTGGAGTTCGCACCGACCCTGCCGATCTCGAGCTACATCACCTCTGTCGCCGCAGGGCCGTACGCCCGACTCGACGGCGAGTGGTCGCGCGACGACCAGCACATCGCCCTCGGGGTGCTGTGCCGTGCGTCGCTCGCCGAGTACCTCGAGGGCGACGAGATCATCGAGATCACCCGCCAGGGGCTCGATTTCTTCACCGATGCGTTCGCCTACCCCTACCCCTGGGGCAAGTACGACCAGATCTTCGTGCCCGAGTACAACCTCGGCGCGATGGAGAACCCTGGCCTGGTCACGTTCACCGAGGCCTACATCAGTCGCGGTGCCGCCACCGATGCGCAGCGCGGCGGCCGGGCGAATACCATCCTGCACGAGATGGCGCACATGTGGTTCGGCGATCTCGTCACGATGCGCTGGTGGGATGACCTCTGGCTCAAGGAGTCGTTCGCCGACTACATGGGCACGCACGTCTCCGTCGCGGCTACTCGCTTCACCGATGCCTGGGCCCGATTCGCGAACAGCCGCAAGTCGTGGGCATATCGCCAGGATCAGCTGCCGACCACGCACCCGATCGTCGCCGACATCCCCGATCTCGAGGCGGCCAAGCTGAACTTCGACGGCATCACCTATGCCAAGGGCGCATCCGTACTCAAGCAGCTGGTCGCGTTCGTCGGAGAGGAGGCGTTCTTCGAGGGTGCCCGCCGCTACTTCGCCGCACACGCCTTCGGCAACACCACGCTCGACGATCTGCTCGATGAGCTCGAGGCCGTCTCAGGAGAAGACCTGCGCGCCTGGTCGCGCGCATGGCTCGAGACCAGCGGCGTCTCGACGCTGTGGCTGGAGTCGGATGCTGACGGAGGACGCGTTCTGGTGCAGGACAGCGGCGCTGTCGCGCCGCGCCCACATCGTCTGCGCGTGGGCCTGTACGACCTCACTGACGGCGCCCTCGTGCTGCGCGAGCGAATCGATGTGCGCATCGATCAGGAGCGCACCGAGGTGCAGATTCCGGATGCTGATCTGACGCTGCTCAACGACGATGACCTCACCTACGCGAAGATCCGCCTCGATGAGCACTCACTCGCCTCCGTCACGGAGTCGCTGTCAACGCTCTCCGACGACCTCGTGCGCGGACTGGTCTGGTCATCGCTGTGGAACGCCACCCGCGACGGCGAACTCGCCGTCGAGCGCTACCTCGAGATCGTGCGCCGCCATGCGCCGGGGGAGTCGAATGTGGGACTGCTCGGGGCCGTGCTGATGAATGCCGAGTTCGCCATCGAGAACTATGCGGCGGATGCCTCGCGCAGCGACGAGCGCCGGGCGTGGGTGGATGCGACCTGGTCGGCGATGCAGGCCGCGGATGCCGGGGGAGACGCCCAGCTCTCGTGGGCGCGCGCATTCGCAGGCGCCTCGGCGTACGACGACTCGCGCGCGGTGCAGGTGCGGGCGATCCTCGACGGCGATGCGCCGCAGGGACTGCCGATGGATGCCGACCTGCGGTGGCTGCTGCTGACCGCTCTGGCCACGACGGGGCACGCAGATGCCGGTGACATCACGGCAGAGCGCAGCGCCGACGACACGGCGGCCGGACGCACGGCCGAGATCCGAACACTGGCATCCCGCCCCGATGTGGCGATCCGCGCAGCCGCGTGGGAGTCGGCGTGGAACGACCTGACGCTGAGCAACGACCACCTGTCGGCGACGATCGGCGGATTCAGGGCCGGCGGGCGCCGTGACCTCATCGCGGGCTTCGATGACGAGTACTTCGCGCGTCTGCGCGGCGCGTGGGCCGACCGCAGCATCGAACTCGCGCGGCGGCTCGTTCTGGGGCTGTTCCCTGAGAGCGAGACGACCGATGCCGTGGACGCCTGGCTCGAGCAGAATGTCGATGCACCCGGGGCGCTGCGCCGCCTGGTGATCGAGCAGCGCGACGAGCTCGCTCGCGAACTGCGCGTGCGTGCAGCCCAGTAGGCGGCGCCGTCAGACCTCGAACGACATTCCCGGATCGAGCTCGAAGAACTCTCCACCGTTCTGCTCCGTCGCCCACTGCAGGCGCTGGCGGTGCATGTTGCGGCCGATCGGCGAGAGCGTCATGTCGTGCGTGCCGAAACAGCGGCGCGGCGCGATCGCGAGCACGAAGTCCATCGCCTCGCCGATCTTCAGCCACGGCGCTCCGAGAGGTGCAGCCAGGGTCGGCGCGGCGACGTCCTCGGGAACCGCGTACGAATCACCGGGATAGTACAACTCCTCGTTCACGAGCACGCCGACGTTGCGCACCTGCGGCAGTGACGAGTGGATGACGGCGTGCTCGCCCCCGAAGAACCGCAGGGTGAACGCGCCGGCGCTGTGGGTCTCTCCTGGGGCGACGATGGTTACCTCATGCTCCGCTGCCGCGGCGACGACGGCCGTGCTCAGGATCGGCACACCTGGAGCCGCCAGCCGGATCTGCTCCAGATGTGCGGCTGTCCAATGGTCGGGGTGTTCGTGGGTGATGACGACCCCCACCACATCGGACAGTCCGTCCAGGGGAGGGGTGAACGTCCCGGGATCGATGAGCAGCGTCTGGCCCGCGTGTTCGAGGCGCAGCGCGGCATGCTCGTGTTTGGTGATGCGCATTCCCGCAGTCAACTCCGGGGAGTCGCACAGAGCAAGCCCCCTGCCGCGACACGCCCGTGGTGCCCGCAGGCTGCACCCCGATTTGGAATCGTCGGAAATGCCATGGCATACTTGAACGGTTGCAAGGACGGCCTGAAAGGCCGGACGGCCCCATCGTATAGCGGCCTAGTACGCCGCCCTCTCACGGCGGTAACGCGGGTTCGAATCCCGCTGGGGTCACAACAACAAGCGAAAGCCCTCCGATCACTCGGAGGGCTTTCGTCGTCTGCGCCTGTTGCTGTGCGACTTCTGGGGCGCGCCTCGCTTTCGCGTCCGCCCATCCGTCGGGACTGGGACGATCGACCCAGTTCCGTGTATGTTCTTAGCAACCAATGACGGAGGCGACGATGAAGTTGCGATCAGACGGACATAAGCTGCGGGACGCGAGCGGGCGGCACCGTGTGCTGCACGGGATCAACCTGGTGGCCAAGGGCAACCAGCGGCCCGCTGGCAGTTTCAGCGACCGAGGGTTCCGCGGCGAGTGGACCCCGGATGACATCGCCGATCTCGCCGCCAGGGGATTCACTCTGATCCGCCTCGGTGTGATCTGGGCCGCGGTCGAGCCCGAGCCGGGCCGCTATGACGACGATTACCTGGACTGGGTGCGCAGCCAGCTCGACCTCATTCACGGGGCCGGGATGCTGGCGGTGCTCGACTCCCACCAGGATCTTTACTCGCAGGCCTTCAGCGACGGCGCTCCGACCTGGGCGACACTCACCGATCAGGAGTTCTCCGCCACCGAGCTGTGGAGCGACGCGTACCTGGCCAGCCCCGCGGTGCACGAGGCGCTCGATCGGTTCTGGTCGAACGCAGGGGGTCCGGGTGGCATCGGCCTGCAGGATCGATTCGCCGCGATGTGGGCGCACGTCGCCACCCGCCTGCACGATCACCCTGCTGTCGTTGGCTACGACCTGCTGAACGAGCCCACGCCGGGCAGCCAGGCACCAGAGACCTTCGCCGCGCTGATCGGCGCGTTCGCGACCGTCACCGGACAGGACCCGGAGCAGGTGTTCGCCGACTTCGCCGACAACGAGGCGAAGTTCGCGCAGCTGGGACGACTCGACGATCCGGAGGTGTACCGTGCGGTCGGCGACGCCGTGCAGCCGCTCGTCGCGGCTTTCGAGAACGAAGCCGTCGCGCCGCTCATGGTGCGCGTGCGCGACAGCATCCGCTCCGTCGACCCGATCAGTCTCATCCTGCGCGAGCACTCATACTTCGCCAACATGGGCATCCCCTCGGGGCAGCCCGCGCTCGGCGACGCGAACGAGGTCTACTCACCGCACGGATACGACCTCACAGTCGACACCCCGGCGATCGCTCTGTCGAGCAACACCAGGGCCGGAACCATCTTCGCCCGTCATGCCGAGACCGCCGATCGTCTCGGCATGCCGGTGATCGTTGGTGAGTGGGGTGCGCTCGATCTGGGTCCCGGCGTCACCGGTCACGCCACTTTCCTGCAGGATCTGTTCGACGAACGGGGCTGGTCATGGACCTATTGGTGCTGGCAAGAGGGATTCGCGGGCTCTGAGGCGGCAGCGAGCCTGACCCGACCCCGGCCGATCGCCTTCGCCGGCGACGGCGTGCAATGGCGCGCCACGGCGGACACGCTGCACGCGCGGTGGCGGGGAGCTGCAACAGCGGAGCCGTCGGTGTTCTTCGCGCCCAGCGGTCAGGTCACCGCCCTCCGCAACGGTGCGGCGACTGAAGCGACGCGAACCGGGTCGTGGGTGAGCGTGCCGGCAGCAGAAGGTGACTTCGAACTGACGGTGAAGTGAGCCATGGCGCTCACGTTCAAGCAGAAGGCACTGCTGGCGACGCCGCTGCCCGCGAGCTGGGTGTCGACCGTCGTCATCCACAACGTGTACGTGAAGTTCTACACCGACGTGATCGGGCTCGACCCGAAGTACGTCGGCTGGGTGTATCTCGCCTTCAACCTGTGGAACATCATCAACGACCCCATCTTCGGCGTGATCCTCGACAAGATGCGCTACAAGCCGAAGAAGGGCAAGTTCCTGCGCGTCATGCGGATCACCGTGCCGTTCATGCTGCTCGGTCTGGTGGCGATGGCATGGACTGATCCCTCCTGGCCGGAAGCGGTCATCCTCGGGGTGTTCCTGTTCGAACTGTTCCTCTTCGACGTCGCGGCGACGTTCTACGTCATCTCTGCGACCAGCTGCATCTTCCTGGCGGCGCCAACGCGCGAGGACCGCATCGACGTCGAGGTCGGCAAGACCTGGATCGGCAACATCGCCTCGGCGTTCGCGACGATCGTCGCGACCCAGCTGCTGGTGGGGGATGCCATCACTGAGCGGACCACGATCGCGGTGCTGCTGATGGGGGTCGTGCTGCTGAACGGCGTGCTCTATCTGATCCCGCTGATCGCTCTGAAGGATCGGCGTGAACTGTACGAGCAGGGCGACGCCGGCGAGGAAGCGGTCACATGGGCGCAGCTGAAGGCCGATGCGAAGACGATCTTCCGGATGCGGGCGTTCTGGGCCTGGTCCGCATTCACGGCCACGGCGATGGCGCCGATGGGCATGTACTTCACCGCCTTCCTGTATTTCATGGACCATGTCGTGCGCAGCACCGGCACCGAGGCGACGATCGCCGACACCGGCTCGATGGGGGTCGTGCTGCTCGCCCTGCCGCTGTTCGCACGCATGATCAAGCGGTTCGGCAGCCGCACCAGCATCTTCATCGGACTGGTGCCCTATGTGGTGGGCCTTGCCGCCCTGTTCTGGGTGACGGCGTGGTGGCAGGTGCTGCTGTGCTACGTCGTGCTCATGGCTGGTCGGTTCACCATGAGCACCGCGGGCATCGCCCTGGACGGGGCGCTGATCGACGACAATGAGCGCGCCACCGGCGTGCGTAAGACGGGCTCGTTCATCGCGCTGCGCACCCTGCTGTCGGCACCGCTGATCGGCACGCAGACCGCGATCTTCATGTGGGTGATCTCGGCCTACGGCTACGACCAGAACGCCGACCTGCAATCCGAGACCGCCCAGTTCGGCATCCGGATGGCAACCGCGGGCGTCCCGATCATCTTCGCCGTCATCGGTGCGATCGCCCTGATCTTCCTGCCGTACACGAAGGCGATCGAGACGAGCCTGAGCGAGTACTCGCTGCACCGTCG
Source organism: Microbacterium sp. H1-D42 (assembly GCF_022637555.1). NCBI lineage: Bacteria > Bacillati > Actinomycetota > Actinomycetes > Micrococcales > Microbacteriaceae > Microbacterium > Microbacterium sp. H1-D42. Next base: position 2,001,954 of record NZ_CP093342.1, on the reverse strand, counting down.
CGGTGACGTGGCGATCGGCCGTGGCGCGGCCGAGGTCACTCCGCAGGCGACGACACCCTCAGCGTGATCGCCCGCAGGCGGGGGTTGCGCAGCGGGAACGACATCAGCAGCACCAGCGCGCCACCGTAGAGCGTGAATGGGAGCCACGTCGGCAGCACTGTGGCCAGCAGTCCGAACAGCGCCATGGCGAGTGGCATGAGCACGTCGTCGCCGAGTCGCGTGAGCGATGACATCCGACCCAGATAGTCGGGAGCGATGGTGGCGGCGAACGTCGCGCCCAGCAGCACCGAGGCGAAGCCGGCGGTCAGCCCGATCAGCACACAGCCGATGCCGACGATGATCGGTGACCCGATGCCGACCAGGACGATTCCGACACCCTGCACCACCAGGGCCCAGAACGCACCCATCGCCTCGTGGCGCGGGCGCCACCGGATCACGGCAAGCGCGCCGAGCATGGCCCCGCCGCCGACCAGAGCCTCGAAGATGCCGACCGCGCCGGCGCCCCAGCCGTGAGCGGTGGCCTGCAGTGGCAGTCCGATCGCCAGGGCCGGACCGACTGCAAGGTTGAGGCCGGACAGGGCGATGACCAGCGTGCGCGAGGCCGAATCCGAGCCGAGGTGGCGGAAGCCGGATGCCACTCCCTGCAGCACGCTCTCTCCCTGCGTATTGCGGGGGAGTGCGAAGCGCGGGCGCAGCCAGATCGCGATGAACGCGATGACGACGGTGAACGTGATCGCATCGGCCGCTGCGCTGCCTGGCATCCCGCCCCAGGCGACGAGGAAGCCGCCGATCGCGGCGCCCGCCATCGTCCCGAGCCGGCTCAGCGTCTGGCTGAGTGCGGAGTACGACGGCAGATCGGCCGGCCGTACCAGCTGACGAGGCATCGTTCCGGCAGCCGGCTCGTAGAACGCGTCGCAGATGCCGAACGCGACCGTCGCGATGAGCAGGACCGCAACGGTGGGCTCTGTGGTGAGGATCCACACCGCCGTCACGACCAGCACCACGACGCGGATGCTGTTGAACAGCAGCATCATTCGCCTGGCATCCACCCGATCGGCGATGGCGCCGCCGATCAGCAGGATCACCGCGCGGGGGACGGTTCCGGCGGCCACGATCAACCCCGCCACGGCGGGGGAGGCGATCTGCACGGCCGTCCAGGCCACGGCGATCGTCCAGACCGCATCGCCGGCATCGGAAAGAGCCTTCACGACCAGCCAGGTCTGCACCATGGCGTCGCGACGGAAGGCGGGCGGTGTGCGCAGCAGCACGGGTTCGCTCGTGGCCATCTCACACCTCCGTGGGGAAGCCGTGGGCGAAGAAGAACACCGGCATGCGCTGCTGCCCGTCTGTGCGGTCGATCGACGCACGCCACTCATCGAGTGTCTCGCTGAGGCGCCGCGACAGATCGAGCAGTTCTTCGGGCGTCGCCCAGGCCAGGGTGTCTGTGGCGAATGCCTCGACGTCGGTCGACGGACTCACGCGGTTCCACTGCTGTAGGCGTTCGAGCTGGTGGCGCACGTTCAGGCGCTGCGCCTCGCGGGCAAGGTACGCGTCGGCGGGGGAGTCGGCGAAATCGCTGCTCGACCAGCTGAGCGACCTGCGGATCAGCCGCCACCAGCTGGTGCGGCGGTCGCCGGCGGGGTCCTCGACCTGCTCGACGACCTCGGCGCGCTGCAGCATGCGCAGGTGGTGGCTGATGCTGCCCACTTGGGCGCCCAGCGCACGCGCCAGGCCCCCCACCTGCGCGGTCTCATGCAGCAGCAGATGGTCGACGATGCGCCTGCGCAGGGGATGGTGCACGGCGGTGATGACGGAGATCTCTTCCACGTCGGCAACGCTAAGCGCACTTGCCGATTCTCACAAGAGTTCTTGTATACCCCGGAAAATCAACGAACTGGCTGCATCCTCTGAACGGTCGAATGTCTCTCGGTGCGCAGTCGAAGCCCCCAGAACGTCATCACGGCACCCACGATCGGCATCACCAGGCCAGCGGCGACGAGCAACAGCCAGAGCGGCATCAGCGCGGCGATCGCGACGGACGCCGCAAGCAGTATCCGCAACGGATGGCGAAGTCGCAGCAGACCCCAGGTCATGATTCCAGCACCTGCGGCAGCTGGAAGCACAGCAGCCCAGGGGAGATCGCCAGAGCCGGCACTGCCCGACAGAGTGGTAATCGCTTGAATGGCTGCGCCGCCGCCGATGAGCAGCGTTCCGACTGCCAGCGGAGCCGCGCTGGCAGGTCGTCGCTCCATAAGCATCCATCCGATCGCGAGCATCGTGGGAAGACCTGCGAGCGTCCCAGCGCCGAGCCCGATCTGCATGGCGCGGGTGGCGTCGATTCCCGGGACGAGGCTGGCGCCGACCAGGGCGAACACTGCGCACCCGATGCCGATCACCGTGCTGAACGAGGCGATGAGGCCGGCGATGCGCCGCCGGGGCGCGCTGATTGTGTGCACCGAGTTGCCTTGCGCTGTGTATTCGTCCGCATCTGCAGAACCACGTGAGTCCGCTGGCGAACGTGGCGCGTTCGCGCGAGCAGACAGCAGAACACCGGTCACGATGAGGCAGAGCGCTGCGAACAGTCCCGCGAATGGCGAGACGGCCGTGACGCCGATGATCGGAGGGCACACCACGGCAGCCACGACGGCCGTCGCCATGCGGGCTGCGCGTGGCAGCGCCCGCGTCGCGTCGCAGATGACGAGCGCGATCGCCGCACCCCCGACCGCCCACGCGGTAAGGAAGAGCGGTACGAACGACTGTGCGAACGCCGTGCGGGCCGATCCGGCATCCGCCTCGTCGAAGCCCACCGACCACGACCAGGCCGTGAGGAACGCGAACACCCATGACGCCGCTGCGAGGCTCAGAGCCGGCAGTGCCCGGTCAGGGCGCAGCGCGCCGATGTGACGCAGCACGACGATGAGCGCCGCGCTCGCGAGGATGCCAGCGACTGGCAGGCTCAGTGCCAGGGGGATCCACCCGCCTCCGAACTGCGTGATCGCAGGCACGCCGGTCAGAGTGAGCAGCACGGCTATGGCAGAGCACAGCAGCGCGCCGAAAGCGGCGAAAAGCGCGGTGCGCAGGGTGAAGCGCTCTCCTGTGCCGTGCAGGATGATGCTGCGGATTTCGGCCCGGGTGGGACGTGAGCGCCCCTCGGCTTCGGCGGCATCCAGTGCCATGCCCAGTAGCACCTCACCGTGCGCTGCGCGCCACGCGCGGGGGTACCACCGCAGCAGCCGTCGATAGCGGGTCTCCAGATCCATCATGCGAAGGCCGCCGATGCCCATGCTGCGCGCGGATTGCCGGCCAGACGCTCCGTTGCGATGCGCGCCCTGGCCTGCAGGGCTTCGGCCTCCTCGCGCAGCGCGATCGTTCCCGCTTCGGTCAGCGCGTAGTAGCGTCGAGCCCTGCCATCCACGACCTCCTCGCCGTCCGCGCGGACCAGTCCGCCCTTTTCCAATCGCTCGAGGGTCGCGTACAGCGTCGGCACTTTCAGCGTGGCCCGCCCGCCGCTGAGCTGGGCGGCGTCCTGCATGATGCCGTAGCCATGCCTGCGCCCGCCGGCGAGTGCACTGAGAATCCAGAACGAGGGTTCGCTGATCGAAGTGCTCATGCGTCGAGCATATATCGGGAGGGAGAGTATCGCTACTCGGATGCCTCCGGCGCCCCTGCCGCGGGAGTCCTGCGTCGCCGGACCAACCAGATCACCAGCACGACGACGCCGGCGATCACCAGCCACGGGAGCAGGAAGCCGACGGCGACCACCACCGCGTTCAGCGACACGATCAGACCGTTCCATCCGGCGAGCAGTCCGTCTGTGAAGCCGGCCGGATCAGCGGTCGTCGTCGTCGTCTGCTCGGTCAGCTGAATCGAGATCGTCGCCATGGCCACCTGCTCGCCGATTCCCTTCAGCTGCTGCTGGTCGCTCTCCAGTTGCGCCTGCCGCTGCGTCAGGGCGGACTCCGCGGCGATCAGATCAGCCACCGAAGCCGACTTGCCCATCAACTCGGTCAGTCGCTTCACGGAAGTGGTCCCAGAATCGACACGCGCCTGCAGATCCACGACGGTCGAGGTGACATCCTGCCGCGACACCGACGAGCGCAGCACTTCGCCCTCGTCACCCACCGCCGACATCACCGCGGTCAGGTCCGCCGCAGGAACGCGGATGCTGATCCAGCCGCTGCCGGACTGCCGTGGCGCTCCTGGTACCGTCTCCATCGCGGCATCCGGCGAGAGGCCGACGTCAGTCGCCTCCACATAGCCGCCGTTATCCGCGGCGAGAGCGCCGAGGGCATCCACCGACCGCGCCACGTCCTGCACCTGCAGCGTCATGTCTGCTGTGGAGATGATCTCTCGCCCCTGATCCTCAGCAGCCGCGCCGGCCCCTGTGGAGGCGTCGGCGCTCGATGCCTCGGCGTCACCGCCGGCGGCTCCGTCGACAGCCATGTCGGCGCCTTCCGGGCTGAGCGGAGCTACTTCGCGCACGGCGGAGTCGTAGGACACCGCGCCCACCCCTGACGGCGCGACCGCGTTCAGCAGCGGTGGCGCGATGAGGATGCCGCCGACGAAAGCCGCGGCGATTCCCAGCCCAGTCACCCAGCGCCGTCGTCGGCGACGCGCGCGGACCGCGGTGCTTGAGGTCGCCGCAGGCATCGGCCGTTCGTCGTCGATCTCCGCGAAGACCGCGCGCTCGATGCGGGCGATGCTCTGCTCGCTCAGCGGCGGCAGCTCCATCTGGTTCTCGCTCATGCGTCTCTCACTTCCTTCACCGCACCCCGCAGGCGCGTGCGTGTTCGAGAGAGTCTGTTGCGGACGACGGCGTGGCTCACGCCGAGTTCTTCGGCCGCGGCCTGATACGCGTAACCGTTCACTGCACACAGGCGGAAGATCTGCTGATCGAGCTCGTCGAGCAGACCCACCTCTTCTGCTATCCGGTCTGCGAGCGCCGCCGAGATCACCTGGTCCTCGACGCTCACCGTGTCGGGGAGCGCCTCATCGAGGGCATCCGCGGTATTGGCGCGGTCGCGGCGCAGCAGCCTCAGCCGGTTCGCCGACTGAAAACGGCAGATCGTCGCCAGCCACGGCAGCAGCGAATCGTTCACCAACTCAAGCCCCGGCAGCTTGCGCCAGGCGACCGTGAAGGTCTCCTGGGTCACATCCTCGGCATCCGCGGGCGAGCCCAGGATGCCGTGTGCGATCCAGTACACCGGCTTGACGTGTGCGCGATAGATCGCGCGGAAGGCATCCTGATCACCGGATGCGGCCCGTGCGGCCCAATCACGATCCTCGCTGCTCGGCATTCCCATTCCGATCGCCCTGTGTCACAACACTGTCTCTCACCTGCACAGTGTCGAAGAATCACCCATCGTCTCAGATTCCGGTACGATCGTTCGAGCGAAAGGGAGTATCCCACTTTCGCGCGGATCGTCATCACGAGCATCGTCATCGCTGCTCCGGCCGCGCGGCGCACCACGTGCGGGGAGAGACTTTCGGTTCACGCCAACCCTTTCGAAAGGCCCTTAGTCCTTGACTATCCCCGTCTGGTTCGAGGTCACCTCCCTGGTGGTCCTGACCCTCATCCTCATCGGCGACCTTCTTCTGATCCTGAAGCGCCCGCACATCCCGTCGACGAAGGAATCCAGCCTCTGGGTCGCGTTCTACGTGACCCTGGCTCTGATCTTCGCCGCCGTGCTGTTCTTCATCGGCGACGCGAAGACCTCACTGGACTTCCTCACCGGGTGGGCCATGGAGTACAGCCTCTCCATCGACAACCTGTTCGTGTTCGTGCTGATCATGACCCAGTTCTCGGTGCCACGGCGCTATCAGCAGGAAGCGCTGATGGTGGGCATCATCATCGCACTCGTGCTGCGCGCGATCTTCATCATCATCGTCGGCGCCGCCGTCGAGCACCTCAGCCCGATCTTCTACCTGTTCGGCGCGTTCCTGGTCTTCACCGCTGTGCGACAGGCCATGCCCGAGAAGCACGAGGATGACCAGCAGACTGAGGGCTTCATCGTCCGCATGGTGCGCCGGGTCATCCCGATCAGCGACGAGTACGACGGCCCCAAGGTGCGCACGGTCGTGAACGGCAAGAAGATCTGGACGCCGATGCTGATCGTCTTCGTGTCGCTCGGCATCACCGACCTGATGTTCGCCGTCGACTCGATCCCCGCGATCTTCGGCGTGACCACCGACCCGTTCATCGTGTTCACGGCCAACCTGTTCGCACTGATGGGTCTTCGTCAGCTGTACTTCCTGCTCGGCGACCTTCTCGACAAGCTGCGCTACCTGCACTACGGCGTGGCGTTCATCCTCGGCTTCATCGGCATCAAGCTGATCCTGCACGCGATGCACGAGAACGAGCTGCCGTTCATCAACGGCGGTGAGCCGATCGCCTGGGCGCCTGACATCAACAACTGGGTCTCGCTCGGAGTCATCGTCACATCGATGGTCGTCGCCACCGTCGCGAGCCTGATCGCCTCGAGCCGCGAGAAGCGCTCAGCGCTGAACAGCTGAGTCCTAGAAGCGACTGATCCGGAGCGTCACAAAGCGCACGCCCCGCGAGAACCACCCGTCACTGCCGTGTAAACTGACCGGCATGCGGCGGGTGGTTCTTCTTCTTAGCAGCCGCGACGGGATCTGACACAGGCCTTCCTCGTCGCGGCGTCCAACGCGGGCCGACTCATCGAGCCAGAAGGAACACACCGCATGACCAGCAGCACACAGCCGCGCACACTCGCCGAGAAGGTCTGGGACGATCATCTCGTCGTCAAGGGTGCCGACGGTGAGCCCGATCTGATCTACATCGATCTGCACCTGGTGCACGAGGTCACGAGCCCCCAGGCGTTCGACGGTCTTCGGGCCGAGGGGCGTCCGCTGCGACGACTCGACCTGACGATCGCCACCGAGGATCACAACACCCCGACGCTGAACATCGACAAGCCGATCGCCGATCTGACCAGCCGGACCCAGATCGAGACACTGCGCCGCAACGCCGAGGAGTTCGGCGTGCGGCTGCACTCGCTCGGCGACGCCGAACAGGGCATCGTCCATGTCGTCGGCCCGCAGCTCGGGCTGACGATGCCTGGCATCACCGTCGTCTGCGGTGACTCGCACACCTCGACGCACGGCGCGTTCGGCGCCATGGCGTTCGGCATCGGCACCAGCGAGGTCGAGCACGTCATGGCCACCCAGACGCTGCCGCTGAAGCCGTTCAAGACGATGGCGATCACGGTCGAGGGAGAACTGCGCCCCGGCGTCACGGCGAAGGACATCATCCTCGCCGTCATCGCGAAGATCGGCACCGGCGGGGGACAGGGCTACGTGCTCGAGTTCCGCGGCAGCGCCATCCGAGCCCTCTCGATGGAGGGGCGCATGACGATCTGCAACATGTCGATCGAGGCCGGTGCCCGCGCCGGCATGGTCGCCCCCGACGAGACGACCTTCGCCTACGTGAAGGACAAGCCGCACGCCCCACAGGGGCAGGACTGGGACGACGCGGTCGCCTACTGGCGCACGCTGCCCACCGATGAGGGTGCGGTCTTCGACGCCGAGGTGTTCATCGACGCGGCGCAGCTCGAGCCGTTCGTCACCTGGGGTACCAACCCCGGCCAGGGCAGCTCGCTGTCAGCATCCGTGCCGGATCCTGCCGAGATCACGGATGCCAACGAGCGCGCCGCCGCAGAGCGGGCGCTCGACTACATGGACCTGACCCCCGGCACTCCGCTGAAGGAGGTCAAGGTCGACGCCGTGTTCATGGGCTCATGCACCAACAGCCGCATCGAGGACCTCAGGGCGTTCGCCTCGGTCATCCAGGGCAAGAAGAAGGCCGACGGCGTTCGAGTCATGGTGGTCCCCGGCTCCGCACGCGTGCGTCTCGAGGCCGAGGCTGAGGGCATCGACAAGATCGTCGAGGCGTTCGGCGCCGAATGGCGCTTCGCCGGATGCTCGATGTGCCTGGGGATGAACCCCGACCAGTTGGCACCGGGAGAGCGCTGCGCGTCGACGTCCAACCGCAACTTCGAAGGACGACAGGGCAAGGGCGGCCGCACCCACCTCGTCTCGCCGCTGGTCGCTGCCGCGACCGCAGTACGAGGCACACTGTCTAGTCCGGCCGACCTGGAGGGGAGCAACTGATGGAGAAGTTCACCACGCACACCGGAGTCGCAGCGCCCCTCAAGCGCTCCAACGTCGACACCGACCAGATCATCCCGGCCGTCTTCCTCAAGCGCGTCACCAAGACCGGCTTCGAAGACGCGTTGTTCCACGCGTGGCGTCAGGACCCCGAGTTCGTGCTGAATCAGCAGCCGTTCCAGCGGGCATCCGTGCTGGTCGCCGGCCCCGACTTCGGCACCGGATCCAGCCGTGAGCACGCCGTGTGGGCACTGCGCGACTACGGCTTCAAGGTCGTTCTCAGCCCGCGATTCGCCGACATCTTCCGCGGCAACTCCGGTAAGCAGGGACTGCTCGCCGCGACCGTCGACGAGGCCGACATCGAGCGCATCTGGGCGCTGATCGATGAACAGCCAGGGCGCGCGATCACTGTGGACCTCGAGGCGCGCACTGTGACCGTTCCCGGCGCCACTCCTGATTCGGAGCCGCTCTTCCAGACCGCCATCGGGATCGACGATTACACTAGATGGCGGCTCCTCGAAGGGCTCGATGACATCGGGCTCACGCTGCGCAACGAAGACAAGATCGCGCAGTTCGAGGCCCGCCGCGAGTCGTGGCGGCCACGTACGCTCCCCGTCCGCTAGACGAGAAGCAGGTGGGCCGGGGGTCACAAGCCCCCGCGGCATCCGCCGTGATCAATACAGACCTCGCGGCGACCGCCGCGTCTGTCGAGACGAAGAAGAGGCCCGAATGACGACATCCGCGCGCGACGCAGCAGCAGAGCTGGCTCCGGTTCAGACCGCATCCGTGCTCGCGATCCGCGGAGGCAGGCCGCTGCGCGGCCGAGTCGACGTGAAGGGCGCGAAGAACCTCGCCACCAAGGCGATGGTCGCCACGCTGCTTGGCGAGACGGCCAGCACCCTGCGCGATGTGCCGGATCTCAGTGATGTCGCCGTGGTGCGCTCGCTGCTCGAGGTGCACGGTGTCGCCGTCACCGAGGGTGACGAGCCCGGTGCCCTGGTGTTCGACCCGAGTGCCGTCGAATCGGCGCACTACGAGGAGATCGACGCGCACGCCGGTGCATCCCGCATCCCGATTCTGTTCTGCGGCCCGCTGCTGCACCGTCTCGGACAGGCCTTCATCCCCGATCTCGGCGGCTGCCGCATCGGTGATCGTCCGATCGACTTCCACCTCGACGCGCTGCGCAAGTTCGGCGCCGTCGTCGAGAAGGAGCCGAACGGCATCCGCCTATCGGCCCCGAACGGGCTCAGGGGCGCGAACATCCACCTGCCTTACCCGAGCGTCGGGGCCACCGAGCAGGTGCTGCTCACAGCGGTGCGTGCCGAGGGAACGACCGAGCTGCGCAACGCGGCTATCGAGCCCGAGATCATGGACCTGATCGCCGTGCTGCAGAAGATGGGCGCGATCATCTCGTACGAGCCCAACCGGGTGATCCTCATCGAGGGCGTCGAGCAGCTGCGCGGCTACGACCACCGCGCCATCTTCGACCGCAACGAGGCCGCCTCCTGGGCATCAGCAGCGCTGGCCACGGACGGCGAGATCTTCGTCGGCGGCGCCAAGCAGCAGGAGATGCTGACCTTCCTCAACGTGTTCCGCAAGGCCGGCGGCTGGTTCGACGTGCAGGAGGACGGCATCCTCTTCCGCCGCGACGGCGAGCTCAAGCCCGTCATCGTCGAGACCGATGTGCACCCCGGATTCATGACCGACTGGCAGCAGCCGCTGATCGTCGCGCTGACCCAGGCAACCGGCCGCTCGATCGTGCACGAGACGGTGTACGAGAACCGCTTCGGATTCACACAGGCGCTGGTGAAGATGGGCGCCGACATCGAGGTGCACCCGCACGGCCTGCAGGACGGTCCGCGTCGCGTGCCGCGTCGTGAGCTCGAGCAGGCCGCCGTGATCACCGGACCCACGCCGCTGTACGGCGCCGACATCGTTGTGCCCGACCTGCGCGGCGGATACAGCCACGTGATCGCCGCGCTGACGGCCGAGGGCGAGTCGCAGGTCTCGGGTGTCGACATCCTCAGCCGTGGATACGAGAAGTTCCTCGACAAGCTGCGAGTGCTCGGCGCTGACTTCGACGTCGTCCGGTGATCTGATGGCAAGATCCGAACGCAGCCACCCCAGCATGTTCTGGCCGCTCGCGGCTGTCGTCGTGCCGATCCTGTCGCTGATCGCCAAGGTGATCGCGATCCACGACGAGAAGCTGCCGCGGCAGGGAGCATTCGTGCTCGCGCCGAACCACTACTCGGAGTTCGACCCGCTGATCGTCGCCCTGGCGGTGTTCCGCACCGGTCGCCTTCCGCGGTTCATGGCGAAGGAGAGCCTGTTCCGCGTGCCGGTGGTCGGCTGGGTACTGAAGAAGACCGGCATGATCCCGGTCGCACGCTCGTCTTCCGCCGCGGCGGCGAAGCAGACGCTGGCGCAGTCCAAAGAGCTCGTCGAGCACGGCCGCGGGGTGATCGTGTACCCGGAGGGGACGCTGACCCGTGACCCCGACCTGTGGCCGATGCGCGGCAAGTCGGGTGCGGTGCGCCTCGCCCTCTCCGGCGACATCCCGCTGATCCCGGTGGCCCAGTGGGGCACGCAGGAGATCATGGGGCGGTACCAGAAGGGACTGAGCCTGTGGCCGCTGCGCAAGCCGGTCCGCGTGCTGTTCGGCGACCCTGTCGACCTCACAGACCTGCGCGGGCGCGCGGGGGAGCCCGGTGTGCTGAATGAGGCGAATGACCGCCTGATGGCCGCGATCACCGCGCTGCTCGAAGAGCTGCGCGGCGAGAAGGCGCCTGCGACCCGCTGGAACCCGGCACAGCACGGACAGAACGAGACGGGGCGCCTTGAACCGTAAGCGGACCGATGTCACCACGCGCGCCACCATCATCGGCGCGGGCAGCTGGGGCACTACGTTCGGGAAGATCCTCGCCGACGGCGGATCCCAGGTGACCATGTGGGCTCGTCGCCCTGAGCTGGCTCTGGAGATCTCAGAAGCGAAGCGTAACTCCAAGTACCTGCCTGGCATCAACCTGCCGCGCAGCATGATGGCCACGCACGAGATCGCCCGCGCGCTGGAAGGCGCAGATCAGATCTACCTGTCGGTGCCCAGCCAGTCGCTGCGCGAGAACCTGAAGGCCATCAGGCCGCTGCTGACCGAGAGCGACGCCCCCATCATCAGTCTGATGAAGGGCGTGGAGCGCTCGACGGGGCTGCGGATGAGCCAGGTGATCGAGCAGGAGCTGCGGTGCGATCCGGACCGGATCGCAGTGGCATCCGGGCCGAACCTCGCTCTCGAGATCGCGCGCGAGCAGCCGACGGCGGCGGTGATCGCGTCGCGCAGTCAGGAGACGGCGGATGCTGTCGCCCGCACAGCCCGCAACAAGTACTTCCGCTCGTTCGTGAACACGGACGTGATCGGCACCGAGTTCGGCGGCGTGCTGAAGAACCTCATCGCGGTCGCGATCGGCATCGTCGACGGTGTCGGCTACGGCGAGAACACCAAAGCCTCGATCATCACGCGGGGCCTTGTGGAGATGACGGACTTCGCCGTCGCGAACGGCGCGCAGCCCGAGACCCTGCAGGGGCTCGCCGGCCTCGGCGACCTGATCGCGACGTGCCAGTCGCCGCTCAGCCGCAACAACACAGCGGGGCGCCTGCTCGGACAGGGCTACAGCTTTCAGGACGTCATCAAGCAGATGGAGCAGACCGCCGAGGGACTCGCGTCGGTCGCGCCGGTGCTGCAGCTGGCGCACGAGTCCGAGGTGCACATGCCGATCGTCGAGCAGGTGAAGATGGTGCTCGACGGGCGCCTCGACCCGCGCGACATCGCCCCGCACCTCACCACCGACGACGACACTCCGCAGGAGGAGAGAACCAATCATGGACAAGCAGACGGTGGTGGTGCTCTTCGGCGGGCGTTCCAGCGAGCATTCGATCAGTTCCGCAACGGCGGGCGGAGTGCTGGGAGCGATTGACCGCGAGCGGTACACGGTGATCCCGGTCGGGATCACGCGCGAGGGCGCGTTCGTGCTCGAGGAGGACCGTCCCGAGAAGTTCCCGCTCGATGCGGAACACCTTCCCGAGGTGATCGACAACGGCACCAGGGTGCGCTGGCCCGAACCCGGCGGAGATCGGATGCTGCGCGTCGCCGCTCCGGACGGCTCGACCATCGACCTCGGAGAGATCGATGTGGTCCTGCCGCTGCTGCACGGACTGCACGGCGAGGACGGCGCGATCCAGGGCTTCTTCGACGTGATCGAGGTGCCGTACGCGGGTGGAGGGATCCTCGACTCAGCGGTGTGCCTCGACAAGCACTTCACCAAGCTCGCACTGTCGGCAGCCGGAATCGCCGTCGCGCCTGGCATCACGGTGCGCCAGGTGGAATGGGACGCCGATCCCGAGCGCATTCGCGCCGCTGTGGAGGCGCTCGGCGATGTCGTCTTCGTCAAGCCGGCCAGCGCCGGCTCGAGCGTCGGCGTCTCGCGCGTCGACGACGGTGCGGGGCTCGACGAGGCGCTTCGGATCGCGTTCGCCGAGGACGAGAAGGTGCTCGTCGAGACCAAGGTCACCGGCCGTGAGATCGAGGTCGGTGTGCTGGCCGGCCGCGACGGCGCGCGGGCGCGGGCCTCGCTGCCGGGCGAGGTCGTGCTGACCTCGCGCAGCTTCTACGACTTCGAGGGCAAGTACCTCGGCGGCGACGGCGTCGACATCGTCTGCCCTGCGGAGGTCGACGAGCCGCTGATCGCCGCGCTGCAGGACGCCGCTGTACGGGCGTTCGAGGCTGTTGACGGCAAGGGCCTCGCGCGGGTCGACTTCTTCGTGACGCCCGAGGGCGAGCTGGTCGTGAACGAGCTGAACACCATGCCCGGATTCACGCCGATCTCGATGTTCCCGAAGTGCTGGATCGCCTCGGGGCTGAGCTACAGCGAGCTCATCACCGAGCTGATCGAGGCCGGGCTGCAGCGCTGAGCGCTGCTCCCGGGGCCGGGAACCCTGGGTAGGTCACTCAGGCAGTTCGTTCGCCTCGGTGCACGCGCTCGTCGCGGGGATCATGCGGATGCCCGAGACGATGCCGCTGTTCGAGAGCGCCTCGTTCGCGCTGACGACCTCGGTGTCGACGAACACCTGCACAGCGGGGTCGCGCCCGTAGGTCGTCATGCGCATGTTCGGCGACTGTGATTCGTCGACGAGCCAGTCGATGCCTTCCAGAGTGATGCACTGGAGGGTGCTGGTGGGGCCGGGAACCTTGACGCCGCAGGAGACGATGACACTGGTCGGGTCGCCGTAGGCGCCGGTGGCCTGGGCATCGGTCCAGCGGCGATCCTCTCCGGCGACAGCATCCGGCAGACGCACGCTGACCTCTGCGCAGAGCGGGTTGTTCGCATCCGCCGCGGGCTCAAGGGCCACCGTGCTCGAGCAGCCGGTGAGGGCGAGAAGCATGATGGTGCCGGCGGACAGTGCGCCCGCGGTCAGGGCGAGACGACGGAGCATGGTTCCAGGCTACCGTTGTCGACATGGCATCCGCTCCGGACGACGACCAGCGCATCGGCGACATCTCTGAGGGGACGGTGCTCCGCGCGATCCTTGCACGCACGGCGCCGGCCGCAAATACGATCCTCGGGCCGGGGGATGACGCCGCAGTGATCGCGGCACCGTCACGGTCGGTCGTCGCGACCGCTGACACCCTCGTCGAAGGGCCGGACTTCCGCACCGCCTGGTCGAGCGGTTACGACCTCGGCTGGAAGGCCGCCGCCGTCAACCTCGCCGACATCGCTGCCATGGGCGCGGTGCCCACCGGTCTGCTGGTCTCGCTGGCCGTGCCGCGCAGCACCCGGCTGTCGTTCGTCGAGCAGATGGCCGACGGGTTCCGTGAGGCATGCGCAGCGCTCGCCCCCGGATGCTCAGTCGTCGGTGGCGACCTCACCGTGTCGGAGCTGCTGCTGATCGCGGTGACCGCGCTCGGCGACCTCGACGGGCGGGACGCCGTGACCCGCGCTGGCGCCAGGCCGGGCGACGTGGTCGCGCTGGCGGGCGAGCTGGGTGCGGCGGCGGCAGGACTGGCGCTGCTGTTCGCGCGCTTCCGCGCGGGGGAGACGCCGGTGGCGGTGGAGCGGAGCGAATTGGATGCTGCGCAGCGGCACGCCCTCGACAGGCAGCTGCGTCCTGCACCTCCCATCGCGCTCGGTCCGGTCGCGGCGGAAGCCGGGGCGACCGCCATGATGGATGTCTCCGACGGCCTCGCTCTGGATGCCGCGCGGCTGGCGGATGCCTCGGGCGTGACGCTCGCTCTGGATGGCGCAGCACTGGATGCACTCGCCTTCGCGGCCGACCGCGAGCGTGCCATCGGCGGGGGAGAGGATCACGGACTGCTGGCGACGTTCCCGCCCGGAGTGCTGCCGGAGGGATTCCACCGCCTCGGTGTCGTCACCGCTCGCGCGGCGGATGGCGTGCTCGTCGATGGGGCACCCATCACACACGCCGGCTGGGACCCGTATCGGGACTGGGACGGCGCGCTCTAGTCGCGATACGCCAGTGGCTGTTCACCGGCGGGCGTCGCCCACCACAGCGTCGTGTCGCCGTAGGTCTTGCTCCGCAGCAACTCCAGGCCGGCATGTTCCAGCTCTGGCGGTGTCGCGCGCTTGCCTCGTTCGATGACCACCACGGCATCCTCGCTCAACAGCGGAACCAGCGCTTCGAGGTCCGCGGTCATGGCCGCGTCCTCGAGGTCGTACGGCGGATCGCTGAACACCAGGTCAAAAGGTCCCCTCGCCCGGGCGAGATACTGCCGCACGCCGCTCTGGTGAATCTTCGCCGAGGCCGGCACGCCCATGGCTTTCGCCACCACACCAGCGTTGCGCCCGACGGCGGTGGCTGCTGGACGGGACAGTTCGACGAGCTCGACCGCCGCTGCCCCTCTGCTCCAGGCCTCCAGCCCCAGCGCACCGCTGCCCGCATAGAGGTCGAGCACACGGGCGCCGTCGATGGCATCCATCGACTCCAGCGCGCCGAACAGCGACTCGCGCACCCGATCACTCGTGGGGCGCGTGCCGGCGCTCGGCACCTCGAGTCTGGCGCCTCTGGCGCGGCCGGCGATGATCCTGGTCACCCGTTCACGATACGACACGCGTGGGGGCGTGCTGGCGATCGTCGGACGTCCGTCGCCCTCTCTAGACTCGGATCATGGTCTTCGCGCTCGACACGCCGCTCACCGAAGCGCTCGGCAAGACGACAGCGCGCTCACTCGAGAAGGCATTCGGCATGACGACGGTCGGCGCGATGGTGGGGCACTACCCACGCCGCTACGCCGACCGCGGCGAACTCACCCCCATCAGCGAACTGCCGATCGGCGAGACCGTCACGATCGTCGCCGAAGTGGTCTCTTCCACTCCCCGGCAGATGCGCAACCGCAGGGGAGCGATGACCGAGGTGACGATCAGCGACGGTGTCGGCAGGATGTCGCTGACGTTCTTCGCGAAGGACATGCACCACGCGAATTGGCGTGCCGGGCAGCTGGCAGTCGGACGCCGCGGTATCTTCTCGGGCAAGGTCAGCATGTTCCGCGACACCGTGCAGTTCGCGCACCCCGACTACGAGCTCTTCGAAGACACCGAGTCGGCCCAGAAGCAGGCCGATTCGCTGAAGAACGTGCCGATCCCGATCTACCCGGCCACCTCCGCCGTACAGAGCTGGCAGTTCGCGAAGATGATCGCCACCGTTCTCGACAAGCTCGGCGACGTGCCGGACCCGCTGCCGGACGGCCTGCGGCAGCAGGAAGGGCTGCTGACGGCACGGCAGGCGATCGACAGCATCCACCGCCCACAGCGACGCGACGAGATCGACCCGGCCGTGCGCACTCTGCGGGCGCATGAGGCGCTCACTCTGCAGGCTGCATTGCTGCAGCAGCGTGAACAGGTGCGGGCACTCACCGCCACGCCGCGGCACGCGACGCCGGGCGGGCTGCTGGAGCGCTTCGACGCGACCCTGCCGTTCACCCTCACCGCCGATCAGCAGCGCGTCGGCGCCGAGATCGCGGCAGATCTGACGGCCGACCGCCCGATGAACCGGCTGATCCAGGGCGAGGTCGGATCTGGCAAGACGCTCGTCGCGCTGCGCGCCATGCTGCAGGTGGCCGAGTCCGGGGGACAGGCCGCGCTCATCGCCCCCACCGAGGTGCTCGCAGCGCAGCACCTTCGATCGATCACGAAGATGCTCGGGCCCGACGTCGCAGCTCACCTCATCCCGACGCTGCTCACGGGCCAGATGTCGGCGCCGATGCGACGCAAAGCCGCTCTGCGGGTGGCCTCGGGTCAATCCCTGATCGTCATCGGCACTCATGCCCTGCTGTCCGAGAAGACGACCTTCGCCGATCTCGCGCTCGTCGTCGTCGACGAGCAGCACCGCTTCGGCGTCGAGCAGCGCGAGACGCTTCGGGCGAAGGGCACCGCACCGCACGCGATCGTGCTCACGGCGACGCCGATCCCTCGAACGGTCGCGATGACGGTCTTCGGCGACCTCGACACCTCGGTCATCCGCTCGATGCCGGCCGGTCGTGCCGGAATCCAGACTTTCGTCGCCCCCCTCGCCGAGAAGCCGGAGTGGTTCGGACGGGTGTGGGAGCGCGCCGGCGAGGAGATCGCCAAGGGGCGGCAGGTGTTCGCCGTGTGCGCGGCGATCGACACCGAGAAGGACGCGGTGGAATCGGGCGACGCGACGCCACCGGATGCCGAGGGCAAGGGACCGAGGTGGGGCGTCGTGCAGCTGGACGCCACGCTGGCCACTCACCCCGTGCTCTCGCAGGTGCGGCGGGCGGTGCTGCACGGCAAGATGCCCTCCGAGCAGAAGGACGCGGTCATGCAGGCCTTCGCCCGAGGCGAGCTCGACCTGCTCATCGCGACGACCGTCATCGAGGTCGGCGTCGACGTGCCGAACGCCTCGATGATGGTGATCATGGACGCCGATCGCTTCGGTGTCTCGCAGCTGCACCAGCTGCGTGGCCGGGTGGGCCGAGGTGAGCACGCCGGGCTGTGTCTGCTGGTGACAGAGGCCGAGGTCGGGTCTTTGGCGCGCGAACGGGTCGAGGCCGTGGCGGCGACCATCGACGGCTTCGAACTGGCCGAGGTCGATCTCGAGCTGCGCGGCGAGGGCGACGTGCTCGGTGCCGCACAGGCCGGGGTCAAATCGTCGCTGCGACTGCTGCGCGTGGTGAAGGATGCCGGGCTCATCGCGCATGCGCGCGAGCTCGCCGAGGGCATCCTCGAACAGGACCCAACGCTGGCCGACCATCCCGGTCTGCGCGCGGCGATCGAGGGGCGCGTCAGCGAATCCGACCGTGCGGCGCTTGCAAAGAACTGACCGATAGGCTGTGATCGCGCGCCGCAGTGAGCGGCCGGAGGGAGTCGAAGTGAACAGTCGGATCGCCGTCGTCCCAGGATCCTTCGACCCGCCCACTCTCGGTCACCTCGATGTGATCTCCCGTGCCGCGCGTCTGTACGACGAGCTGCATGTGCTGGTGGTGCACAACCCCGGCAAAGAGGCGATGCTGCCGATCGCGCAGCGGATGACTCTGCTCGAGCAGTCGATCGCCGAGGCCGGGATCGAAGGGCACATCATCGTCGGCTCCTGGAGCATGGGACTTCTCGTCGACTATGCGCGTGATGTCGATGCCGGGGTGCTCGTCAAGGGCATCCGCTCGCAGGTCGACGTCGCCTACGAATCGCCCATGGCGATCGTGAACCGCCACCTCGCCGGGATCGAGACGGTGTTCCTGCTGCCAGACCCGTCGCACGCGATGGTGTCGAGTTCGCTGGTGCGGCAGGTCGCGTCTCTCGGCGGCGACGTGTCGCCGTTCGTGCCACCCGTGGTGGCCTCGTTCCTCGACACGGGCGCCCGCGGTCTCTGAACGGGCTTCCGGCCCCGCGGACATGTGGGCCAGGTAGCATGGCGGGGTGAAGTCCCGAGTGAACGGCCCGTTCTTCCTGCCCGTCCGCGATATCGTACGAAAGCCCGGAGAGATGCGAGAGCATCGCTTCGAAGTGACTCTCGCCGACAAGTGGGGTGAGGGGATCGTCACCGTCGAAGCCGGTGAGACGCTGGATCTGGACGTGCGTCTGGAGTCGGTGCACGAGGGGATCCTGGTGTCAGGAACGGTCGATGCCGAGTACGTCGGAGTCTGCGGTCGATGCCTCACAGACATCTCTGCGCCTGTCGAAGTCGAGTTCCAGGAGCTTTTCGCGTATCCTGGACAGGAAGAAACTGACTTCGAGGTTCAAGACGACCACGTGGATCTTGAAACTCTGGTCAGGGATGCGATGGTATTGTCGCTTCCTTTTCAGCCGGTGTGTCAGCCGGATTGCCTGGGGCTCGACCCTGTGACGGGCGAGAAGCTGACCGTTAGCACCGGAGCAGAGAGCGCTGCTCCCATCGATCCACGGTGGAGCGCGCTCCGACAGATCACAGACCAGGACGACACGACAGAGAGTCGTGCCGCCGAGAAAGAAGAGAGCTAGTCATGGCCGGTAACCCCCCGAAGCGCAAGGTCTCCCGTTCGAACACCCGCTCGCGCCGTGCGCAGTGGAAGGCGACGCCCACCGCTCTGGTGAAGACCATCGAGAACGGTCAGGTCGTCTACAGCCGTCCGCACCAGGCCAAGGTCGTCACCGACTCGCAGGGCACTGAGCTGTTCCTCGAGTACAAGGGCCGCAAGGTCGCCGACGTCTGATCGGATCGATCATGTCCGAGACTCTCGCGGGTGAGGTTTCCCTCACCGAGAAGCTCGGCGTAGAGATCGATCCTGAGCTGCTGGAGCGCGCTCTGACGCACCGCTCCTACGCCTACGAGCACGGCGGTATCCCGAACAACGAGCGTCTGGAGTTCCTGGGGGACTCCGTGCTCGGGCTCGCGGTGACCGTCATGCTCTTCACGACGCTTCCCGACCTCGACGAGGGTGAACTGGCCAAGCGGCGCGCAAGCGTCGTCTCGACCGTCGCCCTTGCCGAGGTCGCTCGCGGTATCGGCCTGGGAGAGCACCTCCGCCTCGGCCGTGGTGAGGAGCAGACCGGTGGGCGCGACAAGGACTCGATCCTCGCCGACACCATGGAAGCCGTCTTCGGCGCCACGTTCCTCTCTGCCGGGGCTGACGCCGCCACCGAGCTCGTGCTGCGGCTGACCGAGCCGCTGCTCGCTGATCCGGAGCGCTATGGCGCGGCGATGGATCCGAAGACGAGCCTGCAGGAGCTTGCCGCGCGCCTGGGCAAGACCCCACCCAGCTACGAGGTCGAGGCTGACGGCCCCGATCACGACCGCGTCTTCACGGCGACGGTTCATGTGGGTGACCTCGCCCGCACGGGTGTCGGCACCAGCAAGAAGACCGCTGAGATGGCCGCCGCGCTCACCGCTTGGCGTCAGCTCAGCGACCGGGGCTGAAGCCGGCGTGCCCGAGCTTCCCGAGGTCGAGGTCGTCCGCTCCGGTCTCGCACCCGCCGTCACCAGCGCGCGCATCAGCGCAGTCGATGTGCTCGACGAGCGCGCCCTCACCAGGCATCCGCTCGGCGCCGCCGACTTCGTCGCGCGCCTGGAGGGCCGCGCCGTGCGCGCGGCGGTGCGCCGAGGAAAGTTCCTGTGGCTGCCGCTCGAAGGCGATGACGACGCGCTGATCGCACATCTCGGCATGAGCGGGCAGATGCTGCTGCGCGAATCGGATGCTGTGCGCGAGCGCCATGAGCGAATCCGGCTGCATATCGAGCATCCGCAGCACGGCCGCCTTGCGGTGGCATTCGCCGATCAGCGCACGTTCGGGTCGCTGGCGGTCGACGCGCTAGTCGCGACGGAGGGCGCCGCCGGCGGGTTCGGCAGTGATCTGGCCCAGGTGCCGTCGCAGGTCGCGCACATCGCGCGGGATGCCCTCGACCCGGCCTTCGACGAACGGGCCTTCATCGCTGCCGTGCGCCGCCGGTCGAGTGCGATCAAGCGCATCCTGCTCGACCAGACGCTGATCAGCGGCATCGGCAACATCTACGCGGATGAGGCCCTGTGGGCGGCGCGCATCCATCCCGAGTCGCACGGCGCGGCACTGTCGGCTCAGGCTGTGCGTCGGCTGCTGAGCGAAGTGCGCCTCGTGCTCGAGAAGGCTCTGGCCGAAGGCGGCACCAGCTTCGATGCGCAGTACGTGAACGTCAACGGCCAGGCCGGTTATTTTGCCAGATCGATTGAAGTGTATGGCCGTGGCGGCAAGCCCTGCAGCCGTTGCGGAAGCTTGATCAAGCGCGTTGCCTTCACGAACCGCTCGTCACATTTTTGCCCGGTCTGCCAACGAAAAAGATGATCCAGTTGGGGTGATTGTGGTGTGCGGGCTGGCCCTCACGGGCAGGGCAGTTGAGGACCCAAGGCCGCGTGAATGTACATTACAGTCCAAGAGCTTCATTCCTCCCCGTTCACGTTTACCCGCGTCGGCGCAACGTAGAGCGCTCGCACTCGCTCAATGCGCATATATATTGCTTTCGAACGGTGTCGGTGCCCGGTAGGAGCATCGAGGCATGGACGGCGGGACACCTGTGACCAGAGTGGCCGGTGGGCCTGCCGCTGTTCCGGCTCGCGGCCGGAGCAACTTGAGGTTCGGCTCGATCGCTAGACGCGTTGGAGCGTTCTCGACCGGGTGAATTGCAGGACACCCGTAGTCGGGCCATTTCCCCTGTTCAAGCCTCGTCAGTCATCGGGGGTGCCCGGACCGGGGCCAGTAGGTTAGGGCTGTGAAAATCAAAAGGTCTCAATGGGCGGCTCTCATGCTCGTCGTCCTCGTGCTCGTCGTGCTTTTCTATTTGAGCGCGTACCTCTGGGGGACGTGGTGGAGGCACCCGAACTTCCCGACGCCCGAGGAGTTCTCGGCGCTCTTCGGAGGCGTTGCGCTGATCGCTCTACTGTTCGCCTGGAAGCAGATCAAGCAGGTAGACGATTCCAACCGTGCGCTCATCGAATCGAACGAGGTCGCACTGGAAGTAAGTCTGGAGACGACGCGGCCGCGTATCCAGGTGTACCTCCAAGCGGAGCGCTTCGTCAGCAAGCACCGAGGCGCGCCCGCCGAGGGCACCGTCTATGTTGCACTGACCAATTTCGGAGGTAGCGCGGCGCAGAATGTGAAACTCAGCGTTGATCAGCCGTTCGATTCCCTTCCGGCATTCTTCAACGAACCGAGGGAGACGAACAGGGATCAGCACTTCGAGAGGCTGAACGAAACATTCGACGGCACCGTGCGCTTCGATTACATCCGCCCCGGGGCGAAGTACATCTGGTTCCTCGGGCGAGCGCCGAAGCTTTTCGAGGATGACGGGAACGTGCCCAGGCGGTACCGGATCCACGCGAGCTATGAGTCGCAGTTCAGGAAGACGCCTTACGAGGAAGACTTCGTCATCGATCTTGACGTTGAGAGCAGGATCGAAGCCCCGGTCGACAAGCTGACGCGGATCAGCAAAGACCTAGAGGTGATCGGTGACACCCTCAAGAAGATCAACGGCTCGATACCTGAAACGTTGAGGCTCGACGTCGGTGGCTCGGACCAGGACGACTCCGATTCGAGTTCCGTTCCTGCGTTGAACTCGCCCGAGATGATGGCGCAGCTGCGAGCTTTCGGGGTCCTCGTTCCCGAGGACGAGCCCTCGGCCTCGGCCGAGGAAGTGACCAGCGACTGACAGGACAGCGCAGAACCTCAGTAGTCCAAGGGCTGCAGGGTTCTTCGTTTCTCTGCCGTGCTGGTACGCCTGTCAGAGCCCGAGGTCGAGGTCGACTTTCCGTGTCGGGGCACATGCCGCGGAACAGTTCGGCCTGCACGTCGGTCATCGCCGAGGCACTGTCCATCGGGCTCAGCTGCATGTTCCGGTTGATTTCGTGACGTCAATGAGCGACCGATTGTTGAACGTGGATGGAAGCGTCGCCGGTCGCCCGTAGGGTGGTCGCATGACGGGCGATATTCTTCCATGGCTGCCAGACCGGCACCTCGGCGTCGTCTCCACGCTCGCCCACGCGGACGAGCTGATCGCGCAGGTGGGCGACCTCCTCTTCGACTATATGACGCAACCGAACGGGGTCATCGAGCTCAAGGAAGTCGTGCGAGGGGCGTACAGCGAGACGACCGTCGTCGGGCTGGCACCTATCGCTCGGAAGATCCCGCTGCTGGCGGCAGATGCGCTCGTGGCGCTCCGTGCGGCCATCGAGCACACCTTGTTCGCCGAGGCAGAGTTCCTCAGCGGAACGGCGCTGGACGAGAAGGCCGCCCGCTCGATCGAGATGCCGGCCGCGCTCAGTTACGACAAGTACGCGGAGTGGGTGAGGAATCGTCAGCGCTACGCGCCTGCGGCCATGGCGAAGGGCAGTGAGCTCCTGCGCCGCGTCGAGGGACTCCAGCCCTTCCACCGGAACATCAGGCCGGAGTTGCACCCCATGGCCCGCCTCGCGCTGCACACGAACCACGCCAAGCACCGCACGCCCGCGGTCACCGCCGTGCGCCTCGTCACTATCGTGAGGGACGACGAGATCCCGCTCTCACGTCACAACGTCAGGCTCGAGCCGGAGGTCCCGCTGAGAGTCGGCGACGTCATCGCCCGCACACCGCTCGGCCAGCATGTCCCCGTAGCGCTGTTCCCCACGGTGGGAGCCAACCGTCCGGGGACCGACCAGTGGCCGATACTGATGCACGAGCTGGCCGAGCTCGCTTCCTGGGTCCGGGAACAGGCCGTCCCGAGACTGGTCACCGGGGAGGACCCGCCTCCGGAGAGGATCCCGGCGCGCTACGAGATCACGGTGGCCCACGCGAACGAGCGAGAAGCCATCGCGCGGGGCTCGCTCATTACAGCAGCGGAGCGCACCAAAGTCAGGCTCGGGGCGATGAGCGCCCGCGGCAGTCTGATCGAACTGCTGCTGCCCTTGTCCGCCGAGCTGACCCGCAGCGGGCTCGAGTCCTGGCTAGAAAGCGTCAGCGACCACGAAGTCGTGGAGTGGGCCTCGCAGCTCAAGGAGAGCTTGATCGAGGGCCCGGCGGGGACGCAGGCCGTCATTGATCGGCTCGTGGACGATGCGGCCCGGCACTTGGGTTCGGGACCCGTCAGCTCCGAAACAGCCTGACTCCGCCCCAGGTGTTTCGAATCGGCTGGGCCTACTCTTCGACCTTTCTTCCGGCCGGCACCGCGCGGAGCGTGACGAGGTAGTCATCGCCCGCTTTGGTGAGCTTCCAGTACACGGCTTTGTCGGTGACGGCGCGCTTCTTGGTGCCGGTCGTGATGAGCCGCAAGGCGCGCAGCTGCACGATGATCGACCCCCAGGACTTGTCGGAGATCTCGAGCTCGTCTCGTTCCCAGTCCTGAGACCATTCGCTGCCTTCGCGGAAGATATCGCGGAGCATGTGGCTTTCGAGAGTGGAACGGAGAACGGGCTCAGAGGCTTCATCGAGCATGAACGGCCCGAGCACCTCCATGATCTCGTCCCAGCTGTACGACAGCGTCCCCTCTTCGAGCAGGTCTTGGTACGCGCGCCAGCCTGAATGGATGGCTGTCAGCTCAACGGTTTCTTTGCCGTGCGCGAAGCTGTCGTCGATGTGGGCGAAGGTCGCCGTGCTCGCCTCGAGTTCCTTCTTCTCAAGCTTGGCGATCTTCGCTTCTAGCTCAGCGATGTCGGCGCGGGTCTCCGGCGTCATCGCTTGGTCGCCGCGTACCCAGCCCGGACGCGGGTTGTTCTTGATCAAGTGGATCAGTCCGCGCGTGACCTTCGACCCGAGGTCCGCCGCGTCCTTCCAGTCCTTCGTCATCCGTTTCTGGACCTTGGCCCGGAACTCGTCGAGCTTCCGGGCCGCTGCTTCGCTCTTGTCGGTCTTTCCGACGGGGATCGCGTCAGGGTCAGCAATGACGAACCCCATGACGGGGATGCCGAGCTCGACTGCGTAGTCGTACTCCATCTCGGTGTAGCTGATGCCTTCCTCGGTCATGGAGCCGTAGCGGCCACCGAGGATCACCAGGTAATAGTCGCTCTGCTCGATGACGCCCTTGATCAGCGTCCACTGGTCGTCATTGCCCGCCGGGAACAGCTCCATTCCGGCGGGCATGCAGTCCAGCTCCAGCAAAGCCTGCATCACCTCGCGGCGCTCGTTGACGAGATCGACGAAAGTCGAGCTGATAAATACTTGGTACCGCTTGTCCATGCCTCAGATGCTATCGGCGGCATAGGACGTGGAGCCCCGCCGCCAGTCTCGGGTCATGCCAGCCCGCACAAAGTACTTTGTCTTCGAGCCATTCGGCATCCTCGCGAGCATTGTGGCCACGGCACTGACGATCTTCCTACCATTGTTGCAAGTGGGGCCTGGGTAGTCGCGAACGCGGTCTGGGCCGTTTGGGTCGCGCTACTGTCGCTTCCGGCCTGCTCGCTTTCGCTCGCTCGGTCAGGTACAGCCGGATCTCGCGGCCGCATGAATGTCCATTACTGCGGTAGTCAGGTTATTTTGCGCATTCCCTAAATGCCTATGGTCGTACCGACCAGGCATGTGCACGATGTGGATCACCCATCCGCCGGGTGAAATTTATGAACCGATCCTCGTTTTTCTGTCCTCAGTGTCAGCGCAAGCGCTCTTCGTAGTCACAAGCCTATGCGATCATCGGACGCAGTTTTTCCCTGATCAAGCATAACTTCGCAAAAGTATCGCTTAGTACTCGCTATGGTCGCTCAATACGCATAAAGATCAGTTCGGCGGGTGCGAGCGGCCCGTTACATCCCGGGCATGTCGCTCTTGCCGAGGGTCCATTCTGCGAAGTCGCCACCACAGACCGAGCACGTCCGGTAGTCGTCGCCGGTGGGCACGCCCTGTACGTCGCCGAGCTCGTCGTGCTCCGTTCGGCCAGGCTATCTGGGTTCCAGGCCGTCAGGCCGTCTCTGCGATCAACTCGCCGTCGCCCAGCGGCTCCTCGGTCGGGATCTCCTCGCGCTCCAGGGCACGCATAAGAAGGACGGCCCGGATCTCCCTGATCCGGGGCTTGGGTAGACCGCGGAAATCAACGAAGCAGTGGCCCGGAGCTCGCCGGCCGCTCGCCGGAAGCGGCGTGTCCGAGTCGTCGACGAGGTATCGCCCCGTCTCGATGACCTCGCTCACAGACACCGCCCATACGCCTGCCGACGGCGTGTTCGCATACGCCGTGTGCCAGTCGCGCGCGGCCTGGGGCGTCACGATGCTCGACCGGGAGTAGGACGGCTTACCGCCGTCCGCGCTGCTGGGCCCGAAGACGTGGGACGACGGTTTGCCGTTCTGCTCGAGCATCTTGGGTGTGAGCTGTCGGTAGGCGAGCTCGTCGGCGTCCGTCATCAGCCGCTCGCCCTGCAGGAGCCCGACGTCGGGAGCGGTCATGCCTCGTCCGCCCTGATGAACGCGACGACCACAGTCAGGTCGCCGGTGCTGTCGTGCTCGCCGGTCTGTTGATCTGACGTGATCGTGAAGGTCTCGAACGTCCCGTCCTCGAGGATCTCGATGCTCCGGACCGCGGCGGGGCTGCTCCATTCAAGGAGCACTCCGCCGTCCTCGGTCGGGAAGATGCCAGGTGAGGCATTCCCCGTCGCGTCAATCTCGCGCAGCAGGAGCTGCGCGGCGTCCAGCGAGACCGACGAGACTTGGGCGGCCGCGGCCCCGTCCCACTGCGGGGCCAGGCCCGCGAGTTCCGCGAGCCGAGCGCCCCATGTGGTGTCGTCGAACTCGACCTGCTCGAGCGAGCGCGTCTCCCAGAATCGCCAGATGGATCCGTCCGCCTTCCGCTGGAGCTCGCCGGTGATGCGCGTCAGCGGCCCCTGCTCCTCCGAGTTCAGCACCTTGCGGAAGTCTTCGAGAAGCGCCGGCGCGTTGCGGTAGTGACCTCGGATCTTGTGTCCGTCGGGAAGCGTCAGCTCGTATGACATCTTGTCCGCGTCCAGCACGGTAATTCGGCCGATGAGGCTCTGCTCGTCCTTCTGGAGCTTCGAAGACGGCGTCTCCTCGGGCGATTGAAGGAAAGAGTCGATCTTCGCCAGCCTGACGATCGCGGTCTTGCGCGTCTCGACCGTCACCATGACCGGAGCGGCATCGGGCCCGTCGACGTAGAACTCCATCGATTGCTCGGGCGTGAGCGTGCCACCGAGATGCGACAGCGTCTCGAAGAAGAGCGAGTCCTCCTCCGGCGACAGCAGGGGAAGGTCTGGGACCTCCTCGTCGCGGTACGCGGCGGCGATCACGCTATTGACCATGTCGCTCGCGTCCTGCGCCTCGGCCTGGTACTGCACGTACTCCTGCTGCTGCTCGAAGGCGAGGAAGACGTCGGCGCTGCCTTCGTTGATCTCCTCGATAGTCAGGCTAACGGCGTCAGCGAAGCCGGCCGGCAGTTCCTCACCGGGGTGCTCGCTCCGCCACTGCGCCGCTGCGGCGATGCGCACGACCTTCTGGTAGTCCTGGAGTTCGGAGAGTGAGTCGATGGGCAGACGACCACCGTCGAAGCGCGCGCCGGTGAGGCGGACGCGCTTGACGTCTGGACGGTCTTCATCTCCCACGGGCTTATGCTATCGGGATCCCGGACACCGTCTACACGCCCAAGTGGGAGCCACCCACCCACGTGCTCATTGGCCGTCGATCTCCCGCACGGCGACCAGAGGCGTCGCACATGGGCCTGGCTGGTCCCGGTGCTCGGCTTCGCGGCGGCGATGGTTGGTGTCGTCGTCGCAATTTTGATGGTCGACGCTGCGATGCTGAAGTAGTGCGTCGCTGCACGCACGCCTTCGGTTCCCGACGTAGCGCCGAACCGCGTGCAACACGTCCGCGATGGTCGCGAGACCGGCGGGCTGATCCAGCGGGTTGGCTGAGCGAGGCGCATGTCTCACGCCGGTGCCATGATGTGGGCATGGACCCGATCGACCCTGAGTGGCTGGACACGTCGGTGAGTATCTATCGCTGCGACGCCGATGCCGATGTCTTGCGGGGCTTCAGCGCCACGGTGCGGTACACCGGTGACGAAGACTCAGAGCCGAGGGAGATCGGGCGGCTCAGCGGCTGGCTCACCAGGGAGGTCTACTCCGACGTCGCCGACGCTGGCGATGCCCTGAGCGCCGACGGGATGATCCTCGGATATGCCACGCAGAAGCTCCTCGAGGAGCACGAAGGCGATCGGGTCCTCGACGCCGTGGTCATGCTCGACCGCGCGTCGCTGGAACCCGAGTACCGCGGCCAGAAGCTTCTCGGCGCGCTGGTCGACGACCTGCTGGACGTGCTCCAGCTCGAACCGACGGAGACCATCGTCGTCGTATTCCCCGAGCCGCTGCCTCTGGTCCGCGGTGCGCCGCGCCCCGAAGGCGAGGAGCGCGAAGCGGGTCTGCGCAAGCTTGCCGGCGCGCTGGTGGCGGCCGGGTTCGAGCCGATCGATGACGAGGAGCAACTCGCTGACGACGAGGCCGACACGGTCTGGTGGCGGCCTTTTTCCGACTGATCGATGCTGGACCATGCATTAGGCATGCGGGTGCCTGTGACCGGCGCTGAGGCCGGCAGCGCCCCTAGAACGGATCTCGCGGGACAATGGATCTTCCGCCCCCCTGACGGAGGCCCCGGGAAAGCGAGCGCAGGTGACCGACAGGATCTACTACGAGGACCAGGCCGACTGGGCTCCTTCGGACTACTACGCGCTGTGGCGCTACTTCGACCGTCTGGCCGAGTACGTCGGCCCTACACAGGCGCAAGTACAGCACCCCGAGCACCGATCAGCCAGGATCCAGGCCCGCAAGAGCACCGTCCGCGACGAGGAGCTGGCGAGCATCGACCTGAGCCAGATGCCTCCCGAAAGCCGGTTGTTGCTGCGCGCCGTGCTGAGGTCGCAGCAACGCTACGAGCTCGCGCTGGAGAACTTCCCGAACTTCGGTGGGCTGAGCGACGCCGTACGGCATGCGGAGCCCGAGGGCTTCGACCAGTACCCGCCTGCTGTACAGGCACAGCTGCAGACTCACGATTGACCCCGTTGGACACTGGACGTCCCGCCGATCGCAGGACGGAGCCATCATGACGCCCACCGAGTTCGACTGTTCCCTCGACCCCGAGTGCGCCCTCGGCTACAGCGAAGGCGCAGCTGCGCGAGCATCTCGGTGACAGGTGCGCGGCCTGAGCTCTTTGGCGAGGACCGTCTCGAGGTCCCGACGGGTAGAGGCACGGATCAGGGCTCCTTCGAGAGCGCTCCGAAACGAGCGCGACGACACCTTCACGGGCACCTTCGGCAGATTGCCGACGAGAGCCTCGAAGAAGTTGATGTCGTCCATGCCCCAGATGCTATCGGCCGCCCGTGACATCCTCTCGATAGGCTGATCCCACGATTCGGAGGGACACCCCGTGATGAGCAACTTGGGCGGCTACCAGGTGATTACGACGCTGATTAAGCGCGTCGGCGGGCCTGAGAACGCGATGAAGCTGGCCGCTGCAGCCGGGGGCCTCCTGCTCGTCGCGGGCGGTGCTGCTCATGCGGGCATCGAGAAGGCCACCCCGGCTATCAAGAAGAAGGCGGAACAGCTGTTCGAGAAGTGGCGGAGCCGAGCAGGGGCCACTGACGAACTGGCCGGCTCCGTCTACACGGTCACTGCGGCGGCCGAGAGCGACCAGGGCGTGTCCTTCAACGTCGGCGACACGTTCCGCGTGCTGGAGCGAGACGCCAACGCGGTGCTGATCGAACTGATCGGCAACGACCTCAATCCGTGGGTCATCTCGGCTGATCTCCTGGCGGAGATCTCTGGCTTCCCGGCCGATCTCGACTCCGCGGCCCCGGAGGCCTGAGCGCCGTGGCCGCGAGGTCCGCCTCGGACGAGCACTACGTCCTCGATCTGTGCGACGAGATCCTCGGCACGCCGTGCCTGCGTCAGGCCACGTTCGACTGGCTCCGCGGCGACCCCTCGCCGAGTCGGCCGCTGGGAACCAAGCTGCCCGTCGACGGCTACTGGAGGGAACTCAGCCTGGTCGTCGAGTTCCAGGAGGAACAGCATTACGAGCCGTCGCCGTTCTTCGACCGCAGGCAGACGGTGTCAGGGGTCGGACGCGGGGATCAGCGCCGCCTCTACGACGCTCGCAAGCGGGAGCTCGTGCCGGCGAATGGGCTGAAGCTCGTCGTGATCGCGAAGTCCGAGTTCGTCCTCAAGTCGAAGCGGATCGTCCGCGAGCA
The DNA here is from genome assembly GCF_022637555.1 of Microbacterium sp. H1-D42. Taxonomy (NCBI): domain Bacteria; kingdom Bacillati; phylum Actinomycetota; class Actinomycetes; order Micrococcales; family Microbacteriaceae; genus Microbacterium; species Microbacterium sp. H1-D42. The sequence continues at coordinate 1,972,657 of NZ_CP093342.1, read as the reverse complement.
CGCAAGAGACAGCGGCATCGTTGGGGTGCTCCTCGGCTCAGTCCGCGCCTGAAAGCTCGACGCTATTCGTTGGTCCTCACCGCGCTCGGCACTGCACGGAGCGCGACCAGGTAGTTGTCTCCAGCCTGCGTGAGCTTCCAGTACACGGCCTTGTCGCTGACGGTGCGCTTCTTAGTGCCGTTGATGATGAGGCGCAACGCTCGAAGCTGCACGATGATGGACCCCCACGACTTGTCGGTGATCGAGGCCGACTCGTGCGACATGTCGTTCGTCCAGTTGTCCGGGTCGTTCTGGATGTCACTGAGCATATGGCTATCGAATGTCTGACGGAGCATCGGCTCGGGAGCTTCGTCGATCATGAACGGGCCGAGCACTTCGATGATCTCGTCCCATGTGTAGGTGAGGTCGCCCAGTTCCTCCATGCTCCCGTTGGCATAGCTGTAGCCCTTATGCACCAGCGCAAGCTCAACCTGTTCCTGGCCATGAGCGAAGCTGTCGTCGATTTGAGCAGCGGTCACGGTGCTCGTCTCGATCTCCTTCTTCTCCAGTTTCGCGATCGTCGCTTCCAGCTCGGCGATCTTCACCCGCGTCTCGGGTGACATTGCCTGGTCGCCTCGTACCCAGCCGGGACGTGGGTGCTTCTTGATCAGATGCGTGAGCCCGAGGGCCACCTTTCCCGCGAGGTCCGGTCCATCGCGCCAAGCCTTCGTCATACGGGTCTGCACCTTGGCACCGAACTCGTCGAGCTTCTTCGCCGCTGCCTCGTTCTTGTCGGTCTTGCCGACCGGAATCGCGTCGGGGGCGGCGATGACGAAGCCCATCACGGGGATACCCAGCTCGACGGCGTAGTCGTACTCCTTCTCGGTGTAACTGATGCCCTCCTCTGTCATCGAGCCGTATCTGCCGCCGAGCACCACCAAGTAGTAGTCGCTCTGTTCGATGACTCCCTTGATCAGCGTCCACTGGTCTTCGTTGGCCGCCGGGAACAGCTCCATGCCGGCAGGCATGCAGTCCATCTCGAGCAGCGCCTGCATTACCTCGCGCCGCTCGTCGACGAGGTCGACGAAGGTCGAGCTGATGAATACCTGGTACCGCTTGTCCATGCCTCAGATGCTATCGGCGACGTACGACGCTGATTCCCCGCCGATAGTCTCGGGTCATGCCAGCTCGCACAAAGTTCTTCATCTTCAAGCGTTTCGGCATCCTCGCGACCGTTGTGGCCACGACCCTGACGATCCTGCTCCCGTCGCTGCAGGGTGTGGCGTGGGTCAACGAGCACGCGGTCTGGGCCGTGTGGGTCGCGCTGCTCGTGCTGACGACCGCGGTGGTGCTGTTGCATGCTCGACTGGCCGCCGTGCACGAGATGCTGGAGAACGCGCGAGCCGATGCGGCGAGCGAGAAGGGTCGGGCCGACAACGCCGTAGCACGTGCAAGTGAGGCCGAGGCGCGCGCTGAGCTGGAGGGACGCAGGGCCGCGGAAGCCATCGAGGCGTCCAACGCAGCGACCGAGACGCTCGAAGCTGCGGCGCGGCTCGCGTCGGATGCCCGTATGGGCGACTCCGACCGCGCCCTCGCCGACAAGCTCAATGCCTACGCCTCCAACTCGAACGTCCTCAATGAGCTAGCCGAGTTCTTCCCGTACAAGATCTCGCGAGAGCTCGTCGACGCGGCGCGGGAGCTGTCCGAGCTGCCACGAACACGTGCGCCCCACAACGCCGGCCTCAAGGACCAGCTCGCTGTGCTGTCCGAAGCCGCGGAGGCATGGTTCCGGCAGTTCCTCCGCGTGGCCTGGACCGAGGACGACCACTACTCCACGAGGCTCGATCCCATCGCTTCCGTGGCTGCGCGCAAAGAACACGAAGTGCAGACCGACGGACTCGTCCAACTCGGCTTCGACCTGCACTCGAAGCTCCTCGGGTATCAGCAGTACCACGCGTCGTTGGAGACGCTGCCCAGGGGATGAACGGCCGACGTGCGGACCGGCCGCGGACAAGCCCTCGGCGGTCGCGTTCAAGCTCGCTCGCTATCGCTCGTTCTGGCCGGGCACGGTCCACGTGAGACAGCAGAAGGCCCCGGCGTTCCCACCAGGGCCTTCTCTGTCGATTGGTCTCTAGTGATTCCAGCCGGGCACCATCTCCGGCCTGATCTTCGACTCGGGTCCTTCGAGCACGAGACAGCCGGAGTCCTCGATCGCCTGGTACAGCGCGTCGGTCTTCTCCAGCGCCTCGTCGTGCGGCGCGCCCTGGTAGGCACGGCACAACCAGTAGACGGCCGCGCCTGGCTCGGATCTGTCGAAGCAGACCTCGGCGGAGCGCTGCACCGACGCGGCGTAGTTGGTGAGGTTCCGGGCGAACAGGTGGGTGACTCTCCCTGGGTAGGCATGCAAACGCGTCCCGAAGCCCGGTGATAGTCAGTCGTCGAGGCCGAACTCGTCGGTCACCTGCTCGATGGTGAACTTCTGGCGCAGCTTCGCCGCGGTGTTCTGGTTCGCGAACATACCGTTCTTCCAGACCGCCTGCTCGCGCGGCACGGTCTTGGTCCATTCGACGGGCACGACCCATTCGGCACTGTCGTCTTCATCCTCGCCCTCGTGGCGGTAGCTGCCGAGGAGCGGGAGGCTCTGCAGCGGGGTCTCGACGCCATCGACGTCGACCAGCGCTTCGTCGAAGCGGCGGGCCTCGCCGATCACGGTCCCGACGCCGACGTAACCAGCTTTGGGGATGTGCACGAAGACGCGCGCGCCGATCGGCAGGTTCTTCAGGGTCCGGGAGAACCATGCCCCGCCGCCGCCCGAGACGAAGCCGTACTTCTGCCCGTCGGCCCACTGGCGGGTGCCGCTGTCCTCGCCGAACGCGACGTACCAGTCGCTGCCGTTCCACGCCTCGCGGGTCTTCGTCTGCCGAGCGGGCGCAGCGCCGGGAGCCTGCTGGCCTTCGTTCTCGACCAGCCAGGTGCGGGCGAGGTACTTCGCGCCGTTGTCCTCGAAGTGGCGGAAGAAGACGACGTTGATCGGCACGGCGAAGCCCTCGTTGAGGAACCGCACGATGCGCTCGGTGGCCGCGTCGACGCTCGCGGCGACGATGGTGAACGTCTGCGTGCTGTTGACCTCCTCGGGGAGGGTCTCGTTGAAGCACTCCGCGAAGGCCTCCTCGAGCGCGACACCGGGCTTGTACGCCTCGAAAATGGCTTGGATCTGCGTGCGGCCGAGCCCCGCGACCCAGGATCCGTAGTCCAGCGCCTGCGCGGTGACGTCGCGCGGAGTCTTGTCGCGCTTGAGTTCGATGACGTGCACTGCGGCGGTCTCGTCGAGCGCGAGCAGGTCGATGAACCCGCCGAAAGCGGTAGGGACCTGGCGGCCGATGATCAGGAGCGTCTCGCCGAGCATCGACGGGTCGGACTCGATGTACGTCTCGAGCTGCGACTCGAGTCCGATCGAGGTCGGGACGATGCGGCTGAGTCGGCCGCCGTCCGCGCGCCACAGGCCCATTTCAACTGCCATTGCTGTTCACCCTCCAACACCGTGAGGCGTCCGGTCGCCTGGCAACGAGCCTATCGAGGGGTGCTCTGCGACCGAGCGAGTCGGCTGTACTTCCGATGCCGGACTGCGATCTAATTGTCAGCAGGCATAGCCAATACATAGTTTGCCTGGCAAGCCGCGCTCATGCCAACAGATCTTCTGATGCGATCAGAACGCTTTCAGAGGTTGTCTGAACAGACCGCGCCCGCTTCTGGATCTGAGCCTCCGCGACGAACCTGACGAACAGGTCCGAGTCGCTCGCCAGTGCTTTGAGCACCTCGAGCGGAGCGTCCGGGTTCAGCGCCACCAGCACCGCTAGTTCGGCACTTCGGCCGGCGAGCTCGGCCATCACGTCGATCGGTGCGCCTGGATTGAATGCTATGGACATGAGCGTGTCCACGTCGTCTCGGGCTGCCAACGATCTGAGAATCTCCGGTGGCGTCTTCGGGTGTGCGGCAACAGCGCGCCGGACTTTCGCGCTGCGCCGCTCGCCTCCGAGAAACGCCAGGATGTCCGGCGTCGCGTGCACGCTGTAAGCGACCCGGATCCGCACCTCGGCCCTCGAGTTCGCGGCCATCTCTTGCAGCTCCGTGACCGTCGGAACTGTGGGCCGGGCGGCGACGTTCACCTCCGTCGACAGCGTAGGCTCGTCGTCGGTCTGTTCTTCCGCGTCGGGCTCCCGGTAGGCCGCGATGCGGACGTCAAGGTCGTCGTCGAGCAGCAGAACGTTCAGCAGATTCTGCGGCAGGCGGTCGTTGCACGCGACCGCTCGGCGGACTTCCGCGTCTGCGTCGAGAGCCAGTGCTTCCAGGACATGCCGCGGGGTGCGAGGGTTCTCGGAGACCGCTATCTTTACTTCTGCGTCTTTGCTCTTGGCGAGGCGTTCCAGAGTGCTGATGCCGGTTCTCTGGTCCAACGCCGCGTAGTGGCGGAGATCGGGATCGCGGACTCTGCTCTTCGACAAGCGGTCGAGCGCAGCCTCCATCAGGCCATCAGACACAGCCAGATCCGGTCTTCGTTCCACCTCGATGACCACCGAGTGCAGATCGAGGTTCTCCGAAGAGGCCAGGAGCACCTCCGCGATGGAAAAGGCAAGCTCGCTGGGGACCTGGGGGTTCGCCATGACCGCCAGTCGGACATCGGCCGAACTGTCCTGCGCCAGCCGTGACAGGACATGCAGCGGAGCGGAGCGGTTGGCCGCCACTGCGGCGCGGAGATAGTTCCTCCTATCCGTCGATAGCCCTTCAAGCACCGCGACCGGTGTCCGATCGGATTCGGCGAACATCTCGCGCGCGGCCTCGGTCCGCATGCTCGCCATCTTCGTCGTCAGCGACTCCAGTGACCCCGCGCTAAGCGAGGGATTTCCTGCCAGCGCGATCAGCACTTCGGGCGACTTCTCGGCGACCAGGTCCGTCAATGCCTCGCTCGGCGTCGCCGGGTGACGCGCGATGAGCCGCGCCACCTGGTCGCTGTACTCGGTCGGCGTCTGCCAGCGCTCGTGCGGCTCAAGCCCTCCCGTGGCGAACTCGATCCGTGCTTCACGAGAGCCCGCGAGCTCCGTGAGGACTTCGCCGAGCTGCGGGTCGGGATTGCCTATCGATCGCTCGAGCGCGTCCCAACGGATTCCGGGGTCATCGTCCGCGAAGAGCGCCCGGCGGACGGCGGTGTCCGCGATAGGAAGCATCCTCGCCGCGATCCGGCGCACGTAAGCCGTCCGCTGGTCCGACATCAGGTCCGCGATGACCTCGATAGGGAGGCCCTGTGATGCCTCCGTCGGGAGGCGGAGGGATCTGTCGGACTTCCAGGACCAGATACGGCTGGCCTCCGGCAAGCAGCTGTCGAGAGCTCGACCGCCGGACTCGTGCAGCATCGCCAACAGAATCGATCCGAGCGCGACCCCCGGAGTTGCCTCGGGATCGCGGTCCTGGTTGATCTCCACGCGGCGCGTATCGACCTCGTACGCTGGGCGCTCATCAAGCTGAACGATCTCGCCATTGCCGGATTCGATCGGAGCCGCACCATCGGTGCGCCCTGCGATCTGCGTCCGTTGCTGCGCCGATGCGGTGCCTGACGACGGGTTCGCGGCCACCGCGCGGCGCACCATCACGCTGCTGTCCCCGGCGAGGCTCTGGAACACCTCGGCTGGCGCTGCCGTGTTCATGGCGACGCCTTCGCGCACGCGGGCGTAATGGTCTGTTGCGAGCTGCTTCACCACATCCGTCGGGGACGAGGCGTTGCGTCCGACGCGGAACCGTAGATCGATGTCGTCGCCCGCCGCGAGCGCCATGAGCATAGCGTGCGGGGTGTGCCGGTTGTCGGCGAGGAGCTGCAGCTTGCGGCGCTCCGACACTGGCACGTGCACGGCGATCTGGTTGCGTGCGGTCGCGCCGACGAAGCCCTCGCGCAGCTTCGGCAGGAGCGTCTCGGGATCGTCGCCGAGCAGTTGCCCGAGCGACCAGGTCTTCAGCTCCTGCTGCCGCGGAAGCCAGACGCCGACTTCTCGGATCCTCAGCGCGTCCTCGAGGTCCAGCATGACGTAGCCGAGGAGCTGGCGGAGGAAGTCGCGCAGCTTGGCGATGCTCAGCCCCCCGTACACCTTGCAGTCGATGAGTGTCTCGCCGATCATCCAGTCGCCGTCGGCCCCGCCCAGGAGCCTCGCACCGCTGAAGCGCGGGTTCGGCTCGAAGCGCGTTCCGGCCGCGATGCGCTCGCTCCAGACATCGATCTGCGGGCGGGCCGCTTCCAGCAGAGCTTCGACGTCCTCGAGCGCAGCGTCGGGAATCGCCTGAGCCAGCCCCAGCCCGTCCTCCACCTCGTCGCAGGCCGCTCCGAGCACGCCGGCCAGAGCGTCGGCACCGCCCCTGTAGACCTGCTCGCAGTAGGCGAAGAGAACCGAGGCCCGCGTCAGGTCGGAAGCATCCGCGGGCTGCCTGAGCAGTTCGTCGCCGACGCGGAACGCGTCGCTGAGAACTGCCGCCCGATGCTCGCCGTTCTCGACCAGTGCGGCAACGCGTGGCAGCGCGTCGACGCCGGCGGCGGATGTCGAAGCGGCTGGGTCGAAACCACCGAGCTCGATCCGTGCCCTGATGTCGAATGCAGTTCCCGACAGTGGTCTGTCCACCGCATCGCCGGCGGGCACGAGCAGCGGCTTCTCGGCGAGCTCGACAAGGCCAAGGGTGGCAGCGGCCTGCCGCGCGGTGCTGCTGCTGCCGCGCGTCGCAGCCAGAACGGGCGAGACCCCGTCGAGGTACGCGCGGATCGGAGATCCGGCGTGACGCAGTTCACTCGTAAGGCTCATGGTTCGATCCTCCCTGATCCGATGATGTCGCGCCGGACACTTTCGATCGCACGTGCGGGAATGTCGTCGACAGCCAGCCGGTACATTGCGTTCATCCGCGGGTTGAAGATCCCTAGGTGAGTCTGCGTCCGGAACTGGGGGAGTCCGGAATCCTTGCCCATCAGGTAGTGCACCAGCAGCCTCAACAGGTGGTCCTTGCTCGGAGGCGAGCTTCGGGCCTTGTAGGCCCACACCGCTTCTTCGGTGATGAAGTCCCCGTCCCCGGCATCGAGGGCGATCAGGTATCCGTCTGTCTCTTCATCCTCATCCTCTTCATATTCGCTGGCGAACGAGAACTCGATCGCCGTGGCTGGGCCGTGCTCTTGGAGGAAGTCGTGCGTCCTCTCCGTCATCATGATGATGTGCGAAAGCGTCTTCGCGTCGGGGGAGCGATCAGTATCGGCTGGGTCGTACCAGGCGACGCCTGCGTGCGGGGCGATGTCGTAGGACGCGAGCCGGCACGCAGCGCTTACAGCTCGTTCGTCCAGCTCGAACGACGCCACGCCGTCGGCATACGTCGACAGACTGAAGTCGCTCAACGACTCGAGTGCATCATCATGCGCTTCGGGATAAAGGCCCTCGTCGCTGAGCCTCTGTGCACCGGCGAGCGATGTCCGGAAGATTGACTCCGCAGCCTCTCTCGCTTCTGCCTGCGAGGCGACGAGCGCGCCAGTCAGGCGGCTGAGGTAGTGGATCACCGGCCCGACGTTGCGGATGTTCTCCACCGTGGAGTCCAGCTCACCGCACCCGTCGTCGAGCTGCGTCACGGTCAGTAGTTGGGGACATACCAGCCCGCCGCGCGGCTGGCCGACTTCTCTGTTGTACTGCGCGATGCGCTGGGTCACTGAGGTCAAGAGAACCCCGCCTGTTCAGTTGTAGTGCGCCAGTCAAAGGCCTTGGATCAAGTCTACGCGAAGGTGAAAGACAATGCCTGTTCAGGCTGTAAAAACAGGCATCGTGCTGCGCTGCGCCCGCGCGGTCCATCGCCCTGGGGACGACGCATGCGATTAGAGGCCGGACTGAGCTGCAAAGTCCTCTGCATACTTGCGAAACGTAGGGTCGAACGCCAGCACGCCCCAGCCTTCCCATGGGCCCTCGTAACGTCTCGTCGTGAAGACTTGTGCGGCCGGCGTCTGCTCCGTGCCCACATGTGGACCGTCGCCGCTCCAGGGGAACTGATCTAGAGTGGCGTCGATCGTGAGGAGACGAGTGCCATCGTCGTCTCGTAGTTCGAGCCACGCATGCCCATTCGGCGCTTCAGGCAGGCCTGCATCGATGAACGTCCATGAGGTCGAATGATCCCGCTCCAGGATCTCCGCGATGACGATGGATGCGTATTCGCACCACATTGCGGGGAAGATTGTCTTGCGATTTCGACTTGGTTCCGCGTCGATGCTAAGTATCGCTGCGCGTACGCGGCGCACGAGGTCTTCGAGCTCGGGAATGCTGTGCACTGCTCGCTACTCAACCGTCGCAAGCAGATCCGCGGGTCGGACCTCCAATGCGTGGGCCAACTTGACGATCACGTCCAGGGTTGGGTTCCGGCGGCCGCGCTCGATGGAGCTGATGTAGGTCCTGTCGAGTCCCGCGTGATGCGCGAAGGCCTCCTGCGAAGCCCATCCGTGCTCCTGGCGCATCCTGCGCAACGGATCGCCAAAGGCGATCCGATGCGCAGGGGTAGTCATCCTTCAACGATGAAGTTAAAGTGACTCATAATCCACGGACTATGAGTCACATTGATTCGTGGTGACGACGGGTTCTCGACAACGGTGTCGAGAAGGGTGGAGTCCATGGAACGACCCGATGAACGATTAGACATCCCCGCCGCCGCAGTGCGACTTGGGCGTCCCATCCATGCCGTCTATCACCTGATCCGGACGGGGCAGCTCGCTTCGGAGAAGGTTCGCGTTCCCGGGCGTGACGGCCGCAGCGTGCGCAAGCACATGATCCGCGTCCAGGACCTCGACGCGATCGACCGACTGCGGTCCCACGACGATCACGTCGCCGCGATTCGAGCCGCGGCCACGCCATTGACGGAGTCGCAGATCACACGGATCCGACGAGCGCTGGAAGTCCGACGGCAGTGATGTCGGCAGCGATCAGAACCTCTCGATTCCTACCTACGTTCATGTTGGTTGAACAGGCTTCACCGCCGCGGGTTCGCTTGGACAGCTTTCGACTGCTCGAACGAGCGGGAAGTGCCCATGAACCACGATGACGAGCGTCCAGGTGTGAGTGAGAACGGCCTCGATATTCGAGCGGCCGCGGAAAGGCACGCCTGCAGCCGCAACACGATCTACAACCTCATCAAGAAGGGAACGCTGCCGTCCGAGTTGATCGTCGTGGCCGGGCGCGACGGCCGCCGCGTAAGGAAACACCTGATCAAGGTGGAAGACCTGGACGCTGCATTCTCTACCGAAGCGCAGGACCGTCATGTCGCTGCGATCAGGGCGGCGGCTCCTCCGTTCACCGAAGAGCAGAGGGCGCGCCTCGCTGTGCTTCTCAATCCAGGTACCCGCCGCTGACGTGTACCAATTAAGGAGGGTGAACGTACATTACTGCTGTAGTCGGGCTACTTCGCCCACTCGCTGAACGCCTATGGCCGCGGTGGCCAGCCCTGCCCGCGCTGCGGCGGGCCGATCCAGCGCGCGTCGTTCATGAACCGGTCAAGTCACTTCTGCCCGAGGTGCCAGCGGCGACGCTGATACCTCTCACGCATCCGCGAACGCGGCTCGCAGCAGCGGCCGCGTCGCGAGGGTGCTCAGCCACACGATGAGGATGCCTGCGCAGAGCACCAGCGCGATGGTCAGCAGCGACAGGGGCGCGACGATCACGGCAGCACCGAGCAGGGGGAACACCACGACGGCGGCGACCAGCGCTGAGCCGAGGGTCGTGATCAGCAGCGGAGACATGACGGCGCGGCGCCGTGCGGCCTCGACGGTCGTCCTTGGCATGCCCAGCTGGTGAAGACTGCGATGCAGGGGGCGCTGGTCGAGGGCATCCGACGCCTGCGTCACTCCCACCGACGCCGCCACCATCAGGAACGAGGCGATCAGCGTGATGATCAGGCCGGTGCGCATGTCCGCTGCTAGCGCGACCTGCTCCGCGGCGGCGTCCTCGGTGCTCATCAGGTTCATCAGCGACACTCCAGTGCCGGCGAACACGGCCATGAAGCTCGCCATCGCCACCCCGCCGACCTGACGCCAGGTGCCCTTGGGTGAATCCAGCACCGTCCGCCCGGCGAGCAGCCGCTCTGGCGTCTGCGCCCGCCGCACCTGTCGAGTTGCGATCACCTTCAGCACCCACGGACCGATCAGGTTCAAGAGCGCCAACGTGCCGCCGAACAGCACGGCGAGTGTGACGGTGACCGCCATCGCACTGGCCAGTGTCGGCACGGCCTGGGCCACGAGGAACGCCGCGAGCAGCAGCACTCCCGCCGCGACGGCACGCACCCAGTGCACCTTCGCGCCCTGTGTGCGCATGCGCACCCCCAGCGGCGAGATGACGATGGTGCGCAGCCCCAGAACGGCACTCACCACAGCCAGCAGCACCGCGCCGAGGCTCACCAGGGCGATAGCGGCGGGGGAGAGCAGCACCGCTGCGGCCCCCAGCGCCTCGCCGCGGAACGGGATCAGCCCGACCACTGGCACCAGGGCAAGATACAGCACGATGCCCACCACGACGCCGGCCGCGGCGATGAGCGTGGATTCCACGACAGTCGCCACACCCACACCGAACGGCGTCACGCCCAGCAGGCGCAGCGTCGAGAGCCGCTCGTCGCGGCGACGCGCCGACAGGCGTGCGGCCGCGCCACCGAGCGATGCCAATGGCATGACCAGCAGCACCAGTGCGACGGCAGCCAGCGTCTGATAGATCATCGAGTAGTCGTCGTCCCAGGTCCAGAAGGTCTGCGCACCGCCGATCACGGTCAGCGCAAGGGTCGTGACGACAGCGAACGCGACGGCCGGCAGCACCAGCGTCGCGGCGTGCCCCTTCTCTGGCCGCATCAGCAGGCGGATGACCGCGAGGTTCACGCCGGCACCTCCGCCGAGACGATCACGCCGTCACGCATGCGCAGCACACGCGAGCACTTCGCGGCGACCTGCGCATCGTGCGTGACGACGACGAGTGTGCGGCCCTGAGCGGTGGTCGACCAGAGCAGGGCATCCATCACCTCAGCCGACGTCTGCGAATCCAGTGCCCCGGTCGGCTCGTCGGCGAAGATCAACTCGGCACCGGTGACCTGCGCCCGCGCGATCGCCACGCGCTGCGCCTGGCCGCCGGACAGTTCGCCGATGCGGCGGTCCTCCATACCGGCAAGGCCCAGCGAATGCAGCCAGGCAGCGGCCTGGGCGGTCGCCTCGGCGCGCGTGACCCCATTGATCATCAGCGCGAGGGCGACGTTCTCGATGGCGGTGAGCTCGGGAATCAGCAGACCCTGCTGGAAAACGAACCCGAGGCGCTCTCTGCGCAGCTGCGAACGCTGCGTCTCGGACATCGCCGCGACATCGAGGCGGATGCCCGAGGCCGGCGTGAACAGCACCGACCCGGTGTCGGGGGCGACGATGCCCGCCAGCACATGCAGCAGAGTGGTCTTACCAGAGCCGGACGCACCCATGATCGCGAGGGACTCACCCCGCTGCACCGCGATGTCGGCGCTGGCGAGCGCGTGAGTCGCACCGTAGGTCTTCGTGAGCGAGTGGGCGAGCAGGATCGGATCGGTCATGCTTCCAGCCTCGTCGCGGTGCGAGGCGGAATCATCGAACCAGCGAATGATCCCGCCCCGCTGCGGTCATCCTCGGGGATGACCGCAGCGCATCGCCGTCAGCTCAGCTTCTTCTGCCAGGCCGCGGCGTACGAGACGGCCGTGAAGCCGAGCGCCTCGTTGATGGACAGCATCGGCCGGTTCTCTTCGGCGTTGAACGTGGAGATCCGCGGCGAATCCGGTGCGATGTCCTTCCAGCGCAGGATGTTCGCGCACTTCACGATCATGCCGAGTCGGTGTCCACGATGTTCCTTGAGCACCAGCGTCGAATACTGATGCGTCACACCGGTGGGGTCGTCGCCGATCACGAGCTCGTTGAGCGCCGCGAAGGCTCCGGTTGGCACATGCACAGCGGCCGCCACCGAGACGGTCTGGCCGCTCTCGAGGAAACGCGCCTCGCGGCGTGCGAGCCGGTCGGCGTCCCACACCTCCTCATCGACCTCCAGGCCGCCGCTGGGTGCGTCGGTCGACATGCGCGACATCGCCCACGCGTAGCCCTCCCGATGCTCGGCGGGCGTCGGCACCGTCCACTGCACGAGGCGGTAGTCGTCGCCGGCGATCGCCAGCGCCGCATCGAGATGGGTGCGGATGCTGTCCATCGGGCCCTGCAGATCGAGGGCGCTGTTGCGTTCGACCTGCTCCAGACCGTAGCCGTTCCGCTCGAGGATCCGGGCGTGTGGTGTCGCCGAGACCCGTCCCCAGCCGGTGGGCGCCGCGAGCGTCTCACCAGCGGCGTCCGGTCGATGCAGGGTCCACGACTGCAGGACTTTGCGGTCGAGCAGTCGGACCTCCGACTCGGCGCGATCCAGCAGCGCCTGTTCGATGCCTCGACCCCAGTTCACCGGCAGAACCATCAGGTCGATGTCGGCGCTGGTGGGCTCCGCTGTCGCGTAGTGGAGCGCGACGGCACCGAGGATCCTGCCGTCTTCTTCCGCGAGGAACGCACGGTCGACGTCGTCGGAGCTGTCCAGCCATTCCGGCAGACTCTCCTCCGCCGTCCGGTCGAAGTCGGACAGGCCGGTGTCCGACCGGCAGATCGCGTTCATCAGGGCGACGAGCGCATGGAAGTCAGCAGCGTCGGGTGTGTCCAGACGCTGCGGCAGCACGAGCTCTCGGATCGTCAGCGTGGTGGGGGAGACGGTGGTCATGCGAGGTCCTTTCGCCACGCGCCCTCATAGGCGACGGGGGTGAAGCCGATGGCTTCATTGATAGAGAGCATCGGCCGGTTCTCTTCAGCGTTGTAGGTGACGACCCGCCCCGACAGCGGGTGTTGTGCCCGCCACGTCCGAAGGCCGGCGGTCTTCACCAGCATCCCGAGTCGGTGCCCACGGTGATCGGCGAGCACCAGTGTGTCCTCCTGGTCGGTCTTCGCGGAATCATCGCCGACGATGGCGAGCTCGTTGAACGCGCACAGCTCGCCGGTGGCGATGTGCTCGGCCGCCGTGACCTGCACCCGTGCACCTCGCGCCGCGTAGCGCGCGTCATGCCGGCGCACGCGATCGGCGTCCCACGTCTCGATGGGCATGCCGAGTTCAGCGTCCGGCGCGTCGGTGGACATGCGAGATTTCAGCCACGCGTAGCCGTCGAGATGCTCTTCCGGCGTCGGCAGCATCCACTGCACGACGCGGTAGTCCTCGGCATGGCTCTGCGCGTCGCTCTGCAGTCCCTCGAGGAACGCCGCGGTCTCATCGGACCAGACAAGTGCGCTGGCACGCACGACCTGCTCCAGATGGAAGCCGTGACGCTCCAGGAACCGAGCGCTGTGATCGCGGGGAACTGAGCCGAGACCGGTCGGCGAGGGGATGCTGTCCAGGGCGCCGTCAGAGTGATGCTCGTTGAAGGACAGCAGCCTGCGCACCCCCGCTGCTCGAGCCTGCTGTTCCACGAAAGCCAGCACCGCTGTGCCGATGCCCTGGTTCCAGTGCGGTCGGAGCAGTGCGATCGTCCCTATGGCGATGGCCGCGCCTTCGTCCTGGAAGATGTTCAACGGCACGCAGCCGACGATGGCGCCGCCTGACTCGATGTACCACTGGCGGCGGTTCATATCGGCGTCGCTGCGCAGCATCGGCAGCAGAGACTCCGCGGTCTGCGCGTCATCGTCGCGTCCGGTGGCCTCGCGCAGCGAGGCGTTGCGTACGGCGGCGTACTCGCGGACGAGCGTGGTTGGCCCCGCGTCCGCTCGGGCGGGAAGCTCGAGCGGACGCAGGGTCGCACCTGCGGGAAGGGAGACGGTCGTCATCAGGATCCTCAGTACATTCCGCGCTGCAGCCCGTAGGTGAGCAGTGCCTTCGCCTGTTGTTCTTCGAGAAGTCGGAGCTGCAGGTACTGCAGATCCGGGGCGCCCGAAGCGGGCAAACGGTCTCGGTTCAGGCTGTGGTGCAGCAGCCAGAGACCGATACGGAGGCTGAGACGATCGGCGAGCGTGAGGTGCCGCAGACCTTCCCTGTCGGGGATGGTGAGGATCTCGTGATCCTTGGTATCCGGCGGATGGATGGACGTGTTTTGCTGACGGTTGTCGGCCAGCAGAATCGTGCTCACGATGTGTGCGCTTTCTGTTTCATGGAGGAGACGGCCCTGCCTGCGTCGCACAGGGCGGACGCAGGGAGCCGAAGACGGATCGCCGGAGAGCGATCCGAGGCAGGCCCGCGACGTGGGCGGATGCCCGATGAACGGGCGGAGCGTCGATCACGCACAGGAGCGTGACGACGGCGATCATCGATCAGGCAGAGAATGCCTGAGAGATCGGGAGAGGCGGTGGAGTTCTAGCCCGCGACGTAGGCGAAGGTCACCGAGACGGCGGCAAGCGCTGGCACGTGCGACGCGGTATCGAACCGGGCGTCAAGCTTCGTGATCATCATCGGTGACCTCCTCTCATATGACCGAGAAGTCACGCTATCGACCTGGAAGCGTCAGGTCAAGACCTTTCTGTGATCTTCGGCGTGTCGCAATGGCTGCGATCCTGCCGCTGTACCGCGCGCGCTCCGCGCTGGGACGCGTGATTCCGGTAGCGTATGGGCGTGATCCACCTGACCTCGAAGGCGCCGGCATGCACCTGAAGAGCCTGACGCTCAAGGGCTTCAAGTCGTTCGCGCAGCCGACGAGCTTCGTGTTCGAACCTGGCGTCACCTGCATCGTCGGCCCGAACGGGTCGGGCAAGTCGAACGTCGTGGACGCGCTTGCCTGGGTGATGGGCGAGCAGGGGGCGAAGACGCTTCGCGGCGGCAAGATGGAAGACGTCATCTTCGCCGGCACGTCGACCCGAGGTCCGCTCGGTCGGGCTGAAGTGCACCTGACGATCGACAACAGCGACGGAGCGCTGCCGATCGACTACGCCGAGGTCACCATCAGTCGAACACTGTTCCGAAACGGGTCGAGTGACTACGCGATCAACGGATCGAACTGCCGGCTGCTCGACGTGCAGGAGCTGCTCAGCGACTCCGGGCTCGGGCGCGAGATGCACGTCATCGTCGGTCAGGGACGCCTTGACACCGTGCTGCAGGCCTCACCCGAGGATCGGCGCGGATTCATCGAAGAAGCCGCTGGGATCCTCAAGCACCGTCGGCGCAAGGAGAAGACGCTCCGGAAGCTCGACGCGATGGAGACCAATCTCACACGCCTGAGCGACCTGGCCGGCGAGATCCGCCGGCAGCTGAAGCCGCTCGGGCGCCAAGCCGAGATCGCCCGCGAAGCGCAGACCATCGCCGCCGTCGTGCGCGACGCGAAGGCGCGGATCTTCGCCGACGACGTCGTCGCGCTGCGCACCGCCCTCGCCGATCACACCCGCACCGAGCAGGAGCGGCACACCGAGCGTCTGGTGCTCGCCGAGCAGTCCGATGCTGTGCGCACGGGCATCCAGCGGCTGGAACAGGCACAGAACTCCGCCGCCGTCGACGAGGCGCGGCGGGTCTCGTTCGGCCTGGAGCAAGCACAGGAGCGCATGCGCAGCCTGTTCACCCTGGCCAATCAGCGCCTCGCGCTGCTCGGCGTCGAAGAAGACGACGTCGTGACGGCCATCACCGTCACCCAGGACACGATCGACGAGGCGAACGACGAGATCACCCGCATCTCGGAGGGGCTGGGTGACGCGCAGGATGCTGCGACGATGGCAAGCCGCGAGGTGATGGGCGCCCGCGCCGAGCTCGACACGCTAGACGTCGACATCGCCGAGCAGAGCGCCCTCGTCTCGGCCTATGACATGCACGTCAGCACGCTGCGCGGAAACGCTGACGCGGCAGCATCCGCTCTCGCCGCTGTGCGGGGCGCCGTGTTGCGACAGGAGCAGGCGCTGGAAGCCGCCCATGCCCGCCGCCGTGAGGCGGCTGAGGCACTCGAGGCGATCGACCACGCCGAGGCGCCGGACGGCACGGCCGCCGAGTACGCCGCAGCCTACGAGGATGCGCAGAAGGCGGCGACCGCGGCCGAGGCAGAACGGGACGCGCTGCGCGAGCGACTGCATGACGCCGAGCGCGAGACCGATGCTCTGACCGCGAAGGCGGCCGCACTCAGCAGCGCCCTGGCCCTGTCCGGTGGCGCTGCCGAGATCGCAGCGTCGGGAGCCGCCGGGGTGCGCGGGCTCGTCGGAGACGCGGTTCAGGTGCGCGCCGGCTACGAGGCGGCGATCGCCGCCGTGCTGGGCCCGTTGGCTGACGGCGTGCTCGTCGACGGCGTCGACGACGCGTTCGCGCTGGTGGCCGAGGGCGCGCGCGGAACCGTGGACTTCGTGATCGCCGAGGGAACTGTCGAGACCGAGACGTTCGCCGCTGCCGTCACGGGCACCGTCGCGGCATCGGGTGTCGTGGATGCGCCGCACGGTGTGCGGGCGATCCTCGCTTCCGTGCTGATCGCCGATGACCTCGACGTCGCCCGCAGCGCGCGTCACACGCTGGACGCGCTGGGAGATGAGCGCACCACTGTGGTCACCAAGAACGGCGAGGTCATCACCGCGCACACGATGCGCGCCGGCTCGGGAGAGACGTCGCGACTCGAGCTCGCGGCCGAGCGCGACGCTGCTGCTGAGCGGCTCGTCGAGGTGCGCGTCATCGTCGACAGTCTGCGCGAGGCCCGCGTAGAGGTCAGCGAACGCGTGGAATCCGCGCGCCGTCGCGCCAAAGACGCACTGCGCGATCTGCGTGAGCATGACGCGGCACTCGCGACCCACGCCGAGCAGGTGAACCGTGTCACCGTGCAGCATGAGGCCGCGGTCGCCGAGTGCGAACGACTCGAGTCCGGTCTCGGCCAGGCGCAGGCCGCGGTGACGGATGCTGAGAAGGCCGCGACCGCCGCGAAGGCAGAACTGGAATCCTCACAGTCCGAACCCCGTCCAGTGCTCGATGCGTCGGCGCGAGATGGGCTGCTGGAGGCACTCGAGAACGCCCGCGAGGGCGAGGTCAGGGCGCGTCTGGAGATCGAGACCCTGCGCGAGCGTGTGCGCGCAGCGCAGTCCAGGGTCGTCGCGCTGCAGCGTCAGCGCGAGCAGGAGCGGGATGCCGCCGCCGAGGCTGCTCGCCGGGCCGTGATCAGACGCGGACAGCGCGACGCCGCATCCTCGGTCGCCGCTGAGCTCCCGCGGATTCTCGACTCGCTCGACCGCTCGGTCAGCGAAGCACGACTCGCCCTCGCAGCCGCAGAAGCGGAGCGGTCGGCGCACAACGAGGAGCTCACCGTGCTTCGGGCGCAGGAGGGGTCGCTGCGAGAGCGGCTCGCCGGGCTCACCGAGAGTGTGCACGGGCTCGAGATGCAGATCCACGAGAAGAAGCTGCACCTGACGAGCCTGCTGGAGCGCGTGGCGTCCGAACTCGCCCTCGACGAAGATATTCTTGTTGCGGAATATGGTCCCGACCAGCTGGTTCCACGCGATCCTGGTGCTGAGGATGCGGACGAGGATGCGGCGATCCCGTTCGACCGGCGCATCCAGGAGCGACGCCTGAAGGACGCCGAGCGCAAGCTCGTGCAGCTCGGCCGGGTCAACCCGCTGGCCTTGGAGGAGTTCGCCGCACTCGAGCAGCGGCACGCGTTCCTCACTGAGCAGCTGGCCGACCTCACTAAGACGCGTGAAGACCTGCTGACGATCATCGCCGAGCTCGACGAGCGGATGGAGGTGATCTTCGCCAGCGCGTTCGAAGACACCAGGCAGGCCTTCACCGAGGTGTTCCCGCTGCTGTTCCCCGGTGGATCGGGCAGCATCTCGCTCACCAATCCCGATGACATGCTCACCACCGGGATCGAGGTTTCGGTACGGCCGGTCGGCAAGAAGATCGAACGGCTGTCGCTGCTCTCCGGTGGAGAGCGGTCGCTGGCGGCAGTCGCGCTGCTGGTGGCGATCTTCAAGGCGAGGCCGAGTCCGTTCTACATCCTCGATGAGGTCGAGGCAGCCCTGGACGATGCGAACCTGGGGCGCCTGCTGACGGTGTTCGAGCAGCTTCGCGAGAGCTCTCAGCTGCTCGTGATCACCCACCAGAAGCGCACGATGGAGATCGCCGATGCCCTGTACGGCGTGTCGATGCGCCAGGACGGCGTCTCAGCCGTGGTGGGTCAGCGCGTGGGCGACCGCGCCGCGGCCGCCTCCTGACCCGACGCGGACGCTACGTGTCGGATTACTGAAGACAGCGCCTCACAGCGGCGTGTCGCGCCCCGACACGCCGCAATGTGTCTCGGGCGTCAGCGATCAGACACAGCAAGATCGCGCTTGAAGTCGGCCACCGCCGCGCCGAAGGAGGGCGAGTCCTGCGGGCGGTGCGCGAACCCTTCGAGCACGACATGCGTCGCGCCGTCGGATGCCAGTCGTGCCGCGATCCGCTCGTACTCGGCGTTCCATCCGCCGGTCGCTACGAGGGTGGGGATGCCCCTGAGCATGCCTGCGCGCACACCATGGCCCCACGGAAGATTGGTCGATGCCCAGTGCTCGGCGAGCGGGCGTTCATCGTCCCAAGTGGCGGGCTCGAACGGGCCGCCGAACATCAGCGGACGCAAGATCGCCCAGAACGCGACCAGATCGCCGTTGTCCGCCTGAGAGCGCGCCTCGGTGACGATCGCGATGTGCCGCTCTATCGCCTCCTCACCGCGCGCGAGATCGTAGAGCGCGGGTTCTACCAGCACGAGACCGGCGATATCCAGCCGGTCCGCTGCCAGAACGACGGGCACGGCACCGATCGAGTGCGCGAAGATCAGCATCCGCTCGCCGCCGCACAGCGCGATGAGCTTCTCGACCTGCGCGGCGATCGACGACGCATTCGGGAACGAGACGAAGTCGACCTCTCGCGCGCCCGTGACGTGCGGCCAGGCCGCGTCGCCGCGGCGGCCCGCACCGTGGACGTAGAGGCGTCGCAAGGTCATCCCGTCATCGTAGGCTGGAGACATGGCGGAGAAGTCCTGGTCCCTCGGTCGCGCACTGCGCGGCATGTTCGTCAAACCCACGATCGATGAGACGACGTGGGAGGACTTGGAGACCGCGCTGATCACGGCGGACTTCGGTCCAGACATCAGCGAGCAGCTGATCGACGAGCTGCGCGAGAAGGTCGACCGGTTCCGCACGACGGATCCGAAGGACCTGCAGCGGATGCTTCGCGAGACGCTCGAGGAGCGCTTCGCGAAGTTCGACACGACCCTGAAGCTCACTGAGCGACCGGCCGTCGTGCTCGTCGTCGGCGTGAACGGCGTCGGCAAGACGACGACGATCGGCAAGTTCACGAAGTTCCTGCGCGGGTTCGAGCGCAGCGTTGTGGTCGGCGCCGCAGACACCTTCCGTGCCGCCGCCGTCGAACAGCTGGCCACCTGGGCCCAGCGCGGGGGAGCGGCGATCGTGCGTCCCCAGCATGAGGGGCAGGATCCGGCGTCGGTCGCCTTCCAGACCGTCGAATACGCGCGGAACAACGGCGTCGAGATCGCCATCATCGACACTGCCGGTCGCCTGCACACGAAGGCAGGGCTGATGGACGAGCTGTCGAAGGTGCGCCGGGTGATCGAGAAGCAGGCGCCGATCAGCGAGGTGCTGCTGGTGCTCGATGCGACGACCGGTCAGAACGGGGTCCTGCAGGCGGAGGCGTTCCTGCAGCATGCCGGCGTCACCGGGTTGGTCATCACGAAGCTCGACGGCTCCGCGAAGGGGGGATTCGTGCTGGCCGTGCAGGAGCGCACCGGCATCCCCGTCAAGCTTCTCGGGCAGGGTGAGGGCATCGATGACCTCACCGGTTTCACCCCGCACGTGTTCGTTCAGTCGCTCGTCGGCGCGTAGGACTACCGTGGCGACGCAGAGGCTGGTTTCATAGCGATATGGCAATCGAACACGACTACTTCGGAGTCCTTTCATCCGGGCCAGACGGTGCCATCTTCTGGACCGAGAGGGTCGAACTCGGCGACCAGTCGGTGACGGTGGATCTCACCGCGCCTGACCAGGACGACGTCTCGCAGGCGGCGCTCGACGCGGCGGCCGCACTGATCGGCGCCCTCGAAGACCTGGACGCGTCTGTGCGCGGTGCCATGCTCACCGAGGTCGATGACCGCACCAGTGAGGTGACCGAGTACATCCTGCAGCAGCAGGAGGCGTACGGCGATGAGCTGGAGGACGTGCTGGTCGACATCAGCGGCGACGCGGCGGTCGACATCATCCGCTCGCTGCGCTTCTCGAGCATGACGATCCTCGCCGATGAGCATGGCGGCTCAGAGCCGTTCGCCGTGCTCGAGTACGCCCTGGATGCGGATGCCACCGACGACGTGCTGCTCGTGAACCTCGGCTCCGACGGCAGCGTGCTCTCGGTGATGAGCGCCGACTAGACGATCTGCCTCACACGGCCTGCGCAAACCCCAGGTCGGCGCCCTCAGCGATGTGCGCCAGGTGCGGGGGAATCTCACGGCCCTTGGACTGCATCGACTGCGCCCAGAGCCGCCCGGCGCGGTACGACGACCTGACCAGCGGGCCGGCGAGCACCCCGAGGAAGCCGATCCGCTCGGCTTCGCCCTTGAACTCCACGAACTCGTCCGGCTTGACCCAACGGGCAACCGGAAGGTGCCGGGGCGTGGGGCGCAGGTACTGCGTGATCGTGATGATGTCGCACCCCGCATCGCGCAGGTCCTGCAGCGCCTCCACGACCTCCTCCGGCTCCTCGCCCATGCCGAGGATGAGGTTCGACTTCGTGATGAGGCCGGCTTCGTGCCCCTGCGTGATCACATTCAGTGAGCGCTCGTAGGTGAACGCCGGGCGGATGCGGCGGAAGATGCGCGGGACGGTCTCGACGTTGTGCGCGAACACCTCAGGGCGCGCGTCGAAGATCTGCCCCAGGTAGTCGGGGTTGCCACTGTGATCGTTGGCCAGCAGCTCGACCCCCGTGTTCGGGTTCTGGGCGTGGATCTGCCGCACGGTCTCGGCGTTCAGCCAGGCGCCCGTGTCAGGCAGGTCGTCGCGGGCGACGCTGGTGACCGTCGCATAGCGCAGGCCCATGCGCGTGACGCTCTCGGCGACGCGGCGCGGTTCGTCGGTGTCGTAGTCGGCCGGCTTGCCGGTGTCGATCTGGCAGAAGTCGCAGCGGCGCGTGCACTGCGACCCGCCGATCAGGAACGTCGCCTCGCGGTCTTCCCAGCACTCGTAGATGTTCGGGCAGCCGGCTTCCTGGCAGACCGTGTGCAGGCCCTCGTCCTTCACCAGTGAGTGCAGTGCCTGGTACTCGGGACCCATCTTCGCCTTGGTGCGGATCCACTCGGGCTTGCGCTCGATCGGCGTCTCGGCGTTGCGGATCTCGAGCCGCAGCAGCTTGCGTCCTTCGGGGCCTGCGGCGCTCACGCGGCCACCTCCTTGCGTGTCTCGGGGGAGTACTCGGCGGCGAAGGCGTCGGAGACGGCGAGCACGAGGTCGGCGGGGGAGACATCGGAACCGACGACCTCGCTGACCGTCGTGACTCCGGCGTCCGTGATGCCGCAGGGGATGATGCCGCGGAACCCGGCGAGTGAGTTGTCGCAGTTGATCGCGAAACCGTGCATGGTCACGCCCTGCTGCACTCGCACGCCGATCGCGGCGATCTTGTCCTCGCTGAGCGGTCGGCGCACCCAGACGCCGCTGCGGCCGTCGACCTGGTAGCCGTCCACGCCGAGTGGCTCGAGGATGCTGATGAGCAGACGCTCCAGACGGCGCACGTGAGCTACGACGTCCATGGGCTCGGGCAGGCGCACAATCGGGTAGCCGACGAGTTGCCCGGGGCCGTGCCAGGTGATCTTGCCACCGCGATCGACATCGACCACTGGCGTGCCGTCCTGTGGACGCTCCTGAGGCTCGGTGCGCTTGCCGGCCGTGTAGACGGCCTCGTGCTCGAGCAGCAGCAGGGTGTCGGGACGGGCACCGGCGACGACATCGTGGTGGATGCTGCGCTGCAGCTCCCACCCGTCGAGGTACGGCACGTAATTGGGGGCGAGACCGGGGGTGAGGATGTCGAGCATCGACGATGCCTTCCGAGTTGTTGGATGCTGTCCAAGAATGGTGCGTGGTTCAGCATACGCCGATCCCGTGCCGTCGGCGAGCGACCCGCGCGGCTACGCTGAGCGCTATGGAATCCGAGTCGCGTGCCGGTCGCCCGCGGGCATCGTCCAGGGAGACGCTGGCTGAGGCGGCGTGCGAACTCTTCCTCGAGCAGGGGTACGACGCGACCTCGGTCGCCGACATCACCCGCCGTGCTGGGGTCAGCCGCTCGAGCTTCTTCAACTACTTCTCCTCCAAGAGCGACGTGCTCTGGTCGGGCCTCGATGCCCGGATCGACAAGGCTCTGGTCGCACTGGCCGCGCTCGGGACCCACGCTGACGGCCCAGCGGTCCGCGCGGCGCTGGAGCCAGTGGTGCACGACTTCGCTCCGGACCCGCTGGCGCTCGCATTGCGCAACGCCTCGGCGATGGGGCTCGAGCAGGAGCTGCTGCGCGACACCGGCATCCGCCATGCCCGTATCTCGTCGGCTGTCGCCGCTACTGCTCGCAGCGCGGGCGTCGATGAGATCCGCGCCGACATCCTCGGCTCCGCACTGGCCACGGCTGTGCTGTCGTCGCTGCGGGTGTGGGCGGAGCAGGGAGCTGGTCAGGCGTCGCTGGAGCAGCGCTTCGACGAGGCGCTGCACAGCATCCACGATCTTCCGTGGGGTTGAACGGACACTTCCGCCTCAGCCGGACAGGTCATGAGTAAGACCCGCTGAAGGAGGATCTCATGACCGACTCGCTTGATGACCTGCTCGACCGTGCTGCCCCGATGATCGCCGACCGGGGGAGCGCCCGCGACGCCGCGCTCGCGCAGATGGTGTCGGATGCCCGCGACACGGCGCGCCCGGTGAATCGCCCGCGGCGGCAGGTTGCAGTGCTCAGTGGACTCGCCGCGCTCGCGTTGGGCGGCTTCGCCTGATCCGTGCGCAGCCGAGTGAGCGGGATCGAGCCGGCCGATCGTCTCACCATGGCCCTCGAATCCGCAGCATCCGACCTCCTCGCCTACCTCGAGTGGCGCGTCGGCGCCGACGACGCGCCCGACCTGCTCGGCGAGACCATGGTCGTCGCCTGGCGACGCGTGAAGGAGCTCCCCAAGGATGCTGAGCGAGCTCGGATGTGGCTGTTCGGCATCGCCCGAGGCACGCTGCTGAACCACCAGCGAGGGCAGCGACGGCGGTGGGCGCTGGCCGACCGCATCCGGCTCCAGGTGTGCGAGTCGCCGACCGCACCCGCCGCTGACGAAGGCGCAGAGGTGCGGGATGCCATCGATCGCCTCGATCCGGACCTCGCCGAACTCGTGCGTCTCGTGCACTGGGAGCGGCTGAGCATTGCGGATGCTGCCGAGCTGCTGGGCATCCCGGCATCCACCGCTCGAGGTCGGTACCAGCGCGCGAAGGAGGAGCTTCGCGCCGCGCTCAGGGTGGGGGCTCCGCTCGCGTAGAATCGGAGGCACCATGGCTACCTTTGGCACGCTCTCCGATCGGCTCACCGAGACCTTCCGCAATCTGCGCACGAAGGGAAAGCTGACCCCCGCCGACGTCGACGGCACTGTTCGCGAGATCCGTCGCGCTCTGCTCGACGCCGACGTCGCGCTCGTCGTCGTCAAGGACTTCACGTCGAAGGTGCGCGAGCGCGCCCTCGGCGACGAGGTCAGCAAGGCGCTGAATCCTGCGCAGCAGGTCGTGCAGATCGTGAACGAGGAGCTCGTCGCGATCCTCGGGGGCGAGCAGCGCCGGCTGGAGTTCGCGAAGACCCCGCCGACCGTCATCATGCTCGCGGGCCTCCAGGGCTCCGGTAAGACCACGTTCGCCGGAAAGCTCGCGAAGCAGCTCGAGGGCGAAGGGCACACGCCGCTGCTCGTCGCGGCTGACCTGCAACGCCCGAACGCCGTGAACCAGCTTCAGGTGGTCGCCGAGCGCGCCGGCGCGACGATCTACGCGCCCGAGCCCGGCAACGGCGTCGGCGATCCCGTCAAGGTCGCGGGGGACGGCGTCGACTACGCCCGTCGTCACCAGCACGACGTGGTCATCATCGACACCGCCGGACGCCTCGGCGTCGACGCCGAGCTGATGAAGCAGGCATCCGACATCCGCAAGGCGACCAGCCCCGATGAGGTGCTGTTCGTCATCGACGCGATGATCGGTCAGGACGCCGTCAACACCGCCAAGGCCTTCCAGGAGGGCGTCGACTTCACCGGCGTCGTGCTGTCGAAGCTCGACGGCGACGCCCGAGGTGGTGCCGCGCTGTCGGTGGCCTCCGTCACCGGCCGTCCGATCATCTTCGCCTCGACGGGCGAGAACCTCGAGGACCTCGAGCCGTTCTACCCCGACCGCATGGCGAGCCGCATCCTCGACCTCGGTGACATCCTCACCCTCATCGAGCAGGCGCAGGCCGCTTTCGATGAGGAAGAGGCGATGAAGGTCGCCGAGAAATTGGCGACCGAGCAGTTCACCCTTGAGGACTTCCTCGAGCAGCTTCAGCAGATGAAGAAGATGGGCTCGATGAAGAAGATGCTCGGCATGCTGCCGGGCATGGGCCAGATGAAGCAGCAGCTCGACGACTTCGACGAGCGTGAGATCGACCGCACCGAGGCGATCATCCGCTCGATGACGCCTGGCGAGCGCCACAACCCGAAGGTGCTCAACGGCTCGCGCCGCCTGCGCATCGCCAAGGGCTCCGGCATGACCGTCACGGACGTCAACCAGCTCGTGCAGCGCTTCGAGCAGGCCGCCAAGATGATGAAGACCGTCGCTCGTGGCGGCACTCCGCAGATTCCCGGCATGGGCCCGATGGGCAAGCCCGGCGCATCCGCCAAGCGCGGCAAGAAGGGCGCGAAGGGCAAGAGCAGCGGTTCGCGCTCGGGCAACCCGGCCAAGCGCGCAGCCGAGAACTCGGGTCTCGCTACGGCCAACGCGAATCCGACCGGCTCTGGCTTCGGCCTCGGCGGTCAGGCTGCGCCCAGCGAGGCCGACCTGGCCGAGATCCAGAAGCTGTTCGGCAAGGGCTGATCTGAGGGGCTGATCACCGCGCAGACGGCGCGCGCGGTCAGCTGGTTGCGCGTACGTCCTCGTCGACCCAATCCATCGACTTGGTGACGGCCTTGCGCCACAGACGCAGCTGGCGGTCGCGCTCGGCGGCGTCCAGCTTCGGCTCCCACCGCTGATCCTCCTGCCAGTTCGCAGACAGGTCATCAAGCCCGCTCCAGAACCCCACCGCGAGACCCGCCGCATACGCGGCGCCGAGCGCTGTCGTCTCAGTGACCACTGGCCGCACGACCGGCACGCCGAGGATATCGGCTTGGAACTGCATCAGCGCGTCGTTGGCGACCATGCCGCCGTCGACCTTCAGCTCGCTGAGTCCGACCTCGGCGTCGGCATTGACAGCATCCAGCACGTCCCTGGTCTGGAACGCGACCGCCTCGAGTGCTGCCTTCGCGATGTGATTGCGGTTCGCGAACCGCGTGAGACCGACGATCGCGCCACGCGCGTCTGGTCGCCAGTACGGCGTGAACAGGCCCGAGAACGCCGGCACGATGTAGACGCCGCCGTTGTCGTCGACCTGACCGGCGAGCTCCTCGACCTCCGGCGCCGAGGAGATCAGGCCGAGCTGGTCGCGCAGCCACTGGATCAGAGAGCCGGCGACCGCGATCGAGCCCTCCAACGCATAGTGCGTCGGAGCGTCGCCCAGCTTGTACCCGACCGTGGTGAGCAGTCCATTAGTCGAATGGATGATCTCCTCACCCGTGTTGAAGATGAGGAAGCATCCGGTGCCGTACGTGTTCTTGCTCTCGCCGGCGGCGAAGGCCGCCTGCCCGAACGTGGCGGCCTGCTGATCGCCCAGGATGCCCGCGATCGGGGCGTGCCGCAGCAGCGACGACGTCTCAGCCGTCCCGTAGACCTCTGACGACGACCGGATCTCCGGCATCATCGAGCGCGGCACGCCGAACGCCTCGAGGATGTCGTCACGCCACTGCAGCGTCAACAGGTCCATGAACATCGTCCGGGAGGCATTGGTGACGTCGGTGGCGTGCACGCCACCGTGGACGCCACCGGTGAGGTTCCACAGCACCCAGGTGTCGGTGGTGCCGAACAGCAGGTCACCAGCATCCGCCGCCCGGCGCGCACCGTCGACGTTCTCAAGGATCCACGCCACCTTCGTCCCCGCGAAGTAGGTGGCCAGTGGCAGCCCGACGACTTCCTTGAACCGGTCGAGGCCGCCATCGGTGGCGAGCCGGTCGACGATCGGCTGCGTGCGCGTGTCCTGCCAGACGATCGCGTTGTACACCGGCTTGCCGGTGCGCCGATCCCACACGACGGTGGTCTCACGCTGATTCGTGATCCCGACTGCAGCGATGTCGTGGCGAGTGAGGTGCGCCCGTGTCAGTGCGAGCCCGATCACCTCCTGCACGTTGTGCCAGATCTCGGCAGGATCGTGTTCGACCCAGCCCGCCTTCGGCAGGATCTGCTCGTGCTCCTTCTGACCGGTCGCGACGACGCTGCCGCTGTGATCGAAGATGATCGCCCGACTCGAAGTCGTGCCCTGGTCGATGGCGAGGATGTACTGGGTGGCCATACGGCTCTCCTTCGGTGGGTCCTGCGCGGTCGCCGGTGATGCGTCAGCCATGCGCCGGCGCGGTCAATGTCAGCCCGTGCGCGTCGTTCAGCAACTGCACTGTCGCCTCGATCTCAGCCTCCCGGCGATCATCGCTCCACCCCATCAGAGGCGCCAGCGCATCGGCGATCTCCTCGAGCACCTCTGCGGTGACCCCGCCGACGAACGCGATGTTGGTGCGCCGCATGATGACGTCCGCCAGGCGCACGACCAGCTCGTCCTCGACCATCCACTCCAGCTCGCGCAACGACAGCGCGCCGCCGACGAGCGGGTGATCCTCCGGCTCCTGCTCGATGTGCGCCCAGACCTCAGCAGCTCGAGTGCCGTAGCGCACCAGCAGCTGTTCGGCGCGGGACTCATCGGCGCCGGCGAGGTTCGTCTGCAGCCACGAGGCGCGGGCGCGAACCGTGCGAGGGAACCCGTGTCCGCCGCCGATCGGCAGATCCTTGGTCGAGACGGAGCGCGCACGCCCAAGGAGATCGAGCACACGGTCTGCGAGCGTCTCGCCCAGGGCGCGGAAAGTCGTCCACTTGCCGCCGACCAGGCTCAGCGTCGGCACCGCGGCACCAGGATCGACCTCGATGCGGTAGTCCCGCGAGACGAAGCCGGGAGCGGTGTCCTCGTGCCGAGGGAGCGGTCGGATGCCCGAGTAGCGGTACACGATCTGCTCACGGTCCACCGGTATCGCGGGGAAGACGTGCTTGATCAGCGCGAAGAAGTAGTCGATCTCCTCCTCCGTGCAGCGGGCAGGCTCGCGCGGATCGGCGTCGATGTCGGTCGTCCCGACGAGGACACGCCCCTTCAGCGGGTAGATCAGCACGATGCGGCCGTCGGAGTGCTCGAAGAAGATCTCGCGTCCCTGCGTCGCCGCGAGCAGTTCCGGATGATCGAGCACGATGTGCGAACCCTTGGTGCCGCCCATGAAACGGGTCTCGTACCCCAGCGCATCATTGGTGAGGTCGGTCCATGGGCCCGAGGTGTTCACGACGACGTCGGCGCGGATCGTGAACTCCTCGGCGGACTCGCGATCGCGCAGCACGACCGCATCGCTATCGCGCCTGATCGCCTCGACGTAGTTCAGCGCGTACGAGGCGCTGTTCGCCGATCGGCCGTCCTGCAGCACATCGAGCGCGAGCCGTTCCGGGTCGTGCATCGAGGCGTCGTAATACGTCGCGGTGTACTTGATGTCGGGGTCGAGGGCAGGCAGTTCCTTGAGCGATTCTCGCCGCCCGAGGAAGCGGTGCCTCGGCACGGCGCCACCGTCTCGGGAGAACAGGTCGTACATCATCAGGCCGGCTTTGATCAGCACCGCGCCGCGCTCCTGCGGCTGGCCGCTGGTGTGCCTCAGGAACCGAAGGGGAGCGGCAAGCAGGCCAGAGAAGGTCGAGTAGATCGGGATCGTCGTGCGCAGCGGCTTGACGTAGTGCGGCGCGATGCGCAGCAGGCCATTGCGCTCGTGCACCGACTCGCGAACCAGCCGGAACTCGCCGTTCTCGAGATAGCGGATGCCACCGTGCACCATATGGCTGGAGGCCGACGACGCACCGCTCGCGAAATCGCTGCGATCGACGACGACAGCATCCACGCCCTGCAGCGCGAGGTCGCGGAACAATGAGATGCCGTTGATGCCGGCGCCGATGATGAGCACGGTCGTCCGACCTGCTGCGCGCACCGCCGCGAGCTCGTCGTCTCGGCGTGCTGTGCGCGTCTTCAGGGCCATGTGCTCAGTCCATCACGGATCGCTCCGGACCCGCGCGGAACTCGCGGATCAGGTGCTGCACGACCTCCCGCAGGTCGCCGTCGGCGGCATCCGCAGCATCCAGCTGCCTGGCGTAGCTCGCGCCGTCCTTGGCGATCGTGAGAACGCCTTCGAGTTCGCGCACGCAGGAGAGGTCCTGTGCGATCGGGAGGAGGTCTTCCACGACCGCTGCGACGTGCTCGCGCACCGGCACCTGCGATCCGGCGGCGTCGACGATGACGCGCGCATCGAGCCCGTAGCGGGCCGTTCGCCATTTGTTCTCACGGTGGAACCAGGTCGGAAGCGTCGGCAGGGTGCGGCCCTCGTCGAGTTCGCGCGAGAAGAACTCCACCAGCGTCTGCGTCAGCGCGGCGACGGATGCCAGCTCAGTGAGGGTGGACATGCCGTCGCATGCGCGGACCTCGATGGTTCCCCAGCGCGGTGCCGGACGGATGTCCCAGCGGATCTCGGAGACATCGGCCAGCACGCCGGTGCGGGTCATGTCGTCGACGTAGCTCTCGAACTCGGGCCAGGTCTCGATCGGCCAGGGCAGGCCGGCCGTCGGCAGCTGCTGGAACACCAGGGCGCGGTTCGACGCGTAGCCGGTGCGCTCTCCGGCCCAGTAGGGGCTCGAAGCAGCGAGGGCCTGCAGATGGGGGAGGAAGGCCGAGAGCGCCCCGACGATCGGCAGCACCTTGCGGCGATCTTCCACGCCGATGTGCACGTGGATGCCCCAGATCATCATGTTGCGCCCCCACCACTGCGTGCGCTCGATCAGCTTGCGGTAGCGGTTCTTGTCGGTGACGCGCTGATTGAACCACTGCGCGAAGGGGTGACTGCCCGCCGAGAGCAGCGCGATGCCGGCGGGATCGGTCGAGCGCCGGACGGACGCGATCGCCGCGGCGATGTCATCGACGGCATCCGACACCGTCGCCCCCACCCCGCTGGTGACCTCGATGGTGTTGGTGAGCAGTTCGCCGGTGACGGTATGGCGTTCCGGTGCGCTCTGCGCCTCGAGAGCGGTGAGCAGCTCAGGTGCGCGGCCGACCAGGTCGCCGGTGGTCGGATCGGCGAGCATGACCTCCCATTCCAGCCCGATGGTGGAGCGGGCGGAGGAGGCGAATTCGATCGACACGCGCACATTCTGACATGCGCGCTCGCGACACGGCATTCATCGTGTCGCGTCGTTTCGCGGACGGCCGCCGGATCTGGCAGAATAGAGGGTCGGACGGCTGCTCGACCCTCTATCCAGCAATCGTCCCCCCTTAGAGCTTCCGCCGGGTGTGCACCCCACGCTCCAGGCGACGTTCAACTTCCTTCCACACCATTCAGGAGAATCGTGGCTGTCAAGATTCGTCTCAAGCGCTTCGGCAAGATCCGTGCGCCCTACTACCGCATCGTCGTCGCCGACTCGCGCACCAAGCGCGACGGTCGTGTGATCGAGGAGATCGGCAAGTACCACCCCACCGAGCAGCCCTCGTTCATCGAGGTCGACTCCGAGCGGGCGCAGTACTGGCTGTCCGTCGGCGCTCAGCCGACCGAGCAGGTCGCCGCTCTGCTCAAGCTCACGGGCGACTGGGGCAAGTTCAAGGGCGACAAGGACGCGAAGTCCACCGTCCAGGTCGCTGAGCCCAAGGCTCCGTTCGAGGTCGACTCGGCCAAGAAGTCCGTCGTCAAGCCCAAGGCGGAGAAGAAGGAGGCTCCTGCAGAGGAGGCTCCCGCCGCTGACGCGGAGGCCGCTGACGCTTCCGCAGCAGACGCAGAGTAATTCGCTGTGCTTGCCGCCGCGCTCGAACACGTCGTCAAGGGGATCGTCGATCACCCGGACGATGTCCGCATCACCGCATCCGCATCGCCCCGTGGCGATCTGCTCGAGGTGCACGTGCACCCGGATGACCGTGGTCGCGTGATCGGGCGCGGCGGCCGCACTGCCAAGGCGCTGCGCACGCTCATCTCCGCCCTCGCCGACGGACGTCGTGTCCGCGTCGATGTCGCGGACGACTGACGTGGCAGCAGAGAAGAACCAGCTCCGCGTCGGCCGTCTGCTCAAAGCACACGGTCTCAAGGGCGCGTTGAAGCTCGAGCTGTACACCGACGCCCCCGAGCGTCGCTTCATCCCCGGCGCAGAGTTCACTCTGCAGGTGCCAGAGGCATCCGAGTGGCACGGCAAGACCGTCACCATTCGCGAGTACCGCGTGATGAACGGTAACTCCGTCGTCTTCCTCGAGGGCGTCGACGACCGCGATGCGGCCGAGACGCTTGTGCGGGCCATCCTATGGATGGACGAGGACGATGAGGTGGAGGACGACGCCTGGTACGCGCACCAGCTGGTCGGTCTCGATGTCGTCCGAGATGACGTCGTCGTCGGCCGCGTCGCTCGTGTCGAGCACCTGCCGGCGCAGGACCTGCTGATCGTGAAGACCGACTCGGGAGACGTGATGGTCCCGTTCGTCGAGGCGATCGTGCCGACCGTCGACATCGCCGCGCGCCGTGTGGTGGTCACCCCGCCGCCCGGTCTCTTCGAAGAGCTTCCCTCCGCTGACGCGGAGTCGGATACTGGCAGCGCCGACGCGTCGGATGCCGAAGCGTCGGATGCCGGCCCCGCCGGCACCGAGTGACCTCTCGTTAGCATCGTCGTATGCGCATCGACGTCGTCTCGATCTTCCCGTCGTACTTCGACGGCCTGACGCTGTCCCTGCTGGGGAAGGCGCGCGATTCAGGCATCCTCGATCTGCACGTGCACGATCTGCGCGACTGGACCCACGACCGCCACCGGACGGTCGATGACACACCGTACGGTGGCGGCGCAGGCATGGTCATGAAGCCCGAGCCCTGGGGGCTCGCGCTCGACGAACTCGCGTCCGCCTCCGACTCGCGACCGACGATCATCTTCCCCTCGCCGGCCGGTGAGGTCTTCACACAGGCGACTGCACGCGATCTCGCGACGCGTGAGCACCTGATCTTCGGCTGCGGCCGTTACGAGGGCATCGACGAGCGGGTCTTCGAGTACGCGGCATCGCTGGGCGAAGTCCGCCTGATCAGCCTCGGCGACTACGTGCTCAACGGCGGAGAGGTCGCCGTCATGGCGATGACAGAGGCGATCGGCCGCCTCATCCCCGGCGTCGTCGGCAACCCCGAGAGCCTGGTCGAGGAATCGCATGAGGACGGGCTGCTCGAGTACCCGTCGTACACGAAGCCCTCGATCTGGCGCGACCGCGAGGTGCCGCCGATCCTGCTCAGCGGCAACCACGGTGCGATCGCGAAGTGGCGGCACGAGCAGCAGCTCGAGCGCACGCGCAGTCGCCGCCCCGACCTGCTCGCCGACTGACGCACCGTGCAACCCCCGTACGCTGGGGGCATGACTGATGCGACGCTGGCGAAGTCCTTTCTGAACGCGGGGGAGGACTACGAGCGGTTCCGTCCAGGGTTCCCCGAGGTGGCGGCGGATGCCATCGTGCCTGCACCCGTGCGCACCGCGCTCGATCTCGGTGCGGGAACGGGGAAGTTCACCGAACGGCTGGCGGATCGGGCGAACCGCGTTGTCGCGGTCGAACCCTCCGAGCAGATGCTCGCCGTGCTGCGCGAGAAGCTGCCCGATGTCGAGGCGCACATCGGGACCGCCGAGAACATCCCGGTCGAAGACCACTCGATCGACGTCGTCACCGTCGCGCAGGCGTTCCACTGGTTCGACCGGGATCCCGCGTGCGCCGAGATCCGACGCGTACTGGTACCAGGGGGCACCCTCGGGCTGCTGTGGAACCACTCCGACGCGACCTGCGCGTGGGATCGCGCATGCACGCGGGTCGCGCACCCCGCGCTCGATGAGGGGCTCACGGCCGCACCCGACACCACCGAACAGCTGCCGGGGTTCGAGGCGCCGACGTTCCTGCAGGTGCCATGGCAGGAGCGGATCACGCGGGCTGACTACATCGCGCGCTGGCTCACGGTGAGCAGCTTCATGGCAGCCTCCGATGATGAGCGGGCGCGCATGGTCGCCGAGCTCGAGCGCATTCTGGACACCGACCCCGGAACCGCCGGGAGCGACGAGTACGACCTGCCTCAGATCACCGACGTCTACATCTATCGCGCGGCCTGAGCCCCCGGCGTTCAGTCGACGCCGAGGAAGCTCCGGTCGGTCAGCACGATCGGGCCATCCTTCGTGACGGCGACGGTGTGCTCGGAATGCGAGCCGCGCGAGCCGTCAGCGCTGCGCAGCGTCCAGCCATCGGCGTCGGTGATGAGTTCATCGGTCGTGGCGAGCAGCCACGGCTCCAGAGCGAACACCAGGCCCTCGCGCAGCGGGAAGCCGCGCCCGGCGCGGCCGTCGTTGGGGATGTGCGGGTCGCCGTGCATGATCCGGCCGACGCCGTGCCCACCGAAGTCGGTGTTGATCGCGTAGCCCTGGCCGTGCGAGACCGTGGCGATGGATGCTGAGATGTCGCCGATCCTGTTGCCGATGACGGCTGCCGCGATGGCCGCGTCCAGTGCCCGTTCGGTGGTGTCGATGAGGCGGAGGTCTTCGTCGCGCGCTGTGCCGACAACGAACGACACGGCCGAGTCGGCCACCCATCCGTCCACAGACACGGCGAAGTCGAGCGAGACGAGGTCACCATCCCGCAGGACGTAGTCGTGGGGGAGACCATGCAGCACGGCGTCGTTGACCGAGGTGCAGATGACCTTGCCGAACGGGCCGTTGCCGAACGATGGGGCGTAGTCGATGTAGCACGACTCGGCGCCGGCCTTGCGGATCAGATCATGCGCGCGCGCATCGATCGAGAGCAAGTTCGTGCCCACCTTCGTCTCGTCACGCAGCGTCGCCAGGGTCTCGGCGACGAAGCGGCCGGCGGCGCGCATCTCGTCGATCTCGGCCGGAGTGCGCAGTTCGATCATGGGGGTGTTCCTCTCGTCAGCATCCATTCTCCCCGATTCGAACTGTCTGGATGCCCACAGCGAACTCGCGCCATGCACCGTCCCCGCCGTCGTAACATCGAAGCATGTTCTTGCGACGGGGCTTCTTCCGCTGGCTGCTGCCGGCAGCATTCGTGCTGCCCCTGTGGATGATCGTCGGCTGGGCGATCTTCGGGCAGAGCGGATGGGGGCTGCTGTGGGTGCTGCTGATGGCGGTGCCCTCGGTCTTCGTCGGACAGCTCGTGCTGACGCTGCTGACCCGTTCTCGCCCCTCTGTTCGCGCTGAACGAGCGGTCTCCTGGTGGGACGTCCTGGGGTTCACCGTCTGGCACGGGCTCACCATCGCCGTCGCCTGCTTCATCGACGGCGCCTTCCCCTGGCTGCTCACCGGCGCGATCGTGGCAGCGCTCGCGCTGTTCTGGCTGCAGCTGTGGCAGCTGTGGAACGAGGCGCGCGGGTCCGGCGCGCGCCTGCGAGAGACGATCACCTGGTCGAGCATGTCCAGCTCAGATCGCTCGTCACCGTCGCAGTCCGCTGCCGACGTCATCATCATCGAGGAGCACCGCACTCTCGACTGATCCTCGCGGTCGTGCGTTTGGCGACAGCGTCCGCTTCATGGCAGAATAGATTCTTGTGCCGCCAACCGGCTCTGCCTCAGGGGAGCCCGCGAACGCTTCGCGCGCCGCTCGGCACACACCCGTTCTTATTCCTTAATTCATGCATCCGACCTGTGGCGAGTGCAGAG
This sequence comes from Microbacterium sp. H1-D42, assembly GCF_022637555.1. Classification (NCBI taxonomy): domain Bacteria; kingdom Bacillati; phylum Actinomycetota; class Actinomycetes; order Micrococcales; family Microbacteriaceae; genus Microbacterium; species Microbacterium sp. H1-D42. Next base: position 1,938,590 of record NZ_CP093342.1, on the reverse strand, counting down.
AGAGACGATCATGCAGATCCTGGACGCCGTTGACGCGGCTTCGCTCCGTTCCGACATTCCTGTCTTCCACCCCGGTGACACCGTCAAGGTGCACGTCAACATCACCGAGGGTTCGCGCTCGCGTATCCAGGTCTTCCAGGGCGTCGTCCTTGGTCGCCAGGGCGATGGCGTGCGCGAGACCTTCACGGTCCGCAAGATCAGCTTCCAGGTCGGCGTCGAGCGCACCTTCCCGGTGCACTCGCCGGTGATCGACCACATCGAGGTCGTCACCCGCGGTGACGTTCGTCGCGCGAAGCTGTACTACCTGCGCAACCTGCGTGGCAAGAAGGCCAAGATCAAGGAGAAGCGCTTCAACTGACGCGCCATACCTTTCACAGAACCCCTGGACACGCATGTCCCGGGGTTCTGTCGTTACCCCTCCGATGTGCGAACCTGGTATCTGCCGTGTTCGCGCGGCGTGCCTGATGAAGAAGGAAGCACATGACAGACGCCGCTGAGGCAGCACCACGTCAGCCGCGACGCAGGGGAGTGCTCATCTTCCTCCGCGATGTCGTCGTCATCATCGTCATCGCGGCCCTGGTCTCGTTCGTAGTCAAGACCTTCGTCGTGCGCTCGTTCTACATCCCGTCCGGGTCGATGGAGCGCACGCTGCTGATCGACGACCGCATTCTCGTCGACGAGCTCACTCCGCGCTTCGCCGGCTACGACCACGGCGATGTCGTCGTCTTCCAGGACCCGGGCGGCTGGCTGCCGCCGGCGCCTCAGCGCCCTGCTCGCCCCGCGCTGATCGAAGCCGTCGACTGGGCCCTCACCTTCGTGGGGATCTCGACCTCTGACGCGCAGGATCACCTCGTCAAGCGGATCATCGGCATGCCAGGTGACCACGTGGTGTGCTGCAATGCGCTCGGTCAGATCACCATCAACGGCTCGCCGATCGACGAGCTGTCGTACCTCAATCTCCCCGAGGGCGACACGGCGGCATCCAACACCGATTTCGACGTCACGGTCCCAGAGGGAACCATCTGGGTGATGGGCGACAACCGCGACCGCTCACAGGACTCGCGCGCACATCAGGAACTGCCAGGAGGGGGCTTCGTCCCGCTGGAGAACGTCGTGGGGCGCGCCTTCCTGACGACCTGGCCGTTCGACCGGTTCGGGCTGATCGACACCCACGACGAAGTGTTCCAATCGGTGCCGGAGACGGAGCCGAAGTGACCGTCGTCGTGCCCACCCTCTCGCTCGAGAGGCGGCTGCTCAAGGAGTTCGATCTGATCATCGCGCTCGACGAGGTCGGACGAGGCGCGCTGGCAGGGCCGGTGGCGGTCGGCGCGGCGGTGATGGATGCCACGGGCTCGCGCAGACGGGTGCCTGACGGGCTGCGTGACTCGAAGCTCATCACCGAGCGACGCAGGCCAGAGATGGCGGAGCGGGCGCGGCAGTGGGTTCCGACCTCGGCTGTCGGCTGGGCGACCGCCGCGGAGGTGGACGAGCGCGGCATCATGTGGGCACTCGGAATGGCGGCCTCCCGGGCCGTGCAGTCCGTCGTCGACCAGGGCGTCTCCCTGGATCGCACACTCGTGATCCTGGACGGCAATCACGACTACGTCTCCAAGGTGCACTCCGCCCCACTGACCGTGCGGACCGTGATCAAGGGCGACCGCGACTGCGCCTCGGTGTCGGCAGCATCGGTGATCGCGAAGGTCGACAGGGACACGCTGATGGCATCGCTGCACTCAGAGCATCCGGCTTATCAGTGGGATCGAAACAAGGGCTACGCGAGCCTCGAGCACCGGCAGGCGATCCGCGAACTCGGGCTGTCGCCGTGGCATCGGGCATCCTGGGCGATCGCCGACGCCCCGACACTGTTCTGACGCGCCTCTCGCCTAGGATGGAAGCATCATGGATGAGGATGCTTTCGACGACTACGACCGCGAGCTCGAACTCGCGCTGTTCCGCGAGTACCGCGACGTCGTCACGCAGTTCCAGTACGTCGTCGAGACCGAGCGGCGGTTCTACCTCGCCAACGAGGTGAACGTCGTGCGCCGTGACACCGAGCACGACTTCTACTTCGAGATCTCGATGTCTGATGTCTGGGTCTGGGACATCTACCGTGCCGACCGCTTCGTGAAGGCCGTGCGCGTGTTGACCTTCAAGGACGTCAACGTCGAAGAGCTGCAGCGGCGCGAGTTCGAGATTCCCGAGGATCTCTCGCTCGACGGCCAGTGACCGCGACGTTATCCCCAGTCCGCGACCTGCGGTGAGCTTTCCACACGCACTGGGATAGCGGCGTCTTACCGTCTGCGCCGGCAGCCAGGCTGTCGGCATGGCAGCGAAAGACGACTTCGGACGCGCGGGCGAGGAACGAGCCGCGGCATATCTGAGATCACGCGGGTACGCGATCCTCGATCGCAACTGGCGGTGCGCGCAGGGCGAGATCGACATCGTCGCCCTCACCGAAGACATGCTCTGCATCGTCGAGGTCAAGACCCGACGCAGCGAGGCCTTCGGGCACCCGTTCGAGGCGATCGATGAGCGCAAGCGGCGCAGGCTGTGGCATCTCGCCTTCGCGTGGGCGACGGAGCATCCTGAGGCGGCACGGCGACGCACCATCCGCCTCGAGGCGATCGGCCTGATCGGCGCGGAGGCCGGCACCGCGCACCTCGAGCATCTGGTAGACCTGCTGTGAGCACGGCGCGCACCTGGGCGGTTGCGCTCACCGGCGTCGATGGTCATCTGGTCGAGGTCGAGGCCGATCTCAGCAACCAGACTCCGGGCTTCCAGATCATCGGTCTGCCGGACAAGGCGCTGGGTGAGGCGGCGCAGCGCGTGCGCAACGCCTGTGTCAACGCCGGCCTGGAGTTCCCTCGGCGTCGGGTCACCGTCAACCTGTCCCCGGCGAACCTGCCCAAACACGGCTCCGGATTCGATCTGAGCATCGCTGTAGCCACGCTCGCCACCGAGGGCGCAGTGCGATCGGATGCCATCCGCAAGACCGTCCACATCGGCGAGCTCGGACTCGACGGGCGTCTGCGCCCCGTGCCCGGAGTGCTGCCCTCGGTGTTCGCGGCTGCGCGCGCTGGATTCGAACGTGTGATCGTGCCGCATGCGAACGTCGACGAGGCGCGACTCGTGCCCGGGATGGACGTGCGGGCGGCGGTGTCTCTCGCCGAGGTCGCCGCGCTGCACGGGGCAGAGGTGGAGGTCGCCGACGTGGAGCCGGTCTCGGCGCCGCTCGATGACGCTTCCGCGGTCGAGCCACTGGACCTCGCCGACGTCGTCGGTCAGGACGAGGCCGTCGACGCGCTGATCACTGCCGCAGCGGGAGGCCACCACATGATGCTCAGCGGCCCGCCGGGTGCAGGCAAGACGATGCTCGCCCGGCGGCTGCCAGGCATCCTGCCGCTGCTGGACGAGCACGAGGCACTCGAGGTCGCGGCGATCAGGTCGCTCGCCGGGCGCACCGTCAGCCGGCTGGACACGGTCGCGCCGTTCGAGGCACCACACCACAGCGCCTCGGCCGCCGCCCTCGTCGGCGGCGGATCGCGCGTGGCCAGGCCAGGAGCGATCGTTCGTGCGCACCGCGGCGTACTCTTTCTCGACGAGACACCCGAATTTCAGCGGGTGGCGCTGGACTCGCTGCGCCAGCCTCTGGAATCCGGGCGCATCGAAGTGAGCAGATCGGGTTTCACGGCCAGCTTCCCCGCGAGGTTCCAGCTGATTCTCGCGATGAATCCGTGTCCCTGCGGCAACTACGGCGTGCGAGGCGCTGAGTGCGCCTGCCCTCCGATCGCCATCCGCCGCTATGCCGGCCGCCTCTCCGGTCCGCTGCGTGACCGCATCGACATCGATCTGCAGGTCGCCAGGGTGGCGGCGTCGCGTGCGACGTCAGGCGAGCGATCCACACGCACCTCGGATGCCGCCAGGCAGATCGTGCTCGCAGCGCGGGGCATGGCACGCGAACGCTGGCGCGGCACACCGTGGCGCGTCAACGGCGAGATCCCGGGGGAGCAGCTGCGCCAGGGCCGCCTGCGCCTGCCTGCCCAGGTGCGCGCGCCGCTCGACCGCGCGCTGGAGCGTGGCACCGTGACGCTGCGGGCGTACGACCGCGTGCTCCGCATCGCCTGGACGCTGAGCGATATCGCCGGACTCGGGACGCCCGGTGTCGATGAGCTCGGTCGCGCCCTCTTCCTCAAGAAAGGACTGCTCGCATGAAGACCACCACCAGCACCCAGAACGAACTGCTCGCCGACCACGAGGTGCTCCGCGCGGCCGAGCGACTGCGTCCGCATGCTGACGTCACCGAGACCGCTGCACGGACCGCGTGGTCGGTGCTCGTCGAACCAGGAGACGGCATCGCGGGTGCGCTCATCGCCGCTCTCGGGCCAGCGGAGGCGCTGAGCGTCGCGCTGGGGGAGACGGGGCTCCTGCCACCGGGGGCCGTTCCTCCCCGTGAGTTCGCAGAAGCCCAGGCACGGTGGCGACCCAGGGCCGACGTCCGGGCTCTGCGGGAGGCGCTGCACTCCTGCCAGGACGTCGGCGGGCACCTGCTGCTGCCGGCGGATGAATACTGGCCGCACGGCCTCGATGACCTCGGCGTGCACGCGCCGGTGGCGCTGTGGGCGCGCGGTGACGCCGCCGTGCTGCGGGAGCGCACGACGGTGTCGATCGTCGGCGCGCGGGCCGCGACCTCATACGGCGAGTCGATCGCCGGCGAGATCGCCGGCGATCTCGCCGCGGGTGGCACGACCGTCATCTCGGGCGGCGCCTACGGCATCGACGGAGCCGCTCATCGCGCGGCGCTGGGTGTCGGTGGCACGACCGTGGCATTTCTCGCCGGCGGTGTCGATCGCGCCTACCCGATCGGTCATCAGCAGCTGTTCGACCGGATCCGCACCAGGGGGCTGGTGCTCAGCGAAGTGCCGTGCGGGGCAGCGCCGACAAAGTGGAGGTTCTTGGCCAGAAACAGGATGATCGCCGCTGCTGGCATGGCGACCGTCGTCGTCGAGGCGGGGTGGCGCAGCGGTTCGCTGAACACCGCAGGTCACGCGGCGAACCTCGGGCGGCCGCTTGGTGCCGTGCCGGGCCCGGTCACGAGCGCGGCGTCAGCGGGCTGTCATCGGCTGTTGCGCGAGTATGACGCGGTGTGTGTGACGAACGCCGCCGAAGTACGTGAGCTCTGGGGCGAAGCGGCGATCGCCCCGGTGCCCACGACGACGGAGCACCCGGATCGGGTGCGGCTGAGAGACGCTCTCAGTGCGCGGGTTCCTCGCGAGTCCCTTGATATCGCCCGCCGCAGCGGGCTCTCAGTCGAGCGCGTGCGCAGCCTGCTCGGACTGCTGGCTCTGGAGGGCGAGGTGACGCAGCGCGAAGGCGGCTGGCTCCGCGCCGGCTGAGACCCCGGTGTCGGCGCGGCAGCCGCCGGTTCGGCCGCTCGGGGGCATGCTGGAACCGTGCAGTATTCGGCAGCGGTCACGGAGTTCACGACGCACCTCGAGCAGGTGCGCCGACTCTCGCCAGCGACCGTTCGCGCCTATCGCTCGGACCTCACCGACCTCGGCAGAGCGCTCTCCGCGCAGCGAGCGAGCGCTGATGAGCAGGCCGGCACTGACAGCGCCCGCGCCGCGAGCGCCATCGAGCTGTCCACGGTCGACCTGGAGGCCCTTCGCGACTGGCTGTGGCAGGCCACCCAGCGCGGTGACGCCCGGTCCACAATGGCCCGCCGCGCCGCCGCGGTGCGCTCGTTCTTCGGATGGGCGCATGAGAACGGCCTCATCGAGACCGACCCGAGTCTGCGGCTGATCACGCCGAAGCGGTCCAAGACGCTCCCCGTGGTCGCCTCGCAGGACGGCATCCGAGATCTGCTCGACGCGCAGCGCGCCGCAGCCGCGGACGGAGACGCGATCGCGCTTCGCGATCACGCGATGCTCGAGATGCTCTACGGCTCGGGTATGCGGGTCTCCGAGCTGTGCGGCATCGACGTCGACGACCTCGATCTGCAGCGTCGCACGGTGCGAGTACTCGGAAAAGGCTCGAAGGAGCGGGTCGTGCCGTTCGGAGGACCCGCGTCGGATGCTGTCGGCGCGTACCTGACCAGAGCACGCCCCGCGCTGCTCACCAGAGCCCCGGTGCCTGGCGCCGCCGTATTCCTGGGTGCACGTGGCGCACGGATCGGCCCTCGCACGGTGTACGCGCTCGTGACCCGCGTGCTGGGACCGATTGTGGGCGCCGAGCATGTCGGTCCGCACGCTCTACGGCACTCCGCCGCCACGCACTTGCTCGATGGGGGTGCCGACCTGCGCGCCGTGCAGGAGATCCTCGGGCACGCCAGCCTCGGCACCACCCAGATCTATACGCATGTCTCCGCTGAACGGCTCACGGCGAGCTACAAGCTGGCGCATCCGCGCGCGTGAGGTCGACTCGGGTTTCTGCTCACTCGCAGCAGGGCAGCAGCACGGCCCGCGGCACATCACCGAACAGCGGACGCGGGTTCACATACACGTCATCCACCCGCACGCCCACATGCAGTGTCCCGCGCACGGCGTGGCCGCCGCTAGCGACGATGCCGATCATGTCGCCCGCAGCGATCACATCTCCCGGGGTCAGGGTCGAATCCAGTGGTTCCCACGTGCTGACGTACCCGTGCCCGTGGTCGATCGTCAGCAGCGGCCGGTCGACCACCGTGCTGCGGAACGCGACGACGCCGTCGGCGGGCGCGCTCACCGCTGTTCCTGGGCCGGCAGCGACGTCCATGCCGCGATGCCCGGGACCGTACTCGTGAGCGGGGGCACGGAACGGGGCGGTCACGGTGCGGGGGCCTGGCACGGGCCAGAGCCAGTCAGCGCCGGGGGCGTCCGCGACGGCGGTCGGTGCTGATCCTCGGCCCGGCGCGGGCGATGCCGCCGCGGGCAGGGCGCCGAGCAGCACGCCGGTGAGCACGCCGATGAGCACGGATCGCGACGCCGCTGATATCCGCCTGCGGGCCAGGTGAACAGCATCAGGCATCCGAGCGCTTCGTGACAGCATCCGACCAGCCTTACTTCTGCGACGGCAACGCGCGGAGCGCATCCCGCGAACGGGGGAGAACCCGGCAGAAACCCGCCCCTGTGGACAGGTGTCGCCGCAGTCGTGCGCGACGGCGGCCGGCATGCTGATCCTGTACACTGGGAGAGCACCTCGATCTCGGGGTGACTACGCGTGCCCACAGCGACCGACGTCTTTCGAAGACAGAGGTCGTGGCAGCAACATCCACAGGTCCTCCTCATCAGGGGGCGGGTGTGCGCCGGGCACCAGGATCCTCGGCCACCAGGCCGAAGAACACAACCTCAACGGCGCTATCGCGCCAGAACCAGGAGACGACCATGGCTGTGGTCACCATCCGCCAGCTGCTCGACAGCGGCGTGCACTTCGGACACCAGACCCGTCGGTGGAACCCGAAGGTCAAGCGCTTCATCCTCACCGAGCGCAGTGGCATCCACATCATCGACCTGCAGCAGTCGCTGGCGTACATCGACAACGCCTACGACTTCGTCAAGGAGACCGTTGCCCGTGGTGGCACGATCCTCTTCGTCGGCACCAAGAAGCAGGCACAGGAGATCCTCGCCGAGCAGGCCGACCGCGTCGGCCAGCCGTACGTCAACCAGCGCTGGCTCGGTGGACTCCTCACGAACTTCCAGACGATCGCTAAGCGTCTGGCTCGCATGAAGGAGCTCGAGGAGCTCGACTACGAGAACCCGTCCGCTTCGGGCTTCACCAAGAAGGAGCTGCTGCTCAAGAAGCGCGAGCTCGACAAGCTGCACAAGTCGCTCGGCGGCATCCGCAACCTGTCGAAGACGCCGTCGGCCCTGTGGGTCGTCGACGCCAAGCGCGAGCACCTCGCGATCGACGAGGCCAAGAAGCTGGGCATCCCGGTGATCGGCATCCTCGACACCAACGCCGACCCGGACGACTTCCAGTACCCGATCCCCGGCAACGACGACGCGATCCGCTCGGTCTCGCTGCTGACGCGCATCATCGCCGACGCCGCGGCCGAGGGCCTGCAGCAGAAGCACAATCCCGAGGCCGGCGGCGCTGAGCCCCTCGCCGAGTGGGAGCAGGAGCTGCTCGAGGGTGGCGCCGCTGAGGCAGCCGTCGAGGCTGAGGTCGCCGTCGAGGTGGCTGTCGAAGCCGCCGTCGAGGCCGAGGTCGCCGTCGAGGTGGCTGCTGAAGCCGCCGTCGAGGCCGAGGTGGCCGTCGAGGTGGCTGCTGAAGCCGCCGTCGAGGCCGAGGTGGCTGCTGAAGCCGCCGTCGAGGCCGAGGTGGCCGCTGAGGCCGCTGACGAGGCCGCTGAGTCGAAGTAACTTCCGAGAACACCCACTTACGAAGCAAGGAGCCACCACACATGGCCAACTTCACCATTGCTGACATCAAGGCGCTGCGCGAGCAGCTCGGCACCGGAATGGTCGACACCAAGAAGGCGCTCGAAGAGGCTGACGGAGACGTCGAGAAGGCCGTCGAGATCCTGCGCCTCAAGGGCGCCAAGGGCAACGCGAAGCGTGCCGACCGCTCGACGAGCGAGGGCCTGATCGTCGCTCGCGAGACCGACGGCGGCGTGACGCTGATCGAGCTCGCCTGCGAGACCGACTTCGTCGCGAAGAACGAGCGCTTCATGGCGCTGGCCGACAAGGTCGTCGACGCGGTTGCCGCGTCGGGTGCCGACTCGCTCGAGGCTGCACTCGCAGCCCCCGCGGGCGACCAGACCGTCGAGCAGCTGATCTCGGACGAGGCAGCGATCATCGGCGAGAAGGTCGAACTGCGTCGCGTCCGCACGCTCAAGGGCGATGCGTTCTCGGTGTACCTGCACCGCACCAGCAAGGACCTGCCGCCGCAGATCGGCGTCGTCGTCGCCTACACGGGTGACGACGCCGAGACCGCTCGCAGCATCGCGCAGCACATCTCGTTCGCGAACCCGTCGTACCTCACCCGTGAGGACGTGCCGGCCGCCGACGTCGAGAAGGAGCGCGAGATCGTCACGGAGATCTCCCGCAACGAGGGCAAGCCCGAGGCTGCCCTTCCGAAGATCGTCGAGGGTCGCGTGACCGCCTTCTTCAAGCAGGTCGCACTGCTCGAGCAGGATTACGCGAAGGACAACAAGCAGTCCGTGGCGCAGGTCGCCAAGGACGCTGGTATCACCGTCACCGACTTCGCCCGGTTCAAGGTCGGCGCGTAGTTTTCGCAGAAGGGGTTCGGATCCACATGATCCGAACCCCTTCTTCATGCCCATGAGGCACTATCTTGAAACGGGACGAGAGGACACACACCCCCATGACCGAACGCACCGGACGCCGTCGCGTCCTCCTCAAGCTCTCCGGAGAGGCATTCGGCGGAGGCCAGCTCGGCGTCAATCCTGATGTCGTCGGCCAGATCGCGCGGGACATCGCCGCCGCAGTGGATCGCGTCGAGATCGCCATCGTCGTCGGCGGTGGAAACTTCTTCCGTGGAGCCGAGCTCAGCCAGCGCGGCATGGACCGCGGTCGTGCCGACTACATGGGAATGCTGGGCACCGTCATGAACGCACTGGCGCTGCAGGACTTCCTGGAGCAGGCCGGCGCCGCCACTCGCGTGCAGTCCGCCATCTCGATGACTCAGGTCGCCGAGCCCTACATCCCGCTGCGCGCCGAGCGCCACATGGAAAAGGGACGCGTTGTGATCTTCGGCGCAGGCGCAGGCCTGCCGTACTTCTCGACCGACACGGTCGCCGCGCAGCGCGCGCTGGAGATCCGCGCAGACGAGGTGCTGGTGGCCAAGAACGGTGTGGACGCGATCTACACCGCGGACCCGCACAAGGACGCCAGCGCGGAGCGCATCGAGCGCGTCACCTACCGCGATGCCCTGCAGCGTGGACTCAAGGTCGTGGATTCCACGGCGTTCAGCCTGTGCATGGACAACAACATGGACATGCGGGTGTTCGGCATGGAGCCGGCCGGCAACGTCACGCGCGCCCTGCTCGGCGAGCAGATCGGCACGCTCGTCACCTCCTGACCCCTGTCGCTCAGGTGTCGATGGATCGACGCCCGATAGAATTGCTGAAACCCACGACGTAAGGAGACCCCCGTGATCGCGGATGTCCTCGCTGATACCACCTCCCGAATGACGCGTGCGGTCGATGCCGCCAAGGAGGACTTCGCCACGGTCCGCACCGGACGCGCCAACCCGCAGATGTTCCAGAAGCTGCAGGTGGACTACTACGGCTCGCCCACGCCGATCGCGCAGCTCGCGTCGATGGCCAACCCCGAAGCGCGCACGCTGATCGTCACGCCCTACGACAAGAGCGCTCTCAAGGCGATCGAGCAGGCGATCCGCGACATGCCGAACCTCGGCGCGAACCCGACCAACGACGGCAACATCGTGCGGGTGACCATGCCAGAGCTGACTGAAGAGCGTCGCAAGGAGTACGTCAAGCTCGTGCGCTCCAAGGGCGAGGATGCCAAGGTGCAGCTGCGTGGTATCCGACGCAAGGCGAAGGACCAGCTCGACGCTCTCAAGGCCGACATCGGTGAGGACGAGATCGCTCGCGGCGAGAAGGAGCTCGACGTTCTCACGCGTCAGCACGTCGAGGCCATCGACGATGCGCTCAAGCGCAAAGAGGCCGAGCTTCTCGAGGTCTGATCCACATGTCTGACGACAGCGACTCCGAGGAACGCCCGCTCACGCGGCGTGAAGCCCGCTTGGGCGGGCAGCCGAGGCGGGTGGATCCCGACTCCGGCGAGAACGTGTCGGATGCCGACGACGTTGCCTCCGCAGAGAGCGGGGCTCCGTCGGAGCCGCTGCCGACGATTGCTTCCGAGCCATCGACGCCAGTCGCCGGCACTCCGCTCACGGATGCCGCGTTCCCGGCTTTCGACGCGACGAGCGTCCCGCCGCGCCCGCCCATGCCGGCACCGGACACTCCCGAATCCCATCGGGCGAAGTTCGAGACCGGCGACCACAACGTGATCCGCGACCAGTTGCGGGCCGCGCGGGGCGAGCTCGAGTCGCATGTGTCGCAGGCCCGTGAGCAGTTCGACCAGGCGAACGAGCGCATCAAGCAGCGCACAGGGCGCGACCTGATCGTCGCGATCGTCATCGGCGTCGCCATCGGCGCAGTGCTGCTGGCCTCACTGCTGTTCGTGAAGGCGCTGTTCATCCCCTTCGCGGTCGCCGCCGGCCTTCTCGGCACCTACGAGCTCTCCCGCGCCCTGCGTGCCGGTGGGCGCCGGATCGACATCGTCCCGCAGCTTGTCGGCGGTCTCGCCATACTGCTGGTCGGCTACTTCTCGGCGCTCTGGCTCAGCTGGGTCGTGCTCTTCGCCGCAGTCGCCTTCGTGATGGTGTGGCGCATGGTCGCGCAGATGATCGCGCAGGACGGTCGCACGTACGGAGACGTGCTCCAGGACGTGCTCGTCGGAGCCTTCGTGCAGGTGTACGTGCCGTTCCTGACTTCGGTGGCGCTGATGCTGCTCAGCCGCGACAACGGCGAGTGGTGGGTGCTGTCGTTCGTGGCGATCGCGGTGTCGGCCGACACCTGCGCCTATGCGTCCGGCTTGGCCTTCGGTAAGCACCCGATGGCACCGCGCATCAGCCCGAAGAAGACCTGGGAAGGCTTCGCCGGTGCGTTCGTCGGCGCTCTGGTGGTCGGCGTCCTCATGTCGGTGTTCGCGCTCCACCTGCCGTGGTGGGGCGGTCTGATCTTCGGTGCTGCGATCCTGCTCTCCGCCACCCTCGGCGATCTTGGCGAGTCCATGCTCAAGCGCGATCTCGGCATCAAGGACATGAGTTCCTGGCTGCCGGGGCACGGCGGGCTGCTCGACCGGCTCGACAGCATCCTGCCGTCGACGGTCCCCGCTCTCGCCCTCTCCTTCCTGCTCGCCCCATGGATCGGATCGTGATGATGGAAACCGACCTCGATGCACTCACCGTCGACGACGAGACACCGCCCGCGTTCGCATTGACCACGGGGCGTCAGCGCGGCTATCACCGGGCAGCGGTCGACCACTTCCTCGAGTCGGCGCGCGCTGCTTTCGAAGACGACCGCGACGGCTTCGGTGCCGAAGATGTGCGCTCTGCGTCGTTCCCTCTGGTCAAGCACGGGTACGTCATCTCCGACGTCGATGCGGCACTCGCCCGCGTCGAAGACGCGTTCGCGTCCCGCGCAAGGGAGCGATCGGTGCGGGAGATGGGCGTCGACGCCTGGGTCGCCGGCGCCAGGGAAGAGGCTCAGCGGGTGCTCGATCACCTCAGCCGGCCCCACAAGCACCGCTTCGCGCGCACGGGAGTCCTGACCTTCGGCTATCGGATCGATGAAGTCGACCACGTCACGGATCGCATCTCGGCGTTCCTCCGCGAGGGCGATGCCCTCACGGTCGAGCAGGTGCGCGGGGCGGCGTTCCGCATGCAGCGGGGCGGGTACCGGGAGGAGCAGGTCGATGCTCTGCTGGATGCCACCGTTGAGGTGATGCTCGCTGTTCGCTGAGATTCTCATGGATGTCTCAGGGAGCTGTGCATAGACTGATGGCCATCGTGACTCCCGATAACGAATTGATCTCGACCTCAGCGCGCCCTCAGGCGCCCAGGTCCGTGAAGAAGCCCCCGGCACGCCGACGTGCCAGCGCTCTGCTGGCCGGACTCGCCGTCGTCGGGTTCTCTGCTGCGATGATCGCGCCGACCGGCATGGCTGTCGCCGATCCCACCGCGAAGGATGCCACTCAGACGGCGTTCTCGCTGGCGGCCGACGACACGCAGAGCATCACTGTCAGCGTCGAAGGCGCGCAGATCGAGCCGGTCGTGCGCAGCGGCTTCGAGGTCTATGTGAAGCCCAAGCCGAAGCCCAAGCCGAAGCCAGCAGTGGCTTCCTCGGATTCCGGCGGCAGCGGCGGCGGCAGTGTCGCCCCTCCTCGCTACTCCGGTGGCGGGTCGAAGGAAGAATGGATGGCGGGAGCCGGGATCGCCGCGAGCGACTACGGCTACGTCGACTACATCGTCTCCCGCGAGAGCGGCTGGAACCCGAACGCGACCAACAGCTCGTCTGGTGCGTGCGGACTCGTGCAGGCGTTGCCATGCAGCAAGGTGCCCGGCAACGGATACAACCCGGTCGACAACCTGCGCTGGGGCAACGGCTACGCCGTGGGTCGCTACGGCAGCTGGGCGAACGCGTACAACTTCTGGACCCGCAACCACTGGTGGTAAGCCACCGGCATGGCACGATCACGCAGACGACGCCCTGAGCGCCCTGACTCGGAGGACTCCTTCGAGCGCCTTCTGGCGGGGTGGAAGCGCACCGAGACCCGCGGCGGCCGCGAGTGGACAGTGCAGCCGGTCTCAGCCGCGCAGGCGGTGAAGCCGTACACCTGCCCCGGATGCCACGGCACGATCGCCCCGCAGACCGCCCACGTCGTTGTGTGGCGCGCCGACGGAGTGATGGGGGAGTCGGCCGATCTGGCCGCCCGCCGACACTGGCACCTGCACTGCTGGCGGATCGGCTGACTAGCGTTTCTCCATGCGCGGGATCGCGACCTGGCGGTAGATGATCAGGATGCTCGCAGCCACCGGGATCGCGATGAGCGCACCGAGCAGCCCGAGCAGCGCGCCGCCAGAGAGCGCAGCGATCACGACGACGGCCCCGGGAACGGCGACCGCGCGGCTCATGATGCGGGGCGCGATGAAGTACGCCTCCACCTGCATGTAGATCAGGTAGTAGATCGCCGCTGCGAGTGCGGTCGCGGGGGAGCCGAGGCCGGGCAGCAGACAGGCCAGCACGATGATCGTCGATCCGGTCAGGGTTCCCACCAGCGGGATGAGCGAGAAGAAGAACGCGATCACGGCGAGCACGGCGGTGAATGGCGCATTGATGATAGAGAGGTAGATCGCGCTGAGGATGCCATTGATGACACCAAGCGAGACCTGCCCCATCACGTAGTGGCCGACCGAGTCGGTGATCTGGTCGGCGATCTCGATGAAGCGCTCGCGCTTCGAAGCCGGCACCAGCTGATACACCGATCGCTTCAGGGACGGCGTGGAGGCGGTCAGGTAGATGGTGAGCACCAGCACGATGAACGCACCGAACAGCCCCGCCAGCACCGCCCCGCCGAGGACGAGCACGCCCTGGCCGATCGACTCCGTCCAACTGGCGACGGTTCGCTGCCAGTCCTCCTGCTCCAACCAGTCCTTGATGTAGGCGAAGACGTCATCGACGGCGAGGTTCGGGAAGGTCTCGGTCAGCCACAGCTTGAACGCGTCGGTCGTCTCCTCGCCGTTCTGCACGAGCGGGGTGACCTGCTCGACGAGTTCGGAGATCTGCTGGATCAATACCGGGAGCACGATCAGCACCACGGCGGCGAAGACGCTCAGCACGGCCAGGATCGTCAGCAGCACTGCCAGCCAGCGGGGCAGCCCGCGGCGCTCCAGCCACGTCACCAGCGGATCAAGGCCGAGGCTGAGGAACAGTGCTGTGCCGATGTAGAGGATGATCGTGGAAAGCGTCTGGATGCTCGTGAGCATCAGAATGCCCAGGCCGACGCCCAGCGTCGCCACCAGCGCGGTGCGGAACGGATTGTGGATCTTCATTGCTCTCCTGATCGCCCTGCGGAAAGCATAATGGCTCACGTTCCCAGGGTTACGCGACCTGCCGCATAGGCCGTGTGCACGTCGCTCGTGGGCAACGCACAGGTGATTTCGCTAGTCTCGAATGTCGAACGGAGACCATCGGCGAATGCCCGGGGTCACGTAAGGAGCTGATTCGTGCGTTTCGTATGGGCCGTCGTGGCCTTCGTGCTGGCCACGGTTCTCATCGGAGCCGGGATCGCCCAGCGCACCATCTTCATGGGCCCATCTGAGCAGCGGATGGAGCTGAGCGTCGACGACCCCGCGCCGTTCGTGCTCGTCGACGCCGCAGTGCTCGACGCACACGACGGGCTGCAGACGCTGCTCGTGCGAGGCAGCGGCGACATCTTCGTCGCGTACGGTCGCACCTCCGACATGGAATCGTGGCTCTCCGACGCCGCCTACACCCATGTCACGCTCACCAAGGCCGGCGACCCGAAGTCCACTCCGGTCGCTGCCGAGCAGGAACCTGCTGACGGCGGCGAGACCGCTGGGCGCAACCCCGCCGGATCCGACCTGTGGCTGGACTCGTTCAGCGACAAGGACTCGCTCGTCGCCGAGATGCAGCTCACCGAGGGACACAGTGTGCTCATCGCGCGCGACGGCGTCGAGCCGGCGCCTGACGACATCCTGCTCACCTGGCCGCTCGACACCCGCACGCCCCTGGCCGGCCCCCTGATGGCGGCAGGTGCCCTGCTGCTGCTCGTCGGCCTCGTGCTGTACTTCTTGGCGATCCGCCACCAGAGACGCGGTCGTGGGCCGCTGCGCAAGGGCGCAGGCCCGCTGCCGGAGACCCAGCCGATCAGCCTTCCTGAAGCGGAGGCGCTCGCAGACGGCGTCAGTGCCGGCGAGCGTCCAGCCGGAGGCACGGGCTCCAGCTCCGGCGACGACAAAGCACCAGGGCGCGCACAGCGCCGCGCCGGAACCGGTCGCCGCCTGGCGATCGGGCTGCCTGCCCTTGCGCTGACGGCTGTGCTCGCCACCGGATGCTCTGCCGAGTCCTGGCCGCAGTTCGACGCTGCAACGCCCACGCCGACCCCCACTCCGACGGTGGTCACGCCCGAGGATCAGAAGCCGCCGGTGGTGAGCGAGAAGCAGGGACAGCGCATCGTCTCCGAGATCGCCGAGACGGTCGCACAGGCCGACACCGACCTCGACATCGACCTTGCCGCGACGCGCCTGACCGGTGCAGCCCTTGCCGGCAGGACCACCGAGTACACGCTGCGCAGCAAGATCGCCGAGCGCGAGGGCGCGCTGACCGCCCCCCGCGACAAGGTGAAGATCCTGCTGCCGGAGGCGACGGACAGCTGGCCGCGCACCGTGCTGGTCCTCACCGTGTCTGAGAAGGACGACACCGTCCCTCCCGTGCTGCTGACGATGACGCAGGCCGACCCGTGGGCGGACTACAAGATCGCTGAGATGGCGGATATGCCGGCATCCTCGGAGTTCCCTGATGTGGCCCCGGCCTGGCTCGGCACCACTCGAGTGCCTGCCGACTCGCCGTTCCTTTCGCTGCCGCCTGCCGAGCTTGCCGCGGCGTTCGCCGACTACGTCGACGCCGGCGACAAGAGCGAGTACGCCGGCCGTTTCGACGACATGGCGCAGAAGCTGGCCGAGACCGTGCGAGAGAGCCGTGCTGCCGTCACCAAGGGGCTTGCCGACAAGGGGGCTGCGAAGACCTCGAAGACGGCGTTCGACATGGTCGCCTCCGCAGATGACCCACTGTCGATGGCGACGCTCGACAGCGGTGCCGTGGTGGCCGTCAGCGTGCTGGACACCGAGACGGTGACTCCGACCAGTGGCGATGCGATGATCCGCCTCGGCGACAATCAAGAGGCACAGGCGCTCACCGGTGTGAAGGAGTCCGCCAAGGGCTTCCAGACGACATACTCGATTCAGCTGTTCTTCGCCGTGCCGGCGCAGGGCTCGAATGAGCAGATCCGTCTGCTCGCCTATGACCAGGACCTCCTCAGCGTGAAGGTGATCAAGTGACCGAGATCTCTGCCGCGGCGCTTCGCGGTGCCGTCGACCTCTCCTCTCTGCGCGGGCGGGCCCAGGCGCCGGCATCCGACCCTGCCGCGGCAGTGACCGCTTCGGCGAATGGCGGCGTCGTCGTCGACGTGACCGACGCCTCGTTCGGCGAGATCCTCGAACTGTCCCGCAGTGTGCCGGTGGTCGTCGATCTGTGGGCCGAATGGTGCGGCCCGTGCAAGCAGCTGAGCCCGATCATCGAGAAGGTGACGCGGGAGCAGAACGGTCGCGTCGTCCTCGCGAAGGTCGATGTGGACGCCAATCCGCAGATCGCCCAGGCATTCCGCGCCCAGTCGATTCCGATGGTCGTCGCGCTCATCGGCGGCCAGCCGGTGCCGATGTTCACCGGAGCCGTGCCCGAAGAGCAGGTCCGCGAGGTCTTCGCGAAGCTGCTCGAGGTGGCCGCGCAGAACGGCGTCACCGGCAGCGTGCCGACAGGCGACGCGTCGGATGCTGCTGACGCGGCTGAAGAGCCGCAGGAGCCACCGCTGCCGCCGCTGCACGCGGAGGCTTTCGACGCCATCGAGGCCGGCGACTACGCACGCGCGGTCGTCGCCTACGAGAAGGCGCTGGCGGAGAACCCCCGCGATGAGGATGCCAAGGCCGGGCTCGGTCAGGTGCGACTGCTCGACCGCGTGCAGGGCCTTGATCTGCAGCAGGTGCGTGCCGCGGCAGCAGCTGCCCCGCAGGACGTCGACGTGCAGTTCCAGGTCGCCGACCTCGACGTCGCCGGTGGTCACATCGATGACGCGTTCGGGCGCCTGCTCGATCTGTTCGCAGCATCCGACGACGACCAGCGTGCGCGCGTGCGCGAGCGTCTGGTGGAGCTGTTCGACCTCGTCGGGTCAGCGGACCCGCGCGTGGCATCCGCGCGGACCCGCCTGGCCTCGCTGCTGTTCTAGACGCCCCGCTCACCACTGGCTGGGTGTCGGCAGGTGCGGATCCGGCTGGTAGCGGAACCACAGCGTCGACAGCGCAGGCAGCGTGACGGTCGCGATCGCCGGCGAGTCGTCAGCGTCCTTGTGCGCTGAGATCATGCCGAGGTTGCCGGCGGCGCTGCCGCCGTACTCAGCGGCATCCGTGTTCAGCACTTCCTGCCATGCCCCTTCGACAGGGAGTGCCAGTCGGTAACCGGTGCGGGTGACGCCCGCGAAGTTCGTCACGACGGCAAGGCGACCGCCGTGTGCGTCTCTGCGCTCGAACGCGACGACGCTCGGGTCCCAGGTGGGTGCTCCCAGCCGCGAGAACGACGTGCTGTCGCTGTCACGCTCCCACAGCGGCGCCTGCGCGCGGTACACCGTGTTCATGGCGCCGACGAAACGCTGCAGCTGGGCGTGCGAGGGCTGATCGAGCAACCACCAGTCCAGTTCGCGGTCGACGGACCATTCGCCGATCTGACCGAACTCCTGGCCCATGAACAGCAGCTTCTTGCCGGGGTGACCCCACATGTAGCCGAGGTAGGCGCGGACGTTCGCCAGCTTGTGGGCATGGTCGCCCGGCATCCGTGATAGCAGACTGCCTTTGCCGTGCACGACCTCATCATGACTGATCGGCAGCATGTAGTTCTCGCCGAACGCGTACACGAACGAGAAGGTTATCTCGCCCTCGTGGTGTGAGCGGTGCATGGGGTCGCGGTGCATGTACACGAGCGAGTCGTTCATCCACCCCATGTTCCACTTGAAGCCGAATCCGAGCCCGGCGTGGTCGGTGGGCGCGGTGACGCCGGGGAAGGCGGTCGATTCCTCGGCGATCATCACGATGCCCTTGTGCGCCCGGTATGCGGTCGCGTTGACCTCCTGCAGGAAGCGGATCGCCTCGAGGTTCTCGCGGCCGCCATGCACGTTCGGCTCCCACTCGCCGTCGCTGCGCGAGTAGTCGAGGTACAGCATCGAGGCGACGGCGTCGACGCGCAGTCCGTCGACGTGGAACTCGCTCAGCCAGAACAGGGCGTTCGCGACGAGGAAGTTGCGCACCTCGCTGCGGCCGTAGTCGAAGATCAGCGTGCCCCAGTCCTGGTGCTCGCCGCGGCGGGGGTCGGCGTGCTCGTACAGCGCGCGCCCGTCGAAGCGCGCGAGCGCGAACTCGTCCTTGGGAAAGTGGCCAGGCACCCAGTCCATGATCACGCCGATGCCTGCCTGGTGCAGCTGGTCGATCAGGTAGCGCAGGTCGTCTGGTGAGCCGTAGCGGCTCGTCGCCGCATAGTATCCGGTGACCTGGTAGCCCCACGAGCCGCCGAACGGGTGCTCAGCGAGCGGCATGAACTCGACATGGGTGAATCCGGTGGTCTTGACGTGCTCGATGAGCGGTGCAGCGGCGTCGCGGTATCCGAGCCCCCCGCGCCACGAGCCGAGGTGCACCTCGTACACCGACATCGGGTGCGCCACGGCATGCGTGGCCGCCCGGCGCGTGAGCCAGGCGTGGTCGCCCCACTGGTAGGCGCTGAGCGCGACGACGGATGCTGTCGCCGGGGGCTCCTCGGCCTGCTGCGCCATCGGGTCGGCCTTGAGCTGCCACCGACCCTCAGCGGTGAGGATCTCGTACTTGTACCGGCTGCCGACGCTGACGTCGGGGATGAAGAGCTCCCAGACGCCGCTCACGCCCATGGAGCGCATGGCGTGGCCCTCGCCGTTCCAGTCGTTCCAGTCGCCGCACACGCGCACGGCCTGCGCGTTCGGCGCCCAGACGGCGAATTCGACGCCGGTGTCGCCGTCGAACACCCTTGGGTGTGCGCCCAGCACGTCCCACAGTCGCTCGTGTCGCCCTTCGCCGATCAGGTGCAGGTCGAGGTCGCCGATCGCGGGTGGGTGGCGGTAGGGGTCGCCGGCGAGGGCCTCGTTCTGCCCCGCGTAGACGGTCGCGAGCTGGTAGGGCACTGGCGGGCCCGCGTGCGTGCCCTCCCAGATTCCGTGCGCGACGTGCGCGAGCGTCAGTCTGTCGCCGTCCGCGAAGACGGCGCTCACTGATTCGGCGAGGGGGCGTCGCGTGCGGATGACGGTGGTGGTTCGGCCGACGGCATCCGTGGTGGGATGCGCCCCCAGCAGCATGTGGGGATCGTGGTGGCTACCGCGTGCGGCCTTCCGCCACTGCTCGGAAACGGAGACATCCTCGGTATAGCTCATGATCGCTCCTTCACCCTCAGGATGTGCACCGGCTCGGCGAACGCGTCGAGTCGCACATAGTTGTGGTCGTTCCAGGTCCAGATCGCTCCGCTGAGCAGATCCTCGACCTCGTAGTCGTCACCGGGTTCGACACCCCAGATGCGGGTGTCCAGGTGCACTGTCGTCTCCCGGACGGAGTGCGGGTCGACGTTGGCGACGATGATGAGCGTGTCGGATTCGCCGGTGGCGGTGAAGGCGCCGTCCAGGTGCTTGGAGTAGACGAGCACGGCGTCATCGTCGCTCCAGTGCACGGAGAGGTTCCTCAGCTGTCGCAGTGCCGGGTGCGCGTCGCGGATCGCGTTGAGGCGCCGCAGCAGGGGAGCAAGGGACTCGCCGCGCTCCTCGCTGCCGGCCCAGTCGCGGAACTTGTACTCGTACTTCTCGTTGTCGATGTTCTCTTCGGACCCCGGCCGCGCGACGTTCTCGATGAGTTCGTACCCCGCGTACACTCCCCAGATCGGGGCGGCGGTCGCGGCGATGCAGGCCCGGATGCGGTACGCGGCGCGGCCGCCGAACTGCAGATACTCGGTGAGGATGTCGTGCGTGTTCACGAACAGGTTGGGGCGCATGTAATCGCTGGTCTCGTGCGAGACCGAGGTCAGGAACTCCTCGAGTTCGGCCTTGGTGTTGCGCCAGGTGAAGTACGAGTAGCTCTGCTGGAAGCCGATCGCGGCGAGCGCGCGCATCACCGCAGGGCGGGTGAACGCCTCGGCGAGGAAGATGACGTCGGGATCCTCGTCCCGCACCTCGGCGATCAGCCACTCCCAGAAGGCCAGTGGCTTGGTGTGCGGATTGTCGACGCGGAAGATCTTCACCCCCTGAGCGACCCAGTGCATCACCACGCGCCGCATCTCGGCGTAGATGCCGACTGGGTCGTTGTCGAAGTTCAGCGGATAGATGTCCTGGTACTTCTTCGGCGGGTTCTCGGCGTACGCGATCGTTCCGTCCGGCAGGGTCGTGAACCACTCCGGATGCGCGGCGACCCAGGGATGGTCGGGGGAGGCCTGGAGCGCGAGATCGAGCGCTACCTCGAGTCCCTC
Source organism: Microbacterium sp. H1-D42 (assembly GCF_022637555.1). Taxonomy (NCBI): domain Bacteria; kingdom Bacillati; phylum Actinomycetota; class Actinomycetes; order Micrococcales; family Microbacteriaceae; genus Microbacterium; species Microbacterium sp. H1-D42. Next base: position 1,917,748 of record NZ_CP093342.1, on the reverse strand, counting down.
CTTGCCTGCGGCGCGGACGAAGGCACGGAAGTCCTTCTCTGTGCCGAGTTCGGGATGGATGCCGTCGTGACCGCCGTCTGCGGAGCCGATCGCATACGGAGAGCCGGGATCACCTGGTTCGGTGGTGAGGGTGTTGTTGCGGCCCTTGCGGTTGGTGGTGCCGATCGGGTGGATCGGCACGAGGTAGATGACGTCGAAGCCCATGCCGGCGACACCGGGCAGGCGCTTCATCGCCGTGCGGAAGGTGCCGCTCTTGACGCTGCCGTCCTTGCGGCGCACGGCGCCCTCGGAGCGGGGGAAGAACTCGTACCAGGCGCCCACTCCGGCGAGGGTGCGCTCGACCCGCAGTGTCTGCCATGCGGTCTGCGAGCCGAGTGATGTGTGCGGGCGTGCGGCGAATGCCGCCGCGACGTCCTCGTCTGCCGCGACGGCGTGCAGAACGTCGGGTGCGGGATGCGCGAGTCGCGCGGCCGCAGCCTTCAGCATCCGCTTCTCAGCCGCCGACCGGTCCTTCTCCTTCGCAGCGGTCGTAAGCAGACGCGCACCGAGTGCGCTCATCACCGCGATGTCGACACCGGCGACCGCCTTGACGGCGGCATCGTGCGCCCAGGTCGCGAAGTCGTCGGCGAACGACTCGAACCGGTAGCGCCAGTCGCCCTTCAGCTCGATCGCGATCGACGCGCGCCATCTGTCGGTGCCGTCGGCCAGCGGAGTCAGCCGGTGCAGTGTCTCGTCGCCGGCCGGATCGACCAGGCGCAGATGCACTCCGATGCGGTCATGCCCTTCGCGGAATGCGACGACGTCGAAAGGCACGACCTCGCCGACGAACGCCTTGGCGGGGTGCCCGTGCGGCACATGCGGTGTCGGGTCGAAGAGGGGCATCCGCCCGACGATGGTGCTGCCCACCGCCGGCGACTCGGCGGCAGGGCGTGCCGGAATCAGTGCGGGGCTTCTCAGCCCCGCGGTCTCCCCACCAGTCAGAGCCGCCACACTTTGAATGTACCGCTCCGGCGGGTGGGAGTCACTCCATCAGGATGAGTGTCATTCGACCCGGAAGAGCCGCATCGATGTGCCCGCGATGGGCAGTACCTCACCGGGCAGGTAGCGGCGTTCCTCGGCGGCTGGAGCCTCGTCGGAACTGGACCACAGCGAGACGAACGAGGAAGCGTTCTCGATGCTGTCGGGCAGTCGCACATCGATCGGCGCCTCGGTGCCGTGCACGATCAGCAGGATGCGATTGCTCTCACCGTCGTGCGGGATGCTGGCTGCGACGTACTGCAGGGTGCGGTTGCGGGGGTCGTTCCACTGCTCGACCTCCATCGTCTGGCCGTCCTGGTCGTACCAGTCCATCTCGGACGCCTCAGGTACGTGCTCGCCGAGCCGTGCATAGCGCCCCGGCCGCAGCGCCGGGTTCTCGGCGCGCAGGCGCGTCAGCAGCGACACGTGCGCGCGCAGGTCCCGCTGCCACGGCTGGTGCTCCCACTGCAGCCAGGTCAGGGGGGAGTCCTGACAGTAGGCGTTGTTGTTGCCGCGCTGTGTGCGTCCGAACTCGTCGCCGGCGGTGATCATCGGGATGCCGGCTGACAGCAGCAGCGTTCCCATCAGGTTGCGCATGGCCTTGCGCCTGGCTGTGAGGATCGCGGGCTGCTCGGTCTCGCCCTCGACGCCGTGGTTGAACGAGCGGTTCACGTCCGCACCGTCGCGGTTGTCCTCGCCGTTGGCCTCATTGTGCTTGACGTCGTACGAGACGAGGTCGTGCAGGGTGAACCCGTCGTGGGCGGTGACGAAGTTGATGCTCGCCAGCGGGCCGCGCTCCTCGCTGTAGGTGTTGGCTGACCCGGCGAGACGGTTCGCGAACCCGCCGATCCCGACCGGCGCTGATGCGCGGCGCGCGTAGTCGATGTCGCTCAGCCAGAAGTTGCGCGCGCGATCGCGGTAGCGGTCGTTCCACTCGCTCCATCCGGTGGGGAAGTTGCCGGTCTGCCATCCGCCCATCCCGACGTCCCACGGCTCGGCGATGATCTTCACGTCCTGCAGGGCGGGATCGTCGCGGATCGCGAGCAGCAGCGGATGCTGGGGGTCGAACTCGTGCGTGGCGCCGCGGCCGAGGGCCGCGGCGAGATCGAAGCGGAAGCCGTCGATCTGCATCTCGTTCGCCCAGTAGCGCAGCGAGTCCAGCACGAGTCGCGCGGCGGCGTCTGTGGCCGTGTTGACGGTGTTCCCGACGCCGGTGGTGTCGATGTACGCGCCGTTCGGCTGCTGGCGGTAGTAGTTGGCGTTGTCGATGCCGCGCAGGCTCGATCGCGGACCGCCGAGTCCCTCTTCGCTGGTGTGGTTGTAGACGACGTCGAGGATGACCTCGAGGCCCGCCTCGTGCAGCAGCTTGACCATGCCCTTGAACTCGGTGAGCACGGCTTCCGGCCCGGCGTTGCGAGAGGCCTCGGTGGCGTATGCGGTGTGCGGAGTGAAGAAGTTCAGGGTGTTGTAGCCCCAGTAGTTGGTGAGCCCGCGTTCGAGCAGACGGGGCTCGGGCACGAAGGCGTGCACCGGCAGCAGCTCGACAGCGGTGACCCCGAGATCTTTCAGGTACTCGATCATGGCCGGGTGGGCCAGGCCCGCGTAGGTGCCGTGCAGTGCGGCGGGAACCTCCGGGTGCCGCTTGGTGAGGCCCTTCACATGCCCTTCGTAGATGACGGTCTCATCCAGCGGAATGCGCGGCTTGGCGATCCCGCCCCAGTCGAAGCCGTCGACGATGACGACCGAGCGCCATTCCTCGTAGCCGTCGCCCTGTGCGAGGCCGCGGCTGTATGGGTCAAGCAGCAGCGTCTCGGCGTTGAAGGTGTTGCCAGGGCCGTGCGGGCCGTCGACGCGCAGCGAGTAGCGCGTGCCTGGCTGCAGCAGGTCGGTCGTCACCTCCCACACGCCGCCGGTGCGGCGCTCGAGGGCGACGGTGGCGGTCTCCCAGTCGAGGTCGTCTTCGTCGAAGAGCACCAACTCGATGGACGACGCGTTCTGCGACCAGATGCGCAGGGTTCCGCCGCCGTCGTGCAGACGCACACCGAGGTCGTCGAGAGCGGTGCCTCCGAGGGGCTGGATGGTCGGCGCGGACATGGGGAACAGCCTAAACGTGCAGGACGTCGTCGGGTGAATCCGCGTGCCGCGTCCGCTGATCCCGAGTCTCACCCTGCTCACGGTGGGACAATGGAGGCATGCGCTTCTACCTCGATCACGCGGCGACCACGCCGTTGCGGCGCGAAGCGCGCGAGGCATGGCTGAGCGCATCCGACCTCGTCGGCAACGCGTCATCGACGCACGGCGCCGGCCAGGACGTGCGCCGGCTGCTGGAGGAGTCACGCGAACGCGTCGCGACCGTGCTGGGCTGCGAACCGATCGAAGTCGTCTTCACCTCGGGCGGCACAGAATCCATCAACACGGCGCTGCACGGACTGTGGGCAGCTCGGGCCGAGAAATCGGATGCCATCGTGCTGCCCGACGCCGAACATCACGCCACTATGGACACGGTCGCAGCCCTGGCCGCGAGCGGCGCCGTGGTGCTTCCGGTGCCGGTGGACGAGCTCGGTCGGATCTCTGTGCCGGCCTTCGCTGACGCCCTTCCCGGCGCCGCGCTGGCAACAGCGCTCGTCGCCAACAACGAGGTGGGCACGATCAATGACGCAGGTGCGCTCAGCGCGGCGGCGGCGGATGCCTGGGTACCGCTGCATCTGGACGCTGTCTCGGCCTGGGGACATCTGCCGCTGTCGTTCCGCGTACTGCGCGGCGACGCGCCTGCAGGCTCTGGACTGGTGGCGATGAGCATCGCAGGGCACAAGATCGGTGCACCGGTGGGAACGGGAGCGCTGATCGTCGCCCGCACCGCGCGACTGGCGCCGCTGCTGCACGGGGGAGCCCAGCAGCGCGGTCTGCGCGCCGGCACGCAGGATGTCCCAGGAGCTGCCGCGCTGGCCGCCGCCATGGAGGCAGCGGAGCTCGAACGCGAGCGCGAATCGGAGAGGCTGCGCGTGCTGCGTGAGCGGCTCGTCGTCGGCATCCGATCCGCCGTGCCGTCGGCTGAGCTGCTCGGCGACCCCACCGACCGTCTGCCCGGCAACGCGCACGTGCTTTTCCCTGGGGCTGTGGGGGAGAGCCTGCTGTTCCTGCTCGACATGGCCGGCGTCTCAGCATCCACCGGATCCGCCTGCCAGGCCGGCGTCGCCGAGCCCTCCCACGTCGTGATGGCGATGGGGCGCAGCGAGACCGAGGCGCGCAGTGTGCTGCGGTTCACGCTGGGGGCGACCTCGACCGACGCGGACGTCGATGCCGTGCTCGCGGTGATCGCGGATGCCGTGCACCGGGCCTCTCCAGCTGCGCGCACGTAAACTGGAACCCATGCGAGTTCTGGCGGCGATGAGTGGCGGGGTCGACTCGGCGGTGGCGGCGGCCCGCGCCGTCGAAGCCGGCCACGACGTCGTCGGCGTGCACTTGGCGCTCTCGCGCGCCGGCGGCACGCTGCGCACCGGCAGCCGCGGCTGCTGCACGATCGAGGACGCGATGGATGCCCGTCGCACCGCCGACCTGATCGGCATCCCGTTCTATGTGTGGGACTTCTCGGAGCGCTTTCGCGAGGACGTCATCGAGGACTTCATCTCGGAATACCAGGCCGGCCGCACGCCGAACCCCTGCCTGCGGTGCAACGAGAAGATCAAGTTCGCCGCTCTGCTGGAGCGGGCGATCGAGCTCGGCTTCGACGCGGTGTGCACGGGGCACTACGCCACGCTGGTCGACGGCACCGGCGGGCTCGAGCTGCACCGGGCGTCCGATTCTGCGAAAGACCAGTCCTATGTTCTCGGCGTGCTGAACGCCGAGCAGATCGCGCACACCTACTTCCCACTGGGGGAGACACCCTCGAAGGCGCTCGTGCGCGCCGAGGCCGCCGAACGCGGCATCAGCGTCGCGCAGAAGCCCGACAGCCACGACATCTGCTTCATCCCCGACGGCGACACGCGCGGCTGGCTGGCCGAGAAGGTCGGCACGGCGACCGGCGACGTCGTCGACCGTAACGGTGACGTGGTGGGTTCGCACGAGGGCGCGCACGCGTTCACGGTGGGGCAGCGGCGCGGTCTCAAGCTCGGCATCCCCGCCGCTGACGGCAAGCCGCGCTTCGTGCTCGAGATCCGTCCGGTGTCGAACACCGTGGTCGTCGGCCCAAAGGAAGCGCTTGCCATCGCAGAGATATCGGGGGAGCGGTTCTCCTGGGCGGGGGCTGCGCCCGAGGCATCCGAGTTCGAGTGCGAAGTGCAGATCCGCGCCCACGCCGATCCCGTGCCGGCGCGCGCGTTCGTCTCGGACACCGGCGTGCGCGTCGTGCCTGATGTGCCGCTCGACGGCGTCGCGCCAGGTCAGAGCGCGGTGATCTACGTCGGCACCCGCGTGCTGGGTCAGTTCACGATCGACACGACCGTGTCGGCGGTGCCTGTCGAGGCCTGAGCGCCCGAAGCATCGGAGCCCTTCGGGGCGTCGGCCGCGCGTCGCGCGCTGAGCATCCGCAGCACCCGCTCGGCCTGCGCTTCTGTCGTGCCAGGTGGGTTCCGCAGGAACCCGCCGTTGCCCGGCAGCACCATGATCAGCCAGAAGATCGCCCAGTGCGTGCGTCATTCGCAGAATCGCTCGCGGTCCTCGGCGTCGAGTCCGACCGCGCGCACGAGGGAATCAGCGTCGTACACGCCCCGGCCCGCAAGGTGCTCCACGTGGTCGGCGAGCTCGAACGCGGGGTCGGACAGCCCGCCGTCCTCGAAGTCCACCAGTCGGCAGACCCGACCGTCCCACAGGACGTTCGCTGGGTTGAGATCGGCGATGCCGAGCACCGAGAGCCGGGACTCGGGAACCTGCGCACCAGCGAGAAACTCGCGCACTTCGCGGAGTGCGTGCTCGACGAGCTTCGGCTGCCGCGCAGGACTCAGGTCGGGCGACTCAGCCGACCAGTCGACCAGGTGCGCGCGCAGCGTCGATGGGCCGAGCCGACGCTCACCGATGCCGCTCGCCACGACCGCCGTGAGCGGCATGTCGTAGAGGCGGCGCAGAGCGACCCCAAGGGCGACTGTCTGCTCCGCGGTCAGCAGCGCAGCACCGAAGGGGCGACCCCGAAGACGGTCCATCACGATCTCCGGCGCACCCTCCGCGGTCTCGCGGCGCAGCGGCCGTGGGGCCAGATCAGGTGCGTGCCGCGCGATCAGCGTGAGGCACGTCCACTCCCGGTCGGCCTCACCATCTGACCAGCTGGTGAACCGCTTGCGCACCTCGCTGTCGGAGATGAACAGATCATGCGTGTGCGTCGTCACATTTCCACCGTAGGTCTTCACTCTCGCCCTCAACAGTTGAGGCGACGCGCCCGGCGGATGTCGCACGCCGCTCGTAGACTCGTTCTGTGCCGGAGAACATCACGCTGGAAGCCGCTCGCGCCGAGGCTGAAGAGCTGACCACGCGCATCCTCGAAGCCAAGGACGCGTACTACGGTCGTGACACATCGCTGGTCGATGACGCGACGTACGACGGCTGGATGCACCGACTCGAAGAAATCGAGCGGCTGTACCCCGAGCTGCAGGGGCAGGACTCGCCCACGCAGATGGTGGGGGCTGCCGAGGCCACAGGGCTGGCGACGATCGAGCACGCCGAGCGGATGCTGAGCCTCGACAACGTCTTCTCCCTCGACGAGCTGCGCGAGTGGCAGAGCAAGACGCAGGCGGCGGCCGGGCGCGAGGTCGCCTGGCTGACCGAGCTGAAGATCGACGGGCTGGCGATCAACCTGCGCTATGAGAACGGCATGCTGACCTCTGCTGCGACCCGTGGCGATGGGCGCGTCGGCGAGATCGTCACCGAGAACGCACTGCGATTGGCCGAGATCCCCGAACGCCTCAGCGGTGAAGGACATCCTGCCATCGTCGAAGTGCGCGGCGAGGTGTTCATCCCTGTTGCCGCGTTCGAGCGACTCAACGCCGCACAGGCCGCGTTCCGCGATCGCGCCTACGCCGACGCGCTGGAGCGCTGGGAGGCGCGCGCCGGCGCGAAGCGCCCATTCGATGAGGACAAGGCCCGCACCGCGGCTGCACGCCGGTTCCCGTCCTTCGCGAATCCGCGCAACGCCGCCAGTGGCGGGCTGCGCCAGCAGATCGACAAGAAGAGCGGACTGGAGCTCGAAGCAGGGCTGCTGCGCATCGAATCCCTCGCCCTTTACGTGCACGGCATCGGCGCCTGGCCCGATCCGCCGGTGGCTGCGCAGAGTGAGGTGTACGACCTCGTCGCGAGCTGGGGCCTGCCAACGAGTCCGCACACCAAGGTGTGTCACAGCGTCGACGAGGTTGCCGAATTCGTCGCGCACTTCGGCGAGCACCGCCACGATGTCGAACACGAGCTCGACGGAATCGTCGTCAAGGTGGACGAGCTCGCCCTGCACGACGAGCTGGGCATGACCAGTCGTGCGCCCCGCTGGGCCATCGCCTACAAGTACCCGCCCGAAGAGGTGCAGACCACGCTGCTCGACATCGTCGTCTCGGTCGGACGCACCGGTCGCGCCACCCCGTTTGCGGTGATGGCCCCCGCACATGTGGCGGGCTCAGTCGTGCGTCAGGCCACGCTGCACAACAAGGACGTCGTCAAGGCCAAGGGCGTGCTCATCGGAGACACCGTCGTGCTGCGCAAGGCGGGTGACGTGATCCCCGAGGTGCTGGGCCCTGTGGTCGAGCGACGTGACGGCACCGAGCGCGAGTTCGTCATGCCGATCGGATGCCCGGAATGCGGCACCCCGCTGCGGCCGATGAAAGAGGGCGACATCGATCTGCGCTGCCCGAACGCGCGCTCCTGCCCCGCGCAGGTCCGAGGACGAGTCGATCACATCGGCTCGCGCGGCGCGTTGGATGTCGAGGCGCTCGGCGAGGTGACCGCTGCGGCACTGACCCAGCCCAGCCATCCGGCCGATCCGCCACTGGAGACCGAGGCGGGGCTGTTCACGCTGACCCTGGATCAGATCGTGCCGATCGAAGTGGTCGTGCGGGACTCCGAGACCGGCCTGCCGAAGGAGGATGACGACGGGATCGTGAAGACCCGCGCGCCGTTCCGTCGCAACGCCACCGCTGCCGAGAAGAAGCAGGGGATCGAGGGGCCCCAGCCGTCATCCCAGGCCGTCAAGCTGCTTGCCGAACTCGAGAAGGCCAAGGCCAAGGAGCTCTGGCGCCTGCTGGTGTCGCTGAACATCCGCCACGTCGGCCCCGTCGCCGCGCGCGCCCTGGCGCAGTGGTTCGGATCGCTGGATGCCATCCGCGCGGCGACCCGCGAAGAGCTCGCCGCTGTCGAGGGGGTCGGCGGGATCATCGCCGATTCACTGCTGGCCTGGTTCGAGGTCGACTGGCACATCGACATCATCGACCAGTGGACCGCCGCCGGGGTGCAGTGGGCGACACCGGGGCATCCCGGTCCGGGCGCAGCGGTCGCCGAGGGCGGTGTGCTCGACGGTCTCACGGTCGTCGCGACAGGATCGCTCGACGGCTACTCGCGCGAAGGGGCGCAGGAGGCGATCATCAAAGCCGGCGGCAAGGCGGCATCCAGCGTCTCTAAGAAGACCGACTTCGTCGCCGCAGGCCCCGGAGCGGGATCGAAGCTCGCCAAGGCCGAGGATCTCGGCATCCGCGTCCTCGACGCCGCCCAGTTCCACGTTCTGGTGACCGAGGGGCCGGACGCACTGGATGCCTGATCGACTAATCGTCCTCAACGACATCGCCGCTGCGGGTGAGACTACGCTGACCGCGCCTCTCGCGCCCGTCATCCGCGACAGCGGGATCACCACCGGACAGGAGAGTTGATTTGCGCCGCTACGGACCGCTCATGGCCACGGGCGGCGCGCTGGTCGTCGGCGATCCAGGACGCAGCCATCTCCGGCTGACCCCGGAAGCCGTGATCATCCGCGAGGGCGCGGAGAACGGCGGCATCCTGGCGTGGGGGAGTATCGAGCAGCTTTCGATCGACGTGCCGACGACGCGGTTCCGTCTGCCCGGCTTTCTCGGGACGGTTTTGCTGGGCGCACTGGCAGTCATCACGATGGCTGATCCCGGCGTCGAGCCTGACGACGGCTCCGCGCACATCACCGCCGACGGCGAGACTCGTACCCTGTCGCTCAGTCGGCATCACCTAGGCGGATACTGGGCGCCGACCGTGATCGGCGCGAACCGCTTGATCGCGCACTTGATCGCGAATCCCGATCAGCAGGCGCTTCTCGCGCACCCCGAGAGACTGGTGGAACTGGCCGCCAGACTCGCGCGCGCAACAGCGGTGTGACCGTGAGCGCTCTTGCACCTGTCCCAGGAGCGGCGCGAGATGTCATCACCCATAGGCTCGTTCCATGATCACCGCGCACCACTTAGACCTCGCGCTCTGACGTGCACGGCCTCGTCGTCAGCGCCTGATCTCGAACTCGCGCAGGTGGGGATCTTCGGCATCCGCCATCACCACGTCATCGACGTGCGCGAACGCTGGGCCGGTGCGCAACTGCGAAAGGACGGTATCCACGTCGGCATCCGCACCGCTGAGCAGCGCCTCGACGCTGCCGTCGGCGTGATTGCGCACCCAGCCGGTCACTCCGCGGGCCACGGCGGCATCCCGCACGAACCACCGGAAGCCGACGCCCTGCACGCGGCCGCGGACGATCACTCGAACGGATCTCACGCTTCCAGCATGCCCGCTCACGCCGGATGCGCGTCGGAAATGACAGAGCATCTTTGCGAGACGCGGCGTGTCGCGGTCAGGGCAACCGTGACACGCCGCAGGCGTCTGGGATATCCGACGGCAGGCGCCGAGTCGGTCAGTTCTTGTGGCGGGGCTTGCGGTACGCCGCGTCGCCGCCGCGGTCGTCCCGTCCACCACGGTCATCGCGCTGGTAGCCACCGCGGTCGCGCTGGTAGCCGCCCTCACGGGGGCCCTGCGAGTAGCCGCCGCGGCGGTCGTCGTCACGCGGACCACGACGGTTCGGCATCCCGCGGTCGGGCTTGATCTCGATCAGCTGGCCCGAGATGCGCGTGTCACGCAGCTTCTCGAGCACCGAGGGGTCGAGGTTGACCGGCAGCTCGACGATCGAGAAGTCCGGCTTGATGGCGATGGCGCCGAAGTCATCACGGCCGAGGCCACCCTCGTTCGCGAGTGCCCCGACGATCTGACGCGGCTCGACGCGGTGACGACGACCCACCTCGATGCGGTAGGCCGCGTAGTCGCCGCGGCTGCGGCGCTCGCGAGGCGCGCGATCCTGGCGGTCGCCACGGTCGTCGCGGTCACGCTGCGGACGGTTGTCGCGCTCGACAGCCTTCGACAGCGAGTCATTGGCCGGGTCCAGCAGCAGCGGGGTCGCGCCCTGCGCGACCACGGCGAGGGCTGCGGCCACGTCAGCCTCTGGCACATCGTTGTTGCGCACGTAGTGCGCGATGATGTCGCGGAAGCCCTCGATGCGGCTGGTCTCCTGCAGTGCGGCCGTGATGGCATCGTCGAAGCGCGCCAGACGCGTCGTGTTGACGTCCTCGGTCGTGGGCAGCTGCATCTGCGTTGGCTGCTGGCGGGTGGCCTTCTCGATGTGCTTGAGCAGGTAACGCTCGCGCGGCGTGATGAAGCTGATCGCGTCGCCGGTGCGGCCGGCGCGGCCGGTGCGGCCGATGCGGTGCACGTACGACTCGGTGTCGGTGGGGATGTCGAAGTTCACCACGTGGCTGATGCGCTCGACGTCAAGACCGCGGGCGGCGACGTCGGTGGCGACGAGGATGTCGAGCTTGCCGTCCTTGAGCTGGTTCACTGAGCGCTCGCGCTGCACCTGCGGCACGTCGCCGTTGATCGCGGCGGCGGAGTATCCGCGGGCACGCAGCTTCTCAGCCAGCGTCTCGGTCTCGTTCTTGGTGCGGACGAAGACGATCATCCCGTCGAAGTTCTCGACCTCGAGGATGCGCGTCAGGGCATCCACCTTCTGTGCGTACGAGACGACCAGGTACCGCTGCGTGATGTTCTGGTTGGTCGTGGTCTTGCCCTTGATCGCGACCTCTTCGGGCATGTTCAGGTACTGCTGCGCGAGGCGGCGGATCGTCGCGGGCATCGTCGCCGAGAACAGCGCGACCTGCTTGTCCTCCGGCGTCTGCGCGAGGATCTGCTCGACGTCTTCGGCGAAGCCCATCTTCAGCATCTCGTCGGCCTCGTCCAGAACGAGGTACTTCAGCTCCGAGAGATCGAGGGTGCCCTTTGCCTGGTGGTCCATGATGCGACCGGGGGTGCCGACGACGATGTGCACGCCGCGGCGCAGCGCCGACAGCTGCACGCCATACGCCTGCCCGCCGTAGACGGGGAGCACGCGGACATCCTTCATGCGTGCCGAGTACGACTCGAAAGCTTCGCAGACCTGCAGGGCGAGCTCGCGCGTGGGGGCGAGCACGAGCACTTGCGGCGTCTTCTGGCTGAGGTCGAGCTTCTCGAGCACCGGCAGCGCGAAAGCCGCCGTCTTGCCCGTGCCGGTCTGCGCGGTGCCGAGCACGTCGCGACCCTGCAGCAGCAGGGGGATCGTCGCGGCCTGGATGGGCGAGGGCGTCTCGTATCCCAGGTCGCGGACGGCCTTCAGTACGGGGCCCGTGATGCCGAGGTCGTCGAAGCCGGGCTTCACGCTCTCTTCGGCAGCGGGCTGAGTGGTCTCAGCGGAGGCGTCGAGGGCAGGCTCGGCAGCGGCATTATCGTCAGCAGTCACCTGCCAACGATAGTCCCTGCGGATGGGAGAGTGCTGGTCGTTCAGCTGCCGGTGGTCAATCCGACCAGCTTCTCCTTCACTTCGCGGCGCAGCACTTTGCCGATGAGCGACTTCGGCAGCTCATCGACGACGAACAGGCGCCGCGGTACCTTGTACGGCGTGAGGATGCCGCGGGCGAACTCCCTGATGGCATCGATGTCGGGGTCGACCCCGCGCTCGACGACGATCGCCGCGACGACCTCCTCACCGGAATGGTCGCTGGGCAGGCCGACCACGGCGGCGTCGACGACGTCGGGATGCTGGCGCAGCGCGCCCTCCACCTCGGTCGGGGCGACATTGAAGCCGCCAGTGATGATCAGCTCCTTGATGCGGTCGACGATGCGCACGAACCCGGCGTCGTCGATCGTGACGATGTCCCCGGTGCGGAACCAGCCATCGACGAAGACCGCGTCGGTGGCCTCGGGCTTGCCGTAGTAGCCAGAGAAGACCTGCGGTCCTCGGACGACCAGCTCACCGGGAGAGCCGGCCGGCACATCGACGGTGGGGTTCGCAGGATCGACGACGCGGCACTCGGTTCCTGGCAGTGGCAGACCGACGGTGCCGGCGACGCGACTGTCTGCAACGGGGTTCGCCATCAGGACCGGCGAGCACTCGCTGAGGCCGTAGCCCTCGACGAGGTAGCCGCCGGTGGCCTTCTCGAACGGCACGACGAGCTCGTGCGGCAGCGCCATGGCTCCCGAGATCGCGACCTCAGTGCCGGCCAGCGAGACGCCCTTCTCCTTCGCGGCAGACAGCAGCCGGTCGGCGATGGGCGGCACGAGCGGCAGGAAAGTCGCCGGGTGCTTCTTGGCGACCTCCAGTACGAGATCGGGATCGAACTTCGGGAACAGCACGAGTCGTGCGCCCATCGACATCGCGAACGTCAGGCACAGCGTGAGCCCGTAGGCGTGGAACATCGGCAGCACGGCGTAGACGACGCAGCCGTCGCCCCGCGTGATGGATGGCACCCAGGCCTTCGCCTGGGCGGCATTGGCCATCAGGTTGCGGTGGGTCAGCGATGCGCCCTTGGGCGTGCCGGTCGTCCCTGACGTGTACTGGATGATCGCGAGATCATCGGTCTGCGGGCGCGGGTGCGTCCGGGGCAGGGGAGCGGATGCCACGAGCTGGTCCCACGCGATGGCACCGCGCACCTTGGCCGTGAGCGCTTCGCGGGATTCGCGGGCCTTGGCGATCGGCAGTTTCAGGGCGAGCTGAGTGAACATCGGCATCGCCTTGGTGACGTCGACGGAGATGATGCTGGTGACCTTGAGGTCCTCGGGGAACTGCTGCACGGTCGCGGCGACCTTGCTCCACACGATGGCGTGCTTGGCGCCGTGATCCTCGAACTGCTTGCGCAGCTCGCGCGGCGTGTACAGCGGGTTGTGCTCGACGACCACCGCCCCCAGACGCAGCACGGCGTAGAACGCGATGATGTGCTGCGGGCAGTTGGGCAGCACGATCGCGACGGGGTCACCGGGGCCGACACCGAGATCTCGCAGTCCTGCAGCAGCGCGCTCGATGGCATCCTGCATGTCGCGATAGCTGGTCTCGCGGCCGAAGAACTGCAGCGCCGGGGCATCCGGGTAATCGCGCACCGACGCCTCGACGATGTCGATGAGAGAGCCGGAGACCGGGGGCAGATCCTCCGGCACGCCTTCGGCATAGCTGGCGGTCCACGGGCGAGGAGGTACGAACGTCGTCACGCCACCAGACTATGCCTCAGGTTGCGTGCATCCGCATCGTCGAAAGCGTCAGCGCGCGCGACGCGCTCTCGTAGACTGGAGCGGTGTCTGAAATCACCCCTGATCTCGTGCGCCATCTCGGCGTGCTCGCGCGCATCCAACTCACCGACGACGAGGTGACGCAGCTGACTGGTCAGCTCGACGCCATCGTCGACAACATCGCCAAGGTGTCGGAGGTGGCCACGCCCGACGTCGCAGCGACGAGCCACCCGATCCCGCTGAGCAATGTCTTCCGCGCCGATGAGGTCGGGCAGACGCTCACGCTCGAGCAGACGCTGCAGAATGCGCCTGATGCTGCCGACGGGCGCTTCCGCGTCACCGCGATCCTGGGAGAAGAGCAGTGAGCGACATCATCCGCCTGAGCGCCGCAGAACTCGGCGAGAAGCTGACCGCCGGCGAGATCTCGAGTGTCGAGGCCACCCAGGCGCACCTCGATCGCATCGCCGCCGTCGACGGCGAGGTACACGCCTTCCTGCACGTGAACGAGCACGCCCTCGCCGCGGCAGCCGCGGTCGACGCACGGCGTGCCGCCGGTGAGCAGCTCGGCCCGATCGCCGGCGTGCCCCTCGCCGTCAAGGACGTGCTGGTCACCACCGACCAGCCCTCCACCAGCGGATCGAAGATCCTCGAGGGCTACATGTCGCCCTTCGATGCGACCGTCGTCGCCCGTTCGCGGGCAGCCGGGCTGATCCCGATCGGCAAGACCAACATGGACGAGTTCGCGATGGGCTCGTCCACCGAGCACTCCGCGTACGGTCCTACCCGCAACCCGTGGGACCTCGACCGCATCCCCGGTGGCTCCGGCGGCGGCTCGGCTGCGGCAGTGGCGGCCTTCGAGGCGCCGCTCGCACTCGGCTCCGACACCGGCGGATCCATCCGTCAGCCCGCGCACGTCACCGGCACGGTCGGCATCAAGCCCACCTACGGCGGCGTCAGCCGCTACGGCGCGATCGCCCTGGCATCCAGCCTCGACCAGGTCGGACCCGTCACCCGCACCGTGCTCGACGCGGGCCTGTTGCACGACGTGATCGGCGGTCACGACCCCAAGGACTCCACCTCGCTTGCCGAGGAGTGGCCTTCCTTCGCGGCAGCCGCGCGGGAAGGGGCCGACGGCCAGGTGCTGAAGGGCCTGAAGGTCGGCGTCATCAAGGAGCTGCCGGACTCCGGCTTCCAGACCGGCGTCGCCTCGTCGTTCCGCGAGTCGCTCGCGCTGATGGAGGCGCAGGGCGCGGAGATCGTCGAGATCTCGGCACCGCACTTCGAGTACGGCGTGGCCGCGTACTACCTGATCCTCCCCGCAGAGGCATCCAGCAACCTCGCCAAGTTCGACTCCGTGCGCTTCGGCCTTCGCGTCACGCCTGACGGCAACCCCACCGTCGAGGACGTCATGTCGGCCACCCGCGAGGCCGGGTTCGGCCCCGAGGTGAAGCGCCGCATCATCCTCGGCACCTATGCGCTGTCCGCCGGCTACTACGACGCCTACTACGGCAGCGCGCAGAAGGTCCGCACGCTCATCCAGCAGGACTTCGACGCCGCGTTCGCGCAGGTCGACGTCATCGCGACACCGTCCGCGCCTACCACCGCGTTCAAGATCGGCGAGAAGATCGACGATCCGCTGCAGATGTACCTCAACGACCTGACGACGATCCCGGCGAACCTCGCCGGTGTGCCAGGCATCTCGATCCCCTCGGGCCTTGCCGCCGAGGACGGTCTGCCCGTCGGCATCCAGTTCCTCGCTCCGGCGCGGCAGGATGCCCGGCTATACAAGGTCGGCGCGGCCCTCGAAGCCGCGCTGCTGGATGCATGGGGCGCACCCCTGCTCGAGAAGGCACCCGCCCTGGGAGGAACCCGCTGATGGCCGCCGTCAAGCTCATGGATTACGACAAGGCCCTCGAGCTGTTCGAGCCGGTGCTCGGCTTCGAGGTGCACGTCGAGCTGAACACCCGCACGAAGATGTTCTCGGACGCGCCGAACCCGGCGAACGAGGAGTTCCACGCGGCTGAGCCGAACACGCTCATCGCTCCGGTCGACCTGGGTCTTCCCGGATCGCTGCCGGTCGTCAACGAGACCGCTGTGCGCTCGTCGATCAGCCTCGGCCTTGCGCTGGGCTGCTCGATCGCCGAGTCGAGCCGCTTCGCGCGCAAGAACTACTTCTACCCCGACCTCGGCAAGAACTACCAGATCTCGCAGTACGACGAGCCGATCGCGTACGAGGGATCGGTCGAGGTCGAGCTTGAGGACGGCACGCTCGTGACGATCCCTGTCGAGCGGGCGCACATGGAGGAGGACGCCGGAAAGCTCACCCACATGGGTGGCGCGACCGGTCGCATCCAGGGCGCCGAGTACTCGCTCGTCGACTACAACCGTGCCGGCGTCCCGCTGGTAGAGATCGTCACCAAGGTGATCTTCGGTGCCGAGCACCGCGCCCCCGAGATCGCGAAGGCGTACGTCGCCGCGATCCGCGACATCGTGCGTGGCCTCGGCATCTCCGAGGCGCGCCTGGAGCGCGGCAACCTGCGCTGCGACGCGAACGTCTCGCTGCGTCCGCGCGTGGCCGAGGGCGAGCCCGCCGCACCGCTCGGCACCCGCACCGAGACGAAGAACGTCAACTCGATGCGCTCCGTCGAGCGTGCTGTGAAGTACGAGATCCAGCGTCAGGCGGCGATCCTCGCCGACGGCGGCACCATCACGCAGGAGACGCGGCACTGGCACGAGGACACCGGAACGACCTCGCCGGGTCGTCCGAAGTCGGATGCTGACGACTACCGCTACTTCCCCGAGCCCGACCTGCTGCCGGTGCGGCCGGCCCGCGAGCTCGTGGAGCAGCTGCGTGCCGCGCTGCCAGAGCAGCCGATCGCGCGCCGCCGCCGGCTGAAGGCCGACTGGGGTTTCACCGACCTGGAGTTCCAGGACGTGCACAACGGCGGACTGCTCGACGAGGTCGAAGCCACGATCGCCGCCGGTGCGGCGCCTGCCGCCGCCCGCAAGTGGTGGACCGGTGAGATCAGCCGCATCGCCAACGCGCAGGAGCGCGAGGCGGCGACGCTCGTCACTCCGGCCGACGTCGCTGCGCTGCAGTCGCTGGTGGATGCCGGGACGCTGACCGACAAGCTCGCACGCCAGGTCATCGAGGGCGTCATCGCCGGCGAGGGCACCCCGCAGCAGGTCGTGGATGCCAGAGGGCTCGCCGTCGTGTCCGACGACGGCGCCCTGATCGCCGCGATCGACGAGGCACTCGCCTCTCAGCCGGACGTGATGGCGAAGATCAAGGACGGCAAGGTGCAGGCCGCCGGTGCCGTGATCGGCGCCGTGATGAAGGCGATGAAGGGGCAGGCAGACGCTGCCCGGGTGCGCGAACTGATCCTGGAGCGGGCTGCTCAGTAGTCATTCCTGCCGGGGCCGCCGATGTCGGCGGTCTCGGCGAGAATGGAACCATGGGTCGTGGTGATGGATCGGGACGCCTCGTCTCGCGGCCGGGCGCCGACGACAGCGGCACCGGCATTCTGCACGTCGACATGGATGCCTTCTATGCCGCCGTCGAGGTGCTGCACGACCCCTCGCTGCGCGGACTGCCGCTGATCATCGGCGCGCCGGACGGTCGTTCCGTCGTCTCCAGCGCGTCCTACGAGGCCCGCCGCTTCGGGGTGCGCAGCGCCATGCCGGTCTCGCAGGCGCTGCGTCTGTGCCCGACCGCACGCGTCGTGCCGCCGGACTTCACGCGGTACCGGGCGGTCTCCGAGCAGGTGATGGGCATCTTCGAGAGCATCACGCCGATGGTCGAGCCGCTGTCGATCGACGAGGCGTTCCTCGACGTGCGCGGCGTGCGCCGGCTGTGGGGGAGTCCAGGTGAGATCGCGGTGCTCATCCGGCAGCGCGTGCAGGACGAGGTGGGGATCACCTGCAGCGTGGGAGTCGCCGCCACCAAGCACGTCGCGAAGATGGCATCCACCATCTCCAAGCCGGACGGGATGCTGATCGTGCCGGCCGCACGCACGCAGGAGTTCCTCGACCCGCGCCCAGTCGGTGCGATGTGGGGCGTCGGGCCGAAGGCCGCCGAAGCGCTGCAGCGTCGTGGCATCCGGCTGATCCGCGACGTGCGGGAGTCGCCGCCGGAAGCACTCGAACGCGCCCTCGGACCGGCGCTCGGCCAGCGCATTCAGGAACTGGCCGTTGGGCGGGACGGCAGGGCGATCGAGACCGAGCGCATCGAGAAGAGCATCGGCCACGAGGAGACCTTCGACCGCGACATCGAGGACCGCGATCTGCTGCGTTCGGAGCTGCTGCGACTGGCAGATCGGGTGGGTGCGCGGCTGCGTACCTCGAGTTGGCAGGCCGGCGCCGTGGCGATCAAGATCCGGTTCGCCGACTTCAGCACGCTGAGCCGGTCGGTCTCCCTTTCCGAGGCGACCGATGTCGGGCAGCGCATCGGCGAGACCGCGGTTGCGCTGTTCGAACAGATCGACCGTCACGAGCCGGTGCGCCTGGTCGGCGTGCGGGCCGAGCGCCTTCGTGAGTCAGGGCTCGGCGCGCTCGCGCTCTGGGATGACGATGAGGAGCAGCGCAGGCTGGAGGGCACTCTCGATGACGCGCGCGCGAGATTCGGCGTCGGCATGATCACGCGCGCACGTCATGTCGGACGTGGCGCCCCCGGCCCAGCGCCCCGTTCCGGCGGCGAGCACTGAGAATTCGACCCGAGGTGCGGGTGCAAGTGGGTGTCATTCGACTAGCGTTGGGGCATGCCGAACATTGCACTGGAGCTGGGTAAGCAGTCCGCGTCCTTCGGGGTCAAGAGCGCCTACGGCGACGCGGTCGACGTCGATGGCGTGAGCGTGACGCCCGTTGCGCTGGCGGTGACGGGATTCGCGGGCGGCGAGGTCGAGGGGCAGGGCGACGGCGGCACCGGCGGTGGCGTCGCCATTCCTCTCGGCGTGTACGTGCGCCGCGAAGAGGGACTGCGCTTCGAGCCGAACCTGATCGTGCTGCTCTGCGTCGCAGTGCCGTTCGTGTGGGTCGCCGGTCGTGCGCTGAGTCGTGTCATCCGTGCCCTCAAGAAGTAGCGACCCGCTCGACGCCGTTCTCACTGCTGCCGCCGACCGCATCCGGTCGGCGGTGCTGGACGTTGCCGCATCGAACCCCGTCGTCATCATCGACGGGCGCAGCGGGGCGGGCAAGAGCAGTCTCGCCGCGCGCGTGATCAGCGCCTGGCCGCTGCGCGGACCTGTGCAGCTGCTTGCGCTGGACTCCGTCTACCCCGGCTGGGACGGACTCGCGCACGGCGCGGAGATCGCCAGGGAACAGGTGCTCGTGCCGCACGGACGGGGCCGGATCGGCACCTGGCGGCGCTGGGATTGGCAGCGTGCCGAAGAGGCAGAGGCACATGCCGTCGACCCGGCGCTCGGCCTGGTCGTCGAGGGCTGCGGGGCGCTCACCGCAGCATCCGCCGCTCTGGCCGACGTTACGGTGTGGGTCGACGGGCCGGCGCCCTCCCGGCGCCGGAGGGCACTGGAACGCGACGGCGACGCCTTCCGCTCGCACTGGGACATGTGGGCGCAGCAAGAGCAGAGGCACATCGCGCGTCACGACCCTCAACGGCTCGCAGCGCTGACCGTCACGGTCCCGTAGAGCCCGCAGCATCCTGCTCATCGGCCAGCTGCACGAGCTGGTCGAGACGGTAGCCGAGCCAGTCGTACACGTGGAAGCGCTGATCCTCCGGGTCGTGCGCGTCCGCATGGTCGACCCCGAGACGCGCGGCGACCACGAGCCGCATCGCCGAGAGAGTGCGCAGCCAGGCATCCGTCTCTCCGGCGGGGATGGTCACCTCGTGCGGCACCATCGCCGCAGCCGCCAGGGGCTCGACGTCGTCACGGTCGAACGGGGCGAGGGCAGCGCGTACGTCCAGCGCATCCGACACGCGGCGGTCGAGCAGATCGACGCGCGTCGCGGCGCGGAACGCGGCCGCGGACTCGTCGTCCTCCGGGTACGCGTTCGGCGCCAGCCGCTCCAGGCCCGCGTCGGCCGTGTCGCGCCCGCCCACCAGCAGATCGATGAACTCCTCCACGAGATGCAGCAGGTTCTGGCCCTCGATCATCACGAACTCCAGGCGCAGCGCAGTCACTGCGGCACCTGCCGCACCGTCGCCCACAGTCCGAAGTCATGCATCGCCTGCGCGTGCACCTCCATGGTCTCGCGCGGGCCGGTCGCGACCACCGCATGGCCCTCGTGGTGCACGGCCAGCATGAGCGAGGTGGCGCGCTCTTCCGGGTAGCCGAAGTAGGTGCGGAACACCCGCGTCACATAGCTCATCAGGTTCACCGGATCGTCCCAGACGACCAACTGCCACGGCACCAGCGGGGCCGCGACCAGCTGCTCGTCGATGACGGGGTGGGATGCCGGGGTGCTGATCGCCGGAGTGCTCATGATCGTCGGAGTGCTCATGCCCACCCCAGTTCGTGCAGCTGCTCGTCATCGATCCCGTAGAAGTGCGCGATCTCGTGCACGAGGGTGGTGTGCACCTCGCCGCGCAGCTCGGCCTCGTTCGCGCAGGCGGCGAGGTGTGCGTGCCGGTAGACGACGATGCGATCCGGCAGCTCGCCCATGCCGTACTGGCCGCGCTCGGTCAGGGCGAAGCCCTCATAGATCCCGAACAGGTCATCGCCGTTCTCCGGACGGTCTTCGACGACGAACACCACGTTCTCGAGGCCGGCCACCATATCGTCGGGCAGTTTGTCGAGTTCGTCGACGACCAGCTTCTCGAACGCCTCGGCGTCCAGGTGCATGCCGGCCTCGAGAGACAGGGTCATGTGCACGCGGCGCCCGTGTGCTGCCAGACCCAACTGCTCTTCCGCGGCGAGCAGCGCGGCATGGAACTCGTCATCGGGTGACGGCGCTTCCTCGAATCCGAGCACTGCGTAGAAGGGGGCGTTCCACGGCACGTCGGCGAACGTGCGAAGGGTCATGCGAGTTGCGCCGCGCATCTGCGCTTCGTCGAGTGCCGCTTCGACCAGGGCCGTGCCGTGTCCCTGCCTTGCGTGCGCGGGCAGCACCGCGAGCTGCTCGAGGTGAGCCTCACCGTCGTGCTCGATCACGTGGACGAAGCCGACCGGCTCGCCGCTCTCGCTCTCAGCGGCGACGAGGATGAACCCCGGATGGCGTAGGCGCGACGTGCCCGACGGGGGAGTGCCCCAGTCGGCGGCGCCGAAGACCGCATCGAACGCAGAGTCAGCGGCCGATTCGATGCCGGGGAGGGACTCGACGTCGGAGTCGGCTGCGGTGCGGATGTGCGAGGCCATGATTCGATGCTATCCAGGCGAGAGCAGCACGGTCGATGCCGCGCACTGTGCAGACACGAAGAAGCCCCGGGACCATGTCCCGGGGCTTCTTCCTTGGGGTGAGTAACGGGGCTTGAACCCGCGACCCCCGCGACCACAACGCGGTGCTCTACCAGCTGAGCTATACCCACCATGCGCCTACCGGAGCAGGCAACTCAACGAGTCTATTACATGTTCGAGGCGAACGATGACACCGTGCGAGCAGCGATCTCCTTGGCGTCGTCGGACGACGGTCCCGGTTCAGGAACGAACACGGCCTCGCGGTAGTAGTGCAGTTCGCGGATGGATTCCAGGATGTCTGCCAGGGCGCGGTGCCCGCCGTTCTTCTCGGGTGCCTGGAAGAACACCCGCGGGTACCAGCGGCGCGAGAGCTCCTTCACGCTGGACACATCGACGTTGCGGTAATGCAGGTACTGGTCGACCTGCGGCATGTACTTGGCGAGGAACATCCGGTCGGTGCCGATCGTGTTGCCGGCGAGCGGTGCCTTGCGCTCCAGCGGCACGAACCGCTTGATGTAATCGAGCGTCTGCGCCTCGGCCTCGGCCAGAGTCACGCCGTTCGGAATCTCTTCGATCAGTCCCGACGTGCGGTGCATGTTCGTGACGAAGTCACCCATGTTCGCGAGCGCAGCATCGCTCGGCTTGATCACGACCTGGAATCCTTCGTCGAGCGGTCGAAGCTCGAAGTCGGTGACGACGACGGCGATCTCGCACAGCTCGTCGATCGCGAGGTCGAGTCCCGTCATCTCGCAGTCGATCCAGACGAGTCGATCGTTCTCAGACGCAGAAACCATTCCTAGATCCTATCGGCGGGTTCCGACACGGTAATCTGGAGGTTCCGCCTCCTTAGCTCAGAGGAAGAGCATCGGCTTTCTAATCCGTTGGTCGCAGGTTCGATTCCTGCAGGGGGCACTTCAGAATCGAAGTGCGGCGACGGCGTCGTCGGCATCCCAGAACTCGCCGACGAGGCGGAAGGCGCTGGATGCCAGGTGCAGGCGCTCTGCGCGGTAGCGCACGCCGAGCGGGTCGGCGATGACACGCAGGTGGCCGCGGATGCTGCCGCCTGCGTCGAGGACACGCCACAGGTGATCGCCGGCTCGCTCCAGGTGCTCGACGCGCGAACGCAGCCGAGGCGTCTCCCACTGCAGGGCGGGGAGGCTGTCTGTGTAGGTGCGCATGGATTCTCCTTCCGATGCTTCGGATGACCTTTCTTCGAACATAAGGACGGCCACCGACATTGCGTCCCGTAGACTCGTGCGCATGTCCGTCGAATCCCCGTACGCCGCCCGACTCGGTGAGATCCCCGTCGAGCGACACGAGGTGCAGGTGCTCGACTCGATGACCGCGTACTGGGTGTACGGACCGCCGATCGATGTGCCCGGCGTGCCGACGGTCGTCGCGGTGCATGGCTTCCGCGGGGAGCACCACGGACTCGAGCCGATCGTCGCCTACCTGCCCGGCGTGCGGATCATCTCACCGGATCTGCCCGGCTTCGGTGGGACGCCGCCGATTCCAGGGCGCGAGCACGATCTCGGGCTCTACGCCGGCTGGCTGTGCGAATTCGCGCGCGAGGTCGCACCGGGCGCGATCATCCTTGGCCACTCCTTCGGGTCGATCGTCACCTCAGCCGCGGTGGCAGGCGGGCTCGAGACCCCGCAGCTGATCCTCATCAACCCGATCGGCGCCCCCGCGCTGGAGGGGCCAAAGGGGCTGCTCACACGCCTCGCGGTGTTCTACTACTCGATGGGAGCGCGGCTTCCCGAGAAGCTCGGCACCGAGCTGCTGCGCAGTCCGCTGATCGTCCGCGTCGCCAGTCTCGCCATGGTGACAGCATCCGATCCAGCGCTGCGGCGGTTCATCCACGACCAGCACGATACGTACTTCTCGCGCTTCGCCGACCGTGACGTGCTGCATGACGCCTTCGTCACGAGCGTCTCGCACGACGTGCGGGCGTTCGCCGGCGTCATCGATGTGCCGACCCTGCTCATCGCCGCACAGCGCGACCAGATCACACCGATCGAGGGGGAGCGCACGCTCGCCGCGATGTTCCCGGACGCTGAGCTGGTCGAGATCGCCGGCGTCGGCCACCTCATCCACTACGAGGCGCCCGCCGAAGCGGCCGGCGCCATCCGCCGTTTCCTCAGGCTTCCCGTCGCGCCATCCCGATGAGCCCGGCGACGCGGAACGGGATCACCTCGCCCATCGCCAGCGATGTCTCGGTGCGCTCCACGCCCTCGATCGAGAGGATCCTGGCGTCGGTGTCGAACAGGTGACGCGCGTCGCGGCAGGCGACCCGCGCCAGCAGGTCGATGGATCCGCTCAGGCCGTGCGCCTGCACGATCTCCGGCACCCGCGCGAGTTCGGCGATGATCCGGGGGAGCTCGGTCTGCCGCACGCCGATGCTGATGAACGCCTGTAGCGGGAAGCCGAGCACCTCCATCGAGAAGGACCGCTCGTACGATTCGAACACGCCGGTCTGGTCCAGTCGCGCCATCCGCGCCTGGATGGTGTTGCGCGACAGTCGCAGCCGCTCTGCGAGAGCGACGACTGTGGTGCGCGGATCCTCCGAGAGGACGGTGAGCAGTTCGAGGTCCACACGATCAAGAGCAGGCATAGTGCCACACGATATCAGGGCGATGGTGCCCCGAAATGGGCAACATGCTCAACCACCGTGCACATGCTTGAGCGTCGTGTCATGTCGACGTACGCTTCAGAGAGGCCCGACTAAGCCGTCGGGACCGCCGTGAATGCCCCACAAGGGCCGCACGTCTGGAGGACGCCGATGTCACCGCACACCACCCCGATCGTCGACACCGAGAACGATCTCGAGCTCACTGAGCGCGTCATCGCGCCCGATGGCACCAGGGTCGCGAATCCACAGTTGGATCGCTACATCCAGGACATCAATTTCCAGATGCTGCGCGACCTGCATCGCGACATGGTCGTCGTGCGTCGCATCGACGCCGAGGGCGTCGCTCTGCAGCGTCAGGGCCAGTTGGGCCTCTGGGCCCCCTGCAATGGGCAGGAGGCCGCCCAGATCGGCACCGCCCGCGCGCTGGCCGCCCGCGACTACGTCTTCCCCAGCTACCGCGAGACCGGAGTGATGTACGCCCGCGGCGCCGCGCCAGGCGACTACGCCCGCATGTGGCGTGGTGAAGAGGGCGCTGCGTACGACCCTGACGTGCTGCGCATCGCGCCGCTGCAGATCATCATCGGCGCCCAGACACTGCACGCCGTCGGCTACGGCCTCGGCATCCTGCACGACGAGGCAGATGAGGTGGCCGTCGCCTACTTCGGCGACGGCGCCACCAGCCAGGGAGACGTCAACGAGGCCATGGTCTTCGCCTCGTCCTACCGCACACCGGTCGTCTTCGTCTGCCAGAACAACCACTGGGCGATCTCGGAGCCAGTCGGCCTGCAGTCGCAGTATCCGCTCGCCGGCCGTGCGCCCGGCTTCGGCATCCCCAGCATGCGCGTCGACGGCAACGACGTGCTCGCCTCGCTCGCAGCGATGCGCTGGGCGCTCGATCACGCCCGCTCGGGCAAAGGGCCCGCGTACCTCGAGATGGTCACCTACCGCATGGGCCCGCACACCACCGCAGACGACCCGAAGCGCTACCGCGACGACGCGGAGCTTGCGAAGTGGCGTGAGCGCGACCCGATCTCGCGCCTCGAGGCGTACCTGCAGTCGGCGGGGGAGCTCCCGCAGGAGCACCTCGACGCCGTCCAGGCCGAGGCCGACGCCACGGCGCGCGAGATGCGCGCGGCCTGCATCGGCATGGTGACGCGCCCGGCGATCGCTGTGTTCGACGGCGTGTACGCCGAGCCGCACTCCGGGCTCGAGCGCGAGCGCGACGAGTACGCCGCTTACCTCTCGACCTACGAGGAGGCGTGACATGGTGCAGATGACGATGGGCAAGGCGCTCAATGCCGGCCTTCGGCAGGCAATGCGCGACGATGACAAGGTCGTGCTGATGGGCGAGGACATCGGCGCGCTCGGCGGAGTCTTCCGCATCACCGATGGGCTGCAGGACGAGTTCGGCGCGAAGCGCGTGATCGACACGCCGCTCGCGGAATCAGGGATCGTCGGCACCGCCGTCGGGCTCGCCTTCCGCGGCTACCGGCCGGTCGTCGAGATCCAGTTCGACGGGTTCATCTACCCGGCGTTCGACCAGATCGTCTCGCAGGTCGCGAAGCTGCACTACCGCACCCAGGGGCGCGTGAAGATGCCCATCACGATCCGGGTGCCCTGGGCAGGCGGCATCGGCGCGGCCGAGCACCACTCCGAATCCAACGAGGCCTATTTCGTGCACACCGCCGGCCTGCGTGTGATCGCCGTCTCCGACCCGCAGGACGCCTACCGCTGCCTGCAGCAGGCCATCGCCAGCGACGATCCGGTGATCTTCTTCGAGCCGAAGCGGCTCTACCACCACAAGGGCGAAGTCGACCTCGAGGCGCCGCTCGCCGACGCCCCGCCGATGGGCTTGGCGCGCGTCGTGCGGCAGGGATCGGATGCCACGATCATCACCTACGGCGCGATGGTGCGCACGGCGCTCGATGCCGCCGCGGCCGCCGAGGACGAGGGCATCTCGCTCGAGGTCATCGACCTGCGCTCACTGTCCCCGGTGGACTACGAGACGGTCTCCGCATCCGTGCGTCGCACTGGACGTGTCGTCGTCGCACACGAGGCATCCCGTGAGGCCGGAGTGGCCGCCGAGGTCATCGCCAGCATCACCGAGTTCTGCTTCGAATACCTCGAGGCGGCTCCGGTGCGCGTCACCGGACACGACATCCCGTACCCGCCGGCGAAGCTGGAGAAGTTCCACCTGCCGGATCTCGACCGGCTCCTCGACGCCGTCGATCGGGTGATGGATCGCCCGAACAGCCTCAGCGGAGCAGCCGACGCGAAGGGAGCAGAGCGTTGATCGCAGAATTCCGACTTCCGGACCTGGGTGAGGGCCTGACCGAGGCCGAGGTGGTGCAGTGGCTCGTGCAGCCAGGCGACACCGTCGCGCTGAATCAGACGCTCGCCGAGGTCGAGACCGCCAAGGCCGTTGTCGAGTTGCCGTCGCCATACGAGGGCACTGTCGCCTCTCTGCACGCGGACGCCGGTGAGACCATCGCGGTCGGTGCACCGCTGATCGCATTCGAGGTGGCCGGCGCCGAGCCGGACTCCGCCACTCCCGCAAGTGCGGAGCAGTCGTCGGATGCTGAGGAGAAGGCTCAGCCGAACCTGGTCGGCTACGGAGCCGCACCGTCATCCGGCGGTCGGCCGGCGCGCCGCGCGCGTCGAAGCGCCGCGAGCGCGGCATCCGCTGCAGCCGCAGACGCCGCCGTGATCGAAGCAGCACCGCATGACGCGCTGCCGCCTGCCGCAGCGGAGCCGCGACTCGGCGAGCGCCCGCGGTCCACGCCTCCAGTGCGAGCGCACGCGAAGCGCAGGGGAGTCGACCTCGTGCTGGTGGCGGCACAGGTCGGTGACCGCCTCATCACTCGCGCCGACGTCGATGAGTACGCAGATCGGCTCGGTGCGCCTGACGCGGGCACGACAGCATCCGAGATCACGGTGCCGACGACAGCGCCGGCGGTGCCGTCGACAGTGCCGGCCACCACAGCCGGCGAGCGGGCCCAGACCCGCATACCCGTCAAGGGCGTGCGCAAGCACACCGCGCAGGCCATGGTGCGCAGTGCCTTCACCGCGCCGCACGTCACCACGTTCCACACCGTCGACGTCACCGCGACCATGGAGCTGATCGAGCAGCTGAAGGCCGACCGGACGCTGGCCGATCATCGCATCGGTCCGCTCGTGCTCGTGGCCAAGGCCGTCTGTCTCGCGCTCGGCCGCAACCCCTCGCTGAACGCCACATGGGATGAGGCTGCCGGTGAGATCATCGAGAACCACTACGTGGATCTCGGCATCGCTGCCGCCACGGATCGCGGACTGATCGTGCCGATCATCCGCGACGCCGAGCGGCTCTCTCTGACCGGCATGGCTGACGCACTGACACAGCTCACGCAGACCGCGCGGTCGGGCAAGACCAGCCCGGCTGAGCTCGCCGGCGGAACGTTCTCGATCACGAACATCGGCGTCTTCGGCATCGATGCGGGCACCCCGATCCTGCCTCCTGGGCAATCGGGCATCCTCGCCGTCGGTGCCGTGCGACGCCAGCCGTGGGAGTACAAGGGCGAGATCGCGCTGCGGCAGATGATGACGCTGAGCGTGTCGTTCGACCACCGTCTCGTCGACGGTGCTGAGGGATCGCGGTTCCTGAAGGACGTCGCAGACCTGCTCGAGCAGCCGGGTCGCGCGATGCTGTTCTGAGAGAGTCGATGCCGGCGGCTGAGCTGAGGTGAGAACCGCGCTCAGCCGCTGGTCACTCGGCGCCGGCGAGCAGAGCGGACAGCGCCATGCCCGCCAGCAGCGGGGCGGTGCCGGTGCGTGAGCGCAGCGCCGTGCTGGTGCTGTGCGGGGTGGAGTTCAGCAGCCCGAAGCAGGCCTGCACGCGCAGGCGGAGTTCGTCACGGTTGGCGTTGACGATCCCGCTCAGCCCGTCGATCCACAGTTCGATGTAGGTGCGCTGCAGCTGACGCACGTCGGCGCGCGACTCGGGGGAGAGGTGTGCGATGTCGCGGTCCTGCACCCGGATCACATCAGCGTTGCCGAGCGCGAAGTCGACGTGGAAGTCGACCAGGGCACGCATGCGCTCCAGCGGTGAGCCAGCGGCCGCCGACACCGCGTCGCCACCGGCGACCAGCCGTTCGCTCACGCCCACGAGCAGAGCGGCGAGCAGCGCCTGCTTGCCTGCGAAATGGCGGTAGACGGCGGGACCCGAGATGCCGACGGCGGCCCCGATGTCCTCCAAGCTCGCTCCGGAGTATCCGCGCGCGGCGAAGAGGCGTGCGGATGCACTGAGGATCGCATCAGTGCGCTGGGCCTTCGCTCTGTCACGAGCCGTGACGGGCGTTGTCATTTCGGTTAATCCTCGCTAACCTGAACTGTCGGGTTAGTGAAGACTAACCAATCTGACGCGAAATATCAGCATTCAGCGAAAATGTGACGATTCGCACGGTCGAGGAGGACACGCGATGCCAGCCACCCAGCAGACGCTCGCCGATGAACTGCGCACGCGGCTCGCCGAGGTCGCACTCGGTGGCCCTGAACGCTCGCGCGAACGACACGTGTCGCGAGGCAAGATGCTGCCGCGCGAACGGGTCGCGCGACTGCTCGACGAGAACAGCCCGTTCATCGAAGTGGCACCTCTCGCCGCGCACGGGCTGTATGACGGTCAAGCGCCGGCGGCCGGCGTCATCGCCGGCATCGGCCTGGTGCACGGACGCCACGTCATGGTCGTCTGCAACGACCCCACCGTGAAGGGCGGCACGTACTACCCACTGACGGTGAAGAAGCACCTGCGGGCGCAGGAGATCGCGCTGGAGAACAGGCTGCCGTGCCTGTATCTCGTCGACTCGGGCGGGGCGTTCCTCCCCAAGCAGGACGAGGTCTTCCCCGACCGGGACCACTTCGGTCGCATCTTCTTCAACCAGGCGCGCATGTCGGCAGAGGGCATCCCGCAGCTCGCCGCCGTGCTGGGCTCGTGCACCGCCGGCGGCGCCTACGTGCCGGCGATGAGCGATGAGACCGTCATCGTCAAGAACCAGGGGACGATCTTCCTCGGCGGGCCGCCGCTGGTGAAGGCCGCCATCGGCGAGGTCGTCACCGCTGAGGAACTGGGCGGGGGAGAGCTGCACGCCCGCAGGTCCGGGGTCGTCGACCACCTCGCCGAGGATGACGAGCATGCGCTCGAGATCCTGCGCGACATCGTCGCGACTCTGCCGCGGCCGGCCGAGCCCGCGTGGACAGTGGTGCCGAGCACGGCGCCGAGCGAGACCGGCAGCCTGTACGACGCGGTGCCCGTCGACGTGAACGCCGGGTACGACGTGCACGAGGTGATCGACCGGCTGGTCGACGCCGACAGCTTCCGCGAGTTCAAGCGCGAGTACGGCACGACGCTCGTCACCGGGTTCGCGGTGCTGCACGGGCATCCGATCGGCATCGTCGCCAACAACGGCGTGCTGTTCAGCGAGTCCGCGCTGAAGGGCGCCCACTTCATCGAACTCTGCGACCAGCGCGGCATCCCGCTGCTGTTCCTGCAGAACATCACCGGCTTCATGGTGGGTACAGACGCCGAGGCCGGCGGCATCGCCAAGGACGGCGCCAAGATGGTCACCGCCGTCGCCACCACCCGTGTGCCCAAGCTCACCGTCATCATCGGCGGCTCGTTCGGGGCCGGCAACTACTCGATGTGCGGCCGCGCCTACTCGCCGCGCTTCCTGTGGAGCTGGCCCGCCAGCCGCATCTCGGTGATGGGTGGCGCACAGGCGGCATCCGTCCTCGCCACCGTCAAGGAGGACCAGCACGCCTCGGCAGGGTCGACGTGGACCGCCGAGGAGCGAGCGGAGTTCGAAGCCCCCATCCGCAGCCAGTACGAGGCACAGGGCGAGCCGTACTACGCCACCGCCCGGCTGTGGGATGACGGCATCATCGACCCTGACCAGACCCGCGACGCGCTGGGCCTCGCCCTTGACGTCGTCTCTCGCACGCCGCTGCCCGAACCGCGCTTCGGCCTCTTCCGGATGTGATGCACATGACCATCGACCTGCACACCGTCCTCGTCGCCAACCGCGGCGAGATCGCCCGCCGGATCATCCGCACGCTGCGCGAGCTCGGCATCCGCAGCATCGCGGTGTACAGCGACGCCGACGCCGACGCACCCCACGTCCGCGAGGCCGATGAGGCGGTGCGGATCGGCGCTTCTGCGGCCGCGGAGTCGTATCTGAAGGTGGATGCGATCATGGCCGCTGCGCGTGACACGGGCGCTCAGGCCATCCACCCCGGATACGGGTTCCTGTCTGAAAGCGTCGCGCTGGCCGAGGCGTGTGCCGATGCCGGCGTGATCTTCATCGGGCCCGACGTGAACGCGCTGCAGATCATGGGCGACAAGGCGCGCGCCCGCGCCCACGTGTCGCAGCACGGCGTTCCCGTGGTTCCCGGATTCGATGCCGCAGGCCTCGACGACGCGCAGATCCGCGCGCGCGCCGACGAGGTCGGGTACCCCCTGCTGGTCAAGCCCAGTGCTGGCGGCGGAGGCAAGGGGATGGAGGTCGTCCGCTCTGGCGACGAACTGGCATCCGCCCTCACCACCGCTCGCCGCATCGCGACCGCCGCCTTCGGCGATGACGCAATGGTGCTCGAGCGTCTCGTGCAGCGTCCTCGGCACATCGAGGTGCAAGTCTTCGGCGACGCGCACGGCACGGTGATCGCGCTCGGCGAGCGCGAGTGCACCCTGCAGCGGCGCCACCAGAAGGTGATCGAAGAGGCGCCGGCCGCGCACCTGCCAGAGGCCGTGCGACAACGCCTGCTGGATGCCGCCGTGGCGGCCGCCCAGAGCGTGGACTACGTCGGCGCCGGCACGGTGGAGTTCCTCGTGGAAGCGGATGCTGTCGACGAGATCTTCTTCATCGAGATGAATACCCGCCTGCAGGTCGAGCACCCTGTCACCGAGGAGGTCACGGGACTCGACCTGGTCGCGCTGCAGCTGCACGTCGCCACCGGGGGTGCGCTCGATGCACCGCCCGCCGTGCGGGGGCATGCCATCGAGGCACGTGTGTACGCAGAGTCGCCGGAACGTGGATTCCTGCCGTCGACGGGACGCGTGCTGCGCTTCGACGCGCCGTCGGGTGTGCGTGTGGATGCTGCCGTCGAGACCGGTTCAGAGGTGAGCGGGTTCTACGACCCGATGATCGCCAAGGTGATCGCGTACGGCCCCGACAGGGCAACCGCCCTGCGCCGCCTCGACGCCGCGCTGGCGCGCACCGTCGTGCTGGGCGTCGAGACGAACATCGCGTTCCTGCGGGCGCTGTGTCAGCACGAGCGCGTCGCGAGCGGAGACCTCGACACCGGACTCATCGAGACGATGCTGCCGCTGGCGCCGGCCGAGCCCACCGAGCGGCTGCTGGCATCAGCCGCATCCATTCCTGCCGCAACTGCGGTCGGCGCTGCAGTGGGCGCTGCGGGACCGCTCTGGCTGGCGCTGCCCGGCTGGCGGCTCGGGGCACCCTCCGCCCCGGCCGGCACGGCGTTCCTCACGGACGACGACGAGGTCGTCATGGCACCGGCTGACAGCCCCTCAGGTGCGGTGACGGCGCGGGATGACGACGGCGCGATCTGGGTCTCTGAACGGGGAGTCACGATGCGGCTGCGTCCGCTGTCGCGTCGCGCGGCCATGCGGCGTCGCTTGGCGGATCGGATGCCCGAATCAGGCCCGCGCGAGCCTGAGGGCCGCGCGCCCATGCCGGGCAGCATCGTCGCCGTGCACGTCGCCGACGGCGATCACGTGCGCGCCGGCGCCCCACTGGTGTCGATCGAGGCGATGAAGATGGAGCACCCGGTGCTCGCTCCGCACGACGGCATCGTTCATCTGATGGTCGCGCTCGGCGACCAGGTGCGCCGCGACCAGCCGGTCGTGCGCGTCAGCGAAGAAGCCAGCGAACAGGAGACCCCATGACCGACGAACTGAGCCACGCCGATCTGGACGACGATCAGCGCGAACTCGCAGCGATGGTGCGCGACTTCGCCGAGCAGGTGGTCGCCCCGCAGTCCTACGAGGCCGATCGCACGCACACCCTGAACCTCGACGTCGTGCGCCAGATGGGCGAGATGGGCCTGTTCGGCCTGCCGTTCTCAGAGGAGTACGGCGGACAGGGCGGCGACTACTTCGCGCTCGGCATCGCCATCGAAGGCCTCGCGCGCGTCGACCAGTCGATCGCGATCACGCTCGAGGCAGGAGTCAGCCTCGGTGCGATGCCGATCTACCGCTTCGGCACCGAGGAGCAGAAGCGCGAGTACCTGCCGACGCTCCTCACTGGTGAGGCGCTGGGCGGATTCGGCCTCACCGAGCCCGAGGCCGGCAGCGACGCTGGGGCCACGCGCACGACAGCGCGTCTCGACGGCGACGAATGGGTGATCAACGGCACGAAGCAGTTCATCACCAACTCCGGCACCGCCATCACGCGCTTCGTCACGGTGACCGCCGTCACCGGCGACCGTGACGGTCGCAAGGAGATCTCGACGATCCTCGTGCCCAACGGCACTGCCGGTTTCACCGTGGAGCCCGCGTACGACAAGGTCGGCTGGAACGCCTCAGACACCCACCCGCTGACGCTGCAGGACGTGCGAGTTCCGGCCGGGAACCTGATCGGCGAACGGGGCAGCGGGTTCCGCAACTTCCTCAGCATCCTCGACGAGGGGCGCATCGCGATCGCCGCTCTCGCGACCGGAGCCGCTGAAGGGTGTCTGGAGGCCGCCGTCGACTACGCGCAGAAGCGCGTCGTGTTCGGGGCGCCGCTGAGCACCAGACAGAACGCGCAGTTCACACTCGCCCGCATGCGCGCCAGGGTGCACACCGCCCGGCTGGCCTGGCACCACGCCGCGCGCCTGCGCGACGCCGGACGCCCGTTCGCCGAGGCCGCGGCGATCGCGAAGCTCGTCTCGGGCGACGCGGCGATGGACAACGCGCGGGACGCCACGCAGATCTTCGGCGGCAATGGCTTCATGAACGAGTACCCCGTGGCACGGCACTACCGCGACTCGAAGATCCTCGAGATCGGCGAGGGCACCACCGAAGTGCAGCTGCTCGTGATCGCCCGCGCGCTCGGGCTGGCGGGGTAGCGTGACGACATGACCGATATCGTGCAGCGCGGCCTCTACTACGAGGAGTTCGAGGTCGGCGCCCGCTACCTGCATCGCCCTGGTCGCACGGCCACCGAGGCCGACAATGTGCTCTTCACGACGCTCACCATGAACACCCAGGCCCTGCACCTCGATGCGGCCTTCGCCGACACGCAGCAGCCCTTCGGGCAGCGCCTGATGAACTCGATGTGGACCCTGTCGACCATGGTCGGGGCATCCGTCGGGCAGCTGACGCAGGGCACGCTGGTCGCGCAGCTCGGGCTGGGGGAGATCACCTTTCAACACCCGCTGTTCCACGGCGACACGCTCTACACCGAGAGTGTCATCGTCGACAAGCGACTCTCATCGTCGCGCCCAGGCCAGGGCATCTGCACCATCGCGCACACGGGTCGCAACCAGGACGGCACGATCGTCGCGACAGCGACCCGCACGGCGCTCATGCACTGTATGCCGAAAGAGGAATAGATCATGTTCACCCTCGGCCCCGCGCTGCTGTTCTGCCCGGCGGATCGTCCGGATCGCTTCGCCGGCGCGCTGCAGAAGTCGGATGCTGTCATCCTCGACCTCGAGGATGCCGTGCTGCCCGCGGCCAAAGCCAAGGCGCGCGAGAACATCGTCGCGGCTGACGTCGATCCCGCCCGTGTGATCGTGCGAGTGAACGCCCCGGACACGAGGGACTTCATCAAAGACCTCGAGGCACTGTCGCGCACATCGTTCCGCACCGTGATGGTCGCCAAGAGCGAAGACCCCTCAGCCTTCGATGCCTTCGACGCCACCTACTCGCTGATCGCGCTGTGCGAGACCGCGCGCGGTGTGCACCGGTCGGGCGACATCGCCGTACACCAGCGCACCACGGCGCTGATGTGGGGCGCCGAGGATCTGGTCGCCTCGCTCGGGGGCATGTCGAGCCGTTTCGCAGACGGGACCTATCGCGACGTCGCGCGGTTCGCGCGTGCCCAGGTGCTGGTCGCCGCCGGCGCACAAGGCAAGACCGCGATCGATGCCGTGCATCTCGACATCGACGACCTGGACGGGCTCGCCGCCGAGGCCGCCGACGCTGTGGCATCCGGATTCGGCGCGACGGCGTGCATCCACCCCAAGCAGGTCGAGGCGATCCGCGAGGCCTACCGACCTGATCCTGCCGCCGTGGAGTGGGCACGGGCCGTGCTCGTCGCCGCCGACGCCGAGCGCGGTGTCTTCCGGTTCGAGGGGCGCATGGTCGACGAGCCGGTGCTGCGGCATGCCAGGGCGGTGCTGGGCCGGGCCTGAGAGGGGTCAGCCTGAGCGGGATCAGCGCGCGAAGGCGCAGCTCCTCGCGTCAGAGGACGACAGCCTCCTCGAGCAGCCGCAGCGAACCCGGTGACGCCTCGAATCGGTGCACGGACCCGTTCGCGAGGGTGCTGCCCACCTTGGGCAGAGTGCCACCGGAGACGTGGTCGATCAGCGACCGGATGACGCCACCGTGCGTCACGACGATGACGGACTCGGCCGTGGGCGCCGAGCGGCGCCGCGCCTCGCGGGCGATCCGGTGCAGCGCACCCATCGCGCGGACGCAGACCGCATCCAGCGACTCGGCTCCAGGCACCGCGGCATGCCAGTCGCCGTAGTTCGCGATGTAGTCGGCGACCAGCATCCCCTCGCCATCGCCGAACTCGCGCTCGCGCACGTCCTCGACGAGCGTGGGCGGCTGCAGGCCGAGCTCTGCGGCGATGATCGTCGCGGTCTCGTGCGCCCGCAGCAGCGGGCTCGCATAGATCGAGTGGTGCATGCCGGCCGAGAGACGTCCCGCGGCGTACCGGGCGTCGGCGCGTCCGGTGTCGTTCAGCGGGATGTCGGTGGTGCCCTGGATCCGCCGGTCGAGATTCCAGTCGGTCTGGCCATGGCGCACGAGAGTCAGAAGGGTCACCCCAACACCATAGGCGAGACGGATCAGAGAGCGCCGAACCGCGTGGCGAGCGCTGTGAGCACCGCGGTGGTGCCGCCTGCGATCACTTCGTCTGCCCAGGCATCAGCGCGGGTCGGCTCGCGATTGATGATCACCAGAGGCATGTCGCGGCGCCTGGCGCGCTCGATGATGCGGATGCCCGAGTTCACCGTCAGCGAGGTGCCCGCCACCAGCAGCGCATCCGAGCCGTGCACCAGCGACTCCGAGAGTCGGAACCTGCCCACCGGCACGAACTCGCCGAAGTAGACGACCTCGGGCTTGAGCATGCCGCCGCAGACGGTGCACGGCGGGACCACGAAGCCCTCCGAGCTCTCAGGCGTGACATCGCCGTCCGGGTTGAGGACGATGTTCTCCGGCACGGTGACCCACGGGTTGAGCTCATCGATCTGCTCGGCGATGGCGCGCCGATCGAAGACCTGCCCGCAGTCCAGGCAGTGCACGCGGTGCATCGTGCCGTGCAGTTCGATGACCCGCTTGCTGCCGGCCCGCAGGTGCAGGCCGTCGACGTTCTGGGTGATGACGCCGGTCACATCCCCGTGCTCTTCCAGCGCGGCGAGCGCGAGGTGCCCGCCGTTGGGGTCCGGGGAGGTGAATCGCCGGTAGCCGAGGTGCCCTCCCATCCAGTACCGACGTCGTGCGGCCTCATCGCCGAGGTACGTCTGGATCGTCATCGGGTTCACCCGCGCGGGGGCGCCGGCGCCGCGATAGGCGGGGATGCCGGAGTCGGTGGAGATGCCGGCGCCGGTGAGCACAGCCGTCCGTCGCCCGCTGAGCAGCTCCGAGGCACGGTCGAGGGCGTCGGGATCGTGTTCGGAGAGTTCGATCGACGGCACGAGGGAAGTCTATGCCGGGTGCGCCGGCACAGGCTCGAACTGCCAGAGTGGAACCATGCACCTGCAGTCCGTCTCCGATGCGCGCGACCCCCTGCTCGATGACTATCGATCACTGACTGATGCCGCGCTGCGACGCGTGCAGGAGCCCGAGGGCGGGCTCTACATCGCCGAGTCGGCGAAGGTGATCGAGCGGGCGCTGGCGGCCGGACACCGGCCGCGGTCTGTGCTGACGCAGCAGAAGTGGGTGGATGCCGTCGCGCCGCTCTTCGGCGCGCATGACGTTCCCGTCTATGTGGTGTCCGATGCGGTGGCCGAGCAGCTGACCGGGTTTGCAGTGCACCGTGGGGTGATGGCCGCCATGCACAGGCCGGAGATGCCGTCGCTGTCTGACGTGGTGGCGGATGCGCGTCGGGTGCTCGTGCTGGAGGACATCGCCGATCCGACCAACATCGGTGCGGCGTTCCGTGCCGCGGCTGGGCTCGGCGCCGACGCCGTGCTGGTCACCCCACGGTGTGGTGATCCGCTGTACCGCCGCAGCGTGCGCGTGAGTATGGGGACGGTCTTCCAGGTGCCGTGGACGCGCATCGGCGAGTGGAGTGCGGCGGGTCCACAGCTTCATGCACACGGCTTCGAGATCGCGGCGCTGGCGCTGAGCGACGATGCCGTGGCGCTCGATGCCTACGCGGCATCGAGTCCGGAGCGGGTCGCGCTCGTGATGGGCACCGAAGGCGAGGGACTCTCGCGTGGCGCGCTCGACGCGGCTGACCGCATCGTCACGATCCCGATGGCAGGAGGAGTGGACTCACTGAACGTCGCCTCCGCCGCAGCGGTGGCCGTCTGGGCGCTGACGCGCTGAGGTCAGGCGTCGTCCTCCAGGACGATCACCGGCACGGCATCCGGTCGCTTGGCGCCGATGTGATCGCCGGACGACTGATGGCGCAGGCGCCGCAGCACCCACGGCACGAGGTGCTCCCGTGCCCAGCCGATGTCCTCTGCACGCGCTTCACGCCACGTGCGCACCGGAAGCGGTTCGGGCTGCATCGCCTGCAGATCGTTCTGCACGTTCAGGGAACGCAGCACCATGCGCGCCACCTCGTGGTGCCCGAGCGGATTCAGATGCAGTCGGTCATCGGCGAAGAAGCGGGTGTCCTGGATCGTCTTGAGCGCCCACTGATCGGCGACGATGCAGTCGTGCCGGTCGGCGATCGTCCGGACGTTCTCGTTGTAGATCGCGACCTTGCCGCGGAACGCCCGGAACACGGGGGTGAATCCGGTGTCGATGCCGGTGAACAGCACGACGGCGGCACCCGTGGACGAGAGGCGCGTGACAGCATCCTCGAGCTGCACGGCGATGGCGTCCGGGTCGGTGCCGGGGCGGATGACGTCGTTGCCACCAGCGCAGATCGAGATCAGATCGGGTTTCAGATCGACGGCAGGCTGGATCTGCTCCGCCGCGATCTGCCCGATCAGCTTTCCCCTGACCGCGAGATTCGCGTACGCGAAGTCATCGACGTCCCGTGCGAGCACCTCTGCAACGCGGTCTGCCCAGCCGCGGTGACTGCCTGGCAGTGTCGGGTCGGGGTCGCCGATCCCTTCGGTGAACGAGTCGCCGACGGCGACGAATCGGCGCCACGGCTGGGGGCCGTCGTTGCCGATGTACGGGGTGCGTGACGATTCCTGATCGGTCATCGTGTCTCCTTCGCGGGAAGCGCCACAGGGGTGCCAACGGCGCAGGATGAGAGCCTACCCCCGCTCCGTCCGCACGGCGCGGACCGGAGTGTCCGCGGCCTGGCTTATCGTTGATTCGATGCTCTCTCCGTCCTTTCCCCAGCGCGCTCCTTGGGGAACCGCAGACAAGCTGAGGGCATGGCAGCGTGAGGCGCTGGATCGCTATTTCAGCGCTGACCAGCGGGACTTCCTCGTGGCGGCGACACCGGGCGCAGGCAAGACGACCTTCGCGCTCACGCTCGCCGTCGAGCTTCTGCGCATGGGCGAGGTCAATCGGATCATCGTGGTCGCCCCCACCGAGCATCTGAAGACGCAGTGGGCAGACGCGGCGGCACGCGTCAGCATCCGACTCGATCCCCGCTTCAGGAACAGCCATTGGGCACCCGCGCGGCACTACCACGGCGTGGTCGTGACCTACGCGCAGGTCGCCGCGCGCTCGTCTGTGCACCGGCATCTGACGGAGGACGCCAAGACGCTGGTGATCCTCGACGAGGTGCACCACGGCGGCGACGCGCTGAGCTGGGGTGATGCGATCCGCGACGCCTACGCACCGGCCAGGCGGCGGCTGCTGCTCTCCGGCACGCCATTCCGCAGCGACACCGCGCCGATCCCGTTCGTGGAGTATCTGCCCGACGAATCCGGCGCGCGGATCTCGAGCACCGACTACTCGTACGGGTACGGACGTGCTCTCGAGGACGGCGTCGTGCGCCCGGTGCTGTTCCACATGTACTCGGGCAAGATGCGCTGGCGGACCAGCGCCGGTGATGAGCTCGAAGCGCACCTGGGCCAGGACAACACGAAGGACGTCAACTCGCAGGCGTGGCGCACGGCCCTCGACCCTGAGGGGGAGTGGATGCCGGCGGTCCTCTCCGCCGCCGACCGCCGACTCACCGAGATCCGCCACCACGTGCCGGATGCCGGGGGACTGGTGCTCGCCACCGACCAGACCGTCGCACGCGCCTACGCGAAGATCCTGCACAGCATCACCGGCGAACAGGCGACGATCGTGCTCTCCGACGACGCGACGGCCTCAGAGCGCATCGACCAGTTCAGCGGCAACACCAGGCGCTGGATGGTGGCCGTGCGCATGGTGTCGGAAGGCGTGGACGTGCCGCGACTCGCCGTCGGCGTCTACGCCACCTCGTCGTCCACGCCGCTGTTCTTCGCGCAGGCCATCGGCCGCTTCGTGCGCGCCAGGCGCCGGGGTGAGGCGGCGAGCGTCTTCCTGCCGAATGTGCCTGTGCTGATGACGCTCGCGAACGAGATGGAGAAGCAGCGCGATCACGCGCTGGATCGGCAGACCAAGGATGACGAGGGCCTCGAGGACTCGCTGCTGGAGAGCGCGAACCGCGAAGATGACGCATCGGATGCCCTCACCCAGGAGTTCAGTTACCAGGCGATCTCGTCGCTCGCACACTTCGACCGCGTCGTCTTCGACGGCAAGGAGTTCGGGCAGCTCGCCGAACCCGGCACTCCCGAAGAAGAGGAGTTCATCGGATTCCCTGGGCTGCTCGAACCCGAGCACGTGCACGAGCTGCTCATGCAACGGCAGACGCGCCAAGGGCGGCTGCGCGAGGCCCGAGAGGCCGTTGCACCGCCGGAGGCGACGACCACCCTGCCCGCTCCGCTGCATCGCACGCTGCGCGAGCAGCGTCAGCTGCTGAACAGCCTGGTCGGGTTGTACGCCCGCCAGAGCGGTGAACCGCACGGCTCGGTGCACGCCGAGCTGCGCCGGGTGTGCGGGGGGCCATCGGTGGCACAGGCTACGGTGACGCAGCTGCAGTCCCGCATCGACGTGCTGCGCAAGCGCGTCCGCTCCTGACCCCTGCAGGAAGGCCTGCTTCGGGCATCCGAAATCCTGTCAATCGCCGTCCTGATGCGGTTCTCGCGGCCTGTGCTCGATAGCGTGGAATGTTCGCCCACGAGCCGGAGGATCCATGACCGCGCCCGCCCAACCCACTGCCGCCGACCGCAAGCAGTGGGCCCGCTACCTTGTCGAGGAACGCGCCGAAGGCGCCGTCTACGCGCGCCTCGCCGCACGCAAGAAGGGCGAGGAGCGCGACATCCTGCTCTCGCTCGCCGACGCCGAGCGTCGCCACGAGCAGCACTGGCTCGATCTGCTCGGCACGGAGCCGGCGCGGCTGCCGCGGGCAGGGCTCCGGTCTCGGATGCTGGGTTGGATGGCAGGCCGATTCGGGTCCATCTTCGTGCTCGCCCTCGCCCAGAGCGCGGAGGCGCGTTCGCCGTACGACTCCGAAAAGCATGCGACGCCGGCCATGCGAGCCGACGAGAAAGTGCACTATGAAGTCGTCCGCGGGCTGGCCGCGCGCGGACGCCGGCGCCTGTCCGGCTCGTTCCGCGCCGCGGTGTTCGGCGCCAACGACGGTCTCGTCTCCAACCTCGCCCTGGTGCTGGGCATCGGCGCGACCGGGGTCAGCGGATCCTTCGTGCTCTTCAGCGGCGTGGCCGGCCTGCTCGCCGGCGCGCTCTCGATGGGCGCGGGGGAGTTCGTGTCGGTTCGGTCCCAGCGCGAGCTGCTTGCTGCCACCGAGGCCAACGACGATGCGGATGCTGCCGCCGGCGATCTGGACATCGACGCCAACGAGCTGGCGCTCGTGTACCGCGCACGCGGCGTGGGGGAGGAAGAGGCGCTGGCCCGAGCGGAGCGCGTCGTGACCGCGGCGCGCGCCGGAGTGCGGCGCACCAGCACCGGACCGATCGGCACGCACATCGGGCACGACGACCACGAGATCATCGGCAATGACTGGACGGCCGCGATCTCGAGCTTCCTGCTGTTCGCTTCTGGTGCGATCGTGCCGGTGCTGCCCTGGATCTTCGGGCTCAGCGGGCTCTCCGCGATCCTGGTCGCGCTGGGTCTCGTCGGCGTCGCGCTGATGGCGACGGGGGCGATGGTCGGGATCCTCTCCGGCGGTCCGCCGCTGCGGCGTGCTCTGCGTCAGCTGGCGATCGGCTTCGGCGCCGCGGCGATCACGTACGCACTGGGTCTCGTGTTCGGAGTCGGCGCGGTCTGACTCCGGCACTCGGGGGAGCTTCGGGCCCCGAGAGTCGGGCGGTCGGCGGACACGAAGAAGGCCCCGGATCTCAGATCCGGGGCCTGTCCGTGCGCGGAGGGGGACTTGAACCCCCACGCCCTTGCGGGCACTGCGACCTCAACGCAGCGCGTCTACCATTCCGCCACCCGCGCAGGTGGTGAAGGTCGTTGCCGACCGAAGAGAAACATTACCAGGTTTTCCAGAGGCCTCCGAACCGTGATGACGCCCGGGCGCGCCCTGCGGGCTTCGATAGCCTGGAGGCATGTCCGAGTCGTCCCTTCCCGAGGTCGCGCAGATCGCGCGCGACCTGATCCGCATCGACACCTCCAACTTCGGGGGAGGGAAGGCCAGCGGCGAGCGCGAGGCCGCTGAGTATGTCGGCGCGTACCTGAAGAGCCTCGGGCTCGAACCCGAGTACTACGAGCCGATCCCGCGCCGCACCAATGTCATGGCGCGGGTACCAGGCCGCAATCCCGATCGGCCGGCGCTGGTCGTGCACGGCCACCTCGACGTCGTCCCGGCCATGGCCGAGGACTGGAGCGTCGATCCGTTCGAGGGCGTCATCCGAGATGGGATGCTGTGGGGCCGCGGTGCGGTCGACATGAAGAACATGGATGCCATGATCCTCACCGCCGTCGCGGACCTGCTGCGGGCGGGGGAGCAGCCCGATCGCGACCTGATTCTGGTCTTCTTCGCCGATGAGGAGAACGGCGGGGTCGAGGGCTCTGCACTCGTCGTGCGGGACAAGCCCGAGTGGTTCGCCGGCGCGACCGAGGCGATCAGCGAGGTCGGCGGCTACTCGATCACTGTCGACGATCACCGCGCCTACCTTCTGCAGGTCGGCGAGAAGGCGCTGATGTGGCTGCGCCTGGTCGCCAAGGGCCGAGCGGGTCATGGCAGCCGGTACCACGAGGACAACGCCGTCACGCGGCTCTCCGAGGCCGTCGCTGCCATCGGCCGCACCCGCTGGCCGATCCGACTCACCGCGACCACCCAGGCGCTGCTGCAGGGGCTCAGCGACCTCAGCGGGCGTCCCGTCGACGATCCTGATGCGCTGGCCGCTGCGGCGGGACCAGCCGAGGCGTTCCTGCGGTCGACGTTCCGCACCACGGCCAACCCGACGGCGCTGACCGCCGGGTACAAGCACAACGTCATCCCCGAGACGGCTGAGGCGCTCATCGACGTGCGCGTGATCCCCGGGACCGAGGACGACGTGCTCGCCGAGCTGCAGCGCATCGTCGGCGACGACATCGAGATCCAGACTGTCGTGCGCGACATCGGCATGGAGACGCCGTTCGAGGGTGACCTCGTCGACCACATGGTCGCCGCCCTCCGCCGCCACGACCCCGGCGTGCCGGTGATCCCGTACCTGCTCGGTGCCGGAACGGACAACAAGGCTCTCGCAGCCATCGGAATCACCGGCTACGGGTTCGCCCCGCTGCAGCTGCCGGCCGACCTCGACTTCACCGGGATGTTTCACGGCGTCGACGAGCGCGTACCCGTAGAATCGCTTGTCTTCGGTCAGCGTGTGCTGGCCGATCTGCTGCGCGTCTGCTGATCAGCATCCGACGCACTTCCACGCCACCCCCCGAAAGCACCGCATGAACCTGCTTGAAGCGCTCATTCTCGGTATCGTGCAGGGACTCACCGAGTTCCTGCCCATCTCGTCCAGCGCGCACCTGCGCATCGTGGGCACGTTCCTGCCCTCCGGCGAGGATCCGGGCGCCGCGTTCACCGCCATCACGCAGATCGGCACCGAGGCCGCCGTGGTGGTCTTCTTCTGGCGCGACATCGTGCGCATCATCGGGCAGTGGTTCCGGTCGCTCGCCGGGCGAGTTCCCCGCAACGATCCTGATGCCAGGATGGGCTGGCTGATCATCATCGGCAGCATCCCGATCGTCGTGCTCGGCCTGCTCTTCCAGGATCAGATCGAGACCGTGCTGCGCTCCCTCTGGATCGCCGCGATCATGCTCATCGCCTTCGGCGTGCTGCTCGGCATCGCAGACTACGTCGGCGCCAAGAAGCGCAAGCTCGACCAGCTGACCTACCCGCACGGCGTCGCCTTCGGGTTCGCGCAGGCACTCGCCCTCGTCCCCGGCGTCTCCCGCTCCGGCGGCACCATCACGATGGGGCTGTTCCTCGGATACGAGCGCGCGGCCGCCGCTCGCTACGCGTTCCTGCTCGCCATTCCGGCCGTGTTCGGCAGCGGCTTCTACCAGCTGTTCAAGCACTGGGACGACCCGAACCAGCACTTCGGGCTGGGGGAGACGTTCGCTGCCACCGGCATCGCCTTCGTCGTCGCACTCGGCGTGATCGCGTTCTTCATGAGCTGGATCTCGAAGCGCAGCTTCCTGCCGTTCGTGATCTACCGCGTGCTGCTGGGCATCGCCCTCATCGTGCTGCTGTCGATGGGTGTCATCCCGGCGCTCTGACGAACTCGGCGCCGCACCTGCGGGTGCGGCCTCAGCGCTTGTCCGGCCCCTCGCCGCGGCGACGCAGATACCGCTCGAAGGCCTGCGCGATGGCATCCCCAGAGGCGTCCGGCGAATCCCACGTGTCGCGGGTCTGCTCGAGCTGATGGATGTACTCGGCCATGTCGTCGTCCTCGGCGGCCGCGGCATCGATGGACGCCTCCCACGCGGCCGCCTCAGTGCGCAGGTGCTCGCGGGGCGACCCCACACCGGTCAGCTCTTCCAGGCGGTCCAGCAGCGCCAGCGTCGCCTTGGGTGACGGGGCGGCCGAAGCGACGTAGTGCGGAACACTGGCCCACAGGCTCGCGGCAGGGATGTCTGCTGCGGCGGCGAAGTGCTCGAACACACTGAGGATGCCGACCGGCCCCTCGTAGCTCGACTTGTCCAGACCATGCGCGTCGCGCACGCGGTCGTCCTGGCTGGACGCGAACACCGAGATCGGCCGGGTGTGGGGCACGTCTGAGAGCATGGCGCCGAGCGTGACGAGACCCGTCACGTCGTCGCGCAGCGCGACGTCGATGAACTCACTGACGAACGCCTGCCACGCCCTTGCCGGCTCTGATCCGGTGAGCAGCCAGAGCTCAGGGCCATCGCTCGGAGTCGTCGGACGCCAGAGTGCAGCTTCCGGCCAGTTCAGCTCGCGACGCCCACTGGCATCCATCCGCGTCGAGGGGCGCGTGTACTGATAGTCGAAATACAGCTCGGGGTCGGCCGAGTGCACCCGCTCGTACTCGGTGGACTCGCGCAGTGCGGCGATTGCGCCACTGGCAGCCTCACCCGCGTCGTTCCAGCCGTCGAACGCGGCGATGATGATGCGAGAGCCGAGGACGTCCATGGGCTCCTTCCGGTCGGCCGAACGTATCCCTCCAGGGTAGTCGGGTGCCGTCTGCACAGGGCGGGGACACGGCTAGCATGGGTTCAGTGAGCAATCAGCCCTACACCGCCAACAAGCCCAGCGCAGTCCTGTGGGACATGGATGGCACCCTTGTCGACACCGAGCCGTACTGGATCGCCATCGAAACGGAACTCGTCGAGTCGTACGGCGGCACGTGGACGCACGAGGACGCCCTGCAACTCGTCGGCAACGCCCTGATCGACAGTGCCAACACCCTGCGCCGTGCCGGTGTGGACATGGAGCCGGATGCCATCGTGCAGCTGCTGACCGATCGGGTCGCCGATCGCCTGCGCACCGAGGGCGTGCCGTTCCGCCCCGGCGCCCGCGAGCTGCTCGCCGACCTTCGCGCCCAGGGCATCCCCACCGCATTGGTGACCATGTCGCTGCGGCGGATGGCGCTGAGCGTCGTCGATCTGATCGACTTCCCCGCGTTCGACGTCATCGTCGCCGGCGACGACGTCGAGAACCCCAAACCCCACCCTGACCCGTACCTGCGCGCCGCAGATCTGCTCGGCATCGACATCGCCGACGCGGTCGTCATCGAGGACTCGCCCACCGGCCTGGCCTCTGGACTGGCATCCGGCGCCACCACGCTCGGCGTTGCGCACATCGTCTCTCTCGACGATCTCGGCGCACACGAGCTCTGGCCGACGCTCGACGGCCGCACGGCAGCCGACCTCGTCGACCTGCGCGACCGTTTCGCGACGGAGGCGACCCGATGACCGCGACGCGACCCAGCGGCCCGTTCCGCGAGGGCGACCGGGTGCAACTGACCGGGCCCAAGGCGCGGATGCACACGATCACGCTCCGCTCCGACGGCGAACTGCATACGCACCACGGCGTGCTGTTCCACCGCGACCTGATCGGTCAGCCGGACGGCTCGGTCGTCACCAACAGCTCCGGCCACGACTACCTGGCGCTGCGCCCGCTGCTGC
This sequence comes from Microbacterium sp. H1-D42, assembly GCF_022637555.1. NCBI lineage: Bacteria > Bacillati > Actinomycetota > Actinomycetes > Micrococcales > Microbacteriaceae > Microbacterium > Microbacterium sp. H1-D42. Next base: position 1,873,278 of record NZ_CP093342.1, on the reverse strand, counting down.
GCGACTTCGCACTGTCGATGCCGCGGGGAGCGGCGATCGTGTACCCGAAGGACTCGGCGCAGATCGTCATGCATGCAGACATCTTCCCCGGTGCCGTGGTCGTAGAGGCCGGCGTCGGGTCCGGCGCACTGTCGCTCGCCCTGCTGCGTGCGATCGGACCGGACGGCGCCCTGACCTCGTTCGAGCGCCGCGAGGACTTCGCCGAGGTCGCGAAGGCGAACGTCGAGACCTTCTTCGGCGAGATCCCCGACACCTGGGACGTGGTCGTCGGCGACCTCGCCGAGGAGCTCGCGGTGCAGTTCGAGCCCGCGACGGTCGATCGCGTCGTGCTCGACATGCTCGCCCCGTGGGAGTGCATGGATGCTGTCGCCGAGGCGCTCACGCCCGGCGGCGTCGTCATCTGCTACATCGCCACAGCGACGCAGCTCTCGCGCGTTGCGGAGTACATCCGCGGCACCGGACTGTTCACCGAGCCGGATGCATCCGAGACCATGGTGCGCGGCTGGCATGTCGAGGGCCTGTCGGTGCGGCCTGATCACCGCATGGTCGCACACACCGGGTTCCTGCTGACCGCTCGTCGGCTCGCGCCTGGCGCGGTGCCGCCCGAGGTCAAGCGCCGGGCATCCAAATCGAGCTACGGCGATGAGGACGTCGAGCTGTGGACGCCAGGGGCCGTCGGCGATCGCCAGATCACCGACAAGAACCTGCGCAAGCGCGTTCGTGAGGCGCAGAAAGCGGCTGCGGGCGCGCGCACCGCCGCCGAGTCGCGCGAGGCACCCTCCTCTTCGGAATAGACTGGGGCGCGTGCGTAAATCGACCGCTGCTCTCTCGGCCCTCGCCCTCTCCGCTCTCGCTCTGACCGGCTGCTCGGCTGCGCCGAGCTTCGACGGTGCCAGCTGCGATCGCTCCAGCTCCGAAGGGCTCGCCGCGTCCGTCGATGTGTCGGGCGCGTTCGGCACGCCGGACGTGTCGATTGAACTGCCGGTGCGGGCATCCGAGGTGAAGTACGCCGACCTCATCGTCGGCGACGGCGCGCCGATCACCACTGAGACGCAGAACGCGATCATGACGCGCGTGCTTGTCAACGGCGACACCGGTGAACCCATCCACTCAGCCGTCAGCCTATGGAGCCCGCAGTCGGCGACGACCGAGCTGCCCGGTGTCGACGAAGCTCTCAAGTGCGCCACCGAGGGCAGCCGCATCGTCGTGGCCATCCCGTCGGGCGACCTTCCCGAGGGCATGGCCGAACAGGTCGGTCTCGGTGCCGACGACAGCATGGTCGCCGTCTACGACATCCGCTACACCCTGCTGCCGAAGGCAGAGGGCAACGACGTCTTCAACACCACCCGCAACCTTCCCTCGGTCGTGCGCGCCCCCGACGGCCGCCCCGGCATCATCGTGCCGGACAGCGCCGCACCGAAGAGCACCATCACCGAGACGCTCATCGCGGGCGAGGGTGAGAAGGTCGGCGACGGCGCGCCCATGTTCAACTACACCGCCGTCGACTGGGCAGGACGCTCGGTGACCGGCACCTCGTGGGACGGTGCCGTCTCGCTGAGCACTGAATCGCTGCCAGAGGACGTCACCAAGGCGCTCTCGAAGGCGACGATCGGCTCGCAGGTCATGGTCGTCGTCCCTGGCGAGGCCGGCGCGGCAACCGTGTACGTCGTCGACATCCTCGGCGTCATTCCGGAGGAGCTGACGCAGGGATGACCCCGACGACGATCCCCGCGGAGGAGCGCCTGACGAATCTCGTCGTGGCGCTGATGGCCACGGAGATCGGCCTGACCAAGCAGCAGATCCTCGACAACGTCTCCGGCTACCGTCAGCGCGCTGACGCGGGTGCGAAGCCCGACTCGCTGGAGAAGATGTTCGAGCGCGACAAGGACGACCTGCGCGCACTGGGCATGCCGATCGAGACGATCGGAGACCCCACCGACCCGCAGGATCTGCGCGAGGCCCGCTACCGCATCCCACAGGCGGAGTACGATCTGCCGGCCGACATCGAGTTCACGCCGGCAGAACTGGCGGTGCTGCGCCTGGCCGGCAGCGTCTGGAGCACCGAGTCGGTCTCGGGCGATGCGCAGTCCGGTGTTCGCAAGATCCGCGCGCTCGGCATCGACGGCGATGAGCCGATCATCGGCTTCGCGCCGCGGATCACTGCGCGGGACGCCGCCTTCCCGAAGCTGCAGGAGGGCATCGAACGCAGCCGCGTGGTCGTCTTCGAATACCTCAAGCCGGGGGAGGACACCCCGACCCGGCGTCGCATCCGGCCGCTCGCGCTCGTCGAGTACGAAGCGCGCTGGCACCTGTTCGGCGTCGACGTCGACGCCGACGGCGACCGCACGTTCCTGCTCAGCCGCATCGTCAGCGACGTCAAGGTGAGCGGGCAGACGTTCGCTCCTGCGCTGCGCGAGGGCGCGACCGACCGTGCGCTGGCAGGGCTCGTGGCGGTGGCGGAATCGCAGAGTGCCCTGCTCGAGGTGACACCAGGCACCGAGGCCGCGCTGCGCCTCGGTCGCCGCTCGACACCGGCCGCCCAGGGCATCCGCGTGGCATACGTCGATCGCCACGTCTTCGCCGATGAGCTCGCTGCGTACGGACCGGAGGTGCGCGTGGTGGAGCCGGAAGCGCTGCGGGATGCTGTCATCGTTCGTCTGCAGGCGATCATCCGCGTGCATGACGGGAGTGAATCATGACGTCGTCGCGCGCGCCGCTGCTGGCGGCTGACCGGGTGCGGCTCTATCTGACACTCGTTCCGTATCTGCTCGAGCGCGGTCAGGTCACCCTCGACGAGGCCGCGGTGGAGTTCGGCGTCACCCCTGGCGAGATGCGCACCATGGTCGAGAAGCTCACGGTGATCGGTCTGCCGGGTGACTCGGGGTACTGGCAGCTGCCGCAGGAGATGTTCGACATCGACTGGGATCTGCTCGATGACCACGGCGTGATCGAGATCACGAACGATGTCGCGCTGCGCCGCGTCCCGCGATTCACCGCGCGAGAGGCCGCTGCGCTGCTGGCCGGGCTGCAGATGGTGGCATCGGTGCCGGCAGTCGCGGACTCCGGCCTCGTCACTGGGCTCATGGCGAAGCTGTCTCGCGGCTCGGCGGGTGCGCCGCCCGATCTGATCGTCGCGCCCGTGGCCGTCAGCGAAGTGCAGGATGTCATCTCGCGTGCGCTGCACGAGGGTGTGGCGGTGTCATTCAGCTATCAGGCGCCTGATGCTGCGGTCACCATTCGCACGGTCGACCCGATGCAGATCCTGCTCACCAACGGCCAGTGGTACCTGCAGGGCTGGTGCCATCTGCGCAAGGCGATGCGCACGTTCCACCTCGACCGAGTGAGCGACCCGCAGCTGACCGACATCGCGATCACGCACGCCGATGCCGCGGTTCCCGCGACGTTCGGGGAGGACGGCGGATCCGGACACGTAACGGTTCGGTTACCGGATCGCCTGGTCCCGCTGCTCGGTGCGTTCTCGCACGAGCAGATCGATCGGGAGAGTGACCTGGTCACGCTCCGATTCCATATGGCGGACCCCCGCGGAATCAAGCGGATCGCGGGCAGATTCGGCGGCCTGATGGAGGTGCTGGATCCGTCGGTCGCGCGCGTCGCGACGCGAGACTGGGCGTCGGCTGGACTTGCCCTCTACGACGTACCCGGCAGGCGTTCCGCACGGGTAGACTGAACCAACCCTGACCCAGTTAGAGGAGACCTCCATGGGCAATCTTTTCGCAGGACCACACCTGTGGATCATCCTGATCATCATTCTGCTTCTTTTCGGTGCGGCGAAGCTGCCGGCACTGGCGAAGAGCATGGGCCAGTCCGCTCGCGTGTTCAAGGGCGAGATGAAGGCCATGAAGGACGAGAACGCCGACACTGCCACGACCGACGGCGCTGACGCCGCGTCGACCGGCACCACGGCTGCTCCCGCACCTTCGCCTGCGGCCTCCACTGCACCGCCTGCGGAGCGTCCTGCCGACCAGGACACTCCGCCTCGCGCCTCATAGGCCGTGACTGAACTGGACGTCGAAGCGCCAGCCGAAGGCGGCAAGCGTGATCGGCGTATGTCACTCGGCGAGCACCTGAGGGAAGCCCGCAAACGGCTTGTCATCGCCGTGATCGGCCTCGCTGCCGGAATGGTGATCGCGTTCATCATCACCGATCCCGTGATCAACTTTCTCACTGAGCCGATCCGTGTGATCGACGAGAAACGCGGTGGCGACTTCGCAGAGCTGATGTTCACGGGAATCGCGTCGGGCTTCAACCTGCGAATCCGAATGGCGTTGTCGATCGGCCTGCTGCTGTCAGCGCCGGTGTGGCTGTGGCAGATCTGGGCGTTCATCATGCCTGGGCTCACCCGCAAGGAGATCAAGTACACGGTGGCGTTCGTCGCTGCCGCTGTGCCGCTGTTCTTCGCCGGCGGTTACGTGGCGGTGCTGGTTGCTCCGCATGTGATCGAGGTGATGTCGAACTTCGTTCCGGAGATCGGTGTCAACTTCTTCGACTCGGATTACTACTACGACTTCATCCTGAAGTTCGTGCTGGTGATCGGCGTCTCGTTCGTGCTGCCCGTGTTCATGGTCGCGCTGAACCTCGCCGGAATCCTGACCGGCAAGGCGATGCTCAAGGCGTGGCGCATCGCGATCCTGGTCGCTGCGCTGTTCGCGGCGGTCGCCACGCCGGCTGCGGACATCGGCTCGATGCTGATGCTGGCCGGGATCCTGATCGTGCTCTACTTCGCAGCTGCAGTGCTCTCCCTGATATTCGACAAGCAGAAGCGCAAGAGACAACTCGCCGCAGGGCTCGATCCCGACAATCCGGTGGCATGACGTCGCCCGCTGAGCGCTACGCCGCCGCACGATCGGCGGCCGAGCACCCTCAGACGCAGGCGTTCGCGGCAAGGCAGCGCTTCGACCTGGACCCGTTCCAGGTCGAAGCCTGCCACGCGCTCGAAGGCGGCCGCAGCGTGCTCGTCGCGGCGCCGACGGGTGCCGGCAAGACGATCGTCGGCGAGTTCGCCATCCACCTCGCGATGCAGACGCCGAGCGACAAGGCGTTCTACACGACGCCGATGAAGGCGCTCTCGAACCAGAAGTTCCGCGAACTGGTCGACGTGTACGGCGAGGACCAGGTGGGTCTGCTCACCGGCGACACCAACATCAACGGCAACGCGCGCATCGTCGTGATGACCACCGAAGTGCTCCGCAACATGCTCTACGCGGGCTCGGACGCGCTCCGAGGGCTGCGCTACGTTGTGATGGACGAAGTGCACTACCTCGCCGACCGCTTCCGCGGACCCGTATGGGAAGAGGTCATCCTGCATCTGCCGCAGGACGTGCGTCTGATCTCGCTCAGCGCCACGGTCTCGAACGCCGAGGAGTTCGGCGACTGGCTCGACACCGTCCGTGGAGACACCGACGTCATCGTGTCGGAGATCCGCCCGGTGCCGCTCGAGCAGCACGTGCTCGTGCGCGATGATCTGCTGCCCCTGTTCGACGACCGCGCGGGCGTCGCCACCGCCCAGGTGAATCAGGAGCTCACCCGCATCCGCTCCTTCACCGGGTCGCGGCACGAGAGCAATCAGCGAGCGCAGGAGTACCGCAGCAATCGGCACGCGGGGCGCCAGGCGCAGCGACCGCCCCGGGGCGGCAAGCGTCCCGTGCGGGCTTCGAACCTGCGGCGTATAGAGCGGATGGACCGCCCTGACGTGGTGCGGCTGCTGGAGCGCGCCAATCTCCTGCCGGCGATCTTCTTCATCTTCAGTCGCGTGGGCTGCGACGCGGCTGTGCAGCAGGTGCGCCGTGCCGGCGTGCGCCTGACCTCGCAGGAGGACCGCGCTGAGATCCGCTCGATCGTCGACGAGCGCACCCGGTCGCTGCAGGACGAGGATCTGGACGTGCTCGGCTTCTGGGAGTGGCGCGACAACCTCGAGCGGGGTGTCGCAGCTCACCACGCCGGCATGCTCCCGGCCTTCAAGGAGGTCGTCGAGGAGCTGTTCCAGCGCAAACTCGTCAAAGCCGTCTTCGCGACCGAGACCCTGGCGCTCGGCATCAACATGCCGGCGCGCACGGTGGTGCTCGAGAAGATGGAGAAGTTCAACGGCGAGGCGCGGGTCGCCATCACCTCGGGGGAGTACACCCAGCTCACCGGGCGCGCCGGCCGCCGCGGCATCGACGTCGAAGGTCACGCCGTCGTGCAGTGGACAGAAGGCATGGATCCGCAGGCGGTCGCGGCACTGGCATCCCGTCGCACGTATCCTCTCAACTCCAGCTTCCGCCCGACCTACAACATGGCCGTCAACCTGATCGACGGCTTCGGTCGTGCACGGGCCAGGGAGATCCTCGAGTCGTCGTTCGCGCAGTTCCAGGCGGACCGCGCGGTGGTGGGCCTCGCGCGCAAGGTGAAGGATGCCGAGGAGTCGCTGGACGGCTACGAGAAGGCCATGCAGTGCGAGCACGGTGACTTCCTCGATTACGCGGCCATCCGCCGCGAGCTCAGCGACCTCGAGAAGAAGAATCGCAAGGATGCCGCCGGGCCGCGCGTGGCGCGCGAGAAGCGGATGAAGAAGATCCAGCAGCTGCGCACGCGGATGCAGCGGCACCCGTGTCACGGCTGCCCCGATCGCGAGGCGCACGCCCGGTGGGCAGAGCGCTACTACTCGCTGAAACGCGAGACCGACCGCATCCGCCGTCAGATCGAGAACCGCACCGGCACTGTCGCGCGCATCTTCGATCGCGTGATCGACGTGCTGCAGGTGATGGGCTACATCCACGCTGCGGGTGATGACCTCGCCCTCACCGACGCCGGGCGCACGATGCGCCGCATCTACGGCGAACGCGACCTGCTGGTGGCTGAATCGCTGCGTCAGAACCTCTGGCGCAATCTGGATGCCCCCTCGCTTGCCGCGATGGCGAGCTGCCTGGTCTACGAACCGCGGCGTGACGAGCAGAACATGGGGGAGCGGGGGCTGCCCCGCGGGGCGTTCCGAATCGCCTACGACGCGACGACCAGGCTGTGGGCTGAGCTCGACGACCTCGAGCACGACTACTCGCTGCCGCGCACCGAGCCGCTCGCACCGGGACTGGCCGCTGCGATGCACTCGTGGGCCCGCGGCGGCGCGCTGGATCGCGTGCTGATCGACGCCGACATGGCCGCCGGCGACTTCGTGCGCTGGACCAAACAGACCATCGACCTGCTCGACCAGCTCTCGATCGTCGCCGAGGACGGCGACCTGGCGCGCACCGCCAGGCGCGCCCTCGACGGCGTGCGGCGCGGCATCGTCGCGTACTCGGCGGTGTGATCGGATGAGCGACGGAACGACGGATGCCCGAGCGCGCCCACTGATCCCGCTGTGGCTCGCCGTGCCGATGGCCGGAGTCGCCGGCATCCTCATCAATCTCTCCTTCCCATCGGTGGCGGCCTGGCCTCTGGTGTTCGTCGCACTGGCGATTCTGCTGCCGACGCTGATCGGCCGCCGCGTCGGCGGCGCGATGCTCGTCTCGGGCGTGTACGGACTGGCGCTCTTCTCGCTGCTGGTCTCCTGGACGGCCCGTTACCTGGGTCCGATCCCGTGGGCGGCGCTCTCGGCGCTGGAAGCGGCTCTGACAGCCGTCTCGCTCGTGCCCATCACTCTGGCCTACCGCTGGCTGCCCCGTGCCTGGCCGCGCAGTCAGGCGGTCGTGCTGCCCTTCACGGTGGCCGCGCTGTGGACCCTGCATGAGCTGTTCCTCGGCAACTGGCCGTACGGTGGCTTTCCCTGGGCGCGACTGGGCATGACGCAGGCGGAGGGACCGTTCGCCCCTGTGTCGTCGTGGGTCGGCGTGAGCGGACTCACCTTCCTGATGGTGGCTGCCGTCGCACTGCTCGTGGAAGTGGTGCGCATGCGATCGTGGCGGCACCCAGTGCGGCTCATCGCCCCGGCGCTCACGGTGCTCGTGCTCGTCTTCACGCCGTTGTTCCCGACGACCGAGTCCGGCAGCATGCGCATCGCCGCGGTACAGGGCAACGGCACGACGGGCTACTTCGATGACCGCGAGCCGTATGGCGTGATCACGGCGCAGAAGGCCGCAACGGACGCCCTGCAGGGCGAGGACGTCGACCTCATCGTGTGGCCAGAGGGCGGGGTCGACTACGACCCGTTCCAGGATGCCGCGACGGCACGTCGCCTGACCCGTATCGTGAACTCCCTCGACGCGCCGCTGCTGGCCAACACCGCGACACAGCGCGGCGACGAGTACTTCAACACGTCGTTCCTCTGGACGGCCGACGGCACTGCCGCGCAGTTCCACGACAAGCGCCATCCGGTGCCGTTCGGCGAGTACGTGCCAGACCGCGAGTTCTATTACGCCATCGCTCCTGACCTCATCGGCCTGATCGGCCGGGAGTACACCCCCGGCACCAATCCGCCGTTCATCGACGTCGACGGGGTGGGCGTGGGGCTGGCGATCTGCTTCGACGTCATCTACGACGAGGTGATCCGCGAGGGCATCACGGCCGGTGCCGAGGTGCTGGTGTTCCAGACCAACAACGCGGACTTCCGTAGGACCGACGAGAACCTGCAGCAGCTTGCCTTCGCGCGCATGCGGGCCATCGAGACCGGGCGCAGCGTCGTGAACGTCTCGACGGTCGGCACCAGTCAGATCATCCGCCCGGACGGGTCGACGGTGTCGTCGCTGGACGCAGATGAGGCCGGAGCGCTGCTCGAGGATGTCGAACTTCGCTCCGGCCTCACGGCGGGGGTGCTGCTGGGGCCCTGGATTCAGCTGGGGATTCTGATCTCAGGACCCGTGCTGTTGCTGGGCGCCGCCCTGGGGGCCAGGCGACGCCGCTGAATCAGGCGCCGATGCGCTCGCGCGTGGGGTCGTCGCCTGTGCCACGACGCGCACGGATGTAAGCAAGACGGTCGGCGAGGAGCTCCTCGAGCTCATCACGGGTGCGGCGCTCCAGCAGCATGTCCCAGTGGGTGCGAGCAGCCTTCTCGTCGGTCTCCTCGAGCTTGACGGGCGCACCGTCGACCTGCAGCACTGCCTCAGCGCCGCATCCGCGGCACTCCCAGGTCTGCGGCGGCTCGGCATCTGCCGCGAACATCAGGGTCGTCTCCTGGCCGCACGACTCGCACTTATAGGTGGTCGCGTGTCGTTCCATGAACACGACGCCCTCTTCGCTCTGAAGGCTCTGGGCACCCAGTCGGATGCCGCGTAGGCTGCGATCTGCCATTGTGTGGTCCTCTCGTCGCTGTCAGGTATAACGCTCGCGCCTGTGCGCTTCATCCACACCGGCGAGTTCCGGGCAGAACTCACAGCGGAATCTCAGCGCAGAGGCCCTGATCTGGGTGTATCAGGTGCTCTTCAGTGTCGCCAGTGCCAAGTCGGCGCGATCGGTGACAATGCCGTCCGCTCCGGCGGCGATCAGGCGCGTCATGTCTTCGGGGTCATTGATGGTCCACACGTGCACCTCGACGCCGTGTGCGTGTGCGGCACGCAGGAACGTCGGCGTGAACAGGCGCACTCCGTTGTGCCGCTCGGGGATCTGCACGGCATCGACGCCGCGCAGGGCGCGAGCGGGGGAGAGCCGCAGGGCTGAGAGGGCGCGCAGGGTCGCGATCACCTTCGTCCCGCCGGAGGTCGCCGGGGGGATGCCGGCGCCGGCGCGCATGGCGGAGGCCAGGGCGGCCGCCCTGTTGCCGTCGGAGAAGCTCGTCAGCAGCACTCTGTGCGCGTGCGGCGCGATCAGCGCGCCGATCGGTTCGGCCGCGGCAGGGACTTTCACATCGATGTTGAAGCGCGACTCCGGAAACGCATCCAGCGCCTCGGCCACGGTCAGGATGCCGCCGTGGTCTTCGAACAGGGCAGTGAGCTCGGATGTGCGCACATCGGCGATGGCGCGCGGGTCACCGGCGACGCGCAGCAGCGTGTCGTCGTGGAACAGCACGACGTCGCCGTCGGCGGTCACCTGACAGTCCGTCTCGATGTACGTGGCGCCGGCGGCATGCGCAGCCGCGAATGCCGCGGCGGTGTTCTCCCAGATGGTCGGATCCTGCGACGGTGCCGAAGCCAGGCCACGGTGGGCGAAGACGCGTGGTCGTCCTGCGTCGAGGAAGTAAGGGTGCGTCACGCGTCGCGCTGCACGTCGGTTCCCGGCCTCGGCGTGAAGGCGCTGCCGATGCCCTTGAGAGCTTCGGTCAGCTCGCTGGGGATGATCCAGAGCTTGCTGGATTCGCTCTCACTGATCTTCGGCAGCATCTGCAGATACTGGTAGGCGAGGAGCTTGTCGTCAGGGCGTCCTTGATGGATCGCGGTGAAGACGTTCTGAATCGCCTCGGCCTCGCCCTGTGCTCGTAGGACCGCGGCCTGCTTGTCGCCCTCGGCCTTGAGGATCGCCGCTTGACGCTGCCCCTCGGCCTCGAGGATCTGCGACTGCTTGGATCCCTCCGCGGTGAGGATCGTCGCACGCCGCTCGCGCTCCGCTCGCATCTGCTTCTCCATCGAGTCCTGGATGGAGTGAGGCGGGTCGATGGCCTTCAGTTCCACACGCGAGACGCGGATGCCCCACTTGCCGGTGGCTTCGTCGAGGACGACCCTCAGCTGTCCGTTGATGTTGTCACGGCTGGTGAGTGCTTCTTCGAGGTTGAGGCCACCGACGACGTTGCGCAGGGTCGTGGTCGTCAACTGCTCCACCGCGCCAAGGTAGTTCGCGATCTCATAGGTCGCCGCCCTGGCATCCGTCACCTGAAAATAGACGACAGTGTCGATGGAGACGACGAGGTTGTCCTCGGTGATCACCGGCTGCGGCGGGAAGGACACCACCTGCTCGCGCATATCGATCAGGGGACGCAGCCGATCGATGAACGGGACCAGGATGTTCAAACCTGGGGTCAAGGTCTTGTGGTAGCGCCCCAGGCGCTCCACGACACCGGCGGTCGCCTGCGGGATGATGCGGATCGCGCGGGCCAGCGTGACCAGCACGAAGATGATGACTGCGATCGCGAGGATCCAGGCGATTGCGGCGGGAATGAACGAGCTGTCCATCAGAAGTCCTCTTCGGTGACGGGGTGGACGATGGCGGTGGCGCCGCTGATCTCGGTGACGGCGACGTGACTGCCCTGCGGGATGGGGATGCCATCGAAGCTGCGCGCAGTCCAGGTGTCGCCGTTGCTGAGCTTCACCTGCCCAGACGCCTGCGTGACGTCCTGCAGGACTACTCCGCGCAGATCGAGCAGAGCATCGAGGTTGGAAGGCGTCGGATCCTCATCCCTGCTCAGACGCTGCAGCAGCGGTGGCCGCAGGAACAGTATGAAGGCGGCCGCGGCGGCACCGGCGATGATCACCTGCGCCCACACCGGCAGTCCGACCAGATCGCTGAGCAGCCCGACCGCGCCGCCGAAAGAGAGCATCAGGAAAGTCATGTCGAGAGTGAGCATCTCGATCACCAGGAACAGCGCGATCAGCACCAGCCAGCCGACCCACGCCCAGTCTTCGATGACCGTGATTAATGTCGAGAAGTCGTCCATGGGGCCCTCCTGGGGTCAACCTACCACGCGGGGTGGGGCCGGGATCCGTCTCGCTGCCGTTGTAGGGTGAGATGTCGCCAAACGTGCGAAATCCGCGCCCACGAGGAGTCGAAATGACCCAGGTTCTCCCCGCCGGATCCCTCGACGGCAAGGTGGCACTCGTCACCGGCTCGTCGCGAGGAATCGGTGCAGACACGATTCGCTATTTCGCCGAAGCCGGCGCGGATGTGGTGATCAATTTCCGCAACAAGGCGCCGCGTGCCGAGAAGCTGGCGAACGAGCTGCGCGCTCTGGGACGCCGGGCGCTGGTCGTCGGCGCAGATCTGACTGACCCCGATTCCGTCGCCTCCCTGTTCGCACAGGTGCGCGCGGAGTTCGGACGGCTCGATGTGCTCGTGCTCAACGCTTCAGGTGGCATGGAGTCCGGCATGGCCGAGGACTATGCGCTCAAGCTCAATCGGGATGCGCAGGTAGGCGTGCTGCAGGCTGCGGAGCCGCTGCTCGGTGAAGGCTCTCGCGTCGTGTTCGTGACAAGCCACCAGGCGCACTTCATCCGCACGACCCCGACGATGCCGGAGTATGAGCCGGTGGCGAAGTCCAAGCGGGCAGGCGAAGATGCGCTGCGCGAACTCATCCCCGGCCTGGCAGAGAAGGGCATCGGCTTCACGGTCGTCTCCGGCGACATGATCGAGGGCACGATCACGGCGACCCTGCTCGAGCGCGCGAATCCTGGTGCGATCGCCGGTCGTCGTGAATCGGCTGGCAAGCTCTACAACGTTTCGGAGTTCGCTGCCGAGGTCGCTCGAGCTGCGGTCGATCCCGTGCCGGCAGACAACACCCGCCTGATCGGCGACACCTCGGACTTCATCGCCGAGTAAGCAGCGGCTGAACGGCTCACAAGACAGAAGGAGGCGGTCCCGATCATCGGGGCCGCCTCCTTCTTTCGTCGCTGAAGCTCAGGCGAGAGCCTCAGCGGCGGAGACGTCGCTCTTCATCGTGATCGCGCGGATGATCTGCACGATGCCGATGACGATCAGCGAGATGCCGATGACCATCCACACGACGGCCGCGCTGTAGAGCGGCGCGAAGCAGACGACGACACCGGCGATGATCGCGATGATCGCGTAAATGATCGTCCAGGTCTTCGACGCCGCGCTCTTGAGCAGGCTCAGCGAGACGATGCCGTCGATGATCCAGCTGACGCCGATGATGACCATCGCGATCACGATCAGCACAGCCGTGCTCGCGTAGAAGTTCGCGAACATGATGACACCGGCGACGATGTAAAGCAGGCCGAGCAGAATGTGGCCGATGCGCGACCAGCCGCCCTTCTCCTTCGAGAAGATCGCCAGGGCGATGTACACCAGACCGCCGATGACGAAGTAGGCGCCGATGATGGCTACGGCGATGCCGGCGAACACCGTCGCCGACTTGCCCGGCCAGATCAGCAGCACCAAGCCAGCGGCAAGCGCGATGACGCCGGAGACAGCAAGGAACACACGAACGGATTTCACGAAGCTCTTCGCTTCTGAGACCGCATCAGACATGAGGGATACCTTTCTGGGAACCTCCTGTGAGGAATGCCCTCAGCGTAGTGGTGAACCGTGCTCTGCGTGGGATCTTTCACCTGATTCGGGTGGCGGGTGTCGGCGGTGGATGCAAGGATCAGACAGTCCATCAGGCGATCGACAGAAGGAACAGACGTGACACAGGGGCACCCCGCTGACAGCCATGACGTCATCCGAATTCAGGGTGCGCGTGAGAACAATCTCAAGGACGTCAGCGTCAGCATCCCGAAACGGCGCCTCACGGTCTTCACCGGCGTCTCAGGATCCGGCAAGAGCTCACTCGTCTTCGACACGGTCGCGGCGGAGTCGCGGCGCATGATCGATGAGACCTACAGCGCATTCGTGCAGGGGTTCATGCCGTCAGTGCCTCGGCCGGACGTCGATGTGCTCGAGGGACTGACCACGGCGATCATCGTCGATCAGGAGCGGCTGGGAGCCAACCCGCGGTCCACTGTCGGCACAGTGACCGATGCCAACGCGATGTTGCGCATTCTGTTCTCCAAGTTCGGTGCGCCGCACATCGGCGGACCCACGGCCTTCTCCTTCAACATCCCGACGCAGAAAGCGAGCGGGGTGATGATCGGACCGGGCGGCGAGAAGAAGATCGTCAAGGATGCGATCTATCTGGGCGGCATGTGCCCGCGGTGCGAGGGCAGGGGAGCGGTCTCCGACCTCGACCTGACGCAGATCGTCGACGAATCGAAGTCGCTGCTGGACGGTGCGATCATGGTGCCCGGCTATACGGCCGACGGCTGGATGGTGAAGCAGTTCGCAGGGTCCGGCTTCTACCCCGCCGACAAGCCGATCGAGCAGTTCACCGAGAAGCAGCGACACCTCTTCCTCTATGGAGAAGTCACGAAGGTGAAGATCAACGAGATCAACATCACCTACGAAGGGCTGATCCCCAAGATCACCAAGGCGATGCTGTCGAAGGATCTTGACGCGCTGCAGCCGCACATCCGCGCGTTCGTCGAGAAGGTGGCGACGTTCGCCACCTGCCCTGAGTGCGACGGAACCCGGCTCACCGAGGGGGCGCGCTCGTCGAAGATCGACGGCGTCAGCATCGCCGATGCATGTCGGATGCAGGTGACTGACCTTGCCGCGTGGGTGAATGCTCTGACGCTGACAGGGGCGGGGCCGCTGCTGGACGCGCTGCGGTCGAACCTGGATTCCTTCGTCACCCTGGGCCTGGGTTATCTCAGCCTCGAGCGCCCGTCGGGCACGCTGAGCGGGGGAGAGGCGCAGCGCATCAAGCTGCTGCGGCACCTCGGCTCGTCGCTCACGGACGTGACGTACGTCTTCGACGAGCCCACGATCGGCCTCCACCCGCACGACATCCAGCAGATGAACTCCCTGCTGCTGCGGCTGCGCGACAAGGGCAACACCGTGCTCGTCGTGGAACACAAGCCCGAGACCATCGCGATCGCCGATCACGTGGTCGATCTGGGGCCCGGCGCGGGGAGCGCGGGTGGAGAGATCGGCTTCGAGGGAACCGTTAAGGGGCTGGCGGCCAGCGACACAGTCACGGGGCGGCATCTGAACGATCGGGCGAAGCTGAAGGACGCCGTGCGGGCGCGCTCCGGGGTGATCGAGGTGCGCGGCGCCGACACGCACAACCTGCAGGATGTCGACGTGGACGTGCCGACGGGCATCCTCACGGTCATCACCGGTGTTGCCGGGTCGGGCAAGAGCTCGCTGGTGCACGGCTCGATCTCGCCGCGCCCTGATGTCGTCTCGATCGACCAGACGGCGATCAAGGGGTCACGGCGCAGCAACCCGGCGACGTACACCGGGATGCTCGAGCCGATCCGCAAGGCGTTCGCGAAGGCCAACGGAGTAAAGCCTGCGCTGTTCAGTGCGAACAGTGAGGGCGCGTGCCCCACATGCAAGGGCTCGGGGGTCATCATCACTGAACTCGGCTTCATGGACACCATCGAGACGCCCTGTGAGGACTGTGGAGGCAAGCGCTTCCAGGCCGCCGTGCTGGAGTACAAGCTCGCAGGCAAGGACATCACCGAGGTGCTCGACCTGCCGGTCTCGGAGGCGCACGCGTTCTTCGCGTCGGATGAGGCGAAGATCCCGGCGGTGGTGAAGATCCTGGGCCGCATGCAGGACGTCGGTCTCGGATACCTGACCCTCGGGCAGCCGCTGTCGACCCTGTCCGGTGGCGAGCGGCAGCGTTTGAAGCTGGCGATCCAGATGGGGGAGGACGCCGACACCTACGTGCTCGACGAACCCACGACGGGGCTGCACCTCGCTGATGTCGACAACCTGCTCGGACTGCTGGATCGCCTCGTCGATGCCGGCAAGACCGTGATCGTGATCGAGCACCACCAGGCGGTCATGGCGCACGCCGACTGGATCGTCGACATCGGACCTGGTGCAGGTCACGATGGCGGACGCGTGGTATTCGAGGGCTCGCCGGCAGATCTCATCTCGGCGAAGACGACGCTCACAGGGCAGCACCTCGCCGACTACGTCGGTGCGTGACTGCGGTGTCCGACCAGACTGACATCGACGCGCGCATCCAGACCTACTACGGCGAGGTGTTCGACGAGCATGCCCGGCTGACGACCCGTTCTGCGCAGGGTCCGCTGGAGTTCCAGCGGACGCAGGAGATCATCCGCACCCACGTTTCTGGCGGACGCGTGCTCGACATCGGCGGCGGCGCCGGTGTGCATGCGAGGGCGCTGGCGGATGGCGGGTTCGACGTCGCGCTGATCGACCCCGTGCCCCGTCACGTCGAGCAGGCGCTTTCCATCGGCGTCGACGCGCACGTGGCGGATGCCCGTGAGCTCCCGTTCTCGGATGCCTCGTTCGACGCGGCGCTGATGCTGGGCCCGCTCTATCACCTGGCATCCGAGCACGACCGCGTGCGCGCGCTGCGCGAGGCGGCACGAGTGGTCCGCCCCGGCGGGGTCGTCTTCGCTGCCGGGCTTTCGCGTTATATCGCGTTTGGGAAGGCCACGTTGGGTCGGCCCGTTCCCGAGCTGTATCCGGGGGAGTGGGTGGCGCTGGCGGCCACAGGAACGCCTTCGCCGGGACGGTTCCCTGCCGGGCACTTCCATACCGCGGAGGAGTTGCAGGCCGAGGTCACCGCAGCCGGGATGCACGTGCTGGAGGTCGTCGGCGTGGAAGGTCCCGCGGGCGCGCTGCTGGAATCGTTGCAGGATGCGGGGGAGCAGCTGTCGGATGCCGCACTGACGATCGCGCGGGCGTCAGCCGATCTGCCTGGGATCCGTGACATGAGCGCGCACCTCATCGCTGTGGCACGCGTGCCGGAATGACGAGGGGCCAGCAACTCAGCACATCTGCTCGGAGTTCTCCGTCATGATCCAGGAATCTCCATGCGGAAGCATGACGATGCTGCCGCACTTGTTGCCGGGATACGTCACGAAGAGCTCTGCGTTCTGAGGCGTGTGCTCGATGGTCTCGATGTCGACTTCCATGCTCGCGCCGGTGGCGGCATAGGCCTGAGCGGTCACGTTGATCATCTCGAGGCAATCGGCGACCGGAAACCCACTGGCCCGCATCTCGGTGAGCATCCGCTCAGCAAGCTCGTCCGTGAAGTAGCCGCAGGCTTCCACAGCATCCGGCTCGCGACTGGCAGCCAGCCACGCGCGGAAGGCCGCCTCGGGTGTCACGGTGGCAGCCGGTTCCTCGGCTGACGGCGACTGCGGAGTCGGCGCACTGGTGGGCGTGGCGTCGCGCGCAGGCGGAACCTCGGGTGCTGGAGCGGTGCATCCCGTCAGGACGGCCACGAAGACGATCGACGATGCCGCCAGGGCGCCGAGACGACGGCGTACAGGGGTGAACATATGCTCACGCTGACATGTGCGGCCATGGGCGCGCAAATCCCCTCCCGCGCGCACAGAGCGTTGCCGATAATGCACATTATGTCAGGTCGTAGTCCGACAGCCCGCATGTTCCGCAGGTTGTGTGCAGGTGGTGACTGATGCTGCCGCTCCCCGCGCCGCCGAGGTCCAGCCGCGCCATCAACCTCGCGCACTGCGATCCCGTTCAGTGGGAGGTTTGCTCTCCCTCGATCGAGGCGTGCAAAGGTTGCTGCGCAGCGACTGCCGTTCTCCTGCCTCGTCGCCATTGGGCGGGCCACACGAAATGTGCGACGGAGAGGGCAAACACGCCCCAAGCAATGGCCAAAAGTCCCCAAAGTGCCGTGGCTGCGGACGCGCCGCCCTCCCCCGCGCTCACGGCCAGCGCTGCGGTGATTCCGATTAGAGCGATGAATCCTATGACCGCGCCGGCCACCGTGATCGCGCCGTTCGCGAGCCACCGAGACCGAAGCGCCGGAATGAGTCGAATCGGCAGTCCGATGACCATTGCAAGGACCATCGATGGTACGGCGACCAACACGCCACTGATGACGATTCCGATGAGCGACAAGACTCCGTCATATTCGTTGCCGCCGGTCCCGGAGGCGATCATGCCGTCCCCCACGATCACGGCCGCTACAAATAGCACGCACCCGCCAACAAAGAACTGAGTGAGCGTCAATGTCCGGATGTCGACCTCTGGTCGCGAGGCGTCCGCATCGACAGCGGTTGGCCCGTCCGCGGCTCCGTTTGTGCTCACCTGCCGATCATACGAGTTCGCCCCCGCGGAGGGGAAGAAGTCGCCCTTTGCCTGCGCGCTCTCAAGCGCACCGCGTCGTTGCTGGGGACTGCGGACGGTCCCTATCTGCCGACTGGGGCTCCCACCGGGCCGCCTCCGCGTTGAACGACCTCATCGAAAGGCCACCAAGTGACTACGCACTGTTGGAAGGCGGTGACACAGGATCACCAGTAGAGCGAATGCTGTGGCCTGGCTGATCCCCTCGAAGCGCCTCAGGGGCTGATCCTGGTGACCAGTACGCCACCCTCAGCAGGCAGAACTCGCCAGACGTTTCCTTCGCCCTCGATCCGGAGCCCATCGGCGCTCACTATCACGGCCGTGCGCTCATCGATGCCCAATCCCTCCGTGACCAATCCAGACTCGACGGCGGCAACGAGTCGCGACAGCATGCCGCGCTGGGCCGTGTGCACCTCGACGGCCAACTCCACGAGGCCGATTCCGGTCTCGATCTCCAGCTCGTAGCCGTCGTCAGGATCCTCAGGTGAGACGACCATGCCGCCGATGCGCGACCCGCCTCCGAATGACGTCTCCCCCGCGATCATCGCTCCGGCCGAGACTCCGAGGTATGGCACCCCACCGGCAACCAGGCGACGCAATTCGCTGAACACCGGCTCGAGCCCGGCGCGCACGTCCTCGACAACGCCCCCTCCTACGGCGATACCGTCGACGCCCACGATCGCGTCGATTTCGATCGGCTCGCCAGGCCGCCCGGCGATCAGGTGCATGTCGATCTCGGAATCCCCTGCAGCCTCGGTCAGAAGCTCGCCCAGAGCCGCCGCCTTCTCCGCAGCCTCGGGCTGCAGAGAGATGACCGCGATGCGCGTCCGCGCCCGTCCGTCCTGGCTGGCTCGCAGCGCCGCTTCGGAGACGAACGGCGCGTGAAGGAGTGCGTCCGCACTCGTGGTCGCCCCGCCGCCGATCAGGTGCACGCTCACGCGGCGTCACACCATGTCGCAATAGCAGGCGACACTGCTGGGTCGCCGACCTGGCTCATAGGGTGGAGCTCACGTCCGATCCTGTTGGAACCGGTGCCCGCACCGCTCGATTCAAAGGTCATCTGATGAGTTTAGGCGCGGCCACCGCACTCCCCTGCAACGAGCGCATGGCACGAGCCTGACGTGATCCCGCGTGTCCACATCGAGACCATCTACGAACTGTCAGCGATCGACGGGCAGGCGGTACGGAACCTTGTTCAGCGCTGGAATCGCGCGGACGGCCGAACCAGCCTGTAACCGATCCATCAACTCAGACAGTCTCGAATCCTAGGACGTTGGGATGCGCCAGATCCACGTCCCACTCCCCCACGCAAGTGCGATCCAACAGGTCACCTCTCATGAGCCGATTGAGTGTGTTACTGCTGTTCGCGGTCCTCTCGGCGGTCACGCCTCTTGAGCAAGATCATGCCGATTCCTGTGGCAGCGAGCATGACGCACTGCACCGTGAGGCCCACCTGCTCCGTTAGAACGTGGGCACTGAATGTCAGCAGAAAGGCCGAAACCATCGCCGCGCCCGCGGTAACGCTGAAGAGCGTCCAGCGAAGATTGCGAGGCCGCTGCAGCCGTTGCCATTCGCGGAGCTTCTCGGCGTCATGCCAGGCTGATTCTGGGACACCGCTGCGTTTGAGCGCCCACGTGGACGCACGAGACCGCTTCGGAGTGTCATCAGACGTCGACATCAACACAGCGTAGTTCCGTGGCCGCCCGCGCCGCCCCGGTCACCCATGCGATCATCGAACGTGTCCACAATCACGCACGAGCCTGACGCCTATTCCTGTCCGTTCTGCCGGCTTCAAGAGGGCATCGTCGATGAGCGCAACGCCGCCTCTGATGTCGTCGCGGTCACCGATCACGCGTACGCGCGGATCGCTCCGAAGTGGTGGCCAGGAAACCCCGGCGCAGTGCTCGTGATCCCGCGTGCCCACATCGAGAACATCTACGAACTGTCAGCGATCGACGGGCAGGCGGTATGGGACCTTGTTCAGCGCGTTGCCGTCGGGATTCGCGCTGCCTACAAGTGTGAAGGAACATCGATCCGGCAGCACAATGAACCGGCCGGCGGCCAAGACGTCTGGCATCTTCACGTGCACGTGTTCCCACGCCACGCGGACGACCGCCTCTACCAGCGGCACGACGACGCCCAATGGATCGATACGTCCGCGCGAGAGCCGTACGCCCAGAAGCTGCGGACCACCCTGGGGATGCCGTACACGTTCGATGACTGACCGGTCCGGCCCTACCGGTGGCCCTCGCCGAGCAAGGCGTACATGTACATGTCGACCCGTGCCGATCCCACGCGCATCCAACTCCTGAGCAGGGCCTCGCGAAGGTAGCCCGCCTTCTCCGCTGTGCGGATCGACCCTTCGTTCTGCGGCTCGACGTACAGCTCAAGGCGTTGGACAGACAGATCCTGGATCGCCCAGCGAGAGACCTCGCGGAGCGCGTCGGCAGCATAGCCGCGCCGGCGATGCTGAGGTGCGATCCAGTAGCCGGCGCTTGCTCGTGCGCGGGCCGGTTCTCTGAATGTCAGACCCACCTGGCCGACGGAATCGCCTGACGCGTTGTCGACGATGACGAATTGGAATCCCTCGCCGTTGGATGCGCGCGAGCGCTGTCGTTCGATGTACTCCAAGATCGCGTGGCCGTCTCCTCCTGGCGGCACGGTGGTGATCAGCGGGATCAGCGGATCATCTACGACTGACGCCACCAGCGCGACGTCGTCGTCCGTGTATCCGCGAAGAGTGACCCACTCCCCCACGATCGTCGGATTCGCGTATAGATCCATGTGTCACAGCTCGCGGACGGTCATCAGCGATCGTCCGTAAGCGCTCTCCTTCGTCACGATTCCATTCTCGCGGAAGCCCAGCTTTGCCAGGACACGCCGAGACGCGACGTTCCAGTCCCACACGCCTGCGTGGATTCGCCGGTAGCCGGCCTGGCGCGCCCAATCCAGCACCGCGAGCGCGGCCTCGGTGGCATACCCGCGGTTGTGTACGGCGCGCAGCAGCTCGAACGCCAACTCGGGCTCGTCGGTGGCCTCGTCACCGCCCCACACGACACCGCAGTAGCCGATGGGCTCCTCCGTCTCACGCAACTCGACCGTGAGCAGCCCCGGCCGGGAAAGGTCCAGATCGCGAATGTGCGCGGCGATGTCCTCCACAGTCGGATGCCCGCTGGCATCCAATCGGCGGTGAGCGGGAACGCGGTCATCGCGTTCGGTCCACAACTGGTGGAACACCGCAGCGTCCGCCACGCTCTGTCGGCGCAGGATCAGGCGTTCGGTCTGCAGCCGGTCAAGCGGGAGCCTCAACGCCGGCGCCAACGACTGACGCACAGCCCGATCAGAGCGGCCGTCACGCCGACGACGAGCAGTGGCGCTGGGAACAGGAACACGGCGGACACGCCCGCAATCGCCATGACCACCGGCGCGTCCACCGCCCAGACCATGCGGACTGCTGCGCCAGCATCCCCCATCGGTGTGGGAATCGGCGTGAGCAGCACAGGTGGCAGCGGCCCCTTCAGCGCGCTGCTCGTCCGGGCGAGGACAGCATGCAATCCCAGCAGCAATGCGGCTGCGAGCGGCGGTCCCACGCCACTGCCTGAGGCGATCGCACAGACCAGGACCGTGGCGAGCAGAACGGCAAGGATCACCGTCACGGGGAAGAGCAGGTGGTGAGCGAGAAGGCTCTCATCGCTGATCCCATACAGCGGCAGGTCTGCGGCGACCCGTGCCGCATGGCGAAGACCATCGGAGAACGGTCCGAGACCGGCGAACAGCGTCACGCCCGCGGCCGCTCCGAGCAGCCATCCAGGTGTCGAATCCGCGAAGGCGAATGTGAGCAGCACCCCAGCGGCGATGAGCGCGAGGAGCCCGACGACGATCCGACCCGGAGTACGCGTCGCTCCGACGGCGTCACGAATCCAGAAGGTTCGTGCGAGCCCACGCGACTGTCGTACGGCACGGGTGCCGCGACCCCAGTTCGGGCGCGCCTGGTAGGTCGCTGCCGCAGTGTTGAAGTCCATGCTCGTCGCATGCATCGTCGCCGACTCCCAGCGCGACGCCTGCGCGATCAGCCTGCGGTATCCGAGACGATTCAGCAGCGTGGGCACCACCGAGACGAGCGCGACGGTCAATGCCGCCAAGGCGCCCACCGCGGTCAGTGAGCCACCGCCGGGATACGTTGCACCGACCCACCCCCAGGGGGTGAACGGCTGTAGCGCGGGCAGGCCCGCTGTGATCGATCCAAGGAGGACGATGCCGATCGCTGCCGGGATCGCCGCGGAAGGAACCGCCTGGCCCGAAAGCCAGGCAACAGTGGTGATGACCCCGACCATCGCCCCAGTGACGATGAAGCCTGTGACGCCGAAGGCGTCGACCACCCCATTAGCCGCGAGGCTCAGCGACACCACCGCGGTGATGGCTGTGCTGATCGCGGTCACGAGTACCCCACCACGCAGGAGTGGACCCAGGAAGGCATCTGCTCTGGGGACTGAACTCGCTGCGAGGGCGTGAGTGAGAAACGGCGGGAGGACTGCCGGTCCCCTGTCGCGCCCTACGAGCAGCGCGCCTGCCCACAGGGCGGCGCTCATCAGTGTGGCGACGCCAGGAGCAGAGGCCGAACCGAGCAGCGCAGACCCGTCGACTCCGCTCGCACTCAACCAGACCATGCGAGCCACCGGCACAACGGTGACCAGCGTCACCAGCAGACCCAGATAGACGACGTATCCCCGGTCAGCGACTGATCGGGTGCTTCGCGCTCGCCAGACCTTGAGTGCGGCCTGAGTTGTGGCACTCACGCGGCGGCCTCCAAGGTGATGGTGCGATCTCCCAGCCCATCCGCGATTCTCGGGCTGTGGGTCGCAATCACCAAGGTCACCCCGCTGTCGCGTCGGTTTCGCAGGGTGCGGATGACGGAGTCGATGTGCTCTGGATCCAGCCTCTGCTCCGGCTCATCGAGGATCAGCACCTCGCACGGCCGCACCAGGACGAGTGCGAGACCGAAGAGCTGCGTCTGCCCTGACGAGAGCTCATGCGGGAACCGCTGCTCCAGCGGGCCCAACCCCAAATCGGTGAGCACTTGTCCGGTCAGCTCCAGTGCCGCCGCGGCGCTGTCCATCCAGGTCGTTGCGACGAGCAGCACGTGGTCGAACACAGTCAGATCCGACGCCATCGGCGGCAGACCGATCATGGCCGCGACCCGCCTTCGGAACCGGGGATCACGTTCGACGACCTCATGGTCGCCGATTCTCACGGATCCACTTGATGGCAGTTGTGAGCCGGCGAGTACGCGCAGCAGAGTCGACTTGCCGGCTCCGTTGCGACCCCGAACCATCAGAGCCTCGCCCCTTTGCACTGTGATCGAGACTGGTGGAAGGAGAACGATGGCACCAGCCGTCACGCTGACTTCGTCCAGTTGAAGCATGAGGACATCCTCCCAGGTTGCGGCCGTCGCTTTCGGTGATGCGCGGGTGTCGGCCCGATCCGCCATCATGGGACCGTGAATCTGCTCGCTGCGCTCACGCGCTTCAACGAAGGCCACCCGTGGTCGCACAACGACGCGTTCTCGGGGTTCGTGCTCGGACAGGCGCGGGCCGTGCGCCGCGTGGGCGGAAGAGTCGCCGTCGACGTCGGATGCGGCACAGGCGGTCTCGTGGCGCGGCTCGCCGCCGTGTTCCCGACCGTGATCGGCATCGAGCCCGATGCGGAGACCGCTGCCGTCGCGAAGCGCCGGCTCGCACGAACATCGGATGCCCGTATCGAGCAGCGTGCATTCGGATCGGAATCGCCCGAGACGTACGACCTCATCGTGTTCGTTGCATCGCTGCATCACATGCCCCTCCGCGAAACGCTGCTGAAGGCCCGAGCCGCGCTGAGACCGGGCGGACGGATCGTGATCGTCGGGGTCGCGCGGGAGACCTCCGCGGATGCGGCTCGTTCGCTTGTCTCGGTCGTGCTCAACCCGCTCGTCGGCCTGGTCAGGCATCCGCGCCGTGCCGTCGCCCGTCCCACCCACATGCGGGCTCCGGTCGCCGAGCCGCGGGAGTCCTTCGACGAGATCGGTGCGGTCGCCGAGGAGGTGCTCCCTGGCATCCGACTGCGTCGCCGCCTCTTCTGGCGCTACACCGCGGTCTGGGCAGCCCCGACTGCTCGATGAGCTCGCCGCACGGACGCGGACGCTTGCTCAGATCCGCCCCCGCACCGGCGTGCGCTCGACGGCATCGCCACCATCGGGCATCGTCATCTCGGCTCGGACGCCCAGCAGACGCACTTCCCGCGTGGGGTCCAGCGCGGCCGCCAGTGCGAGGGCGGCGTCGATGAAAGTTGCGCGATCGCCCGTGGGCTCGGCGAGCTTATGACCGGTCGTGCGCGTCTCGAACGGCGCATACCGCACCTTGAGATGCACGCGCATGACTGAGCGCCCCTCAGCCGCGCAGTCGTCGAATGCCTGACCGGCCAGTTCCCCCACAGCAGCCTCGATGTCTGCCTTCGCGGTCAGGTTCTGCTGAAAGGTCGTCTCACGACTGTGGCTGCGAGCGACCCACGGAGTGTCATCCACATCGGCGGGACCGCGGCCAAAGCCGAGTCCGTGGTACCAGACGCCCATCTTCGGTCCGAACTCGGCGACGATCTCCGACTCGTCTGCCTCCGCCAGCTCGCGCACCGTGCGGATGCCGAGTTCAGCGAGGCGCTTCTGCACGCGGGATCCGACGCCCCAGAGCTCTCGGGTGCTGCGCTCCCCCATCACGTCGAACCAGTTCTGCTCCGTGAGGCGGAACACCCCGCGCGGCTTGCCGAAGTCCGTCGCGATCTTGGCCCGTACCTTGTTGTCGCCCATACCCACCGAGCAGTGCAGGGACGTCGCCTCTAGCACAGCGCGCTGCGCCGCCCTCGCGACGGCGTCAGGATCGTCGGTGACCGTCCCCAGAAAGCACTCGTCCCAGCCGATGACCTCCAGCACGACGCCGGGAATCCTCCTCAGCGTCTGCATCACCTGCGCAGACACCACCTCGTACGCCGCGTGGTCCACAGGCAGGAACACCGCGTCATCCGGAGCCTTTCGCGCCGCGATCTTCAACGGCATCCCCGAGCCGATGCCGTACGCACGCGCCTCGTATGAGGCGGTGGAGACCACAGCCCGCTCTGTCGGGTCTCCGCTGCCTCCCACGATCACCGGCCGGCCGGCGAGTTCGGGACGCCGCAGCACCTCAACAGCCGCGATGAACTGATCCATGTCGACGTGGAGCACCCACGGCACCGAAGTCATGCCTCGAGTCTGCGCCCTCGCTCGCGTTCTGTCACCACTGCCCGCCACTCCCCTATCGTGAGGGGATGACGATCGAGGTCCGCGCGGTCACCGCTGAAGACGAACACGCGTGGCGTGCGCTCTACAACGGCTACCGCGCCTTCTACAGACTGCCGGCCGACGAGACTGCGGCCGCACGCACGTGGCAGTGGATCCTGCACGGCGAGCACAGTCTGCTCGGTCTGGTCGCGACGGTGGATGGTCAGCCCGTCGGACTGGCGAACCTGCGCTGGTTCGCACGCCCGTCGACGGCGACCTTGGGGCTCTATCTTGATGATCTCTACACCTCGCCTGAGGCGCGCGCACACGGGATCGGCCGCGCCCTCCTCCGCCGCGCCGCCGAGATCGCGGCGCACGAGGGTGCGAGCGTCGTGCGGTGGATCACTGCCGCCGACAATGCCACCGCACGCCGGCTCTACGACGCCGTCGCCGACGCGACGCCCTGGGTCACATACGACATGAGCCCAGCGGCGGAGCCGCCCCGCTGATCGAACCGAGACGCGGCGCCTCACAAGCCGAGGGGCACCTGAGAGGATGGCGAGATGCACTCGCCAATTCCGATCGACCTCAGCACGTGGCCGCGCCGTCAGCATTTCGAGCACTTCTTCCGCGATGCTCCCTGCAGTTACTCGATCACCGTCGAGCTCGACGTGACAGAGTTCGTCGAGGCCGTGCGGTCAGCGGGCAGGCGGACGTACATCGCGCAGATCTGGGCGCTCGCCTCTGTGGTCAACAGCCATGACGAGTTTCGGATGACACTGACCGAGGCGGGTGCTCCGGCGATCTGGCCACACGTACATCCGTCATTCACCGTGTTCAACGAGGCCCAGGAGACCTTCTCGAGCCTGTGGACGCCGTTCGATCCTGACTTCGCGACCTTCCACGACAGCGCTGCTCAGGTCATCGCCGAGCACACCGGCACCACCGAGTTCTTCCCTCAGGGCGCGCCGCCGCGAAACTCGTTCGATGTGTCCAGCCTGCCCTGGACGAGCTTCACCGGGTTCAACCTGAACATCGATGGCGGCGGCAAGCACCTCGCCCCGATCTTCACCTTCGGGCGCTACACCGAGAGTGACGGACGCGTGCTTCTGCCCTTGGCGGTGCAGATCCATCATGCAGCGGCAGACGGCTTCCACACCGCACGACTCGTCAGCGAACTCAGCGAGCTGCTGCGGGACGGATCCTGGCTTGGCGCTCAGCCCGATCCGTTATCGTCTGGCGAATGAGTCGAATTCTGCTGGTCCGTCACGCGCAGGCACACGGCAGCGAGGCCGACGATCCAGCGCTGGACGAGATCGGCGAGCAGCAGGCGACGATGCTGGCCGCCAGGCTCGTTGGCGAGGACGTGACTCGCGTGCTCCACAGCCCCAAGCGCCGGGCGCGACAGACCGCCGCTGCCGTGGTGAGTCGTGCCGAATGCCCGACCGACACCACCGCACTGCTGGACGACCGCACTCCGGTTCCCTCCGCTGATCGTTGGGCGGACTACCCGTCGCACCGGTGGGACTGGTTGCGCGAGACGCCAGCCGACGAAGCTGATGAGGATGCCAGGCATCTGACGGCAGCGTGGGCGGAACTGTCAGCGGGCGGGCAGTCCGATTCCGGCACACTCGTGCTCGTCACGCACGCCTTCGTCATCGCCAGCTTCCTCAATCAAGTGCTGGCGGCTCCCCCGGCCGCGTGGATGCAGCTCCGTGTGGCGAACGCGAGCGTCACCGAACTCGAACTGCGGCCTGGCGTCGAGCCCGCCGTGCTCGGATTCAACGATGTGAGTCACCTTCGCGTGGCGCACTGACCCAGCTGAAACCGTCCGGGTCGGTGAATTCGCCATCGCCGACCACCGTCACGCGGTGCGAGCCGGTGCCCGCCGCAGCGTCGACGCCGACCTGCTTCGCCAGCTCCCCGCGCTTGTACAACGCGAGCGTCACGTCTCCCGAAGAGAACTCGACGTACTTGCCTCCGAAGCTCTTCGCCACCATCACGCCCTGGTCCTCGTAGAAGCGCTTGCTCGCCTTGACGTCCGCAACCCCGGTCAGAAGCACGAGCCGCTCCACCTTTCCGGTGGCTTCGCCGGTGTTCTTCTTGCTCGCACTCGCGATCTGCCACACGGTGCCATCGGGCGCGCGCAGCGAGCCGCCGTAGCCCCACATGCTCTTCACAACGGGCTTCAGCACCTCCGCACCGGCCGCGATTGCCCGATCGAACAGCAGGTCGACATCCGCAGGCTGCTCGAGGATGAGCGAGGGCGCGAACCCGCGAAACCCCGAGCTCGGGGCTGACGCGATGCCGATATCGACGAGACCTGAGAGCCCGAACGACTCTGCATAGAACCGCCCGGTGGGCTCGATCTGGTCGGCGGTGTCGACTTCCAAAGTGATGCTGTGAATGTTCGTGCTTTCGACGCTAGATCCGTCCCGCCGCGCAGCCTTCTCGATTCCTGACCGATCGCCAGCGCCAGAATGGACACATGCCGTCGTTCCCCGAAATCGTCCTGTCTGCCGAGGACGACCTGGTGCTCACTCCGCTGAACCGTGACGACGCGCCGGCGCTGGTGGCAGCCGTGCAAGACGCGGAGCTGCGACGGTGGCTGCCGCTCCCCTCGCCGTACACGCGCGAGCTCGCCGCGTCCTGGTGCACCGAAGTGTCGACCGCGATGCGCGAATCCGGTCGCGGCTTCGTGCTCGGCATCCGCCGCGACGGATCACTCGCCGGCAGCATCGACGCGAAGCGCGTCGACTGGCGCTCCCGCACCCTGGAGCTCAGCTACTGGACCGCAGCGGCGCACCGTGGACAGGGCGTGATGACAGCCGCCCTGCGCCGCGTGACGGCGTGGCTGATCGAAGAGCTCGGGTTCGAACGGGTGGAACTGCGCATCTCACCAGACAACGCCGGCTCGCTCGGCGTGGCGCGCAGCGCCAGCTTCATCCGCGAAGGCGTTGCACGCAGCGCCGGATTCACGGATGCCGGACGCACCGACCTCGTCATCTGGTCACACATTCCGGCCGATCGGATGCCCGCAGAGTAGCCTTGCAGGAGTGACCGCCGTTCCCCCTCTCCGCACCTCGCCAGGATGGCGCGCATGGTTGGTCTGGGGTGTCGCGGTCGCCGCGTACATCCTCGCGATCACGAACCGGAACTCCCTCAGCGCGGTGGGGGTCGACACCGCCGAGCGGTTCGACGCCGACGCCGCGACCCTTTCGATGTTCGCCGTCGTGCAGCTCGCCGTCTACGGCGGCATGCAGATCCCGATCGGCGTACTGCTCGACCGCTTCGGGTCTCGACCCATCATGGTGATCGGGATGCTGTTGATGGCCCTCGGCCAGTTCGTGATGGCGATCTCGCCCAGCATCGGCGTCGCGCTCGTCGCCCGCGTGCTGCTGGGTGCCGGCGATGCCGCGATCTTCCCCGCGGTGCTGCGCCTGGTGGCCACCTGGTTCCCGGCGCAGCGAGGCCCGATCATGGTGCAGCTGACGGGGCTCGTCGGGCAGACTGGTCAGCTCGCCGCGCTTCTGCCGCTCGCGGCCCTGCTGCACGCGACGTCCTGGACGATCACCTTCGGCAGCATCGCCGGCCTCGGATTGCTCTTCGCGGTGCTGGTCTGGGCGATCGTGCGCAACCATCCGGCTGAGCAGCAGGCCGACGTGAGCGTCAACACCGAGACCGGGGTCGTCCGGGTCGTCACGTCTGCCATCGACACCGGCGTCGGCATCCGCGCGGCGTGGGCGCACCCGGGCACCCGCCTCGCCTTCTGGTCGCACTTCACCACTCCCTTCGCAGGCACGGCCTTCCTGCTGTTGTGGGGCATGCCGTTCCTGACCGCCGGCGAGGGGCTCTCCGCCGCGGCGGCCGCAGGCTTGCTCTCGCTGAACGTCGTCGTGGCGATGTCGCTGAGTCCCCTGCTCGGGATGCTGTCGCGACGCATCCCGACACGGCGCTCGCTGGCCCTGGTGCTGCCCAGCATCGTCGTGCAGGTGATCGCCTGGCTCGCGGTCGCGTTCTGGCCGGGCCCAGCGCCGATCTGGCTGCTCACCGTGCTCGTCATCTGCCTTGCCGCCGGAGGTCCGGCATCCATGATCGCGTTCGACCACGCCCGCACGCACAACCCGGCGCACCGGCTCAGCACCGCAACCGGCGTGACCAACTCCGGCGGATTCCTCGCCGCGCTCGTGGCGATCTTCCTGATCGGCCTGATGCTCGATGTGCAGGGCGCCGGCACCCCGGACACGTACTCCCTGGAGGCGTTCCGGTGGGCCTTCCTCACCCAGCTGCCGCTGTGGGCGCTCGGCACCGCCTTCATCATCTACGAGCGCAAGAACACCCGCATCCGGATGGGGCTCGACCCCGAGAGAAGACGACACCGATGACCCACGGCTACCGCCTCAGCACCGACAGCGCCGACATCGACCGCGAGCGGGTGCACACGTGGCTCAGCGATCAGTCCTACTGGGCCAAGGGAAGAGCGCGTGAGCTGCAGGATGCCGCCATCGACGCGTCGCGCAACTATGCGATCCTCGACGCAGCAGGCACGCAGGTCGCCTATGCGCGCGTGGTCACCGACGGCGTCACATTCGCCTGGTTGTGCGACGTCTTCGTCGATCCCGCCGTACGGGGCAGCGGAGCCGGGAAGATGCTCGTCGCCGGAGTGGTCGCCGACATCGAGTCCCTGCCGGTGAAGCGCATCGTGCTGGCAACAGCCGACGCCCACGGGCTGTACGCGCAGTACGGCTTCGCGCCGTCGGAAGACCCCAACCGATACATGATCCGCGTGAAGGGCTGAGCGTCAGCCCCGCGGCGTCCACCCCATCGGGCGCGCTCCCCCGCGCCCGCCGTGCTCGAGGTCGGCCTGTGCAGACCAGCCCTGCGCAGCATCCACTGCATCGAAGCCCCCGCGCGCGAACCGCATGCCGACGTCGTCGTGGTGCATCCGCGGCGCGCCGCCGCGCCGCACCGACGCGCGCACGCTGAAGGCGTCATCGGCGAACCCGCCCCCGCGGAACACCCGGTAGTCGTCATACCGCTCGGGGTCCAAGAAGTCCCAGCACCACTCCCAGACGTTGCCGAGCGTGTCGAAGAGGCCGTTGAGGTTCGGCAGCTTGAGCCCGACGTCATGCGGAGCCGAACCGCCATCGGCAGCGGTCCACGCGGCATCGGGCAGCGGAGCGTAATGCGGGCCCACGGAGCCTGCCCGGCAGGCGTACTCCCACTCCGCCTCGGTCGGCAGACGGTATCCGTCGCTGTCGACGTGCCACGTGACGTCCTCGCCGTCGAACGTATAGGCGGGGTCGAGTCCCTCCCACTCGGAGGCTGCGTTGCAGAAGCGCACCGCGCGCAGCCAGCTGAGATCGCGGGCGGGGCGACGTGGATGCTGCGCCGGCACCCCGAGGACCTCAGCGAACTGCTCTTCGGTGACGGCGAAGACGCCGATCTCGAACGGCTCGAGCGGAACGGTGCGGTGCGTCTTGCGACGTGCGTCATGCAGCGTCACCGAGCCGGCCGGCAGCGCCTGCAGCTCCCAGAGATCCACCCTCGTCAGCCCCGCACCGGGACAGGTCCGGTGTGCGTGCCGGCGCCGCGTCGCGGATCCTCGCCCCCGGCGAGCCGCACGGCGAACACGCGCATGAAGAACTGGCACATCGGTCCGACCAGCAGCGCGAATGCCACCGTGCCGACGCCGACGTTGCCGCCGAGCGCCCAGCCGATGATCACCACGGTCACCTCCAGGCCGGTGCGCACCACCCAGATCGGCCAGCCCAGCTGCTGGTGCAGACCAGTCATGAGTCCGTCACGCGGGCCCGGACCGAAATGCGCGCCGATGTACAGTCCTGTCGCCGCGGCGAGCACTGTGAGGCCGATCGCGAAGAACAGCACCTGCAGCCACAGCGCATCGGGTTCGGGAAGGATCCGCAGGCCGAGGTCGGCCGCAGGCCCGACCGCCAGGGCGTTCAGGATCGCGCCGATGCCCGGCTTCTGCTTGATGGGGATCCACAGCAGCAGCACGATGACGCTGACCAGGATCGTGACTGTGCCGAAGGAAAGGGGCACATGCCGAGCGATCCCCTGTGCCAGCACATCCCAGGGCGCGGCGCCGATCGCCCCGCGGATGATGAATGCGATGCCGATTCCGTAGAGGAACAGGCCGACCGCGAGCTGCAGGAACCGACGCGGCAGGCGCCGCCCGCTGAAGCGACTCACTGCGGCATCCGCTCTACCCAATCGGCGTACTTCGCCGCGCGCCCGTCGCCGGACGACGTGCGTGTGACGCGCCGCTTGATCCACGGACCGACGAACTCCCTGTAGTAGGCGAACCCGGACGCTCCGGTCGGCAGCGCGGTGGTTGGCGCCCACCAGTCCTCGCGCGGTTCAAGACCCAGCGCATTCAGCACGCGCGCGGCCACTCGGTGATGCCCGTTCGCATTCATATGCAGACGGTCCTGTGACCAGTACCGCGGCTGCGACAGTTCGGCGTCCGGCCAGTTCCACGCGCGGATCACGTCGGGGCAGTTCTCGATCCGACGCTCGACGGCCGCAGCCAGCAGATCGCCGCGCTTCTGGAACACGTCGCCCATCGGCAGCTGCGGGCTGGGGTTCGCCCCCGAGAGCAGGATGAGCTGCACACCCTCTTCGTCGCACCGGCGCAGCACGCGGGTGAATGCATCGGCGATGTGCTCGATGTCGACGCCGGGCCGCAGGATGTCGTTGCCTCCGCCGTTGAAAGAGAGATGGGTGGGCTGCAGGGTCAGGGCGCGATCGAGCTGCTCGTCGACGATCGGCCACACCAGGCGCCCGCGGATCGCGAGGTTCGAGTACTGGATCGGCTCGCCGGTGGCATCCGCCCATCCCTGCGCCGTCAGATCGGCCCAGCCGCGCACCGTGCCGTCGGGGAGCTCATCCCCCACCCCCTCGGTGAAGGAGTCGCCGATCGCCACAAAACGCACTGCTGCCATCACTCCAGCCTATTCCCGCCGGCGGCCTCGGACGCCCGCGGGTCAGGTTCAGTCGTCGGCCAGCAATCGTTTCACGCGTGGGATGACCTCGGTGCCGTACAGCTCGATGCTGCGCATCATCGCCTCGTGCGAGAGCGTGCCGTTGGCGTACTTCAGATCGAAACGACCGACGCCGAGCGTGCGGATCGTGTCGGCGATCTTGGCCGCCACCCGCTCGGGCGAGCCACTGTAGACCGCGCCGGCGGGGCCGACCTCATTCTGGAAGCGCGCGCGACTGTACGCCGGCCATCCTCGTTCCCGCCCGATCGTCTCGTGCATCGCCTCGAACCCGGGGTACGCCTCGTCCCAGGCGTCATCATCGGTCTCGCCGACATGTCCTGGTGAGTGCACGACGATCGGGTGCGCCTGCGTGCCGTAACTGGCCACCGACCGGTGATACAGCTCGACGAACGGTGCGAAGCGCCCGGCTGATCCGCCGATGATCGCGAGCATCAGGCCGACGCCGTGGCGTGCGACGCGCATCACCGACTCGGGGCTGCCGCCGACGCCGACCCAGATCGGCATGCCGTTCTCGGTCTTGGGGAACACATCAGCGCCGTCCAGAGCGGGACGCATCGTGCCCGACCAGGTGACCGGCTGCTCCTTCACGAGCTCGACGAGCAGCTCCAGCTTCTCTTCGAACAGCGCCTCATAGTCGCGCAGATCGTGACCGAACAGGGCGAACGACTCGACGAATGATCCGCGTCCCACGACGATCTCGGCGCGACCGCTCGAGACAGCGTCCAGCGTCGCGAAGCGCTCGTACACCCGCACAGGGTCATCCGAGGACAGCACCGTCACCGCTGTGCCGAGTCGGATGCTGTCGGTGCGCGCGGCGATGGCGGCGAGCACCATCTCAGGAGCGGAGATCGCGAAATCAGGACGATGGTGCTCACCGACTCCGAAGAAGTCGATGCCGATGCTCTCTGCCAGCTCGGCCTGCGCCACCACGTTGCGGATCGTCTGCGCCTGACTGAGCAGCTCGCCGTCCTGGCCGCGGGTGACATCGCCGAAGGTGTCGAGTCCGAATTGGATCGACATGTTCAACTCACGAAGCTGCTGCGCAACGTGTCGAGGCCGACGCCGCCGATGTCGAGCGCCTGCTTGTGGAAGTCCTTGAAGTTGAACGCGTCACCCTGCTGCTCGCGCACGGTGTCACGCACCTGCTCCCAGATGCGCTGGCCGACCTTGTACGACGGCGCCTGCCCCGGCCAGCCCAGGTAGCGGTTGACCTCGAACTGACGGAACTCGTCCGGCATGTTGACGTTGTGGCGCATCTGGTCGAGGGCGTAGTCGTGGTCCCACACGCCCTGGCCGTCGAGCCGCGGCTTCTTCAGGTGCACGCCGATGTCGAGCACCACGCGCAGCGCGCGCATGCGCTGGCCGTCGAGCATGCCGAGCCGGTCGGCCGGGTCATCGAGGTACCCGAGCTGCTGCATCAGCCGCTCGGCGTACAGCGCCCAGCCTTCGGCGTGACCGGAGGTGCCGGCGAGCACACGTCGCCAGGTGTTCAGCTCGGCGCGGTTGTACGTCGCCTGCGCGATCTGCAGGTGGTGGCCGGGAACGCCCTCGTGGTAGACAGTGGTCAGCTCGCGCCAGGTGTCGAACTCGGTGACACCCGCGGGCACAGACCACCACATCCGGCCCGGGCGGGAGAAGTCGTCGGTCGGACCGGTGTAGTAGATGCCGCCTTCCTGCGTGGGCGCGATCATGCACTCGAGCTCGCGGATCTGCTCGGGGATGTCGAAGTGCGACGCACCCAGCTCGGCGATCGCACGGTCGCTGGTCTCCTGCATCCACTTCTGCAGCGCGTCGGTGCCCTGCAGTTTGCGGGCCGGATCGGCCTCGAGGTGCGCCACGGCCTCCTCCACGGTGGCACCTGGCAGGATCTCGCGGGCGATCGATTCCTGCTCGGCGATCATCCGCGCGAGCTCCTCGCGCCCCCACTCGTAGGTCTCGTCGAGGTCGATGGTGGCGCCGAGGAAGCGGCGGGAGTTCAGCGCGTACAGGTCACGACCGACGGCATCCTCCTCCCCTGCCACCGGGGCGAGCTCGCCGGTGAGGAACTCACCGAGCGCGTCGTACGCGACGCGTGCGGCGCCGGCGTGGTCGGCCAGGTCGCGGGCGAGGGATGCCGGCAGCTGGCCGCCCTTAGGAGCAGCTCCCGCGACGAAGTCGGCGAAGAAGCCCTCGTCGGCGCTGTAGCGGGCGATCTGCGTCGCGACCTCGCGCACCTGGCGGCGGGCAGGGACCACGCCGTGTCGGATGCCCTCGCGCAGCGTCTCGATGTAGCCCTTCAACGCTCCGGGGACCGCTGACAGGCGCTCGGAGACGACCGACCAGTCCTCGACGGTGTCGGTGGGCATAAGATCGAACGCCTGACGGAAGTCCTGCGGCGCAGATGCGATGACGTTGAGGTCTCGCAGATGCCACTGGGCGTCGTGCAGCTCCGACTGCAGGCGCAGCTCGGCCGACAGGTCTGTCTTGGTGACCTCGTCGATCTTGTCGACCGGCTCGAGGGCATCCAGCTTCGCGAGAGCGTCGCGGGCTGCCGCGACGGCGCGGTCGTGTCCGGCGGGGCTCACGTCGTCGAGCCGGGCGTTCGCTTCATTGCGTCCGATGTAGGTGGCAAGGACCGGCGACAGCTCGACCAGCGTGTCGACCCAGTCCTCGGCGACCTGGTCGATGGCGGACGGGGTGCGGGGCTCAGCAGTCATGGATTCGAGCCTAGCCCCGCAGCGCTGTCTAGTGCGCGGCCTCGTTCCAGTCACGTCCTGCTCCGACCTGCACGTCGAGTGGCACGGAGAGGTCGGCTGCGCCGGCCATCTGTGTGCGGACGATCGCCTCCACCCGATCCCACTCCCCCGGTGCGATCTCCACCACGAGCTCGTCGTGGATCTGCAGCAGCGCGCGGGAAGCGAGCCCGGCCTCGCGCAGGTCAGCGTGGATCCGGTTCAGCGCGATCTTCATGATGTCGGCTGCGCTGCCCTGGATGGGGGCGTTCAGCGCTGCGCGCTCGGCGTTCTCACGCAGTACGCGGTTGGGGCTGGTCAGATCCGGGAACGGACGACGGCGGCCGAAGATCGTCTCGGTGTATCCGTCTTCCTTCGCCTGCAGCACTGAGGCGCGCAGATAGTCGCGCACGGCGCCGAAGCGGGCGAAGTACTCCATCATCAGCCTCTTCGCCTCGGACTGCTCGATGCGCAGCTGCTTCGACAGGCCGAAGGCCGAGAGGCCGTAGACCAGTCCGTACGACATCGCCTTCACCTTGGTGCGCATCGCCGATGTGACCTCTTCCGGCTCGACGCCGAAGACGCGTGCGCCCACGAAGCGGTGCAGGTCCTCGCCCGAGTTGAACGCCTCGATGAGACCTGCGTCGCCGGACAGGTGCGCCATGATGCGCATCTCGATCTGCGAGTAGTCGGCGGTCAGCAGCGTCTCGTAGCCCTCGCCCACCTCGAACGCGCTGCGGATGCGACGCGACTCCTCGGTGCGCACGGGGATGTTCTGCAGATTGGGATCCGTGCTCGACAGGCGACCGGTCTGGCTGCCGGTCTGCACGTATGTGGTGTGGATGCGGTGATCGTCGTCCACCGGCCCGTTCTTGCCGATGGCGCTGTCGAGCGACTCGATGATCTGCCGCAGCTTCGTCGCCTCGCGGTACTGCAGCAGCAGGTCGAGGAACGGGTGCGGGTTGGTCTCCTGCAGGTCTGCCAGCACCGCAGCATCCGTCGAGTATCCCGTCTTCGTCTTGCGGGTCTTCGGCAGCTGCAGGTCTTCGAACAGCACCTCCTGGAGCTGCTTCGGCGAGCCGAGGTTGAACTCGCGCCCGACCATCGCGAACGCGTCGGCGGCGAGAGCGTCGGTGCGGGTGAGCAGCTCGGCCGAGAACGTGGAGAGCACGTCGTGCGAGACGGCGACGCCGGCCAACTCCATGTCGGCCAGAACCAGCAGCGTCGGCAGTTCGATGTCGGTGAGCACGGAGGTCACGGACTCGGGCATCTGCTCGCGAATGGCCGCCGCGGTGCGCAGCGTGAACCACGCCTCCTGCGACGGCGTGGCGCCGTCGGTCTCTGGCACCAGCTGCGACGGGTCGGCTTCGGGGAGCTTCTCGTCGAGGTAGCGGCCGACGAGGTGCGCGAGGGTCTTGTCGGGGAAGCTCGGCCGCATCAGCCACCCGGCGAGCAGGGTGTCGTAGTGGAGGCCCCCCAGTCGGATGCCGGCGCGCAGCAGCGCCTTGACCTGGACCTTCGCGTCGTTGAGCACCTTCCCGGCATCGGATTCGAGCCACCCGCGCAGCGCGGCGGCGGTCTGGTCGTTCCAATCGCCCTCGCGCAGTTCGGTGTCGCCTGCGATGCCGACGCGCGAGATCACACCGGCGTTCGTCACCAGGGTGAGGCCGAGCTCGCCGTTCTGGGTCGCGAGCCAAGCCGCGATCTCAGCGCCCGTCGCCTCCACCGCAGCCGGAACCTGCACGGCCGGCTCGTCGTGCACCGGCTCGTCACCGGCGCCGACGGCCTCGAACACCCGCGGCAGCAGCGTGCGGAACTCGAGCCGGGCGAAGATGTCGCGCACGGCCTGCGCATCGATCGGCGTGACGATGAGCTCGTCAGGGCCGACCGGCAGTTCGACGTCGGTCAGCAGCCGGTTCAGCTTGCGGTTGCGGCGCACGTCGTCCATGTGCTCGCGCAGGTTGCCGCCCACGACGCCCTTGATCTCCTCGGCGCGCTCGAGAAGCTCGTCGAGGCTGCCGAACTGCGTGAGCCACTTCACCGCGGTCTTCTCGCCGACCTTCGGCACGCCAGGCAGATTGTCGCTGGTCTCTCCGACGAGCGCGGCGATATCGGGGTACTGCTCGGGGCGCACACCGTAGCGCTCCTGCACCGCGGTCGGGTCGTAGCGCTTCAGCTGCGAGACGCCCTGCACAGACGGGTACAGCAGCGTGACCTTGTCGTTGACGAGCTGGATGGTGTCGCGGTCGCCGGAGACGACGAGGACGTCGTAGCCCTTCTCAGAGCCCTGCACCGAGAGCGTCGCGAGGATGTCGTCGGCCTCGATGCCCTCTTTGGTGAGCACCGGGATCGACATGGCGGCTAGGCAGTCCTGCAGCAGCGGGATCTGTCCCTTGAACTCGGACGGCGTCTCAGACCGCGTGGCCTTGTACTCGGGGTACTCATCTGTGCGGAACGAGTGTCGCGAGGTGTCGAAGGCGATCGCCAGGTGGGTCGGCTGCTCGGCCTTGATGAGGTTCACGAGCATCGACAGGAAGCCGTAGATGGCGTTCGTGTGCTGATTGTCCTTCGTCGTGAAATTCTCCACGGGGAGGGCGAAGAAGGCCCGGTAGGCGAGCGAGTGGCCGTCGACGACCATGAGGGTAGGCTTTGCGGAGTCCGTCACATCAGCAAGCCTAACGAGCACGGCGGACACTCGCTGAGGAGGACGCGTGACGGATCAGGCCTTGACACCTGGACTGGACTGGGCCAATGCCCGTGGCAAGGGCGCCCTTGCCGAGAAGATGGGGATCGAGTTCACCGAGTTCTCGGTCGAGCGCAGCGTCGCAACGATGCCAGTCGAGGGCAACACCCAGCCGGTCGGGCTTCTGCACGGCGGAGCCTACGTGGTCATGGGCGAGTCGCTCGGATCGATGTCGGCGAATCTGCACGCGGGCCCAGGCAAGCTCGCCGTCGGGATCGACATCAATGCCACGCACACCCGATCGGCGACCTCAGGCACCGTCACCGGCGTCTGCACGCCGGTGCATCTCGGCCGCAGCCTGACCGTGCATGAGATCGTCGTCACCGACGATCAGGGCCGCCGCTGCTCGACCATCCGCATCACCAACATGATCCGCGACATGAAGGCCTGACGGCTGAAGAGACGAAGACGGCCCCGGTGCGATGCACCGGGGCCGTCTCTCAGTTCTGGGTCGCGCGGCTCACTTCTTCGGCGCGAGCTGCTCGATGATCGCCTTGGCGACGTCCTGCATCGTCAGGCGACGGTCCATCGAGGCCTTCTGGATCCAGCGGAACGCCTCGGGCTCGGAAAGGCCCATCTTCTCGTTCAGCAGGCCCTTGGCCCGATCGACGAGCTTGCGGGTCTCGAAGCGCTCGACCATGTCAGCGACCTCGGCCTCGAGCGTGATGATCTGCTCGTGGCGGGCCAGAGCGATCTCGATCGCCGGCAGCAGGTCGTTCGGCGTGAAGGGCTTCACGACGTACGCCAGGGCGCCGGCCTCGCTGGCGCGCTCGACGAGCTCCTTCTGGCTGAATGCGGTCAGCAGCACGACGGGGGCGATGTTCGCCTTGTGCAGCTTCTCGGCCGCGCTGATGCCGTCCAGCTGGGGCATCTTCACGTCCATCACGACCAGGTCGGGGCGAAGTTCGGTTGCGAGTTGCACTGCGGTCTCGCCATCGCCGGCCTCGCCGACGACATCGAAGCCGTTGTCGCGCAGAATCTCGACGATATCGAGGCGGATCAGCGACTCATCCTCGGCGACGACGACGCGTCGCGGGGCGGAGGCCGTGGGCTGCTCGGGCTGTTCTTGCTCAGTCACAGAAGAAATCCTATCGGAGGTGAGTGCCGGCGGTGGGGGTCGAACCCACACGTCCTCTCGGACAAAGCATTTTGAGTGCTCCGCGTCTGCCATTCCGCCACGCCGGCCCGGATCGACTTTAGCGCATGAGAAAGGGCGGGGCGCACAGCGAACTGTGCACTCCCCGCCCCTTCTCGGACGCTCAGACTCCGGTCTTGTAGACGGGAGCGGCTCCGCCAACGGCATCCCCGACCTTGTGGACGCGGATGTCGTTGGTCGAGCCGATGATCCCGGGAGGGGATCCAGAGATCACGACGACCTTGTCGCCTTCAGCCGCGAGCTTCGTGCGCAGCAGGTACTCGTCCACCTGGCGGTACATCGAATCGGTGTGCTGCACCGACTCCACGAGGGTGGACTGGATGCCCCAGGTGAGTGCCATGCGGCGTCGGATGCCCGGCTCAGGCGTGAACGCGAGCATGGGGATCCGCGAACGCAGCCGCGAGAGGCGGCGGGCCGAGTCACCGGACTGGGTGAACACGCACAGGAACTTCGCGTCGACGAACTCGGCGACCTCGAGCGCTGCCAGCGTGATGGCACCACCCTGCGTGCGCGGCTTGGTGTTCAGCGGCAGGATGCGCTCCAGGCCGTGCTCCTCGGTCGACTCGACGATGCGCGCCATGGTCTCGACGACCACCACGGGGTACTCCCCCACGCTCGTCTCGCCAGACAGCATCACGGCGTCCGCGCCGTCGAGGACGGCGTTGGCGACGTCCGAGGTCTCGGCGCGGGTCGGCACCGGGCTCTCGATCATCGACTCGAGCATCTGGGTGGCGACGATGACCGGCTTCGCCATGCGGCGAGCGATCTCGACCGCACGCTTCTGCACGATCGGCACCGCCTCGAGCGGAAGCTCGACTCCGAGGTCACCTCGCGCGACCATGATGCCGTCGAAGGCATCCACGATCTCCTCGAGCGCCTCGACGGCCTGCGGCTTCTCGATCTTGGCGATGACGGGGACGCGCACGCCCTCTTCGGCCATGATCTCGTGCACGCGCTCGACGTCTTCGGCATTGCGGACGAAGGACAGTGCGATGAGGTCGGCGCCGGTGCGCAGGCCCCAGCGCAGGTCGTCCTCGTCCTTCGTGCTCAGTGCAGGCACGTTGACGGCGACGCCGGGCAGATTGATGCCCTTGTTGTTGGAGACCGCACCGGCCACGATGACCTTGGTCGTCACGACGGTGCCGTCGGTCTCGACGACCTCGACTCGCACCTTGCCGTCATCGATCAGCAGGAAGTCGCCCGGCTTGACGTCCTGGGGCAGCCCCTTGAACGTCGTGCCGCAGATCTCGCGGTTGCCGATGATGTCCTCGGTGGTGATCTTGAAGATGTCACCGGCCGCGAGCTCGTAGGGGCCGTCCTCGAACTTGCCCAGGCGGATCTTCGGTCCCTGCAGATCGACCAGAACGGCCACAGCGCGACCGGCGTCGTCAGCGGCACGCCGCACGTTCGCATAGTTCGCGTCGTGGACGCCGTAGTCGCCATGGCTGAGGTTCAGCCGGGCGACATCGACGCCGGCGTCGATCAGGGCACGGACCGTCTCATAGGTCGAGGTGGCAGGTCCTAGGGTGGCGACGATCTTCGCGCGTCTCAAATCTTCTCCAGGGTCAGAAGGGAACAAAAAGAAAGTGGCGACGTTGCCGCCCTCAGCCTACGCGGGCTGAACGCTGAGTGCGACGTCTGTTGCCGCCACCGGGATCGGCAGCGAGGTCGCGCCCATCAGGTGGCGGTCGATCTCGGCTGCCGCGGCACGGCCCTCCGCGATCGCCCAGACGATCAGCGACTGGCCGCGCCCCGCGTCACCGGCGACGTACACACCGGGAAGCGAGGAAGCGTAGTCCGCGCTGCGCCGCAGCGTGCCGCGGTCGGTGATCGCCGGTTCGCTGCCGCCGCCGAACGAGTCGGCCTCAGGGCCGGTGAAGCCCATCGCGATCAGCACCAGGTCGGCCGGGATCTCACGCTCGGTCCCGCTCTTCGGCACGCGCCGTCCGCCGATGAACTCGGTCTCGGCGACGCGCACTGCGCGCACTTCGCCGGCAGCATCCGAGAGGAACTCGACGGTGGATGCCAGATAGCTGCGCTCCCCGCCCTCCTCGTGCGCGGACTGCACCTCGAACAGCGTCGGCATCGTCGGCCACGGCTGGTGCTCAGCGCGCTCCTCACCGGGCTGACGCCCGATCGCCAGGTTGGTGACGCTGAGCGCTCCCTGACGGTGAGCGGTGCCGATGCAGTCGGCGCCGGTGTCGCCGCCGCCGATCACCACGACGTGCTTGCCGCCGGCGGTGATCTGATCGCTGACGTCGTCCCCGGCGGTCGCGTGGTTGGACTCCACCAGGTACTCCATGGCGAAGTGCACGCCGGCGAGGTCGCGACCGGGGATCGCCAGGTCGCGCGGCACCGTCGAACCCGTCGCGATGAGCACGGAGTCGTAGCGTGCGCGCAACTCGTCCCACGTGATGTCGGCGCCGATCTCGACGCCGGCGCGGAAGCGCGTGCCCTCGTCCTGCATCTGCTGCAGTCGGATGTCGAGATGGGTCTTCTCCATCTTGAAGTCCGGGATGCCATAGCGCAGCAGTCCGCCGATGCGGTCGTCACGCTCGAACACGACGACGGTGTGGCCGGCGCGCGTGAGCTGCTGGGCCGCGGCGAGCCCTGCAGGGCCGGATCCGACGACCGCGACGGTCTTGCCGGTGAGGCGCTGCGGAGGCTGCGGCTGCACCCAGCCGCGCTCGAACGCCTCGTCGATGATCGAGACCTCGATCTGCTTGATCGTCACTGCGGGCTGGTTGATGCCCAGCACGCACGCGCTCTCACACGGTGCAGGGCAGAGCCGCCCTGTGAACTCCGGGAAGTTGTTCGTGGCGTGCAGACGCTCGATCGCGGAGCGGTCCTCGCCGCGCCAGGTGAGGTCGTTCCATTCCGGGATGAGGTTGCCGAGCGGGCATCCGGAGTGGCAGAACGGCACACCGCAGTCCATGCACCGGCTCGCCTGTCGCTTGAGCACGTTCCGGTCACCGGGCTCATAGACCTCTTTCCAGTCCATGATGCGCACCGGCACGGGGCGGCGGGCGGGAAGCTCCCGCTCGGTCGTCTTCAGAAAGCCTTTGGGGTCAGCCACCGGTCACCTCCAGGATCCGGTTCCAGATCACGTCGCCGTCCGGGTCGATGCCCTCGGCCTCCGCTTCCTGGCGCATGGTCTGCACTGCCGCGAAGTCGCGCGGCAGCACCTTGATGAATTCGGACTGGACGCGGTCGAAGTCGTC